>JAJPKQ010000037.1 GCA_021323635.1 bacterium | reverse complement strand
TTGGAGCCGTTAGCGCCCGCAGCGCCCTGAGCACCCGTGGGGCCGGTCGCGCCCTGAGCGCCGGTTGCACCTGTGACGCCCTGAGTGCCGGTCGCGCCGGTCGCTCCCTGGACTGCCGCTGCCGGGGTCGACGAGCTGCTCGCTCCTGGCGCGCCGGCCGGTCCTGTTGCGCCGGTCGGTCCCTGCCCCCCAGTGGGCCCGGTCGGGCCGACAGTCGAACCGCTGGTCACCTTGCGTTTCGCCTGAGGACTCGCGGGGCATTTTACCTTGTGCTGGCTCCTCGCGGATTTGCCGTGGCGGAGCTTCCTTGGAGCGCATGCTCGTGCACGGCGGCGTCGGGCCTGCCGAATCAGCCTTGCACTTTTCGCTGTCGCCCCATAGGCCGTTGATGCACCGATCGGGCCACCTGCAGAGTACAAGGGCGAGGCCGGGGCGAGGGGCAGCAGCGCAAGAGCAAGCGCGATCAGAATGCAGGTACGAGTGCGGGCGCGGGACATTCGGCAAGGCCTCCGTCAATCGAGTACAGCGGGTCCTGCCGGGCAGCCGGGCTGTCTACGGGAGACCCCTGGCTTTGCGAGCCCGCCTCGCGGCGGGGGTGCCTTGTTTCCGGATGTGAAGCTTGCGGATCGTCACTAGGTGGTGGCAAAAGCGAGCGATCCGCAAGTCCATTCTCGGCCTGCTTCGTGTCGCGGCAGCATTCCCCACTGGCGCTGCGGACAAATGTTCGATGGTCGCCGCCCGCCGGCCAACGTGTGGATATGCCGACGGGCGACGTGCGAGCGGCGTTAAGCGCGCGCCAGCGCCGCTCGCTCCTCCACCGCGCTCTTGAGTGAATCAACGACCGCTCGCAGCTGTTCGCGCTGTGCGGGATCCTTGAGGCGACCCTGATCGTCGAAGGCCGCGTCCGCGAAGGGCACCGCCAACTCGGCGTCGATCACCCTCGCGCCGGCGATGCCGAGGGATTTGCGCAGCTCGGCCTGCGCCCAGACCGCGCCGAATGCGCCGGTGCTGGCACCGATCACGGCGGCGGGCTTGTTGCGCAGAACGGGATCATCCACCGGTCGCGAGGCCCAGTCGACAGCGTTCTTGAGCACGCCAGGGATCGTGCCGTTGTACTCAGGCGTGGCAAACAACAGGCCATCCGCCTCAGCTATAGCGGTCCGCAGCTCGAGCACCGTCGAAGCGGGCTGGCCAGACTCTTCATCTTCGTTGTAGTGCGGCAACGCCGCCAGACCGCCGAAGATCGCAACCTCAAGCCCCGCAGGCGCCAGACGCTGCGCCTCGCGCGCGAGCTTCAAGTTGTGGGAATCGCGGCGGATGCTGCCGGGGATCGAGAGGATGCGCATCGATTTCTCCTGGCTATCTATTGCTGCTTGACGAGGAACAGGTCCACATTGATGCGCACCTCGTTGTCGAGCGCCGGCCGTCCGTCAGGAAGCGTGTTGTTCCACTCGATCCCGAACTTGGTGCGGTCGATGCTCGCCTCAAGGTGCAGGCCGAGGTACTCACGTTCGGCGTAAGTAGTCGGCTCCTTCACGGTACCGCGCGCCACCACCGGCAGCGACACGCCCCTGATCGCCAGCTCGCCTTCGACCTCTATGCCCTCGCCGGCTGGGCGAATAGCGCTGGAGCGGAAGGTCAGCTCGGGCGCGCGCTCAGCGTCGAAGAAGTCAGGCGACTGGAGGTGTCCGTGGAGCTGCTCTGCCTCGACCTTAACTCCGCTTGCCGGCACGCTGCCGGTGAGCGTAGCCGAGCCGTCCTCTGCGACCGTCAGCGTTCCGTTGAGTGGCGAGAAGCTGCCGCGAAAGGTGCCGACGTGATAGTCGACCGCGAAAGAAACCTGTGAGTGGACCGGGTCGACCTGCCACGTTCCGGTCGGCAGGATAGACTTTGTTGCAGTTGCCTCGCTCATTTGCTTGAGACCTCCTTGGTTGTGGGATATCATTGAGTGGTCAACAAGATAGCAGATTTGATGAGCGATCAACTATTGAGCATTCAAGAAGACAGCGAGAGGTCGGGCAGCGCGCCGGCGCGCCGGGGCGGAGGCGCGCCCACGGCGAACGGCGACGCCGCAGGAGCGTGCGCGAGCGCTCGAGGCGGGCACGCCGATTCCGCGACGGCAGCCTGGGTGGCGCTGCTGCGGGGCCACGCCGGTTTGCGCAGGATCGTGGCCGCGCAGCTTCACGATGCGCACGAGCTCACGGTCAATGAGTACGAGGCGCTGCTCCTGCTCGATGAAGCCCCGGATAGCCGGATGCGAGGCGTTGATCTCGCCGCCGGCCTGCAGCTAACCCCCTCCGGCGTGACTCGTCTGCTAGATGGGCTGCGCGCGCGCGGTTTCATCGAGCGCGCACACTGTCCGCAGGACGGGCGCGTTGCCTACGCGGTCTTGCTCGATGCGGGTCGTGCAAAGCTGCGCCGCGCTGCCTGCTCGCATGTCGCAGAGATCAAGGCGCTGCTCGCAGAGCGCTTCAGCGACCAGGAGCTTGCGACGTTGGCGGCGCTGCTGAGTCGTCTGCCGGGCGCCGGCTGCTCCGGCGAGGGCACTGGCGGATCGATGCATGCAGCGTGCCCGCAGCGCGCGGCGGATGCGTAGGCCATCCCCCACGCCTGCGCGGCGCGGGGGATGGCGGTAGTGCTGCTCAGTGCGTCAGGAAGTCAAAGGCCACGACCCCGGCAAGGACCTCATACCCGAGCTTCGTCGGGTGGATGTCCGCTTCGGGGCTGGTCGGGTTGAAGGAGCCGCCCGGGCACATCGCCGTGAAGGCGCAGATCGTCGGGTAGTCGTCCGTTTCCGGCAGCCCGAAGATGATCGAGGGGTTGAAGAGCGGCTCGGGGTTGGCGAAGCTGACGCCGGGGACGGCCGCCGCTGCCTTTTCAAGCGCCTCATTGAGGCCCGCGGTGAGCTTGTCGCCGCCTTCGGTCGGGACTCCCGGGTAGGGGTTGTAGAGGCCCAGCAGGATGATCTGAGCGTGCGGAGCAGCCCCGCGCAGCGCCGAGAGGATGTAGGCGGTGTTCTCGCCGATCTTCGTGTACTCCGCAATGAACTGCGCTTCAGTGCACCTGTCGGCGGTCGGGAAGCCGCAGGTCGAGGCGAGGAACTGCAGCGCGTCATTCGCACCGATGTCAAGGGTGATCGGGCTGACGTTGGCGCGTTCGTGCAGCATCGCCAGCGCGTCAGCAAGCTGCGAGGAGGCGTTATAGGGGTGGTGCAGCCAGATATAGGGGAATGGCGTCCCGGTCGGCCCTCCCGCGCAGAAGCCCGGGATCCCCGAGCCGTGGATCATCGTTTCGGTCGTCTCCCCGGGGCAGCCGTCGTTGATCAGCGTGATGCCTGGACGGAAGATCTGCAACAGCCCGGCAAAGTCATTGACGTAGCCTTCGTCGAAGGTTTCCGGCTTGACGTTCGGGAACTCTTCTTTGAACTGCTTCTCGTGGAAGCCGTAGGCGAGCGAGTCGCCGAGGGCGAGATAGGTGCTGCCCACCCGAAAGGCGCTGGCGGCCGGGGCGCCGATCAGCGCCGCCCCGCTGAGGCAGATCACCAGCACACACCCGAGCAGACGCGCGTTGATGCGGTCGAGCACTGACATCGAGTCCTCCTTCGTTGGTCGGTCCGTGACCCCCGCCACGCCCTCCGCCACGGGCATTTGCAGGCTCGCGATGTTACACCCCGGCGCGATCTGACGCGTCCTGCGCTCGCTGCCAGGCAAACCTGTGCGATCATCGCGCGATGGCAGAGGCGCCGACCCACGCCAGCGAGATGCACGCCGCGCTCGAGCTGGAGCGCACGGCGCAGCGCGCTCTGCTCGAAGGTTGCAGGGAGCGGGCGCAGCGGCTCTTCGGCGAAGCCGCAGCGCGCTACCGCGCCTCCTGGGAGCTTGCCTCACCCACCAGCTACGGAAGGCTGATCGGCATGCAGAAGGCTGCGATCCTTGCGGGCGGCGGTGAGGAGCAGGCACCCTATGTGCGCTCTGCGCTGGCGCAGCTGCAGGAGCTCACGCCCGCGGCCGCATACGCGCTTGCGATCGCCGATCTGCTGCTCGATGATGATGCTGGCGCCCTCGCTCGGGCGAAGGCGATGCGCGCAGGCGGCGGCGCCTTCGAGCGCACGGCCGAGGCGATCGAAGCGCTTGCGCAGGGCCAGGCTCAGCGCTATGAAGCTGCCGTCAGAGCGATCGTCGCCGACTTCGAGAGCCGCCGGGAGCATCTGACCGGCGTGGCGATCGCCGACACCGCGTTGATGCTCCAGGAGCTTGCCGCGCGGAAGGCGATCAGGGTCGATCTGCAGAGCGACCTGGTTGGCCCGGGCGTACAGCGCGCGGAGGCAGGGGGAGAGCGGTGAGCGAGCGCTGGTCGCTTTCTGGCAAGCAGGTCCTGATCACCGGCGCGACATCTGGCATCGGCCTGGCTGCGGCGCAGGAGCTTGCCGCCCGCGGCGCGCACGTTGCACTGGTAGCCCGCGATCCCGATCGCGGCGCAGCTGCAGCGGAGCGGATCCGGACGGCAGGAGAGCGGTTGCAGGTGTCGGTCATGCACGCGGACCTCTCCTCGCTTGCGAGCGTGCAGGCGCTGGCGCAGGAGGTGCTCGATCGCTGCGAGCGGCTCGAGCTGCTGGTCAACAACGCGGGCGCGATGCTCTCGCGGCGCGAGCTCACGGCAGAGGGGATCGAGCGCACCTGGGCGACCAACCACCTTGCGCCCCACCTGCTGACGTCCCTGCTGCTTGAGCGCCTGCGCGCTTGTGCGCCGGCGCGCATCATCACCACCGCCTCCGATGCGCACCGCGGCCGCTCGATCCCCTTCGAGGATCTCGGCGCGGAGCGCTCCTATCGCCTTGGTGGCTTTGCCCGCTACGGCGAGACCAAGCTTGCGAACATCCTCTTCACGCGCGAGCTTGCGCGGCGCCTTGAGGGGAGCGGCATCGGCGCCTACTGCTTTCACCCAGGCGTGGTCGCAAGCGGCTTCAATCGCAACAACGGCCCGCTGATGCGCGCACTGATGGCGGCGCTGCGGCCCTTCTCGCGCAGCCCGCAGGAGGGCGCGCAGACGCTGGTCTGGCTTGCGGCGGCGCAATCGGAGGAGCTCCAAAGCGGCGGCTACTACGTCGACTGCTCCCTGCGCGAGCCCTCCGCTGCGGCGCGGTCGGCGACGGACGCGCAGCGGCTCTGGGAGCTCTCTGAGCAGCAGATCAGGCAGGCGCTTGCGCCCGCCGGGGCGGGCTGAGAGCCCTGCGGCTAGCCTGGGCGCTTGCAATGTCGATCACCGTTCATCTTCCCGACGGCACGGCGCTTGAGCTGGCTCAGGGCGCTACAGGCGCTGACGCCGCCGCTGCGATCGGAGCGGGGCTGGCGCGCGCGGCGATCGCTGTCGCTGTGCAGCGCGACGGCAGCGAGCCCCAGGTGGTCGACCTCGCCCGCCCGCTTGAGAGCGGCGTCAGGATTGCGATCCTGACCGCCAAGAGCGGCCCGCAGGCGCTTGAGGTGATCCGCCACGATGCAGCGCACGTGCTCGCGACGGCGATGTGCGAGCTCTACCCGGGCGTGAAGCTGGCGATCGGGCCGCCAATTGCGGAGGGCTTCTACTACGACTTCGACCTGCCCGAAGGCGTGCGGCTCTCCGACGACGACCTGCCGGCGATCGAAGAGCGCATGCGCGCCCACATCGCCGCTGCGGAGCGCTTCGAGCGCAGCGAGCTTTCTGTGTCGGCCGCGCGCGAGCGCTTCGCCGCCGAAGGCCAGGACTACAAGGTGGAGCTGATCGACGACATCGTTCGCTCAGCGCCTGCGCAGGCGCCCGTGCAGACCGTCTCGCTCTACACCAACGGACCCTTCACCGACCTCTGCCGCGGGCCGCACGCGCCCGACACCAGCGCCATAAAGGCCTTCCGCCTGCAGTCGGTCGCGGGCGCCTACTGGCGCGGGGACTCCAAGCGACCGATGCTCACGCGCGTGTACGGCACCGCCTTCTTCTCGCAGAAAGAGCTTGAGGAGCACCAGGCGCGCCTGGAGGCTGCGCGTGCCCGTGATCATCGCCGCCTCGGGCGCGACCTGGATCTCTTCCTCTTCTCCGAGCTATCGCCGGGCAGCCCCTTCTGGACGCCGGCGGGGATGACGATCTTCAACGAGCTGACCAGCGCCTGGCGCGCGTTGAACTCCGCGCGCGGCTACCACGAGGTGCGCACCCCGATCCTCTATGACGCCGAGCTCTGGCGGCAGTCCGGGCACTGGGAGAAGTACCGCGAGAACATGTACTTCACCGAGGTCGAGGGACGGCAGATGGGCCTGAAGCCGATGAACTGCCCCGCCCACATCCAGATCTACAAATCAGCTCGACGCTCATATCGTGACCTTCCGATCCGCTACTCGGAGGCGGGCCTCGTTCATCGCCATGAGCCCTCCGGAGTGCTGCACGGGCTGCTGCGCGTCCGTCACATAACCCAGGATGACGCGCACATCTTCTGCAGCGAGGATCAGGTCCAGGAGGAGGTGCGCGCCTGCCTTCAGTTTGCCTTCGAGATCTATGAGCTCTTCGACTTCGACGTGCGCCTGGAGCTCTCCACACGGCCGACGCAGCGGATCGGCAGCGAGGAGATGTGGGACCGCGCGGAGGCGGCGCTGGCCGGCGCGCTGGATGCGCAGGGGCTCGCCTATGAGCGCAACGAGGGCGATGGCGCCTTCTACGGCCCGAAGATCGACCTGCACATGGAGGACGCGATCGGTCGCTCCTGGCAGCTTGGAACGATCCAGCTTGACTACTCGATGCCTGAGCGCTTTGACCTGCGCTACAACGGCGCGGACAACGCAGAGCACGTGCCGGTGATGATCCACCGCGCGCTGCTGGGCTCCTTTGAGCGCTTCATCGGCATCCTGCTTGAGCACTTCGCGGGTGAGCTGCCGCTCTGGCTTGCGCCTGTGCAGGCGCTGATCGCGCCGGTCTCCGATCCGGCTGCAGCGTACGCGCAGCGCGTGGCCGAGCGGCTGCGCGCGGGCGGCGTCCGCTGCGAGCTGGATTTGCGCGCGGAGTCCTTGGGCCGCAAGATCCGCGATGCCGAGCTGCGCAAGATCCCGTACATCTTGGTGGTCGGCCCCAAGGAGGCTGCCGCGAGCACCGTCTCCGCGCGCGTGCGCCGCCGCCGCAAGGGGGCGCCACCGGGGGAGGTAGAGCACCACGAGCAGCAGACGGAGCTCGATGAGCTCTGTGCGGAGCTTGAGCGCGAGCGTTACCCGCAGAGCATCAGAGCGCTGCGGACGCCGGGCGGGAGGCTGCCCACGGAGGCCCTTGAGCAGAAGCTCGATATACTCTGAGCCCTTGAGGTCCAGCACTGATACCACGCGTCGCGGATAAGAACGCTTGGCGCGCCACCTCGCAATCTGACGGTGCCGGTTCCGCGTAGGCTAGACCGGCGTCCGCCTGAGCAGGATCTCACGCGGACCAACGAGCGGATCAGCGCCCCCGAGGTGCGCCTGATCGACGAGAAGGGCCAACAGGTCGGGATTCTCAAGACCCAGGAGGCGCTCCGCTACGCGCGCGAGCGGGAGCTCGATCTGGTGGAGGTCGCACCGCAGGCGCGACCGCCCGTGTGCAGGGTGCTCGACTACCCCAAGTATCGCTATGAGCAGGCGCTCAAGCAGAAGCAGGCGCGCAAGCACCAGCAGCAGATCACGATTCGCGAGATCAAATTCCGCCCGAAGATTGCCCAGCATGACTACGACACCAAGAAGGGTCATGTGGAACGCTTTCTCCTGCACCGCTACAAGGTCAAGGTGACGATCATGTTCCGCGGCCGCGAGGTCGCCCATCCCGAGCGCGGGGCGGCAATCCTGCAGCGACTCGCAGAAGAGCTCTCCGAGCTGGCGATCGTCGAGCAGGCGCCGGCGCTGGATGGCCGCAACATGGCGATGCTTCTGACACCGTCCAAGGCGGTGCTGAACGGGCAGCTTGCAGCTCGCGGCGCAGGCTCTCGCCAGGAGCGCCCGGCCGAGGGCCAGGCGGGCGCCGCGCCGCTCGAAAGCAGCGCAACGACCTCCGCAGCCGTCGGCGCGCAGCCAAGCGAGAACGGCAGCCGACCGCGCGGACGCGCGGAGGATGGCGCCGCTACCGTCGATCGCGCGCCCGTTGAGGCCGCGCCGGGCGAGCCTCAGGGCAGCAGCTGAATCGGCAGCTGCGCCTGGGTGCGCTCGCTCGGCGCGCCCACCTGCTGCGCGCTCACCTGCAGCAGCGCCTGCGCGGCTCCGTGCGAGGCTGCGATGCGTGCCCTTAGAGCGTCTGTCGCAAGCCCACGCATGTGCACCGCAACCGCCCGTGTGCCGGAGAAGGAGATCGTGCGCGGCACGATCTGCACGCCCGCCAGGGACGCGATCCCCTGCAGGCGCACCTTGCCGCTGATCGAAACCTGGCAGCGCAGCGTGCAGGTCAGCCTCGCGATCAGATTGCCACCCTGCGCTGCGGGTGCCTGACGCGTGCGCAATCCGCTCGTCAGCAGGCGGAAGGCGGTGGGGATCGACCACGGCTGCGGGTCGGGCGGGAGGAGAAAGGGGGGAGTCGGCGGCTGGTTGAAGTTGAAGTCGCTTTCGAGGTTGCCCAGAATCGGCAGTTCTTCGCGCACGTCCGGTCGCGAGTCGGGGCGGCCGTCGGTGGCCGGGTTCAGCCGTTCGCCTTCTAAGAAGTCGTTCTCGATGAACTTCAGGTAGGCGTCGTGGCTCAAGATCTGGCGGTCGATGTAGCCGTGGCGGGCATACGGGCTGATCACCAGGCCGGGCACGCGTAGGCCGTAGCCGCTCTGGTCGACCGTCGGTGGGACGGCGTTGTCGTAGAAGCCGCCCCAGTCGTCCCAGGAGACGAAGATCGCCGTCGAGGACCAGTCGGGAGAGCGCATGACCGCGTTGATTGCGGTTGTCACGTAGGCCTGGCCGGTGCTGATGCCCGCAGGCGGGTGTTCGGAGACGCGATCGTCCGGCGCAAGCCACGAGACGCTCGGTAGCGTTCCCGCGCGCGCATCGGCGTAGAAGGTGTTGATCGATTCGATGTCCGGCAGCTGCCCGTCTTCGCGCACGTCAACGAAGTAGGGCAGGGGACTCCAGATCTCCGGAGTGGGCTGCAGGTTGCCCCCCGCCGAGCAGGGGATGTCTTCGTTGATGTCGCATTCGGGCTCGCCGCCCGTGAAGACGAAGTACTTCCAGCTGACGTGGTGCTTGCGCAGCAAGTAGGTCACGTCGGTCCAGTCGTAGTTGGGTTCGGCGCCCGTGGGGCTGAATTCGGGCACCGGTTCGGGACTCTGCACGGCGTTGACGCAATCCATCGGGTTGCCGAAGACCGGGCAGCGCGCCGACCACGCCGAGACCTCGAAGAGGTGCGCCGGGAGGCTCCAGGACTTGTTGGGCTCGAACATCCGTTCCTGCAGCACGAAGTTCTTTGCGTAAGCCCAGTAGTTGGGGATCTGCGAGCCGTCGTGGTAGCCCATCACTTCGCGATAGGCGCCTTCGCCGGTGACGCAGTTGGGTTCCAGCGAGGTGTTTCGGCACCTCTGTTCGTGTTCGTGCTCCGCGGAGGCGACGAAGCCGTTCATGGCGCCGCCGTTGATGTCGGTGAGGGCGGCCACATAGCCGTGGGGCCCGCCCTGGTTTGAGTCCACTTCGTTGAGGTAGGGCTTGATGCAGTCGCCATGTTCGGGATCCGGGACGCAGACGGTGATCTGCCCGTTCTTGCGCGGGATTCCGTCGACGCCAGGGTAGGTCCCGAAGTAGGTGTCAAAGGAGCGGTTCTCCTGCATGATCACGACCACATGCTTGATCTTGTGGATCGCCGGGGAGATCTGCAGGTCGTGCAGAGGTGGGTGCCCGAGGCTCGATGCCACCGCTTGGATGCCGAGCGCGATGAGGTTAGTGATCAGCTTCACAAAATGCATGATCAACGCGCGGGGATACGTTATCGGGGGACGTCGCCGCGCTGGCGCGTTTGCGATTAGCGCTGCGTTAGAGCTGTGCGAGACTTCGCTAACGGCGCGTTGCGCGCGATCCGTCGCGACCCCGCGAGGAGCCTGCAACCGGGCGCTTGTGGCGGCGCTCTGGCATACTGCTCCCCAGCGATGCCCAAGATGAAGACCCACTCTGGCGCGAAGAAGCGCTTCAAGGTGACCGGCACCGGCAAGCTGCGGGGCCGCCACGCCTTCACGAGCCACATCCTTGAGAAGAAGCCACCCAAGCGCAAGCGTGCGCTCAACGGGCCCGCGGAGATCTCCGCCAACGACGGTGCGCGCGTGCGGCGGCTGCTGGGCGAGGGCAGCGTGAGATGAGGATCAAGCGCTCGATACACGCCCGCAAGAAGCGGCGTGCGACGCTGGCGCTGACCAAGGGCTATCGAGGTGAGGCGCACTCCGGGTACAAGCGCGCCAAAGAGGCGCTGATGCGGGCGGACGCCTACGCCTACCGCGACCGTCGTGCCCGCAAGCGCGACTTTCGGCGTCTTTGGATCACGCGCATCAATGCCGCCGCCCGCCGGGAGGGCATGAGCTACTCGCGCTTTATGCACGGTCTGGCGCAGGCCGGGATCGAGCTCGATCGCAAGGTGCTTGCGGACATGGCTGTCCGTGACCCAGAGGCTTTCGCTCAGATCGCGGCAGCCGCGCGCGAGCGAGCCTAGTGGCGCCCCCGGGCGCCGGGTCGTCCTCAAGCCGGGAGCAGGCCGGCCCTTGCATTAACGTGACGGCCCGATGATCGAGCAGATCGAGAGCATTCGCAGCGAGGCGCTGGTCGCGATCAGGGGCGCCGCAAGCAGCTCGGAGCTCGAGGCGCTGCGCGTGCGCTTCCTGGGACGCAAGGCGCGCCTGCCGCTGTTGCTGCGCGAGGTGCGCATGCTGTCTGACGCAGAGCGAGGGAAGGTCGGGCGCGCGGCCAACGAGGCACGCGCGCAGATCGAGGCGGAGATCGAGGCGCGGGCGCACGCGCTGAGAGTGAGCGAGCTGGATGAGCGCTTGGCGCGCGAGCGCGATGACCTGACGCTCCCGGGGGACCCGCCGCTCGCGGTCGGGGCCGCACATGTGATCAGCGCGCTCACGCGCGAGCTCGAGGACATCTTCATCGGGCTTGGCTACAGCGTGCTCGAAGGCCCGGAGATCGAG
This sequence comes from bacterium, assembly GCA_021323635.1. Lineage (GTDB taxonomy): Bacteria > Actinomycetota > Thermoleophilia > Solirubrobacterales > Solirubrobacteraceae > Palsa-744. Next base: position 119,123 of record JAJPKQ010000037.1, on the reverse strand, counting down.
ACCGTCCACTACAACTTCGATGCGCTCAATCACAGCCCGACGCACCCCGCGCGCGATGAGAGCGACACCTTCTACATCGACGCCGAGACGCACGGCGGCGAGGGCGCGCGGCTCTTGCTACGCACGCACACCTCACCGATGCAGATCCGGGCCATGGAAGCCCATCCGCCGCCGCTCTTTGTCGTCATTCCGGGTCGTGTCTACCGCCCGGACTCCGACGCTACCCACACGCCCCAGTTCCACCAGCTGGAGGGGCTTGCTGTGGGCGAGGGGATCACCCTTGCTGACCTCAAGGGCACGCTGCTTGCATTTGCGCGCGCCGTCTTCGGGAGCGAGCGCGAGGTGCGGCTGCGGCCGCACTTCTTCCCCTTCACCGAGCCCTCGGTGGAGGTGGATGTCTCCTGCTTTGCCTGCTCGGGGCGCGGCGATCTCGCCGATGGTAGTCGCTGCGCGCTCTGCAAGGGAGAGGGCTGGCTGGAGGTGCTGGGCGCCGGCGAGGTCGATCCAAACGTCTTTGCGGCGGTGCCGGACACCGCGGCAAATACGCCCGGGTACGACCCTGAGCGCGTGCAGGGCTTCGCGTGGGGGATGGGGATCGAGCGCATCGCGATGCTCCGCTACGGGATCCCCGACCTGCGCCTGTACTTCGAGAACGACGTGCGCTTCCTGGAGCAGCTGCGTTGAGCGGTGCGCAGAGATGAGGGTGCCGATGGAGTGGCTGCGGGAGTACTGCAGCCCGCGGCTCGAGGACGAGGAGATCGCCCAGCTGCTGACGATGACGGGCACCAAGGTCGAGGCCATCCACACGCTGGGTGTGCGCGAGCCAGACCGCTTCCGCGTCGGCCTGGTGCGCTCTGTCGAGCGCCACCCCGATGCCGACCGCCTCTCGGTCTGCCGCGTGGACCTGGGCGGCGTCGAGCAGGGGGAGGAGGGTCTTGCGCAGATCGTCTGCGGCGCCCCCAACGTGGCCGAGGGGCAGCTCGTCGCGGTTGCGCTGCCTGGAGCGGTGCTGCCCGACGGGACCAGGCTGCGCAGCGCACGGCTGCGCGGCGTGCAGTCGACGGGGATGATCCTCTCCGCCGCGGAGCTGGGCTTGGAGGCCGAGTCCGAGGGCATCCTAGTGCTCGATCGGTCGCTGCTTGCCGGCTCGCTGCGCGACGGTGCCGCGCCCGATCCCGGGACGCCGCTGGCAGCGGTCTTCGCAATTGCCGGACAGGTGCTCGAGCTTGAGATAACGCCCAATCGCCCCGACTGCATGGCGATCTACGGCGTCGCGCGCGAGCTGCATGCGGCAAGCGGCGCAGCGCTCGCGCAGGCGCCCTGGAGCGAGGATCCCGGCGCCGCAGGGCCGATCGAGGGGGTACAGATCAGCGTCGAGTGCCCGCAGCTCTGCCCGCGCTTCACCGCACGGCTCTTCGAGCAGGTCGCGATCGGCCCCTCGCCGCTGTGGCTGCAAGCGCGGCTGCTGGCGGCCGGGCAGCGCCCGATCAACAACGTCGTCGACATCACCAACTACGTGATGCTGCTGAGCGGCCAGCCCTCGCACGCCTTCGACTTCGATCGTCTAGCCGGCCGGCGGCTGACGGTCCGCCTCGCGCGCGCGGGAGAGTCGCTGCGTACGCTCGACGGCGAGGAGCGCGCGCTCGACGAGCAGACGGTCCTTATCGCGGACGAGGAGGGGCCGACCTCGATCGCGGGGCTGATGGGTGGGGAGCGCTCGGAGGTGAGCGCGGAGACCAAGCGCGTGCTGATCGAGGTCGCAACGTGGGATGGGCCGAACATACATCGCAGCGCGCATGCGCTCGGCCTGCGCAGCGAGGCCTCAGCGCGCTTTGAGCGGGGCCTGCATCCGGCCTCCTGCATGTGGGCGCAGGCACTGATCGCGCAACTGATGGCCGCGGTCTGCCAGGCGCGACCGGCCGAGGGAACGATCGACATCTGTGCGCCCGACGCGCTTGCCGGCGGGCCCGAGGTGGCGCTGCGCCCAGCGCGCGTGGCGGCACTGCTGGGCAGGGAGGTGCCCACCGCGCGCCAGCGGGAGATCTTGGTGGCGCTCGGCTTCGGCGTGAGCGAGGGGCAGCACGGAAGCCTTGCCGTCACGGTGCCTCCCTGGCGCGCTGCTGACGTCAGCCGCGAGGCGGACCTGATCGAGGAGATCGCGCGCATCGACGGCCTTGAGCGCCTGCCGGCAACGATGCCCGCAGCTCGCGGCCTGCGCGGCGGCCTCTCAGCGCGCCAACGACTGCGCCGACGCCTTGCTGATCTGCTGGTGGACCGCGGCCTCTTCGAGATTGCCGGCTGGAGCTTCTGCTCGGCCGAAGACGTCGCGGAGCTGCGCTTTGGCGGCGAGGCTGACCCACGCGGGTCGGCGGTGGCGCTGCAGAATCCTCTTTCCGACGAGCAGGCGCTGCTGCGCACGACGCTGCTCATATCGCTGCGCCGTGTGGCGGCCTACAACGCGGCGCGCGACCGCTCCGATCTGGCGCTCTTTGAGATCGGGCGCGTCTTTGCGCGCGATCGGCGGGCGTGCGGCTCCCATCCGGGCGCTGCGGCCGGGATCGCCGAAGCGACGATGCTCGGCATCCTTGCAAGCGGTCGCCTCGCGCCGGCGAGCTGGCGGGGCGCGGACGCTGCGCGTTGGGACGCCTTTGCGCTCAAGGCGCTGCTTGAGGCGATCGCGCAGGCGCTCGGCGTCGAGCTTCGCTGCGACCCGGCGCCCGACGGTCGCCATCCCTTTCTGCATCCAGGGCGCGCGACGGAGATCGTGCTTGCCCAAGCCAGGGCTCCAGGCGGCGCCGGGGGGCGCAGGGGCGCGGGGGTCGAGGATGCGAGCGCCGGCGAGGAGGTCATCGGCTGGCTGGGCGAGCTGCATCCGCTGCTGCCTGCAGGGCCGCTCTCCGGCGCGGTCGCGCTGGAGCTTGACCTCGAGCGGCTGCTGGACGCGGCGGCTGCGGTGCGCAGGCGCTTTCAGCCGATCTCGCCATACCCGGCGCTCTACCGCGATCTCTCCTTCGAGCTGCCTGACTCCGTCCCTGTGGAGCGGCTGAGGATGGCGATCTCGACGGCCCAGGGCAGGGAGTCGCTGATCGAGCGGATCGCGGTCAAGAACGTCTATGTGGACGAGCACATGGTCGCAGCGGGTACGCGCTCGGTGACGGTCTCGCTGACGTTCCGTCGGCCCGATCGGACGCTCTCGGAGGCGGAGGTCGAGGAGCTGGTGGATCGGGCCGTGCGGCACGCACAGGCGCCGGATGTCGGTGCGCGGCTGCGTGGGGCGGAAGGCGCGCCGTGAGCGAGCTTCACCTCTCCCAGGCGGGCGGCGGAGCGGGGCCGCGCGTTGCGGTGATCGGCGCCACCGGCTTTGCTGGCGCGCTGGCGGCGCACCTGCTCTGGCGCCACCCGGCCTTCGCGCTCACACGTCTGACCGGTCGCTCTGATGTCGGCCACATCCATGCCGACGTCTACCCCCGCTACCGTGTGCCGCTGCCGATCGAGGAGCTCGGCTCAGAGCCGGCGGACGACATCGACGCGGCGGTCGTCGCCTATCCGCACGCGGCGGCGGCGCCGGTGGTCGCGGCCCTGCATGAGCGCGGGGTGCGGGTTATCGATCTCTCAGCCGACTTCCGTCTGCGCGACCCCGCCCACTACGAGGCCTACTACGGCAAGCACCCCCATCCCGAGCTGCTCGGCAGGGCGGTCTACGGCCTGCCCGAGCTGCACCGCCAGGAGCTGGCGCAGGCGCAGCTGGTCGCCTGCCCAGGCTGCTTTCCGACCGCAGCGCTGCTGGCGCTCGCGCCGCTGGCACGGGCGGGGCTGATCGAGGACGTGGTGATAGACGCCAAGACGGGCGTCTCGGGCGCCGGGCGCGCGCCGAGCGCCTTCACGCACTTCTCGGCCGCGGGGGAGAGCGTCACCCCCTATCGCGTCGCCGCTCATCGCCATACCCCTGAGATCGAGGAGCAGCTCGCGCTGCTGGGCGCGGACCTGCCGGTTCAGTTCCAGCCGCACCTCGTTCCAATCGACCAGGGGGAGCTTCTCTCCTGCTATGTCACGCCCGCTCGGCCGTTGGCTGAGCGCGAGCTCGTCGAGCTCTTCGAGGGCACATACGCGGCGGAGCGTTTTGTGGAGCTGGCAAGCAGCGCCCCCGCAACCCGAGATGTTCGGGAGACGAACTTCTGCCGGATGCACGTGCGCGCCGATCGCCACACCGGCAAGGTGCTGGTGTTCGCGGCGATCGACAATCTCTGGAAGGGGACGTCCGCGCAGGCGCTGCAGTGCCTGAACCTGATGTTCGGCTTCCCCGAGAGCGAGGGACTGCTGTGAGCTTCTTTGCCTCGCGCTGGGTGGCGCGCCCGGCCCATGTGCGGGAGCTCGACGAGCAGGCGCCGCTTCCGGAGGGCTTTCGGGCGGGCGGCACGGCGGCCGGCCTGAAGCGCTCCGGCCGGCGTGACCTCGGGCTGCTTCTCTGCGACGCGCAGGCGCCGGCGAGCGCCGTTGCTCTTACCTCAAGCCTTGCGCCCGCCGCGCCGGTGCTCGTGACCGCGCGCGAGTGCGCAACCGATCGGCTGCGCGCGGTGCTCGTCAACTCAGGGTGCGCAAACGCGGGAACCGGGCAGGCGGGCATCGTCTCCGCGCGCGCCACGCAGGTGGCCGCCGCGCAGGCGCTTGGCATCGGCGCTGAGCTCATCGCGCTTGCCTCTACCGGCTCGATCGCCGATGAGCTGCCGGTCGATCTGCTGCTCGGCGCGATTCCCGGGCTTGCGGCGAGCCTGAGCGCTCGCGGCGCAAGCGACTTCACCGAGGCGATCATGACCACCGACCGCACGATCAAGCGCGCAGCGCTCGGCGTTGAGCTGCCCGGGGGCGAGGTGCGTCTGAGCGCGCAGTGCAAGGGCGCTGGGATGATCTCACCGCGCTTTGCGACGATGCTCTGCTTCATCGAGACGGACGCCGCACTTGCTGCCGGAGTCGCCGCGGAGCTGCTCAGGCGCTCGGTTGCGCGCAGCTTTGAGCGCATCAGCGTGGACGGGCAGCTCTCCACCAACGACAGCGTCTTTCTGATCGCATCCGGGGCGAGCGGCGTCGCCGTTGGGCAGGAGGGTGAGACGACCGAGCGATTTGCCCAGGCGCTTGATGCGCTCCTGCGCCAGCTTGCCGTGATGATCGTGGCCGACGGGGAGGGCGCAGAGCGCATCGCGCGCGTGCGCGTGCGTGGCGGCGACGCCGAGGCGGTGCGCATCGCGGCGCGGGCCGTCGCGGCCTCGCCGCTGGTGAAGGCGGCGCTACACGGCGGCGACCCCAACTGGGGCCGGATCGTGCAGGCCGCCTGTGGTGCCCTCTCCGAGCAGGAGAGCGCGCGGCGCCAGGCGCAGGAGGCGGGCGGCGTGTTGCCGATCTCAGTCGCGATCGAGGGCATGCCGGTCTGTGCGGCGGGGGCGGCGCTGCCGGTCGCCGAGGAGGCGCTGGCAGCGGCCGTCGCCATCCCGGAGGTCGAGTATGAGATCGGCTTGCCAGGCTCCGGCGAGGAGGCTGAGGTCTACTTCTCCGACCTCTCCTACGAGTACGTGCGCATCAACGCGGAGTACAGGACATGAGCGACCTGCGGCGCGCAAGCGCAGAGCGCTCGGTCGGGACGCTGCTCGAGGCGCTCCCCTACATCCGCGAGTTCCACGGCAGGACGGTCGTGATCAAGTACGGGGGCGCTGCGATGGTCGACCAGGATCTGCGCGAGCAGTTCGCGCGCGATGTGGTGCTGCTCAAGTACGTCGGCCTGAACCCGATCGTCGTCCACGGCGGGGGGCCCGAGATCACCGGCTACATGGAGCGGTTGGGGATGGAGGTGCGCTTCGTGAGCGGTCTGCGCGTCTCCGACGCCGCCACGGTCGAGGTGGCAAAGATGGTGCTGGTCGGCAAGGTCAACAAGGAGATCGTCACCAGGCTCTCACGCCACGGCCAGCCCGCGGTCGGGCTGGCGGGCGATGACGGCATGCTCTTTCGCTGTGTGCGACGCGCTGGGCCCGGCGGCGAGGACATCGGCTTCGTGGGCGAGATCGAGCGCGTCAACGTCGATGTGATCGAGCATGTCGCATCCGACTACATCCCCGTGATCGCCTCCGTGGGCATCGACCGCGATGGCAACTCCTACAACGTCAACGCCGACGAGGCCGCCGGCGCGGTCGCGCGGGCGCTGCGCGCCTACAAGCTGATCTTCTTGACCGACGTGCCCGGCTGGCTCGCCGACCCCGATGACGCAGAGAGCGTGATCGCGCAGGCCTCCGTCGAGGAGGTGCGCGCCGTGCTGGGCGAGCTTGCGGGGGGCATGGCGCCGAAGCTGGCAGCGTGTGTGGCGGCGATCGACGGCGGTGTGACCTCGGCGCACATCATCGACGGGCGTCTGCCCCACTCGCTGCTTGTCGAGCTCTTCACCGATGCCGGGATCGGCACCAAGGTGGCGGTGGGATAGGTGGCCGGGAGCGAGAGCGCGCGGCTGCAGATGACGCCGGTGCCGCTGCCTGAGCAGCTCAGGGAGGCCGAGCGGGAGGCGATCATGCCGACCTATGCCCGCGCCGAGGTCGCCTTCGCGCGCGGCGTCGGCAGCCGGCTGTTCGACTATGCGGGCAACGAGTATCTGGACTTCCTGGCGGGGATCGCGGTTGCGAACACCGGCCACTGCCACCCGCGCGTGGTGGGCGCAGCCCGCGAGCAGCTCGGGCGCCTGATGCACGTCTCAAACCTCTTCTACACCGAGCCCCAGGTTGAGCTGGCCTGTGCTCTGGCGCGCTCCTCGCTCGGCGGCAAGGTTTTTCTGTGCAACTCCGGCGCGGAGGCCAACGAGGCCGCGATCAAGCTGGCGCGCAAGGCGCGCGCGCATGGGGAGATCGTCGTGCTCGAGGGCGCCTTTCACGGGCGCACGCTGGGCGCGCTCTCGGCGACCCCCCAGGAGTCCAAGCAGGCGCCCTTTGCGCCGCTGCTGCCGGGGATCGCAGTGGTGGCGCCAAGCGCTGATGCGATCACCGCAGCCGTCAGCGACCGGACGGCGGCGGTGCTGCTCGAGCCGATTCAAGGCGAGAGCGGCGTGCACGTGATCGACGATGAGGTCCTGGTCGCCGCGCGCGCCGCCTGTGATCGCCACGGCGCAGCATTGATCTTCGACGAGGTGCAGTGCGGCATGGGCCGCACGGGCACGCTCTGGGCCTACCAGCAGACGCCGGTCACCCCCGACGCGATCACCACCGCCAAGGCGCTCGGCGGCGGGCTGCCGATCGGCGCGCTGATCGCCGGCGAGCGGCTCGCGGACGTCTTTGCGCCCGGTGAGCATGCGACCACCTTCGGTGGCGGGCCGGTGATCTGCGCCGCTGCGCTCGCCGCGCTCTCGGTGATCGACGATCAAGAGCTGCTTGAGGGCGTGCGCGCCCTGGGCGAGCTGCTGAGGGCGGGGCTTGCGGCGCTGCCGGGCGTCGAGGCGGTGCGCGGGCGGGGGCTGATGCTCGGCGCCGAGCTGGCGGTCGACGCGCGCGAGATCGTGCGCAGGGCGCTGCTTGAGCAGCGGCTGGTGATCAACGCCACCGGGCCAACCACGCTGCGCCTCACGCCGCCGCTGATCATCGACGAGGCGGATGTGCGCAGCGCGCTTGAGCGGATCGGCGCGCTGCTTGGCGCGTAGGCTCGGTCGTCCAGGCGGGCTGATAGGGTTGCCGCGCTCGTGAACGTCGACCTTAGCTCCGGGCGGCGGCGAGGGTCACCGAGGTGCTCTCCATGCGAGCAAGCGGGGCTGCGCCTCAGCGGCACCGAGTGCAAACCATCAAATCAGAGAGGTGGCAAATGATGCAGGCAAAGGCAAGGCCGAGCAGCATCGGGGGGGCGATCGCAGCCTCCGCGGCGATGCTGCTGTGCTTGACCGCGCTGCCGCCGACTGCGGCGGCGATCACGCCGACCGGCGAATTCAGCGGCACGGTCAAGAGCTCGGAAGGAAAGGCGATCGAAAAGGCCGAAGTGTGCTGGTACGACGCTTCAAATGACGAAAAGGTGAAGTGCAAGCCCGAAGCGACCAACGCCGAAGGCAAGTACACGATCAAGGAAGTCCCGGAAGGCAACTACAAGGTTGAATTCAACGCGCCGGGTTACGCCCGCCAGTACTACAGGGAATCGACCAACATCTTTGAAGCCGAACCCATCATCGTCACCGAATCGCACCTCACGGAAAACATCAACGCGGCGCTGCTTGAAGTCGGCGAAGGCAAGATCGCCGGCCGCGTCACCAGCAGCGCCGGTGGCCCGCTTGGCGGGGTGGAGGTATGCGCCACCGGGGGAAGCGGCGAAGAATTCAGCAACGTCTGCTCCGAAACCAACGCCAACGGTGAATACACCGTCGAAAGGCTGAAGGTCGGCACGTACTTTATGTTTTTCGCCTCGGCTTCGGCCTGCGAAGAAGAACTGGGCGAAAAGGTCCGCTGCAATGAGAAGGCCAACGTGATCTCCGCCTCAGTCGCGCACCTCACCGTGCACAACGCCAAGACCGAAACGGTCAACGAGGTGCTTGCGATCGGCGGCGAGATCTCCGGCACGGTGACGAGCGCCTCGATCACGCATCCACCGATCGCACACATCGCCGTCTGCGCCACGCAGGTCAACGCTGAAGGTCACGCGAACGGTGGCGGCGGGTGCGGATACACCAACACGGCCGGCCAGTACACGATCATGGGGCTGCCGACGGGCTCATACAAGGTCGAATACGACGGCTACGTCTGTCACGTGATCAAGAAGGGCGAAAGCGAATGCCCGGAGCTCTATGTGGGCCAGTTCTACACGGGCAAGGCGACCTTCAGCCAGGCCACCGCCGTCGCGGTCACCCAGGGCGCGCTCACCGCGAACATCAACGAAAGCCTACGCCCGGCCTTCCCGGCGGCTCCGACCGCCAGCGCGCCGCCGACGCTCGCCGGCACCGGCGCAGTCGGCCAGACGCTGACCTGCTCGCAGGGCACGTGGGCCAACGAACCGCTCTTTCTGACCTACCAGTGGGAGCGCTCGGGCGTGGCGATCGCAGGCGCGAGCGGCGCGACCTACACGATCCAGGCAGCCGACGAGGGCAGCTCGATCACCTGCGTGGTCACCGCGGGCAACGGCGCCGGCATCGCCAGTGCTGCAAGCGCCGCCGTCGCTGTCCCCAAGCCGATCGCAGAAGTGGTCGGGGCAAGCGTGAAGGGCACGACCGTCCTGCTGCAGGTGCGCTGCAGCGGCGCACCAGAATGTGCGGGGAAGATCAAGCTCACCGTGCGCGTGCGCCACGGCAAGCATGTGAAGACGGTCGTGCTCGGCAGCGGAGCCTTCTCCGTGGCGGCGGGCAAGACCGCCGTCGTGCACCTGAAGCTGGGCGCCCTGGGCGGCAAGGCGCTGCGTAAGGCCGGCAAGCGCGGCCTTACGATCAACCTCTCAGGCACCGGCATCAAGGGGCGCTCGTTGCACCTCAAGGGCGCCAAGGGCGCCAAGCGCCACGGAAAGAAGCGCTAGCGGAAGGGCGCGCTCGGAGCTCCGAGCGCGGTGGCGCCGGTCCTCTGCGGCCGGCGCCACCGAGCCGCTAGTCTTCGGCGCCTGATGGCAGAGCTTGAGCTAGAGCGGGCGCCGTTCGCCCGCACCGCAAGCTACGAGGCCGACCCCGAGTCGGTCGCGCGCGTGCTGCTGCTCTACTCGGGTGGTCTTGACACCAGCGTGATGCTGAAGTGGATCCAGGAGCGCTACGGCGCGGAGGTGGTGACCCTCACCGTCAACCTCGGCCAGCCGCGCGAGGACTTCAGCGCGATCAGAGCAAAGGCGGAAGCGCTGGGCGCGCTCGAGTGCCTGCTGGTGGACGCGCGCGAGGAGTTCGCCGCCGAGTACGTGGCGCGCGCGATCCGTGCCAACGCCCTCTACGGCGGCGGCTACCCGCTCTTCACCGCGCTCGGCCGCCCTCTGATCGCGAAGCTCGCGGTCGAGCACGCCCGGCGGCTCTCCTGCGACGTGATCGCCCACGGCTGCACGGGCAAGGGCAACGACCAGGTGCGGATCGAGTCAACGATCGCCACACTCGCCCCGGAGCTGCGCGTGATCGCGCCCGTGCGCTCCTGGCAGATGGGGCGCGAGGAGGAGATCGCCTACGCGCGCGAGCACGGCATCCCGCTTGCCTCCGGCAGCGAGGTGACCCCTTACTCGATCGACGACAACCTCTGGGGGCGCTCCTCGGAGGGGCGTTGGATCGAGGATCTTGAGCACGCCCCCGAGCAGGATGTCTTTGGGCTGCTGACGCCGCCTGAGCAGGCCCCCGATCAGGCCCAGGAGATCGAGCTTGCCTTCGAGCGCGGGCTGCCGGTGGCGCTTGACGGCAAGGCGATGGGCCTGGTCGCGCTGCTTGAAGAGCTGACCGCGATCGGCGCCCGACATGGCGTCGGCTTCGTCGACCACATCGAGGACCGCATCGTCGGGCTGAAGGTGCGCGACATCTATGAGGTGCCGGCAGCGACGATTGTCCTGAGCGCTCACCGGGAGCTTGAGAAGCTGGTCAGCACGATCCATCAGAACCAGACCAAGCCGTTCCTAGAGGAGCGCTTCGCCTACCTCGTCTACGCCGGCCTCTGGTGGGAGCCGCTGCGCGAGGATCTCGACGCGTACATGATCGCCGCCAACGAGGCCGTCACGGGCACGATCGCGCTCAAGCTCTACAAGGGCAGCGTGCATGTGATACGCCGCTCATCCCCAAACGCTGTCTATGACCCCGCTCTTGCCACCTTCGCGACCTCGGGCGGGCTCTTCTCACAGGCCGCCGCACCGGGCTTCATCGAGCTCTTCTCGCTGCCCTCGCGGATGGCCTGGCGCCTGCGTCAGTCGCGGCTGTAGGGCGGGCGAGGCTCGCCGCGGCAGTGCGGGCACCTGCGCCGCGAGCAAAGCGCTTGCCAGGGGCGCAGATCAGGTGTAACATGGAGGCGAGCGGGATGAGGGATGGCCCTGGAAAACGCTGATGTCCTCCGAGAAGCAAGATCGCCACGTGCTCGACGAGCTGCTCGCGCAGAGCCTCGTGCGCGAGCGTGGTAACAAGCATGACGGGGTCGGGGTCGCAGACGCCGCACGGGCGCATGAGCGCCGCTCAGAGCGCACATCTGCGGTTGGCGCCGGATCGCTCGGCGCAGGCGGGCGCCGCTCGCCGGCGGCCACGCCCGGCGAGGATCGCACGCGCCGCTGGGAAGAGCTTCCCGCCGCCGAGGAGCCCTTCGTCCCCGAGGTACGCGCGCCGGCGCCGCGAGGGACCGATGCAGCGCTTGCCACGCAGCCCAGGGCCGACGCGGAGGCGCCCACGGCGCCCGGGCGTCTGCGCAGACGCGGGGAGAGCGAGCCGCGTCCGAGCTCCTCGAGCCTCGATGAGGTCCAGGTCGGTCGTGGGCCGCTCGCGCTGCACCTGGGACGTGGTGCGATCGAAGAACGCCTCGGCGAGCTCTCCGCGCGCATCGAGGAGCTGCAGGGAAGGCTGCGCCGCCAGCGCGAGCGCAACGGCGAGCTGCGCCAGGCGCTGCGCGAGACCAAGGACGAACTTGCAACGCAGGCGCGCGCGTTGCGGCAGGCTCGCGAGTCAGCGGAGGAGGCCCGCCACGCACTGGAGCAGCTGCGTGCCGAGCTTGTGCCGCTGCGCACGCGCACGCGCGAGCTGCAGGGGGAGCTTGAGAGCGAGCGGCTGCGGCGCACCCGTGCAGAGCTCGAGCTCGAACGGCTGCGGGGCAGCCTCACCACACTTGGCCCGCTGCTCTCGGGGATCGAGCGTGCGACCGAGGCGGTGCGCGCGGCCGACAATCAGGCCGAGGCCTCGCCTGAGCGCCCGAGTCGCCGCCAGGGTGTCAGCAACGATGCTCGTGGCGGCGAGACGCAGCGCGCAGGCGCTGGCGCAGGGGCGCCGCTCGAGGCCCGCTCGGGTATGGACCAGCCGCCGACGCAGCAGAGCCGCCCAGGCCAGCGGCAAGCGACTGGCGAGATGCAGGGACCCCAGATGAGCGCGCCGACATCGGCGTCGGGCGCTTCAGCTCCGCTGCGGGAGCGCCCGCAGCGTCCGCCTGCCCAGCACCCGCATGCGGCAGGCGGTGGCGGGATCGTGCGCGTGATCGCCGACGCGGTCGAGCACTGGCGCGGCCCGGGCCCACGCCCGCTGCGCTAGCTGCGCAAAGCGCCCGGCGGCCGGGCCAACGTCCGCGCGAGCGCTTACGATCTGCTGCCGTGAGCAAGCAAGCATGCGCCCACCTGCACGTCCACTCCGAGTACTCGCTGCTGGACGGGGCGTGCAAGATCGAGGCGCTTGCGGCGCGGGCCGCCGAGCTCGAGCAGCCCGCGCTGGCCCTCACCGACCATGGCGTCATGAACGGCTCCGTCGAGCTCTACAAGGCCGCTCGTAAGCACGGCGTCAAGCCGATCATCGGCTGTGAGGTCTATGTCACCGGCGCCGCCGGGCGGCCGAGCGGCTCGCGCAGGCGCGAGCGCCACCACCTCACGCTGCTGGCATCTGACGCCAGCGGCTATCGCAACCTCGTCAAGCTCTCCTCGCATGGCTTCCTGGAGGGGATGGACCGCGGCAAGCCGGCGGTCACCGTTGAGGACCTGGCGAGACACGCCCAGGGCGTGATCGCGCTCACCGGCTGTCTTGCCTCGCGCTTCTGCCGCCTGCTGCACGATGATCGCATCGATGAGGCGCGGGCGCACGCGGGCGAGCTGCGCGAGATCTTCGGGCCTGAGAACGTCTACTTCGAGCTGCAGAAGAACGGGCTGGACGCGCAGGAGAAGTGCAATCAGGGGATCGTCAAGATCGCGCGCGAGCTCTCCGGAGCGCTTGTGGCCACCGGCGACGTGCACTACCTGCGCCGCGAGGACTATGACAACCATCGTGCGCTGCTGTGCGTCCAGACCAAGAGCACGATCGCGCAGCCGAAGCTGACCTTCGAGACCAACGAGTTCTATCTGCGCGACAACGCCGAGATGGCGCGCGCCTTCGCCGATTACCCCGAGGCGGTCGCCACGACGCTCGAGATCGCCGAGCGCTGCGATGTCGAGCTTGAGCTTGGCAAGCAGCTGATCCCCCGCTATCCGACGCCTGCGGGGGTGAGCGAGGCGGACTTCCTGCGCGAGCGCGTCGCAGAGGGACTGCGCGAGCGCTACGGCGACCCGCCGCCCGCCGCGGCGCTCGAGCGCATGGAGAGCGAGCTTGCGGTTATCGAGCAGATGGGCTACTCGGCCTACTTCCTGATCGTCTGGGACTTCGTCTCCTACGCCAAGCGCAACGGGATCGCGGTCGGGCCCGGGCGCGGATCGGCCGCCGGCTCGCTCGTCTCCTACTGCCTGCGGATCACCGACGTTGACCCGCTCGCCTACGACCTGCTCTTCGAGCGCTTCCTCAACCCCGAGCGCGTGTCGATGCCCGACATCGACATCGACTTCTCGGTCCGCGGTCGCGAGCGCGTGATCCGCTATGTGACCGAGAAGTACGGACGGGAGGCGGTCGCGCAGATCGTCACCTTCGGCCGCATGTTCCCGCGCGCGGCCACCCGTGACGCAGCCCGCGTGCTCGGCCACGAGTACGCGCTCGGGGACCGGCTGGCAAAGCTGATCCCCGACCCGATCATGGGCCGCCCGCCCTCCTTCGAGGACTGCCTGAAGGAGGGCGAGCCGCTGCGCAGCGCCTACGACGAGGACCCCACGGCGCGCCAGATCATCGATGTCGCGCGCGGCCTCGAGGGCATCGTGCGCAACTCCTCGATACACGCCGCAGCGGTCGTGATCGCCGACCGGCCGCTGACCGAGATCGTGCCGCTGCAGCTGGCGGACGCCGGCGTGGACGAGCACGGCGAGCGCCAGTTTCGCACGGTCACGCAGTTCTCGATGAAGCCGATCGAGGAGATCGGGCTGCTGAAGATGGACTTCCTCGGGCTGCGCAACCTCGACGTGATCGAGGACACCCTTGACATCATCGAGCGATCCGGGCGCGAGCGGCCGGACATCGCGCGCATCCCGCTCGACGATCAGAAGACCTATGCGATGCTCTCCCGCGGCGACTCCGTCGGCGTCTTTCAGTTCGAGTCAGAGGGGATGCGCGAGGCGCTGAAGAGGGTGCGCCCGGACGAGTTCAACGACCTGGTCGCCCTCGGCGCTCTCTACCGCCCCGGCGCGATGGACCAGATCCCGGTCTATGCGCGCAACAAGCACCATCCCGAGAAGCTCTCCTACCCCGACGAGCGCCTGCGCGAGATCCTGCACTCCTCCAAGGGCGTGATCCTCTATCAGGAGCAGGCGATGCAGATCGCCCAGCGGCTCGCGGGCTTCTCGGCGGCGAAGGCAGACGATCTCAGGAAGGCGATCGGCAAGAAGAACCGCGAGGCGATGGCGGCGCTCAAGCCCGACTTCGTAGCCGGCTGCCGCGCCTCCGGAACGGCCAAGGAGGTGATCGACTGGCTCTGGCAGACCAACGAACGCTCGGCGGACTACTCCTTCAACAAGTCTCATGCGGCCTGCTACGCGCTGATCTCCTACCGCACCGCGTGGCTGAAGGCCAACTACCCCGCCGAGTACATGGCTGCGCTGATCTCCTCGGTGATGTCCACCAAGGACAAGGTGCCCTTCTTCGTCAATCAGTGCGAGGCGATGGGGATCGCCGTGCTGCCGCCAGACGTCAATCGCTCCGACCACGAGTTCACCGTCGAGGAGGGCAACATCCGCTTCGGCCTCGATGCCGTCAAGGGCGTCGGCTTCCAGGCGGTGGAGGCGATCAAGCGCGCGCGCGAGCACGGCGGTGCCTTCACCTCCCTGTGGGACTTCTGCGAGCGCGTGGACCACCGCGCGCTCAACAAGAAGGCGCTGGAGGCGCTGATCAAGTGCGGCGCCTTCGACGCCACGGGGGCAACGCGCAAGGGAATGCTCGCGGTGCTTGCCCAGGCGCAGTCCGCCGGCCAGAAGGCGCAGCAGGATGCGGTCATCGGCCAGGGCTCGATCTTTGACGTGGTAGCTGATGCCGGTGGCGCCGGCGAGGCGCACGCGCCGGCGAGGCGCCCGCCGATCCCGCGGATCGAGGCCGAGCAGGGCGAGCTGTTGGCGATGGAGAAGGAGGCGGTCGGCCTCTTCATCTCCTCGCACCCGCTCAAGGAGATCGCCGCGGTGATGCGCGCCCGCACCGACTGCACGCTGCGCGAGCTCTCTTCGCGGCGCGAGAAGGAGATCGTGACGGTCGGCGGGATCATCGCTGATACCAAGCGCTTGCGCACGCGCTCAGGCGAGCCGATGATGTTCGCGACCCTTGCCGATCTGGAGAGCTCGGTCGAGCTGTTGCTCTTCGGCAAGGCGCTCGGCGAGCATGAGGCGCTGCTGGCCGGCGACCGCGTTGTGCTCGTGCGCGGGCGCGTCGACCACAAGGAAGCGGGCAGGACCTGCGTGGTCGTATCGGAGGTGGGAGAGTTCTCGCCCGACCAGCAGGAGATCGAAGCCGCGCGCGCGGCTCTCTCGGCGGATGAGGACCGGCAGGGCCCGCAGGATGGGGGCGCGGGCAGCGTGGGGTCGGTTCGCGCGGAGGGGACGGTAGCGCAGGCCGCCTCCGGTGACCCGCAGCTGCGGGCGCTGATGATCGAGCTGGAGAGCGCATCCCTGCGCACGGGGGCGATCGAGGAGCTCAAGCGGGTGCTCGAGCACTTCCCCGGCGAGGCTGATGTGGTGCTTTCAATGCGCACGCGCGCGGGCGTCAGGCGCCTGCGGCTGGGCGCCGACTACCGCGTGAGCGACTCGCCCGGGCTGCGCGCGGAAGTCGAGCGCGTGCTCGGCACGCTGCCGCGGGCGCTTGCCGCCGGGGCGCTCGCCTGAGCGGCGCGCCTCAGCGCGCCTGCGCGTGGATCTTGCGCGCGAGGTCGACTTCGGCCGCCGAGGCGCCCTCGCGGCGCGCCCCGGGGGTCTCGAGGATGCACGGCAGCCTCTGCAGCCCGCGCTCGTGCACGAAGTTGCGAAGGCCCTCCACGCCGAGCTCGCCGGCGCCGAGGTTGGCGTGCCGGTCGCGATTGGAGCCCAGCGGCGCCTGCGAGTCGTTGAGGTGCAGCGAGCGCACGGCGCCCCTGCCGATCAGGCGCTCCAGGTCGCGGTGCAGAGCGCTCATCACGCCCGGCCGGCGCAGGTCGTAGCCGGAGGCGAAGAGATGGCAGGAGTCCAGGCAGATCCCCACGCGCTGCTCGACGCCGATCGCCTCATGCAGCGCCGCCAGCTCCTCCACAGAGCGGCCGAGCGTGCCGCCTGCGCCGGCCGTGTTCTCCAGGTGCAGCTCGCAGCCCTCGCTCTGCGCCAGCGCGGCGCGGATCGTCTCACCGGCACGCCTGATCGCCTTGGCGGGATCGCTCTGCTTGGCCGAGCCCGGGTGCAGCACCACGCCCAGGGCGCCCAGCTCAGCGCCCGCCTGCAGCGCGAGCGTGAGCGCCTCGCGCGACTTGTTGCGGATCTCCGGGTCCTCGCTTGCGCAGTTGAGCAGGTAGATGGCGTGGATCACGCAGGCCTTGACCGGGCTTGCGGCAAGCGCCGCACGGAAGGCGGCGACCTCCTCGTCGGTGTAGAGGCGACCGCGCCAGGCGCGCGGTGACTGGTTGAAGATCTGAATCGCCTCGCAGTGGCGCTCCTCGCCGCGGTGCACAGCGTTGGCGGGGCCCCCCGCCGGGGAGACGTGCGCGCCGAATAGCATTCAGCGATCATATGCGTCTTCGCTTTGCGCCATCACCCACCGGAGCGCTGCACATCGGCGGCGCTCGCACCGCTCTCTACAACTTCCTGCTTGCGCGCGCGAGCGGCGGTGCGCTGATCCTGCGCATCGAGGACACCGACCGCGAGCGCTCCAGCGCCGAGAACATCGAGCAGATCTTGGACGCGCTGCGCTGGCTGGAGATCGACTACGACGAGGGACCCTTCCTGCAGAGCGCCCGCGAGCAGCGCCACCGCCAGGCACTGGCAGCGCTGCTTGAGAGTGGTCGCGCCTATCGCTGCCTGGCGACGGCGGCGGACGTCAAGGCCTTCAAGGAGCGTCACGGCGCCCAGCGCGGCTTCCGCGGGCGCGACGACGGGGAGGGCGCGATCCGCCTGCGCGTGCCCGAGCAGGGCGAGACCGTCGTGCACGACCTGATCCGCGGCGACACCGTCTTTGCGCACGCCCATCTCGACGATCCCGTGATCGCGCGCGCGGACGGCAGCGTGCTCTACAACTTCGCGGTCGCGATCGACGACCTGGATGATCGCGTCAGCCACGTCGTGCGCGGCGAGGATCATCTCTCCAACACCCCCAAGCAGCTGCTTGTGATCGAAGCAGCTCGCGAGCTTGGCCTGGGGGGCGAGGATGGGCCGCCCGCCTATGCGCACCTTCCGCTGCTCCACGGGCCCGATGGCAGAAAGCTCTCCAAGCGCCACGGGGCGGCCTCGGTGCAGGAGCTGCGCACAGAAGGGCTGCTGCCGGAGGCGGTCTGCAACTACCTCGCGCTGCTCGGCTGGGGGGCGGGCGACGACCAGACGGTGCTCTCGCGCGAGCAGCTGATTGCGCGCTTCACGCTGGAGCGCGTCAGCCGCAACCCCGCGCGCTTCGACGCCGCCAAGCTGCGCTGGCTGAACGGCATCTACATCCGCGCGCTCCCGGCCGCCGAGCTTGCGGCCAGGCTGCAGGCGTTCATCGCCACCGAGCAGCCTGAGCACGCCCAGGCGCTCGCGCGCCACCCACAGCTGCTGCACCGCGCCGCTGCGATCAGCCAGGAGAAGATCCAAACGCTGGCCGAGTTCTGGCCGCTGGCAGGCTTCCTCTTTGAGCGCCGTGAGATCGACGCCCAAGCGGCCGCGCGCCACCTCGATCGCGCCGGCAGGGAGCTGCTAATGCGCGCCTACGAGGCGCTGCGCACCTGCGAGCCCTTCGATGAGCGCCAGATCGAGCTGGCGCTGGCAGCGATCATCGCCCGCGAGCGCGTCAAGCCCGGCGCGCTCTACCAACCGATCCGCGTTGCGATCGCCGGGCGCGCGGTCTCTCCCGGGATCTTCGAGAGCCTTGCCGCGCTGGGGCGCGAGCAGGCCCTGGAGCGCATGAAGGACGCCCTGCAAACCTCGGCGCAGCAACTCGCCCTGGACGGATGATCGAGCCCTCGGAGCGCCGCTGCACAGGCTCATTGCGCCTTTGCGCGCGCGATCGTTGAGCAGCTTCGCGCAGCTTTAGGCGGCTTCCGCGCGCCGTCGGCGCTGCTGGACGTCCTCAGCCTCTCGGTGGGGCGCCCAAATGGGCCTCAACCACCCGTCCACCGCTGCCGATAGCTGGCGCATAAGGAAGCGAATGTTGCATGCCGCGCCCGCGCTGGCGCCGGCAGGCAGAGACCGAATAACCCCAACCCAGCTGAACAGCGCCACGGACGGAGCAGGCTAGATATGGAACCAGCAAAGAGCATCGAAGCGAGCGGCAAGCGAGCGCTCGGAGCCCCGCGGACGCGGAGGGGCGCGCGCAGCGGGTCTGCGTCGGACGCCTCAGCGGAGCTAGCTGCCGGCGCGGAGCGGCCACGGCGTCTGCGCGCGGTCGACTCTGATGGCGCGCTCAAGGAGGCGGACGCCCAGCTTGCGCCCGATGACCGCTATGGCGCCGGACGAGCGCAGCGCCTGACCAAGGCCTTCCAGGCGATCGAGGCCTTTCCCGCGCTTGCGGCCTCGCGCGAGCGCCTGCTGGCGCTGCTCGAGGACGAGCACGTCGCGACCGCCGAGATCGTCGCGGCGATCGAGTCCGACGTCGCGCTGACGTTGCGCGTGCTGCACGTCGCAAACGAGGCGCCGACGCCTACCTCCGGACGCATCGACACCGTCGTCGGCGCGGTCGAGCTGTTGACGGTGGACGCCCTGCGTACGCTGGTCGGAGCGATGCGCACGTTTGACTTCTTCGAGCACTCGGGCGTCTGGGACACGACGCCTGAGCGCTTCCGACTGCACGCGCTCGCCTGCCAGCAGGCGGCCGACTGCGTGGCAGCGGAGGTCGGCTACGAGCATCGTGACCGCCTCACCGCGATCTGCCTGCTGCACGATGTCGGCAAGCTCGTGCTCATGCACGCCTACCCTGGCTACCCGACGCTGGTGCACCAGGGCGCGGGCACTCCCGAGCAGCGCGTCCACCAGGAGCGCCGCGAGCTGGGCGTCGACCACACCCTGATGGGGGGCGTATTTGCACGCCGCTGGGGCCTGCCGGCGACGATCGCCTCGGTGATCGAGCGCCATCACAACCCTGAGATCGACGGCGAGGCTGCGCTCGTGCGCCTGGGGGACATGCTTGCCCACTACGGCCAGGGCACGCCCGTCTCGCCTGTCGAGATGCTGGCGGGCGCGCGCGCTGTGGGCCTGGGGCCGGCGAAGCTGCGCCAGATCATGTATGAGCTGCCGACGGCCACCGCCGCCAGGCGCCGGCATGTCGATCCCTGTCCGCTCTCCGCGCGCGAGATCGGCGTTCTGCAGCGCCTTGCCGAAGGCAAGGTCTACAAGCAGATCGCGCACGAGCTGCTGCTCTCGACCAGCACCGTCCGCACCCATCTGCACAACATCTACGGCAAGCTCGGCGCGGTCGATCGAGCCCAGGCCGTCCTGATCGCCACCGAGCGCGGCTGGCTGTAGCGGCGCACGCCGCTGCCCGGCTCCCAGGCGCCGCCGCCGGGTGCGCGTTGCCCCTTGCCGCCACCCCACAGCAGCGCGCGACCGGGGCGCCCGGGGCTATGCTGCGCCGCCAGGGTGCTGCGATGATCACCATCTCAACCAAGTCCCGCTACGCGCTTGCTGCGCTCAGCGAGCTTGCGAGCAGCGGCGGCGAGCAGCCGGTGCCGATCGGCGAGCTTGCGCGCCGGCGCGACATCCCCGCGCAGTTCCTCGAGCAGCTGTTTGCGACGCTGCGGCGCGCCGGCATCCTTACCTCCCAGCGCGGGGTCAAAGGCGGCTATCGCCTGGCGCGGGCGCCCGCCGAGATCACGGTGCTTGAGATCGTCGAGCTCCTTGATGGCGAGCTCGGGGCGGGCGCCGAGGGTGTGCTGCGCGACGCCGCCCTCGCCGCCCGCGACGTGCTGGCGCGAGCGAGCATCGCCGACGTGCTCGAGCGCGAGAGGCGCGCGGCGGGCGCGGCGATGTACTACATCTGAGCCTCCCGTGCGCTGCGGCTGTTAGCCTGAGCTCGTGCTGATATCAACGATGAACGACCTGCCCGGCTACGCGGTCGAGGAGGTAATCGGCGAGGTCTACGGCCTGACGGTGCGCTCGCGCAACCTCGGCTCCCAGATCGGCGCCGGGCTCAAATCGCTGATTGGCGGCGAGCTGAAGGGCATGACCAAGATGCTTGCCCACAGCCGCGATCAGGTCACTGAGCGGCTGGTTGCCGAGGCCGAGGCCAAAGGTGCCAACGCGGTGCTCGCCTTCCGCTTCGACACCTCTGAGCTCGGCGGCAACTGGACCGAGATCTGCGCTTACGGAACGGCCGTGCGCGTGCGCAAGCTCTAGTCGTCCGGTCGCAGACGCACCCGAGCGCGCCGCCCAGATGTTTTGGCTCCCCGCCCGGCGCTCAGCCGCAGGGCGTCTGCGTGCGCACCGTCTGGGTTGAGCCGCCGGCAAAGCCGAATATCGCCTCCCAGGTGTACCCACCCACAGGGCAGGCGTCGGGCAGGTAGAGCTTCATTTCGCCGCGCACGCCACTGTGGGGGCGACGGTGCGCGCCAGCGGCTCGGCGTAGGCGCGCACGCTGCCGCGGGGCCGATCGCAGCGCGCGCCGATCGGAACCGCGCTTGCGAGCGGCTCGCGCAGGCGTGGCCTTGGCAGCGCCGACGGGCGCGCCGATCGCAAGCGTCACTTCCAGCGTCGAGGCATGCTGGCCGCCGCGCGTGACGATCGCCGGGATCGTCGCTTCGGTGGAGGAGGAGAACGGCGCCGAGACGGCTGCGAGGCTCTCGGTGAAGCCGATTCGCCCCGGCAGCGGCGGCTGCCCTTCGCCCAGCACCTCGAGCACATAGGGCCCGTCGGTCGGCCCCACGAACACCGACAGCCGCGCCCTGGCGGTCAGGATCCTGCCGCCTTCCTCCCAGCCCAGCAGGGCGCTGCCGCTGCCGATCTGCGAGCGCGCCGGGCAGGCACGGCCGCCGTGTGCGAGCAGTCGCCTCAGCGAGCAGCCGAGCGTGCGCGGCCACTGCATGCGCAGGCCGGTCAACCCCACCGGCAGGTAGGCGGTCAGCTTCGTGAGCGGGGAGGGCAGCGCGCCGCCCGGGCCGCTCAGGCGCGCGGAGAAGACGACCGTAGTGCGCGCCCCGGCGCTGTTTGGCGAGAAGGAGGGCGCGAGCGTCGCTGTGGTCGCCCCTTCCGCAAGCGCGCTGGCGGGCGCACCAGCCGTAATCGCCAGCAGCGAGAGGAACCCGAGGAGCGTGGACTTGCCCGATGCCTTCATCCCGATCTCCGCGATCTAGGCTACCACCGCGCAGCCGCATCGGCGCCGCCCTGCGCTTGCGACCTGCGAGGGGGGCACTTCCGTCGGCGCGAGCATGTACCCTGCGGTGCATGAGACTCGCTGCCAAGCGCCTGCGCCTGCGCCGGCCCCTGCTTGCGCTGCTGGCCGCGCCGCTGATCGCCCTCGGCACCGCCGCCTGTGGCTCATCAACGAGCAAGAGCACCTCGGGCAGCGCGAGCACCGCGACGGAAAGCGCCGCCGCGGAATCCGAAGCGCCGTCAAAGCCCGCAAGCGCAGCTGAAGAAGCCAGCGAAAAGCGCCATGAAGCCACCGAAGCCAGCGAAGAAGCCAAGAAGCTGAAGTCCGAAGGCAAGAGCGAAGAAGCCAAGCTCGCCGAAGAAGAAGCGAGCGAACTGAGCAAGAAGGCGACACAGGCAAGCAAGGAAGCGGAAGCAGAAGCGCACGAGAACGCCTCCGAACGGGCTGCGACGGCCCGCAAGCGTGCCTCCCGGCAGGCAGCCGAAGACCGCCAGGAAGCCAAGGAACTGAACGAAGAAGTGGCGACGCTCAAGCGCGAAGGCAAGAGCTCCGAAGCCAAGGAAACGGCTGAAGCCGCCAAGGAAATCGAAGAAGAAGCCAAGGAACGCGAAGCCCAGGCGCGATGAACGCAGCTTGCGCGGCGCCGCTGGCATCGGCGCGCGGCAGATGAGCGCAGTCCCGGCAAATGTCGCGCAGCTGATCGGCCGCACGCCGCTGGTCGAGATCACGCGTCTGCTCGACGCCCCCGCGTCCGCGCAGGGCGCGCGGCTGTTCGCCAAGCTCGAGGCCTTCAACCCCGGCGGCTCGGTCAAGGACCGCATCGGCATCGCGATGATCGAGGCGGCCGAGCGCGAGGGGCGGATCGAGCCCGGCCGCACGACGATCGTCGAGGCGACCAGCGGCAACACGGGCATCGCGCTGGCCTTCGTCTGCGCAGCCAAGGGCTATGACCTGGTGCTGACGCTGCCGCAGGGCATGAGCCGCGAGCGCGAGACGCTGCTTGCCCTCTATGGCGCGCGCGTGCAGATCACCGAGTCGCTCGGGGGCATGCACGAGGCCGTTGCGGCCGCGCGGGAGCTTGCGGGCGGCGCC
This sequence comes from bacterium, assembly GCA_021323635.1. Classification (GTDB taxonomy): domain Bacteria; phylum Actinomycetota; class Thermoleophilia; order Solirubrobacterales; family Solirubrobacteraceae; genus Palsa-744. The sequence continues at coordinate 96,553 of JAJPKQ010000037.1, read as the reverse complement.
GATGCGTTCATGCCCGATCAGTTCTCGAACCCGGCAAACCCCGAGGCGCACCGCCGCAGCACCGGCCCGGAGATCGCAGCGGCGCTCGATGACCACGTCGATGTGCTGGTGGCGGGGGTCGGCACGGGCGGGACGATCACCGGCACTGGCGAGTACCTGCGCACCCGTAATCGGCGCCTGCGGGTGATCGCAGTCGAGCCCGCAGCCTCGCCGGTGCTCTCGGGCGGCAGTCCCGGGCCGCACCGCATCCAGGGCATCGGCGCGGGCTTTATCCCGCCGGTGCTCAATCGCGCGCTGATCGACGAGGTCATCGCCGTGCCCGACGATCGGGCAATCGAGACCGCCTGGCGGGCGGCGCGCAGCGAGGGTCTGTTGATCGGCATCTCCGGCGGCGCGGCGCTGTGGGCGGCCCTCTCCGTCGCGGCGCGCCCGGAGCTCAAGGGCGCACGCATAGTCGTCATCATCCCTGACTCGGGCGAGCGCTATGTCTCGCAGGCCTTCTTTGCCCCGCCCAAGCGCGAGGGCGCCTCTGACGCCGCTACGCTTTAGCCATGCTGAGCTCCGGGATTGCCCTCGCCCGGCGGATGCTCTTCGAGGTCAGGCGCGACGTCGCAGCCGCCCGGCAGCGCGATCCCGCAGCGCGCGAGGCCAGCACGCTAGAGATCGTGCTCACCTGGCCGGGCATCCACGCGATGCTTGCCCATCGCGTCGCGCATGCGCTGAGCGACGCGCGCATTCCGCTTGCGCCGCGGCTCGTCGCGCTGGTCGCGCGCACGCTGACCGCGATCGAGATTCATCCGGCGGCGCAGATCGGCGAGGGCCTCTTCATCGACCATGGCGCCGGGGTCGTGATCGGCGAGACCGCCCAGATCGGCGCGAATGTCACCCTCTACCAGGGTGTGACCCTAGGCGGCACCGGCTTTGCGAGCGGCAAGCGCCATCCGACGGTCGAGGACAACGTGACGATCGGCTCCGGCGCGAAGCTGCTGGGGCCGATCCGCGTAGGTCATGGCGCCAAGATCGGCGCCAACACGGTTGTCATCAACGATGTGCCCCCGAACACGACCGTTGTCGGCAATCCGGGCCATCCGGTGCGCGTGGAGGGGCGCCGGCCGGAGGGGCCGGACACCGACTGGATCCACCTGCCCGATCCGATCGCCGAGGCGATCGAAGCGCTGGCCGCGCGCATCGGGGCGCTCGAAGAGGCGCTTGGCGACGCGGGCGCCGGCACGGCAGCCAATGCGCGCAACGGCAAGGCGTCAGGTGCTCGCGCGTCTGCTCATCCTCCCAAGCCGCGCAAGGGCCGCAATCCGGTCGGCGGCTGAGCGGTCCCGCTCGTGCCGCTGCCGCCCTTATGCTGAGTGGCGATGGGCCAGACGGTGATCATCAAGGCGGGCGGCGGCGCTTCAGGCCGCGCGGAGGAGCTGCTGGGCGGCCTCAACGAGCCACAGCGCGCTGCGGTGACGCACGGTGAGGGGCCGTTGCTGATCCTTGCCGGAGCCGGCTCGGGCAAGACCCGCGTGCTCACGCACCGCCTTGCCTATCTCGTCTTCTCAGGCCAGGCAGCTCCCGATCAGATCCTGGCGATCACCTTCACCAACAAGGCTGCACGCGAGATGCGCGAGCGCGCAGAGGCGCTGCTTCAGCGCAGCGTGCAGGGCCTTTGGATCGCGACCTTCCACTCCGTCTGCGCGCGGATGCTGCGAGCGCATGCCGAGCTGCTCGGATATACGCCGAGCTTCACTATCTACGACCAGGCAGACTCTCGCCGCGTTGTCAAGCGGGTGCTCGAGTCGCTCGACGTCGACACCAAGCGCTTTGCGCCCGCGCTGCTGCAGAGCCGGATCTCGCAGGCCAAGAACGAGCTGCTGTCCGCCGGCGAGGTCGAGCGCTCGCGTGGCGGCTTCGAGGAGCTCCTGGCGGAGACTTATAGCCGCTATGAGCGCGAGCTGCAGAGCGCCAACGCGCTTGACTTTGATGACCTGCTGAGGCTGACGGTCCGCCTCTTCGAGCGCCATCCGGAGGTGCGCAGCCGCTATGCGCTGCATTTCCGCCACATCCTGATCGACGAGTACCAGGACACGAACCTGGCCCAGTACCGGATCGTGCGCCTTTTGGCGGATCGCACAGCTGCGGTGCGAGCGGATGCTCGCGAGGAGCTCAGCGCGGAGGAGGAGAAGCCGCCCGGCGCGCGTAACCTCGCGGTGGTCGGCGACGACGCCCAGTCGATCTACGGCTTTCGCGGCGCCGATGTGCGAAACATCCTCGACTTCGAGGCCGACTTCCCCGAGGCGCGTGTGATTCGCTTGGAGCAGAACTACCGCTCCACGCAGCACATTCTCGATGCCGCAAACGCGCTGATCGCCAACAACAGCGCCGCCCTGCCCAAGCGGCTGTGGTCTGAGCTTGGCGCCGGGGAGCCGGTGCGCATCAGCGAGCTCGAGGACGAGCATGCGGAGGCCCGCTATGTGGTGGGTGAGATCGAGCGCCAGCTGGAGGGCGGCAGGGCGCTGTCGGAGATCGCGGTCTTCTACCGCACCAACGCGATGTCGCGGGTGCTTGAGGAGGCGCTCGTGCGCAACCAGATCCCCTACCGGCTGATCGGCGCCGCGCGCTTCTATGAGCGCGCTGAGATCAAGGATGCGCTCGCCTACCTCTCGCTGCTGGTCAACCCCCGCGACAGCGTCGCCTTCCTGCGCGCGGTGGCGACGCCGCGGCGGGGCGTCGGTGCCTCCTCGCTTGCAAGGCTGCAGGCCTACGCCGCCGAGCAGGGGCTCTCGCTCTGCGAGCTGGCAGCCTCCGCCGAGAGCGTGCCCGGCGTCAGCCGCGGCGCGGCGCGGGGGCTGCGCGAGCTCGCCGCGCTGCTTGACTCCCTGCGCGCGCGCATCGCCTCCGGCATCGAGGTTGCCGAGCTGATCGCAGCGACCCTGCGCGAGAGCGGCATGATCGCGGCGTTGCAGGCAGAGGACTCGCCTGAGGCGCAGGGGCGCATCGAGAACCTCGAGCAGCTGGTCGCGCTGGCGGCAGAGCTGGCGGGGGAGCCCGCGGCCGAGCCGCTCAGCCTCGAGCGCTTCCTCGAGCAGACCGCGCTTGCCGGTGCCGCCGAGGAGGCGCAGGCGGCGGACGGGCCCGATGGGGCGGTCACGCTGACGACGCTGCACAACGCCAAGGGCAGCGAGTACCCGGTCGTCTTCATCATCGGCTGCGAGGAGGGCATGATCCCGCATTCGCGGGCGATCGAGGAGGGCGGCTTAGAAGAAGAGCGCCGCCTTTTCTATGTCGGCCTGACCCGCGCGATGCGGCTCCTGCACCTCACCCGGGCGCTGCGTCGCTACAGCTTCGGCGCAAGCTCATACACGATGGCGAGCCGCTTTCTCGATGAGCTGCCCGCCGAGCAGGTGCTTGCGGAGAGCCTCGTGCAGGAGGGCTGGCAGGGCGCCTCGCGCCGCGCGCTCAGGCCCGCTGCGGGGGGGCTGCAGCGCTCAGCTGGACGGCGACCGGCGGGTGCGGGGACGGTGGGCTGCGGCCTGCAGGTCGCCGTCGGCGACGACGTCCTGCACGACCTCTTTGGCGAGGGTGTGGTCACCGCGCTCGACGGGCCCGGCGCGGTTGTTGTGCGCTTCGCCTCGGACGGGTCCGAACGCACGCTGCTCACCGAGTACGCAAACCTCCGGCGCCTATAGCATCCGGCCGGTGCAGGCAGAGGTGATCGACGGCAAGGCGGTTGCTGCGCGGGTGCGCGCGCAGCTGGCCGAGCGGGTGGCAGAGCACCAGCGTGCGCATGGCGCGCCACCCGGGCTGGCGACGGTGCTCGTGGGCGAGGATCCCGCGTCCACCGTCTACGTCGAGGGCAAGCAGCGCGCCTGCCGCGAGGTTGGCATGGCGGCCTTCGACGAGCGCCTGCCCGCGGATGCCGATCGCAACGAGGTTGCCGAGCTGCTCTCGCGGCTGTGCACGGACCCGGCGGTGAGCGGCGTGCTGCTGCAGCTGCCGCTGCCGGCCCATCTTCCCGCACAGGAGCTGATCGCGATGATCGACCCGCTCAAGGACGTCGACGGGCTGACGCCGATCAATGCCGGGCTGCTCGCGCTGGGGCGCGAGGGGCTGCGGCCGTGCACGCCGCTGGGGGTGATGCGCCTGCTCGAGGAGGCGGGCGTCGCGCTGGAGGGCAGAGAGGCGGTCGTGATCGGCCGCTCCAACCTCTTTGGCAAGCCGATGGCGGCGCTGCTGCTGCTTGCCAACGCGACCGTGACGATCTGCCACTCACGCACGCGCAACCTCGCGGAGGTCACCCGGCGCGCGGATCTGCTGATCGCAGCGGCGGGGCGCCCGCGGATGGTGCGCGGGGACTGGGTCAAGGAGGGGGCGGTCGTGATCGATGTGGGCATCAGCCGCATCAGCCCGCAGGAGGCAGGGAACCGAAGCGGCCTGGTCGGTGATGTGGACTTCGCGGAGGTGGCCGCGGTGGCCTCCGCGATCACCCCTGTGCCGGGGGGCGTCGGGCCGATGACGATTGCGATGCTGCTTGCAAACACGCTTCAGGCAGCGCAGATGCAGGTGACCGCAAGATGAGGCGCCGCGGCCTGATGCGCCTGCGCTCCGGGGAGCTGATCGCCCTCGCGGGCGCCGCCTGCCTGATCGCCGGAATGCTGCTGCCCGCATACGATCGCGCCGGCGGCGGGTCGCTGTCGCTGTGGGCGACGTTCGGGCCGGCGGCCGCCTTTGTGATGCTGGCGGGCGTGGGCGCCATCGCGGTCGCGGCAAGCGCGATCTTCGAGCGCTCCAGCGCGGTGCCGATTGCCACCGCGGTGTGGGCGACCTGGGGTGCGATCGCAGGCGTGATCGCGGCGATCGTGCGCGTGCTCGAGCGACCGACGGGCGCCGGCGGCGTTGCCGCCGGCGGCTGGCTCCTGCTGGCGGGCGCGCTGCTCTGTCTGGTCGGCTGCTGGGGCGCGATGCGCGACGAGCGCACCGACGCCTACGAGCCTCCGACCGTCGCGCCCAAGCCGCCGCCTACTCCCGGTGGCGCTGCTTCCAGCGATGCGGGGGCCCCGCGATGATCGATCGCGCACAGGTTCTGCAGATCGCACAGCTTGCGCGCCTGGATCTCTCTGAGGAAGAGGTCGAGCGCTATGCGCGCGAGCTCTCGGAGATCCTCACTCACGTTGAGCGAATCGCTGCGGCCGATGTCACCGACGTCGCCCCGACTGCGCACCTTGCCCTTGCTGAGGGCACGCTGCGCGCCGACGAGGTGCAGCCCTCGCTGGCGCGCGCGGATGCGCTTGCGGGCGCGCCCGAGGCAAGCGAGGAAGGCTTTCTCGTCCCCAGCCCGCAGGCTTAGCGATGGACACGGCAGGCGCACACAGAGCAAGGAGCAGGTAGTGGGCGTCTCCGACATCTTGGAGCTCTCGGCGGAGGCGACCGCCGCGGCGGCCCATGCCGGCGAGCTTGACCCCGGCGAGCTCTTTGCCTTCTACCGCTCCCGCGCGCAGGAGCCCGAGGCTCTTGAGCTCAACTGCTTCTGCTGGCTTGCCGCGGGCGTGCCCGATGGCTCGAGCGCGGCGGAGGCGCCGCTGGGCGGGGTGCCGCTTGGCGTCAAGGACCTCTTCTGCACGGCTGGCGCTCCCAGCCAGTCAGGATCGCTGATGCTCAAGGGCTACATCCCTCCCTACACCGCAACGGCGGTGCAACGCGCGCTCGATGCCGGGGCGCCGCTGCTGGGCAAGACCAACCAGGACGAGTTTGCGATGGGCTCATCGACCGAGCACTGCGCCTTTGGCGCGGTCAGAAACCCCTGGGACCGCAATCGGGTGCCCGGCGGATCCTCGGGCGGCTCGGCGGCGGCGGTCGCTGCGGGCCTGGTGCCCTGGGCGCTGGGGACCGACACCGGCGGCTCGATCCGCCAGCCGGCCTCCTTCTGCGGGATCGTCGGGCTGAAGCCCACTTACGGCGCGGTCTCCCGCCACGGGATGATCGCCTTCGCGTCCTCGCTCGACCAGGCCGGGCCGCTCAGCCGCAGCGTCCGCGACGCCGCGCTGCTGCTGGGAGCGATCGCAGGGCGCGACCGGCGCGACGCTACCTCGGTCGGGCTGCCCGAGCCGCTGGCGCTGCCGCAACGGACAGATCTCGAAGGTGTCACCTTCGGCGTCGCGCGCGAGCTCTCCGCGCAGGCGGGCGCGCAGGCGGGGGGGATCGAACCGGGAGTGCAGGCGGCCTTCGAGCGCGCGCTCGAGCTCGCAATGAGCCTGGGCGCGCGGATCGAGGAGGTCTCGCTGCCGCACGCCGCGCTTGCCCTCTCCGCCTACTACGTCCTTGCCCCGGCCGAGGCCTCCTCCAACCTCGCGCGCTTCGACGGCGTCCGCTTTGGTCATCGCTCAGGCGACGAGCGGGCCCGGCGCGAGCTCTATGCGATGTATGCGCAGAGCCGCAGCGAGGGCTTCGGCGCTGAGGTCAAGCGGCGGATCATGCTCGGCACCTATGTCCTCTCCGCGGGCTACTACGACGCCTACTACGGCCAGGCGCAGAAGGTAAGGACGCTGATCGCCGAGGACTTCAGACGGCTGTTCGCCGGCGAGGGGCGCGCGGCCAGGGGCGCGGCGGCGCCGAAGGTCGACTTCCTGCTCACACCCACTGCGGCCACGGTCGCCTTCGAGCTCGGGGCGGTTCAGAGTCCCTGGCAGATGTACCTCAACGACTACTTCACCGTGCCGATGTCGCTGGCGGGCATCCCGGCGATCTCGATTCCCTGCGGCCTCAGCGGCAAGCCGGGCGACTCGGCCTCAGGGATGCCGATCGGCCTCCAGATAGCCGGGCCGGCCTTCTCCGAGGGGCCGCTGCTGGAGGTGGCCCACGCGCTCGAGCAAGCGCTTGGCTTCGACGGCTCTCCCGCGCGCAGGCACAGGGGCCTTGGGCACGCGCATGTCAATGGCGCCGGCGGCGAGGCGGGCGGCATACACCAGGGAGGGCCAGCGTGAGCGCCTACGAGCCGGTGATCGGCCTTGAGATCCACGTGCAGCTGGCCACCGCGACAAAGATGTTCTGCTCCTGCGCGGTCGCCTTCGGAGCGGAGCCCAACACGCTCACCTGCCCTGTCTGCCTGGGGCTGCCGGGCGCGCTGCCGGTGGCAAACGCGCAGGCGGTGCACTTTGGGCTGATGATCGGTCAGGCGCTCGGATCGGAGCTTGCGCCGCGCTCGATCTTTCACCGCAAGAACTACTTCTACCCCGACCTGCCCAAGGGCTATCAGATCTCCCAGTACGACGAGCCGCTCTGCCGCGGCGGCGAGCTTGAGGGCGTGCGCATCCACCGCGTCCACCTGGAGGAGGATGCAGCAAAGCTGATCCACGTCGGCGCCTCGGGGCGAATCCACGGGTCGGAGACCTCGCTGGTCGACTTCAACCGCGGCGGCACGCCGCTGGTAGAGATCGTCACCGAGCCGGACCTGCGCTCTGCCGAGCAGGCCGGCGCCTGGCTGCGGCTGCTGCGCGCCACCCTGCGCGAGCTGGGGGTGAGCGACGTGAACATGGAGGAGGGCTCGCTACGCGCTGACGCGAACGTCTCGATCAGGCCTGTGGGCAGCACGCAACTGGGAGTGAAGACCGAGCTGAAGAACATGAACTCCTTCCGCTTCCTGGAACGTGGCATCGCCGCGGAGATCGCTCGCCAGGAGGCGATCGTCGAGGGCGGGGGAGAGGTGGCGCAGGAGACCCTGCACTTCGACCCAGCAAGCGGCAGCCTCGAGGTGATGCGCTCAAAGGAGCAGGCGCACGACTACCGCTACTTCCCCGAGCCCGATCTGCCCCCGGTCCTGATCAGCGAGGCGATGGTGAAGCGCGCGCGCGCGGCGATCCCGGAGCTGCCGAGCGCGCGCGCGCGGCGCCTGCGCGAGACGCTGGCGCTGCCTGAGCAGCTTGCCCGCCAGCTCGCCTTTCGCGGTGAGCTGTATGCGTATTTCGAGGCCTCGCTGGCCGCAGCCGGCGCCCTGCAGCCGACGCCCGAGCCGCGCCTGATCGCGACCTGGCTGAGCGAGGAGCTGCTGCCGCGCGCGGCGGGAGAGCTCGAGACGCAGGGCGGCAATGTGCCGCCGGCTGCGCTTGCGCAGCTGGTCGCGCTGCTTGCGGCCGGTCGCCTCAGCGTCGGCGGCGCACGCCAGGTGCTCGAGCGGATGCTCGCCGAAGGCGGCGACCCCGCGCAGATCGCAGCGGCCGAGGGCCTTGAGGCGCTATCTGACGAGGGCGAGCTTGCGCGCATGGTGGCGGAGGCGATCGCAGCAAACCCGCAGGCGGCCGAGCAGGTGCGCGCCGGCGAGGGCAAGGCGATCGGGCCGATCGTCGGCCACGTCATGCGCGCCAGTCGCGGGCGCGCCGACGGGCAGGCTGTGAGCGCCCTGATCCGAGAGCAGCTTGGGCTCTAGTCAGGATCGCGGCGATGCCGGCCTGACGCTGGCGCCGGCGGAGCTTTGCGCCGACGTGCGGCCGATCGTGGCGGGCGAACCCGAGCCTGAATCGGCCACCTGAGCTCGGCGGGGCTCAAGCGTGCTGGTCACAAGCGTCGGGCTTGAGCTCTCGATGGGCCGCGTTGGCGACGCCTTCAATACCGCCATGATGGAGGCGTTCTGTGCACGGATGCAGGTTGAGCTGCTCAATCGCGAGCGCTGGCGGACGCCTCTGGAGCTGGCAAACCCGATCTTCGAGTATGTTGAGGTCTTCCACCGCTAGGGCGCCGATACAGCGCGCTGGGGATGCTCACGCCGAGTGAAGATGGCAGACTTTACGCACCGATACCGGCCGCTTGACCCTTGTAAGCGCGCTCCAAGGATTGGATGCAGTTCAGGCTGACCGATGAAGGGTGGCTGGCCAATATACGCAAGCCATCCAGAAAAGACAGAGGAGGAGCGCCGCACATGCACATCAGATCAGCTCAACCTGCAATGTGGGCTCTGGCAGCGGCGGTCGCGACTACACTTGCTCTGGGCGTCCTGGGCACGCCGCCAGCTCGGGCCGAAACGCCGGCGCCCTATTTCTCAGGGCTTGGTGTCGGGGCGATGGCGAGCGCGCGCTACCACGCCACCGCCGCCAACCTGCCAAACGGCGATGTGCTGATCGCGGGGGGCTTAAACGGCAGCTATCTCACCAGCGCCGAACTCTACATTCCCGCCACAGGCAGCATTGCCACCCTCGCCGGCTCGACGACAACCGCACGCGAAGGAGCCGCGGCCGCTGGCCTGCCAAACGGCCAAGTCCTGATCGCGGGTGGCTACAACGGCAGCTATCTCAACAGCGCCGAACTCTACAACCCGGCGACGGGCAGCTTCAGCGCCCTCACAGACTCGATGACAACCGCACGCTACAGCGCCACCGCCACCAGCCTGCCAAACGGCCAAGTCCTGATCGCGGGTGGCTACAACGGCAGCTATTTCAACAGCGCCGAACTCTACAACCCGACCACCGGCAGCTTCAGCGCCCTCACAGACTCGATGACAACCGCACGCTACGGGGCCACAGCCACCAGCCTGCCAAACGGCCAAGTCCTGATCGCAGGCGGCTACAACGGCAGCCTCCTCAACAGCGCCGAACTCTACAACCCGGCCACGGGCAGCTTCAGCGCCCTCACCGGCTCGATGGCAGCCGCACGCTACGGGGCCACCGCCACCAGCCTGCCAAACGGCCAAGTCCTGATCGCGGGGGGCTTAAACGAAATCGGCTACCTCAACAGCGCCGAACTCTACAACCCGGCCACCGGCAGCTTCAGCGCCCTCGCCGGCTCGATGACAGCCGCACGCTACGGAGCCGTCGCCACAACGCTGCCAAACGGCCAAGTCCTGATCGCGGGGGGCTTAAACAACAGCGGCTTCCTCAACAGCGCCGAACTCTTCTATTCAGCCCCAAGCGCCTCGCTCAGCGGCGGCTCCTTCGGCACGATGACAATCGGGCAGGAATCTGCTGCTCAGATCGTCGCTGTCGAAAACCTCGGCGCCCAGTCCCTGAGCATCTCCGGCGCAGCGATCGAAGGCGAAGGGAAAGCCGACTTCAGCTTGCTTGAAAATCACTGCGAAGGAGCGACCCTCTACTTCAAGCAGGTCTGCAAGATCACAATCTCCTTCACCCCGCAAGCAGAAGGCAAAGCCACCGCCACGCTCAAGCTCCAAGGCAACGGCGAAGGCGCTTCGGAAATCAAGCTCTCCGGAACCGGTCTACCGGCAAACTCAGGCCCCATTGGGCCCACTGGCGCAACCGGAGCATCTGGAGCAACCGGTGCCACCGGCCCAACTGGCCAAGCAGGCCCCACAGGCGCAAGCGGGAATACGGGCTCAACCGGCCCAAGCGGTCGCAGCGGGCCGACAGGCCCAACAGGCCCACGGGGCCCCACGGGCGAGGCACTGATCATCACCTGCCTGACAACCACCAAGGGCCCAGACAAGCGCCCGAGCCGCATCTGTAGCAGCATCAAAGCCAACAGCGCCATCCACACCAGTGCAAACTCCGCAGTCACCAGAGCACGCCTAGTCAAAGGCGGCCGCCGCTACGCCCAAGGCATAGCCCTAAGCCTCAAAGGCGGCAAGCTCAGGCTGTTTCTGATCGAGCGCAGGCAGATCAAGCGGGGCCTTTACACCCTGATCCTGCGCTGGCGCTCACATCGGCGCTGGGTGAGCGTCCGCATGGCGGTGCTGGTCAGGTGAGCGCCAAGTCCCCGACGTCGGCGCTCGGCGTGGAGCGAAGTTGCTACCGCGCCCGACGGGCGCGCATTCGGGCAGCCGGCGCGCGCCGCCGCATTCGCCCCTACACTTGACTTATGGAGAGCATTCAAAAGGGTGCCCGGAAGTCCTCGCAGGGCGGGCGCTCGTTGGGACGAACGGTTCTGGCGGCGCTGGTCCTGCTGGTCGCAGCCTGGCTGCTGCTGCACTTCGTCGTCCACTTCGTGGTGCTGCTGGCAAGCGTGGTGGTCGTGGTCGTCGCGATCATCGGGCTGGTCTGGGCGCTGCGCGTGCTGCTCTAGAGCAGCGGGGCGATGGGCGCGGCCGACGCCTACGTGGTGATAGCCGCCTTCTTCGGGCTGGCCGGCGGGGTTGTCGGCAAGATCAAGGGCGGCTCCTTCTGGCTCTGGTTCCTGATCTCGATGATGGTCCCGATCTTCGGTCTTCTGGCGGCGATCGCGTTCCGCAACGAACGCAACGAGTACCGCCGGCGCTGCCCGCGCTGTGGGCGCATCGTCAAGCTCCACGAGACGCTCTGCACGCGCTGCGGCAGCGAGCTCTACTTCCCCGAGCATCTGATCGTGCCCGAGGCGCAGGTCGCCCACAGCGCCTCAGCCAATCGCCGTAGCAAATAGGCGCGCTGTTAGACTCCTCTTGCAGATGCGCGCGGTCGATGCGATCATGGAATGCCTCAAGGCCGAGGGCGTCGAGGTGGTCTTCGGCCTGCCCGGCGGCGCGAACCTGCCCACTTACGACGCCTTTGTGGATGCTGATATCCGCCACATTCTCGTGCGTCATGAGGCGGGCGGCGGCCACGCCGCGGAGGGCTATGCGAAGGCCACGGGCAGGGTTGGCGTGGCCTTTGCGACCAGCGGCCCTGGCGCGACCAACCTCGTCACCCCGATCTGCGACGCGATGATGGACTCGGTGCCGGTCGTCTTCATCACCGGCCAGGTGCGCACCGAGCTGCTCGGCACCGATGGCTTCCAGGAGGCCGACACGATCGGCATCACGATGCCCATCGTCAAGCACTCCTTCATGATCCAGGATCCCCAGGAGATCCCGCGCGCGATCCACGAGGCCTTCCACATCGCGCGCACCGGCCGCCCGGGCCCGACGCTTGTCGACATCCCGCAGGATCTCTCGCGCGCGGAGATCGAGTACCAGCCCGTCAGCGATGTGCACCTCCCCGGCTATCAGCCCACCGTCGAAGGCAATCAGAAGCAGATTCGCCAGGCCGCACGTGCGCTTGCCGCATCCCAGCGCCCGATCCTCTACGTCGGCGGCGGCGTCGTCAACTCGAACGCGAGCGCGGAGCTGCGCGAGCTGGCGGCCTGCGACCGCTTTCCGGTCACGGCGACCGTGATGGCGCTCGGCGCCTTTCCCGCTCCCCATCCGCAGTGGCTGGGGATGCTCGGCATGCACGGGACGCGAGCAGCCAACTACGCGATGGACGAGGCCGACCTGATCTGCGCGATCGGCGCGCGCTTCGACGATCGCGTGACCGGCAAGCTCTCGGAGTTCGCGCCGCATGCCAAGATCATCCACATCGACATCGACCCCGCGGAGATCTCTAAAAACGTTCCCGCGCACATCCCGATCGTGGGGGACGCAAAGAGCGTGCTTGGCAAGCTCGCGGTCGAGTACCGCGCGCTTGCGGCCGACCCGGCGCGGCTGGAGCCCTGGTGGCAGCGCATCGCCTCCTGGCAGGAGCGCTACCCGCTGCGCTACGAGGAAAGCGCCGACAGCGAGATCAAGCCACAGTACATGGTGCGCGCGCTCCACGAGGCCACAGGCGGGCAGGCGATCATCACCTCCGATGTCGGCCAGCATCAGATGTGGGTCGCTCAGTACTACGACTTCCCCGAGCCGCGCCGCTGGATCAACTCGGGCGGGCTGGGCACGATGGGTTTCGGCTTGCCGGCGGCGATGGGCGCGGCGGTCGGCTGCCCGGATCGACTTGTCTGCTGCGTGGCGGGCGACGGCTCGGTGCAGATGAACGCGCAGGAGCTTGCTACCTGCTCCGCCGAGGGCATACCGATCAAGGTCTTCATCATGAACAACGGCTACCTGGGGATGGTGCGCCAGTGGCAGGAGCTCTTCTGGGAAAAGCGCTACAGCGCGGTCGAGATGGGCCCCTACCCCGACTTCGTCAAGCTCGCGGAGGCCTACGGCGCCACCGGCATGCGCTGCGAGGACAAGCGCACTCTGGTCGATGACTTCAAGCGCGCGATCGAGACCGAGGGGCCGGTTGTGGTGGATGTGCGGGTCAGCCGCGAGGAGAACACCTTCCCGATGATCCCGGCGGGCAAGGCCGCGCGGGAAATGGTGGGATAGGGCGTGGGGGAGCCGGGCACCAAGGAGCCGCTCTCGCTCGAGGAGCTGCAGGCCGCGGGCAGCCTGCGCACCGGGCGCAAGCACACGCTCTCGATCCTTGTCGAGAACAAGTCAGGGGTGCTCACGCGCATCGCCGGCCTCTTCGCGCGGCGGGGCTTCAACATCGAGACGCTGACCGTCGGCCCCTCCGACGACCCCGACCTCTCGCGCATCACGCTCACCGTCGACGGCGCGCTGCACCCGATCGACCAGGTCACAAAGCAGCTGCACAAGCTGATCAACGTGCTGAAGATCCGCGATCTCGACCCTGCGGAGACGGTCGCACGGGAGCTGGCGCTCTTCAAGGTCTCCGTCGACGGCCCCCAGCGCGGCGAGGTGATGCAGATCGCCGAGATCTTTCGCGGCAAGATCGTCGATGTGGGCAAGCGCTCAGTGGTCATCGAGATCACTGGCGGGGCGGAGAAGATCGCCGCCTTCGAGAGCATGGTGCGCCCGTTCGGGCTGATCGAGATGATGCGCACAGGCGAGATCGCGATCTCACGCGGTCGCCAGGAGACGTGAGCGCCGGCGCCACGGCTGCGGTGCCTCTGGACACGGACGTCGCAGACGGGCTTGACGAGCGCCTGCAGGAGGCCCTCGGCGGGCGCATCGGGCGTGCCCGCGTGGGCGATCTGATCTGCGTCACGCTGCCGCTTGCCCGCGATGCCGACCCGTGCGCGATCGCCTTTGCAAGCCGTGATCGCGGCGAGGCGCTCTTCTGCCTCGAGCAGCCTGAGCGCGGAGGGCTTGCGCTCGCGGGGATCGGCGCCGCAAGCCTAATCGACGCCGGCGGCGCGGAGCGCTTTCGCGAATGCGCCGCCGCGCTGCGCTCGCTTGCGCAGCGAACGATCACGGTCGATCTGCGCGGGCGCGGGGCGGAGGAGGAGCGCGCGCCGCTTGCGCCCGTCGCGCTCGGAGGCTTTGCCTTCTCGCCACAGGGGGGGCAGACGCCGCTGTGGCGCGGATTTGGCGGAGCATCGAGCCAGGTGCCAGAGCTTTTGCTTGCGCGCCTGCCCGGCGGGGCGCCGACGCTTACGGTCACCCTCCCACTGGGCGCTGAGGAGGGCGCCGCGCAGCTTGCAGGGCGGGTGAGAGCAAGCGCGGCACGACTGCGCAGGGCGCCACTGCCGCTGCTTGACCCCTCGCCGAGCGAGCGCGCGCAGGTTGCGAGCGCGATGGCCCCCGAGCACTACGAAGCGGCCGTTGCGCGCGCACGCGAGCTGATCGCAGAGGGCGTCTTCACGAAGATCGTGCTCGCGCGCGAGGTGCAGGTACACGCTGCTGCAGCGTATGAGCCGGCGGCGCTCTTTGGCGCGCTGCGCGGGGCCTTCGGCGCCTGCTTCTGCTACTGCGTGATCCGCGGCGAGGCGACCTTTCTGGGAGCCAGCCCGGAGCTGCTCGTACGCCGCGAAGGGGCGCGGCTCTCGACGATCGCGCTGGCGGGCTCCAGCCGGCGCAGCTCCGACCCGACGCTTGACGCGCACCTGGCAGAGCAGCTGCTGCGCTCGGCAAGCCATCGTGAAGAGCATCGGATCGTCGTCGAGCGGATCGTGCGTGATCTCGGCGAGCATGCGCTCTGGGTGAGCGCCGCGCCGGAGCCCTCGCTGGTCAGGGTCGCGAACATCCAGCATCTGGCGACCCCGATCCGCGCGCAGCTGGCAAGCGATCGCGACGCGATCGAGCTGGCGGGGCTGCTGCACCCGACGCCTGCCGTCGGCGGCGAGCCGCGTGAGCAGGCGATCGGCGCGATCCCGGCGCTTGAGGGGCTTGACCGCGGCTGGTATGCCGGCGCGCTCGGCTACTGCGACGGGCGCGGCGACGGCGAGTACTTCGTCGCGCTGCGCTGCGCGCTGCTGCGCGAGCGCATTGCGCACTGCTTTGCGGGCAACGGGATCGTGCGCGGCTCAGACCCCGCCGCAGAGCTTGCCGAGACGGAGATCAAGCTGCAGGCGATCTTGCCGCTGCTTGCGATGTGAGCGCCCGCCAGCGGCGGCGCTCAGAGATCGCTCAGCGCCTTCGCAACCGCCGCGAATGCCTCTTCGTGGCGGCGCACGTTCTCGGCACGGTCGCCTGCCACCTCGATGAGGGTGCCGGTGCCGGCGTCGATCGCCTCCTGTAGGGCAGCGCGCAGTGACGCGCGGTCGCCTGCCTGCTCGTATGCGAGCCCGGCAAGGGTGGCCAGCGGCCCGCAGTCGAGGCCCGGTGGGGTGGCGACCTGGCGCTCGTAGATCGCGCGTGCGCTCGCCGCCCGCCCGACCGGCAGAAAGTCGAAGATCGCCCCGCCGCCATTGTTGATCAGCACGATCACCAACGGCAGCTGGAGGCGGGCGAGCGCAAGCAGCGACCCCACATCGTGGGCTAAGGCAACGTCGCCGATCAGCGCGATGACAGGACCCCGCGTGCCGGCGTGCTCACTTTCGAAGCAGACGCCGGATGCGGTGGCGATGACGCCGTCGATGCCGTTGGCGCCGCGGTTGCAAAGCACGCTCGGGGGATCCGCGCGGGCCGGGAAAAACGTCTCGATGTCGCGCACGGGCATCGAGGAGGAGACGACCAGCGTTGCCTCCGCAGGCAGCAGCGCGCCAAGCTCGGCTGCGACCTGGAGCTCGCTTAGCCCCTCCCGGGCAAGCAGCGGCAGCAGCGCCTGGGCGGCGCGCTCATCGGCGGCGCGCCAGCGGCCAAGCCACTCCTGCGTGTTGCCGGGGCGCAGTGGCTCGAGCTCATCGAGGGCAAGCGCGGGGTCGAGCGCGAGCGAGAGGCAGAGCACGCCGTCGGGATCCTGCAGGTCGCCGAGCGGGTCGAGCGCTACCTGCGTCGCCTCCGTCAGCCCGGCAAGCCAGCTGCGCAGCGGCTTTGAGGTCGGCAGGGCGCCGACGCGCACCACGAGGTCAGGCGCCAGCGAGCGTGCGAGCCGCTCGCCGCGGAGGATCGCGTCATAGCGGGCGATAGCCGCCTCGCCGCGACGCGCCCCCGCGAGCGGGTCGGCAAGCAGCGGGATCGAGTGCCTGTGGGCAAAGGTCGAGAGGGCGACCGCGTAGCGCTCACGCTCTGCAGGCGTGCCCTCGCGCCGGCCGGCAACAAGCAGCGGCCGTTGTGAGCGCTCGAGCAGCGCCGCCAGCTCCCGGACCGCCTCGGGGTTCTGCGGCGCCGCCGCGCTTCTGCGCAGGTAGGGCGCGCCGCCCGCCCGCCCGCCCGCTGCCGGCTCGATCTGCGCAGTTGGGATGAGCGGCTCGCGCAGCGGAAAGTTCAGATGCACCGGGCCGGGCCTGCCCTCCAGGCAGCGCCAGTAGGCGCGGCAGGCGAGCGTGCGGATGAAGGCCTCTGCGCGCCCTTTGGCGTCCGCCGCCAGGCCGGGTGGCAGCTCGACCTCGAAGAACCATTTGACGGCGTCGCCGTAGAGCTTGATCTGGTCGATCGCCTGGCCGGCGCCGCACTCGCGCAGCTCCGCCGGCCGGTCTGCGCTGAGCACCAGCAGCGGCACGGAGGCCTCGTGGGCCTCGATCACAGCCGGATAGAGCTCCGCGGCCGCGGTCCCGGAGGTGCAGGTCACCGCTGCGGGCAGCCCGCTTGCCTTCGCAACGCCAAGCGCAAAGAAGCCGGCGCTGCGCTCGTCGATGTGCGAGACGCAGTGCAGCTCGGCTTGGCCGCAGAGCGCAAGCAGGAGCGGCGTGTTGCGCGAGCCCGGCGCGGTGGCGGCTGTGCGCATGCCACAGCGCACAAGCTCCTGCGCGAAGGCGTCAAGCAGGCTGTGCGCCTCGTGCCTGGCGCCGGCGTCAGGTGGATGCGGCGGGTTTTGCGCGCTGCCGGGGCTCATCCCCTGCAAGCTATCGTTGCCCGCGCATTGAGCGAAGCGCCGTGGCCCATCCTTCTCCTGCACGGCTTCGCGTGCACCGCGCGGATGTGGGATCCGCTCCTTGCCCCGCTAGGCGCCGCCGGGCTTGACGCGCTTGCATTCGACCTTCCCGGCCACGGCGGCTGCTCGCAGTGGAAGGGGGAGATCACATTCGCGCGCTGCGTAGAGCACGTCCTTGCCAGGGCGCCTGGGCGCTTCGCCCTCTGCGGCTACTCGCTGGGCGCGCGCGTTGCGCTCCACGTGGCGCTATCTGCGCCGCAGCGGGTGAGCGGGCTGATCCTGGTCTCCGGCAGCCCGGGGATCGAGGACGGCGCCGAGCGTCGGCGGCGCCTGGAGGCCGATCGTGCGCTTGCCGAGCGGATCGAACGCGAGGGGCTTGAGCGCTTCGCGCAGCGCTGGGCGGAGCTCGAGCTCTTCGCGGGCGACCCGCCCGAGGTTCGCGAGCGCGTCATGGAGGACCAGCTTCGCAACAGCCCGGCAGGGCTGGCGGGGGCGCTGCGGGGACTCTCGGCCGGCGCGATGGAGCCGCTGTGGCCACGCCTGGGCGAGCTTCGGATGCCCTGCGCGATCCTCGCCGGAGAGCGCGACCGCCGCTACGTCGCGATCGGAGAGCGGATGGCCGCGGAGATCGGAGGATCGCACCTGCAGATCCTCGCCGGCGGCCATCGCCTCGCCCACGAGCGCCCGCAGGCGGTGGCCGAGCATCTGCGCCGGTTCGGCGCCGAGCGCTGCGCGGCCTCGGCGGGGCCAGAGCCGGGCTAGCCCTGCTCGGGCAGCGCGAGCGACGGGAGCCGCTCGGCTCTTGCGAGGGCCAGCACGGCTGCGTCAGCCGTTGCTATGCGATCGCCGGAGCTCGCTGAGGCCAGCAGGACGGCATCTGCGAGCGAGATCGGCCGCTGCGAGCGATGGCAGTGCCTGGAGCGCAGCTCGGCGGCGCGCAGCGCAATGTCACAGTCAAGAGGAATCGCCTGCAGCGGCCCCGCAAGCAGCGGCTCGAGGTATGTCATCGTGCGCTCGATCGGCAGACCAAAGCGCCGTTGGGAGATGTCGAGTGCCTCAGCGAGGTTCGCGGTCGCAACTGCGGCATCGCCCTCGTGCAGGATCGCGCGCACGCTTGCCGCTGCCGGGCCCCCGATCAGGAAGGCGATCAGCGCATACGCATCGAGGATGGTCATCGACCTCGGCGCCGTTCGGCTGCCTGATCATCTTCGCGCGCGGCTTTGCGCAGAGAATCGAGGTCCAGTGCTGGGAGCTCTTGCCTCAGCGCGCCCTCGGCTGCCGCAATCGGATCGTCAGCAGCAGGCGTCAGGATGAGCCGCTCGCCACAGTCCTCGAGCGTGAGCGTCGATGTCGCCCAGCGGTGGCGGATCGGCGCCGGTATTGAGACCTGGCCACCCTTTGAGATTTTCACGCGCAATCTCATGTGCAGGAATTTCATTGTGGACGGTGCGACGCTCGCGAGAGGGGCAGCGAGAGCCGCCTCTCTCACCAAGCGGGCTCGACGCCCAGCCCGGGAGCCGCCGGCGCTCGCAACAAGCCCCTCTGTGGCAGGAGCGGGCCCGGGTCGCAGTCAAGCTCTGCGAGGGTCGCCAGGCCGCAGGGAGGCAGCGGTCCCTCGAGCGCAAGTGCCGTCGCCAGATGCACGGCGGCGGCGATGCCAAGCGGGCCGTCGAGCAGCGAGGCGAGGTAGGGCGCCACGCCCACCGCGCGAGCCGCCCGCGCGCTGGCCAGCAGCCCGCTGATCCCAAGGCGGGCGACCTTCAGGCAGACCGCACCGACGGCGCCTGAGCCGAGCAGGCCCTCCTCGCCTGCGCTCTCATCGGCGGCGATCTCGGCTGCGACCGCGGCGCGGACGCTCGCAAGCGCGCCCCGGCCGTGGACGGGCTCCTCGACCAGCTCGAGGCCGCATCCTTCAAGCGCCGATATGCGCGCAATCGCCTGCTCAACGTCCCAGGCGCCGTTGGCGTCAAGGCGCAGCGCAACCTGCGCACCGGCGCCCGCGCGCACGGCGGCCACCCGCTCACCGTCGCTGCCGTCGCCGACCTTCACCTTGATGGCGGAGAAGCCCTCCGCTGCTGCGGCCTGTGCCTGCGCGGCCGCCTGCTCGGCGTCGATCGCGCCGATGGTGGCGTTGACCGCGATTGTCGGCGGGGTGCGCTCGCCCCCGCCCCCGAGCAGGTGGCGCCAGAGCGGAAGCCCGGCGCGCTTGGCCTCCAGGTCAAGCAGCGCCATCTCCAGCCCAGCGAGTGCGTGGGGGAGGGGGTCGGCGCGGCGTGCTGAGGCGATCAGCTCCGCGCTGCTGCGCCCGGGCGACCCGCCGTGCAGCAGCGCGCGATAGCGCTCGAGCGCCGCGCGCAGCTCTCGCAGCGCAGCCTCGTCTGCCTGAGGGGGCGCGAGCGCCTCGCCACAGCCGACCAGCCCGTCGGCGGCGTGCGCTCTGATCTCAAGCAGCGATCGTGCGCGCACGACGCCGCTCGCGCTGCGCCAGGGTCGGCGCAGCGCGATCCGCCGCTCCTGGATCTCAAGCGTCAGCCGCAAGCGATCAGGTGCGCCGCGCATGGTGGCTGCCCGCAGCCCTCGCCGCGATCCTCAGGCCCCGATGCCGCCCGAGGCGATCGCGCCGGCGGCAAGCAGCAGGCAGAAGAGCAGCTGCAGCTGGGCGGTGCCCGCGAGCGCACCGTTCAGCGAGGGGCCATCGCGCCGGTGCGAGACGACCGAGAGCACGCGCAGCGCAAGCGGCGCGGTGAGCAGGGGCAGGAGAACATAGCCATCGAGCACGCCCGCGCCCCAGATCACCGGCAGCATCACGTAGGCGGCCGCCAGGCAGAGCGCGTAGAGGAGTCGCGTGCGGGCGACCCCCATACGCACCGCGAGCGTGCGCTTGCCCACACGCGCATCGCTCTCGATGTCGCGCAGGTTGTTGACGACAAGGATCGCGGTTGCCAGCAGCCCCACCGGCACGGCAAGCAGGAAGGGGCCCGCGGGCAGGCGCTGCACCTGCACATACCAGGAGCCGACGACAGCGACCAATCCGAAGAAGAGGAAGACGAAGAGCTCGCCCAGGCCCTCGTAGCCGTAGGGGCGGGGGCCGCCGGTGTATAGGACGCCCGCAAGGATCGACGCCGCGCCCACGGCCAAAAGCACCCAGCCGGCGTGGATGATCAGGTAGACGCCGCAGGCAACCGCGAGCGCAAAGGCGAGGTAGGTCGCGCGCAGGACGCTGGCGGGCGGCAGCAGCCCGCCGGCTGTCACCCGCAGCGGCCCGAGGCGGTCCTCGCTGTCGGCGCCGCGGCGCGCGTCGGAGTAGTCGTTGGAGAGGTTGGTTCCGACCTGTATGAAGAGCGCGCCCAGCAGCGCCATCACAAACGCGAGCGCGTCGAAGTGGCCGGCGCCGAGCGCCGGCGCGGTCCCGACCAGCACCGGCGCGAGCGAGGCGGGAAGCGTCTTGGGGCGCGCGGCCAGCAGCCACAGGCGCAGCGGCGAGAGGCGCAGGCCAAGCGCGGGCGTCGACACGGCTAGGAGCGGCGGGGGAAGCGCGCGAAGTCCGGCTTGCGCTTGGCCTTGAAGGCCTCGCGTCCCTCGCGCGCCTCCTCGCTGGCGTAGAAGAGCAGGTTGGCGTCGTGTGCCAGCTGCTGGATGCCCGCAAGGCCGTCTTCGGCGGCGTTGAAGCTCGCCTTGAGCATGCGCAGCGCAAATGGCGAGAGCTCGAGCATCTGCCGGCACCAGGAGAGCGTCTGCGCTTCAAGCTCCGCGAGCGGGACGACCGTGTTCACCAGACCCATCTGGGCGGCCTCCTGCGCGCTGTACTGGCGGCATAGGAACCAGATCTCCTTGGCCTTCTTGGTGCCGACCACGTTCGCGAGCAGGCCCGCGCCGAAGCCACCGTCGAAGGAGCCCACGCGCGGCCCCACCTGCCCGAAGCGGGCGTTGTCGGCGGCGATGGTCAGATCGCAGACCAGGTGCAGGACGTGCCCGCCCCCGATCGCATAGCCGGCGACCATCGCCACGATCGGCTTGGGCAGGCGGCGCATCTGGATGTGCAGGTCGGTGACGTGGAAGCGTCCCGCCACCGGGCCGCCGCCGCTGGCGCGCTGCATCTGCTCGTCGGTCATATAGCCGGCGTCGCCGCGGACGCGCTGATCGCCGCCGGAGCAGAAGGCAAGCTCGCCCTCGCCGGTCAGGATGATCACGCCGATCTGCTCGTCCTCGCGCGCATCCTCGAGTGCGCGGGAGATCTCGATGATCGTCTGCGGGCGAAAGGCGTTTCTGACCTCAGGGCGGTTGATGGTGATCTTCGCGATCCCGAGCTCTGATCCCTCGCCCTTCTCGTAGCGGATGTCCTCGTACTCGCCTGCGCTGCGCCAGCTGGTCATGGCGCAACAGGCTACCGTCCGCGGCCGCGCCGCGACTTATGGCCGGCGGCCGTCGCGGGCGTTTGGCCAGCGCCGTGTATGATCGCCGCGTGCAGCACTTGGGAGGAGCGAAAAGGGCCGTCGCGGCGGGGATCGCAGCTGCGCTTGCACTTGTGCTGACGCCCGCGGCAGCGCAGGCATCGCTCGCCTCGGAGGCGGCTGCCGAAGCAAGCTGGATCATCAACAGCGCACAGGCCCACTGCAGCGGCCCCGCGCGAGGGGCGATCGCCCAGGCCCCCTTCTCCTACGGTGCCGAAGAGACGCAGCTGATCGATGCCTACCGCGCCAACTACGCCGCGCTCGGCCTGCTTGCAGCCTCGACCCTCGCCGGCTCCGAAGCGCGCGCCGCCGACCTGAAGGCCGTCAAGGAATGGGTCGAATGGTACTTTCGCCACCTCAACTGGCCGGACGATGCGGTGCCGACGCCCCAAGCGGGCACCGTCTACTACTACCGCGACCGCTACACGGGCACACCGGGCAGCACCTGCACCGAGGAAAAAGTGCTGCAGGAAAACGCGGAAAGCCCGATGTACGGGCGCGCCTACTACGACGCGGAGGACTCCTGGGCAGCGACCTTCCTCAGCGTGCTGGGAGCGTGGGCAAAGGTCGACCCTCTGGAAGCTGTGGCGATGCTGAGCTCGGAAGCGCCCAACGACTACCCGTACCTGATCGAAGCGATCGCCAACGCGGCGATCGCGAACATCGGCACAACGCCTTACCTGACGGGCGCCGATCCCTGGTACACGGCGAAATACACGATGGACAACGCCGAGGTGGTTCAGGGGCTGAACGCATATGCCTGGCTGGCCGAAACCTATCTCGGCAAGCCCGCGCAGGCCGCCTACTGGCACGGGGTCGCCGCGAACATCGAAGCGGCGATGGGAGAGTATCTCTGGGAACGATGCGGCACAGGGATCTTCTGCGTCGCCGATGGCGACCCCGCCTACAGTTTCACCGCGTGCGAACCCGCGGAAGTGGGCAGCAGCAGCTACGAGCGCTTCTGGGATGAGGGCCTTGGCGGGGTGGTGCAAGCGTGGCCGAGCTTTGCCGGGCTGCAGCCGGGCGTCGCGCACGGCAGCGAGACGCTGGCGCTGCTCACGCTCGGCTGTCCGGCGTGGTTCAGCTCGGGTCGGCTGCCGACGCCCTCGCAGGCGGAGCCGTATGCGCCCGACGCGGGGATCGCCCTGGCGGCCGAGCACGTCGGCTACACGGAACTTGCAAGCAAGTGGCTGGGGGCCACCGAGAGCAACTGGATCGCGACCGGCCGGGAGTGGCCCTGGACGGTCGAGGAAGCGGGCACGCTGATCCGCGTCGCGGCGCTGCTTGCCGGTGGGGAAGAAGTCGTTCCGAGGTAAGCGCCGCGGGCTTGGCCGCGCGCTCGAGCGCTGCCGGCAGGATGCGCGCAGGCGGTCGCAGCTCCAGCCCGCTGGCGATCGATGGCCGCTGGGCAAGAGGCTGTCAGACTGATCGGCCGAGATGAGAGTGCAATCCTGGCTTGAGCGCAGCGCCGAGCGCCGCCCGGAGCACGTGGCGGTCGAGTCTGCCGGGGGGGCGATCAGCTATGCGCAGCTGCTGTGGGGCGCCACGCTTGGCGCCGAGCGCCTTGCAGCTCTCGGCGTCAGGCCCCAGCAGCGCGTCGCCCTGGCGCTGCCCGCCGGCATCGACTTTGCGATCGCGCTGCACGCGATCCTGCTCGCCGAGGCCATTGCCGTGCCGATCGATCTGCGGCTTTCAGACGAGGAGCGCAAGCAGCGCAGCGCCGGCTGTGTGGTCAGCATCGAGCAGCCGCTCGCGCATGCGCCACAGCAGGCACCTACGCTGAGCGCTCGCACGCACGACCTTGATGCGGTCGCGATCGAGATCTTCACCTCGGGCACGAGCGCGCGACCCAAGCCGGTCGCGCTGACCTATCGCAACATCCTCTTTGCGACGCTCGGCTCGGCGGTTGCAATCGGCTGCGAGCCGCACGATCGGTGGCTGTGCGTGATGCCGCTGGCGCACATCGGCGGCCTCTCGATCCTGCTGCGCAGCGCGATCTGCTCGACCACCGCGGTCGTCCACGAGCGCTTCGCCACCGAGCCGGTGCTCACCGCCCTGCGGGAGGAGCGGATCACGGTCGTGAGCCTTGTCGCGACGATGCTCGGACGCCTCCTTGAGAGGGGTCTGAGGCAGCCGCCGAGCCTGCGCTGCGCGCTGATCGGCGGCGGTCCGGTGGGAGAGGACCTGCTGAGCACAGCGCGCGAGGCGGGCGTTGCCGTCAGGGTGACCTATGGCATGAGCGAGTCCTGCGCGCAGGCTGCTACCGAGCCGGTCGCAGATCCTGGCGGCGGGGCGCGACCGCTGTTCTGCACCAGGGTCAGGATCGCCGCCGACGGCGAGATTCTGCTTGCCGGCCCGACGATCGCGCCGGGCGCGCTCAGCGAGGATGGTTGGCTGCACACCGGCGACCTGGGCGCGCTGGACGCTGATGGTCGCCTGCAGGTGCGCGGGCGCATCTCCGAGACGATCATCTCCGGCGGTGAGAACATCTCGCCCGAGGAGGTCGAGGCGGTGCTCGCGCGCCACCCGGAAGTGCTGGAGGCGGCGGTCATCGGCCGCCCCGATCAGCAGTGGGGCGAGGCGGTGTGCGCGGTCGTCGTGCCCGTGGCGGGCTTCATGCCCGCTGAGCGTGAGCTGCGCGCTCATTGCTCACGGCAGCTGGCGCCCTTCAAGGTGCCAAAGGCATTTGCCATCAGCGATCGGCCGCTTCCGCGCACAGCGTCCGGAAAGCTGCTGCGCCGCCAAGTTCAGGCCCCCGAGCCCGAGCGAGCGCCCGCCGAGGGCGGTCGATGAGCGACATGCGGGCAGCCGCGAAGCGAGAGGATCGTTGAGCGCAGCTGGGGAGGGCCAGGGGGATCACTGGGAGGAGCTGGCGGCCGGCTGGGCGCGTCACGCCGGTGCGCTGCGCGAGCAATTTGCTCCGCTCACAGATGCGCTGATCGCGGCGGCCGATCCGCAGCCGGGTCAGAGCATCCTTGAGCTCGCCGCCGGGCTTGGCGATTGCGGCTATCGCGCAGCGGCGCTGATCGGAGCGACCGGAAGGCTGATCTTCAGCGATCGCTCCGAGGCGATGCTCGCGCACGCTAAGGCGCGCGCGGCGGAGCTTGGGCTTGACAATGTCGAGCATCGGCGCATCGACGCCGAATGGATCGACATGTCGGTGGCGTCGATCGATGCGGTGATCTGCCGCTTCGGGCTGATGCTGCTTGAGCACCCCGAGTCGATGCTGCGCGAATGCCGCCGCGTGCTGCGCCCCGGCGGGCGCCTGGCGCTTGCGGTCTGGGACGCGCAGGAGGCAAACCCCTGGTCTGCGATCCCGACCGCCCTTGCAGCCGAGCAGGGGCTGATCGTCCCAGCTCCCGCGGGCGCGCCTGGACCCTTCGCGCTGGGGGACCAGAAGCGTCTGCGCGAGCTTATCGAGGGCGCGGGCTTCCTTGAGGTGACGATCACGGTGGTCGAGCTGTGCGAGCGTCATGCGGACTTCGACTCCTTCTTCGATCGCCGCCTCGACCTCTCGCGATCCTTCCACGACGCGGTGATGGGCCTTGCGCCCGAGGCGCTCGGGCGCCTCCGCGCAGAGCTTGAGCAACGCATGGCTCCCTACACCGATGCCGCAGGAGCGCTGGCTGTCCCAGGACGGGCGCTCGTGGCCGCCGCGGAGGCGTGAGCATTGACGACAGCTTCAGGCCCTTCGCATGCCGTCGGCCAGCGCTTGCCTGGCCGCAAGCCGATGGATCGTCCTTGTGGATCTGTCCTCCCGCGAAGGATCTGCAGCGCAGCCGCCGGCGCATGGGCACGCTAGCGGTGGCGTGCGACGGCAGCGCCCAGCGGCGGCGCCCTGCCGGTATGCTCCCGCCATGCTCTACGACCAAGACGCTGACCTCACCCTGCTCGACGGCAAGACCGTCGCGATCATCGGCTACGGCTCCCAGGGGCACGCTCACGCGCTGAATCTGAGCGACTCAGGCGTCTCGGTGGTGGTCGGGCTGCGCCCTGACTCCGCCTCGGCACAGAAGGCGCGCGAGGAAGGGCTGGCGGTGCACGATGTCGCCGAAGCGGCAAGCTTGGGCGATCTGGTGATGATGCTCGTTCCCGACGAGCGCCACCGCGAGATCTACGAGTCCGCCGTTGCCGATGGGATGGCAGCGGGCAAGATGCTGCTCTTTGGGCATGGCTTCTCGATCCACTACGGTGAGGTCACCCCACCGCCTTCTGTCGACGTGGCGATGGTCGCGCCCAAGGGCCCCGGCCACCTCGTGCGCCGGCAGTACACCGAAGGCTCGGGGGTGCCCGCGCTGATCGCAGTGCACCAGGACGCAAGCGGGAACGCGCGCGCGCTCGCGCTCGCCTATGCGAAGGGGATCGGCGCGACGCGCGCGGGCGTGATCGAGACGACGTTCAAAGATGAGACCGAGACCGACCTCTTCGGCGAGCAGGCGGTGCTCTGCGGCGGCGCCTCGGCGCTCGTGCAGGCCGGCTTCGAGACGCTCGTGGAGGCCGGCTATGACCCCGAGATGGCCTACTTCGAGTGTCTGCACGAGCTCAAGCTGATCGCCGACCTGATGTATGAGAAGGGGCTCGCAGGGATGCGCTTCTCGATCTCAAACACCGCCGAGTACGGCGACTACACGCGCGGGCGGCGCGTGATCGACGAGCACGTGCGCGCGCAGATGAAGGAGATCCTCTCAGAGATCCAGTCCGGCGCCTTCGCGCGCGAGTGGATCGCCGAGAATCGCGCCGGTCAGGAGAGCTTCAAGCGCATGCGCGCCGAGCAGTCGGGCACCCAGATCGAGCGCGTGGGAGCAGAGCTGCGCTCGCACATGGGCTGGATCAAGCCTGCGTTTTAGGCTGTGCCGGGGGCTTCGCCGCGCCGCGCTTCTCCAGATGGAAGATCGTCTGCGGCGGCGTTCAGGCGAAGCTCCCTGCCGATGGCGGCAATGATCCGCTCCAGGGAGGAGAGCGAAGGGTTGGCGCGCCTGTGCTCGACGCGGCCGATGTAAGTCTGTGTGGCGCCGGCCCTGTAGGCCAACCGCTCCTGCTTGAGGCCTGAAGAGCGGCGTCTCGCGCCGAGCAGCCTGGCGACGTTCACGACCATCATTTTTGACCCAATTTGGTCCATCACCCCGGGTTGGGTCCCATAGCGAGAGCGCCTGACCGGGCGAGGGCTCCCTGATGGCCTCGCGGCGCTCCCCGTGCCGGCCCGGGCGCCGCAGTCCGCTACACTGCCGCTTGCCGTCGCGACTGGCGCTTGAGGTGGAAGAGACCACCGGGAAGCGGCGGCCTTCTGGAGCCGCGCGCCTGGGCAAGCAAGACCTCTAGGAAAGCGAGGATGCCCATGAAGAGCGAGCAGGTGCTGAGCGGCGGCCCGGCCGCTGAAGCGGCGGGCGCGACGCCCAGGATCCCCGACCAGCTGAAGCCCGCAGACGGGCGCTTTGGCTGCGGGCCCTCGAAGGTCCGCACGCAGGCGCTGCGCGCGCTGGCGGACACCGGCGCCGAGCTGATGGGAACATCGCACCGCCAGGCCCCGGTGCGCTCGCTGGTTGGCGCGGTCAAGGAGCTGCTGGCCGAGCTCTTCACCCTTCCGGAGGGCTATGAGGTCGCCCTTGGCAACGGTGGCGCGACCGCCTTCTGGGACGCGGCCGCTTGTGGCCTGATCGCCGAGCGCTCGGCGCACCTCGCCTATGGCGAGTTCTCGGCTAAGTTCGCCTCGGTCGCGCGCAAGGCGCCCTTCCTCGCCGACCCGCTCGTGATCGAGGCCGAGCCTGGCGATGCGCCCGACCCCCGCGCGGCGGCAGCGCCGGCGAGGGAGGCCGGCGCCGATGTGATCGCCTGGGCGCACAACGAGACCTCGACGGGGGTGATGGTCGAGGTCTGCCGCCCTGACACCGACGCACTGGTCCTGATCGATGCCACCTCTGCCGCCGGTGGCCTGCCGGTGCAGATCAGCGACTGCGACGCCTACTACTTCGCACCGCAGAAGGCCTTCGGCTCCGACGGTGGGCTGTGGCTGGCGCTGCTCTCCCCGGCGGCGATCGAGCGCATCGAGCGCCTCGCAGGCGCAGCGGGCCGCTGGATTCCGGAGTTTCTCTCCCTGCAGACCGCGCTTGAGAACTCGCGCAAGGACCAGACCTACAACACGCCGGCGCTCGCAACCCTCTACCTGCTGCGCGAGCAGCTGCTGTGGATGCAGCAGCAGGGCGGGCTTGCCGGCGCGATCGCGCGCAGCCGCGCAAGCTCCGAGCACCTCTACGCCTGGGCGCAGCGCACCCCCTACACCGAGCCCTTCGTCGCCGACCCCGCCAAGCGCTCGCTGGTCGTCGGCACGATCGACTTTGCAGCTGAGGTCAACGCCGGTGCGGTCGCCAAGACGCTGCGCGCCAACGGCATCGTCGATGTCGAGCCCTACCGCAAGCTCGCGCGCAACCAGCTGCGCGTGGGGATGTTCCCGGCCGTTGAGCCCGCCGACGTGCAGGCGCTGACGGCCTGCATCGAGTGGGTCGTGGAGCGGATCGCGCAATGAGCGCTCAGGGCAGGCCCAAGGTTCTCATCGCCGAGCAGATCGGTGCCTCCGGCATCGCCCTGCTCTCCGAGCACCTCGACGTCGTCGAGGGCATCGGCTGGGATGCACAGCAGCTGGCCGAGCGCCTCGGCGAGTTCGAGGGCGTCGTGATCCGCTCGGGGACGAAGATGACCGCCGAGCTGATCGAGGCGGGGGAGCGCCTGCGCGTGATCGGCCGTGCGGGGGTAGGGGTGGACAACGTCGACGTCAAGGCGGCAACACGCCGCGGGATCATCGTCGCCAACGCTCCGCAGTCAAATGTGGTGACCGCCGCGGAGCACACCCTGGCGCTGCTGCTTGCGCTGGCGCGCAACATCCCCCGTGCGTACGTCTCCCTACAGGAAGGCAAATGGGAGCGCTCCAAGCTCTCCGGCGTAGAGCTCTACGACAAGGTGCTCGGCATCATCGGCCTCGGACGCATCGGTCAGCTCGTCGCCCAGCGTGCGCGGGGCTTCCAGATGCGCCTGATCGCCTACGACCCCTACGTGAGCGCCGAGCGCTACCGCGAGCTCGGGGTCGAGAAGGCCGGGTCGCCCGATGAGGTGCTTGCGACAGCCGACTTCCTGACCATCCACCTCCCCAAGACGCCCGAGACGGAAGGCTTCATCGATGCCCAGGCGATTGCGAAGATGCGCAAGGGCGCGCGCATCCTGAACGTCGCGCGCGGCGGGCTGATCGACGAGGAGGCGCTCAAGGAGGCGCTTGACTCCGGGCACCTGGGCGGCGCGGCGCTGGACGTCTTCGCGACCGAGCCGCCTGGCGAGCACCCGCTGCTCGGGTATCCCAATGTCGTTCTGACCCCGCACCTTGGGGCATCGACGGCTGAGGCGACCGACCGCGCCGGCTATCAGGTCGCCGAGCAGGTGATCGCGGCGCTGACCGGCGGCGTCGTCACCACCGCCGTCAACATCCCCGCTGTCAGCGCGCAGGACATGGAGGTGCTGGGGCCGCTGCTGCCGCTGGCGCGCAACCTCGGCACGCTGGCGATGGCGCTTGCCAAGGGAAGCTCGATCGAGCGCATCGAGGCCGCCTTCCTGGGGCGAATCGCCGAGCTGGACACGCGCCTGCTCACGCTTGCGGTCATCTGCGGAGCGCTTGAAGGCCACACCGAGCAACCGGTGAACCTCGTCAACGCGCCGGCGATGGCCGAGGAGCGCGGGATCGTGGTCGAGACCAAGTCGGTCAGCGAGGCGGAGGACTTCAATGAGCTGATCAGGGTGGGCGTGCGCTCGGGCGGGGAGACTGTCGCGGTCGCCGGCACCGCGATCGGCGCCGCGCGCGCCCCGCACCTGGTGGAGGTGCACGGCCAGCGGCTCACGGTCGCGCTCGAGCCCTACGTCACCATCTTCCGCTACGCCGACCTGCCCGGGATGATCGGGCGCGTAGGAACGATTTTCGGCGCGCACGGCATCAACATCTCCTCGGCGGCGATCGGGCATGCGGTCGCCGGCGCGGGCACGGGCGAGGGCGGCGCGGGCGACGGTCTGGCGGCGATGGTCGTCACCACCGACGCGCTCGTGCCCGACGCGGTGATTGCCGAGATCCTCTCCTCTGAGGGCTTCGTCGACGGGCGCAGCGCTGCGCTGAGTTGAGCGCAGGGCGGGCCGACTGGAGGCGGCGCGAGCGACAGTCGCCATCCGGCGACTCGGCATCCTCGCTTGAGGCCGTCATTGCCGGCGTGTCTTCCGTGTTTCTGTGATCCCGTGAGTCAGTGAGACTGTGTTAGAATCACAGTATGAAGAACCTGACAGTCTCTCTGCCCGATGATGTCTATCGCCTGGCCCGTGTAAAGGCCGCCGAACGCGATACATCGGTCAGCGCCCTCGTTGGCGAGCTCCTGCGCGCCATGGCAGACGACGACGAGCCTCGCCTTCGCAGGCTGGAGGAGCAGGAAAGGGCGATCCGCGAGCAGATCGCGAGCTTCCGTGCCGCCGATCGTCTCGGGCGCGAAGAGCTCTACGACCGTGAGATTTCTTGATACGAACGTGCTCCTCTACTCGATCTCGACGGCAGAGGAGGAGAGGGCAAAGGTCGCCCGGGCGCGTGAGCTGCTGGCGGCGCGCGACACCGCGCTCTCAGTCCAAGTTCTGCAGGAGTTCTACGTGCAGGCGACCAGAGCCTCGCGAGAGGATCGGATCACGCACGGGCAGGCGCTCGGCCTGATTGAGAGCTGGTCTCGCTTCAATGTTGCCGACATAACCCAGCCGATGATGTGGGATGCGCTGCAGACTCGCGAGCGCTGGCAGATCAGCTACTGGGATGCCCTGATCGTGGCGGCGGCGCGGGCGCTGCGCTGCAGAGTGATCTTCAGCGAGGATCTTGCCGACGGCCAGGACTACGGTGGAGTCGTCGTCGCGAACCCATTCAGATGACGAGCAGCTACTGACAGCCCCCGCGACGGTAGCAATCAAGCGCTATCGGAGTGCGGTGCGGCGCTGCACTGCCTCCCTCCGCGAGCGCCCTTGTGAGGGCCACCGGCGGCACGAAGTGGTCGATCCCGACAAGCTCGGCGAAGGCATCGTCTGCGGAGATCAGCGCTGTGCAGCCGCTCCGCGCCGCGCAGGCGCCGCGCACAGCGTCAAATGCGCCGAGCCTGGTCGAGCGGCTCAATAGCGCCAGGCCCTCGATCAGGTCCTCTGCCGTCGGCCTGAGCAGCGGCGAATGCAGCTCCGCGTGGTCCAGTCCAAGCGCGTGTGTCTCGCTCCGGTATCTGCGCCTGGCGTGGACGCAGCGAGCCGAGCTCGGCGCGCAGCGCACGTGGATCGGGAACCGGCATCTCCGGCGCAGCGAGCAGCCGCCTCCCGGCCGCCGAGCGCCGCAGCTCGGAGCTGCCAAGGCCTTGGTCGATCGCTTCGCGCACAACTGCCGCAATCGAGACACCGCGCTCACTTGCAATCTGAGCTAGGCGCCGATGGCGGCGATCGTCGATGAGGACCTGCAGTCGATGCTCGAGTGGCGTGCTCATACAGTAGCATGCTCATGTAGCTTTTCAGCGTTGGCGGGGGGCCTGGCTTCAAGCTGTGCGAATTCGTTGCGCGTGCGCCTCCAGATCAGCTACAGGTGTCCCCTGATCATGGCAGGGGCGCGGGTGCTGCAGTGCGATCTCGAGCGAGGGCCTTGCCGACGGCCGCGACTGCGGTGGCGTCTTGGTCCAGGGCCCGCTCAGGTGACGTGCGCTGGCACTCCGAGCGCCTGCTAGCCTTGGAGCTGCGATGTCGTCGATCTCGCTGCACCTTCCCTCCCTTCTGCTCCCCCCGCGGGGGGAATAGCGCACACGCGGCCGCACGCCGCAGAGACCAGGGAACGATGAAGGAAGCAGCAGCAGTCACGAGAAAGGATCGATGAGCAGATGAGCAGCAACGCAGCAGCAGCAGCAGCAGGGGGCGAAGGGCAGGGGCGCAGGCCCGAGGATCGGGTGCTGATCTTCGACACTACGCTTCGCGACGGCGAGCAGTCTCCGGGCATCGCGCTCAACCGCTCAGAGAAGGTCGAGATCGCCCAGCAGCTTGCGCGCCTGGGGGTGGATGTGATCGAGGCCGGCTTTCCGATCACCTCGCGCGGGGACGCGGAGGCGGTTGCGGCGATCGCGAGCGAGGTGCAGGGGCCGATCATCTGCGCGCTCGCGCGCACGGCGAAGGCCGACATCGAGGCTGCCTATGCGGCGATCCGCGACGCCGAGCGCGCGCGCATCCACACCTTCATCGCCACCAGCGACATCCACATCGAGCGCAAGCTACAGACCACGCGCGAGGACGTGCTGGGCCAGGTGCGCGCGGCGGTAGCGCATGCGCGCGAGCTGGTAGAGGACGTCGAGTTCTCGCCCGAGGACGGCTCGCGCTCGGACGTGCAGTTCATGGCGGAGGCGATCGCGATCGCGATCGAGGAGGGCGCAAGCACGATCAACGTCCCCGACACCGTCGGCTACGCGCTGCCGGAGGAGTACGCGGCGATGTTCGAGGAGCTATACCGATTGGTGCCGGCGCTGCGTGACGTTACGGTCTCCGTTCACTGCCACGACGATCTGGGCCTGGCGGTCGCCAACTCACTTGCGGGCCTGCGGGCGGGCGCGCGCCAGGTCGAGTGCGCTGTCAACGGCATCGGCGAGCGCGCCGGCAACGCCGCGCTAGAGGAGATCGTGATGGCGATCCGCACGCGCGAGCCCGCACTGGGCCTCTGGACGGCTGTTGAGACTCGCGAGATCGCGCGCACCAGCCGCCTGGTCTCGCGCCTGACCGGCTACCCGGTGCAGCCCAACAAGGCGATCGTCGGTCGCAACGCATTTGCGCACGAGGCGGGCATCCACCAGGACGGGGTGCTCAAGGAGCGCAAGACCTACGAGATCATGGATGCCGAGAGCGTCGGGCTCTCCTCGAACGCGATCGTGCTGGGCAAGCACTCCGGGCGCCATGCGCTGCGCCAGGCGCTCGAGTCGCTGGGCTACGCGATCGACGGAGAGGCGCTGAACGCGGCCTTCCGTCGCTTCAAGGAGGTCGCAGACCGCAAGAAGAGCCTGACCGCGATGGACCTCGAGGCGCTGGTCGCAGACGAGCTGCGCTCAGGCGATGTGCCTGCCTACGAGCTGGAGTCCTTCGAGGTGGCCGCAGCCAGCGGCAGGTCGCCGCTGGCAAAGGTCTCGGTCTCGCTGCCGGAGGAGCGCCCGAGCCTCCCCGACGAGGACGGGGGCACGCGCTGCCTGACGGGCTCCTCCTCTGGCGATGGGCCGATCGACGCCGTCTTCCGCGCTATCAACGCCGCAACCGCCATCCCCGGCGCGCTGCGCGAGTTTCGCGTCAGCGCCGTCACCGAGGGCCAGGATGCGCTTGCGGAGGTGTCGGTCGTGGTCGAGGTGCAGGGCCACACCGGCTCCGGGCAGGGCGTCTCGCCGGACACGATCGAGGCCGCTGCCCGCGCCTACCTGCGCGCGCTGGCGGTCGCGCGCGCGCTTGCCGAGAGCGGCGGCGCGGCGGTCTGGGTGGGCGTCGCAAGTGGCACGCCCTGAGCGCGGATCCGCGCAGAGCAGCGCGAGCCTGCGGGGGCTCAGGCGCTCGCCTCCCTCAAGCCACCCGCTGCCGCCTGCCGCATCGCCTCCAGATCAAGCTTCTTCATCGCCAGCATCGCCTGTGTAGCGCGCGCTGCCCGCGCGGGGTCCGGGTCGGCGAGCAGCTCCTTGAGCCCAGCGGGGACGATCTGCCAGCGCAGGCCGTAGCGGTCCTTGCACCAGCCGCAGGCGATCTCCTCGCCGCCCTCGGTCAGCGCCGTCCAGTAGCGGTCGACCTCCTCCTGGCTTGCGCAGCTCACCACGAAGGAGATCGACTCGTCGAAGCCGTAGTGGGCGGGGCCGCCGTTGAGCGCAGTGAAGGGGGCGCCGTCGAGGCTGAAGCGCACCGTCATCACCGAGCCCGTCGGTCCCGGCCCGGCCTCGCCGTAGCGCACGATCTGCTCGATCCGCGAGTTGGGAAACAGTGAGACGTAGAAGGCGGCGGCCTCCTCGGCCTGGTCGTCGAACCACAGGAATGGTGTGATCTCGGGCAACTCGTCCTCCTTCACTGGAGTGGACCCGACAGGCAGCATACAGCGTATGGCAGGAGCCCCCTCGGCGCACGCCGGCTCGGCTGTCGGTGGCAAGTCGATCGAGCGCGGCGCGCCGGACACCCGAGTCGGCATGCTAAAGCGGCGCCGGCGCCGGTCGATCAACGGGGCAAACCGATGCCCTCCCTACCGATCGATCGTCGCCGGCAGCGCCGCGGAGCACGCGCTCGGAGAGCGCCGTGCCGCGTGGGCGTGGTCGGGGCAGGCTACATGGGCAGGCGTCATGCGCGCGTCTATTCCGGTCTGGGTGGGCTCTGTGAGCTTCATGGCGTCTATGACACCGACCGCGCACGTGCTCGCGCCGTCGCAGAGCGTTACGAAACGCGTGTCTACGGCTCGCTGGAGGATCTCCTTGCCGACGTCCAGGCCGTCTCGATCGCCTCGCCGAGCAGCAGGCACGTCGAGCAGGCGACGGCGGCGATCGCCGCCGGCGTCGATGTGCTGATCGAGAAGCCCGTCGCGCTCGATCGAGGTGAAGCGCAGATGCTGTGCGCGGCGGCCGCGGCGGCCCCGGAGCGCATCGTCCAGGTGGGCCTCATCGAGCACTTCAACCCGGCGATCGGCGAGCTGCGCAAGCTGCTCGGCTCCCAGTCACTGGTTGCGCTTGACATCCAGCGCTTGAGCCCTTTCGACGGACGAATCACCGACGCGGACGTAGTTCAGGACCTGATGCTCCACGACGTTCACATCGTTCTCTCGCTGGCCAGGGCCGACCTGCTCCACGTCCAGAGCGCCGGGCTGAGCGTGCGCTCAGCTGAGCCCTCCTTCGACTACGCCGTGGCTCATCTGATATTCGCCGACGGGCTGATCGCAAGCCTCTCGGCGAGCCGCATCACCGAAAGCAAGATTCGGCGACTGGCTGCGACGACTGCAGAGGCGCTGGTCGCCGTGGACTACCTGAGCCGGACGATCGAGGTCTCGCGCTGGACCCGTGTCGAAGACCAGCAGGAAGACGAGCGATCCTGCCGCCAGGAGAGCGTGGTCGAACGTATCCACGTCCCGCCCGAAGAGCCGCTGGTCGCAGAGCTCGCCGCGTTTCTGCGCTGCGTCCGGGAGCGCACCAGGCCGGCCGTCGCGCTTGAC
The DNA here is from genome assembly GCA_021323635.1 of bacterium. GTDB lineage: Bacteria > Actinomycetota > Thermoleophilia > Solirubrobacterales > Solirubrobacteraceae > Palsa-744. Next base: position 61,949 of record JAJPKQ010000037.1, on the reverse strand, counting down.
ATGGGAGTGCGCAGCCTGGAGGTGGTGGAGATGATCCGCGCTGCGGGCCGCCGACTGGCACCTGCGCCCGCCCCGAGCACCGACCTGCTGGTGGCGTGAGCGGCGGCGGGCGAGCGCAGACGCCGAGCCGGCGCGGCGGAGGGACGGGCGGCGAGCTGCCGCTCGTCAGCTGCCTGATCGCAACTTTCAACTTCGCGCCCTACCTGGCACGATCGATTGAAAGCGTGCTCGATCAAGACTACCCGTCTGATCGCATCGAGATAATCGTCGTGGATGACGGCTCGCAGGACGAGACCGCGGCCGTCGCGGCGCGGTTCGGCAATCGCATCACCTACATCCGCAAGCGCAACGGCGGCGTGCGCACAACGATGAACCGGGCGCTTTCAGAGGCGCGCGGCGAGCTGATCGCATACCACTCCGGCGATGACATCTGGCTGCCGGGCAAGGTCGCAGCGCAGGTGGCGCTGCTGCGCTCGGCACCTGAGGTCGGTCTCGTCTACAGCGACCTGCGTTTGATCGACCGCGACGAGCGCACGCTGCACGATTCCTTCTGGGCGGCCGCCGGCATCGCGCCTGCGCGCGGCTCGGTCCTGGGTCGGCTGCTGGCCGCCAACTTCATCTCCGGCGGCACGATCATGGCGCGCGCGGCGATGCGCGAGCGTTTCTGGCCGATCCCCGAGCACGCTCCTTGGGAGGACTGGTGGACGGCGATCAGAGTTGCGCAGGTGGCCGATGTCGACTACGTCGAGCGACCGCTCACCGGCTACCGACACCACGGGCAAAACATGAACCTCGGTGCTGACGCCGCGCGTCTGCTGGGGCTGATCGAGGCCGAGCTCCCACTGCGACGCTGGCTTTTGGGCGAGCTCGAGGACAATGGCCGAGCAACTGCACACGAGTGGCTCGCCGCGCACTCCCGCTGGGTTGGCGACGTCAACCGCGTCGCGACTGCGCGAGCTCTCGACGCCGCGTGCCTGCTGGCAGTCAGCGATGCCCAGCGCGCCCGGGCGGCGGCCGCGGCGCGCCGCGCGGGCGAGCATCTGGCCTGCGGGGCACTTGACGCCGCGGCGCGCGAGGCGGTGCGCGCACGTGCGCTGGACCCGTTTGCAGGCGATCCTCAGCTGGCGCTGGCGGCGGTCGCCGATGCGCTCGAGCGGCTCGAGCAGCGCGCGCCCGAGCGCGCAGCGAGCTTCGTGACGCTGGCCTATGCCGAGGAGCTGATCGCCTGCCCGGAGCTGCTTGCCGCCTATGGGAGGGTGTTCAGCGGCGCAGATGACGCGGCGCTGCTGGTGCTTGTGGGCGCCGATCAGCTCGAGCGCCTGAGCGCGGTGGTGATGAGCCTTGAGCTGCATTCGCAGCGCTCGGCAGCGATCGTGGCGGAACCTTTTGCGCCGGGCGGTCGGGGCGAGCTGCTGGCCCGCGTGGCGCTCTCGGTCGACGCCGTGCTCTCCGCTCGTCCCCCGCTTGAGCCGCTGCAGATCAGGCCCCACGTCGACGCTCAGCGCGTGGGGACCCTGCGCGCGCTTGCCGCACGCCGCTGGGAGCGCCGCTCAGGCAGCGCCGAGAAGCGCACCGTCGGCGCAGTGGCGGGCGTGCGCTGAGCCGGCCGGCCGCGGGCTCTGGATCGCCCCCGGAGCGTCAGGAGCTGAGGAGCTGCGCGGGCTGCAGGATCGCGTCCGGGTACTTCTGCAGGAAGCGCTCGCGGTCCCTCTGCACCTGCGCCTGGACCCAGGCGCGAAGCGCGGGGTCCTCGCTCGCGAGCGTGCGCGAGAGGGCGTGGCGGATGCGCGAGCGCTCCACGATCACAGGCGGCCTGCCGAGCGCGCGCAGGCGCCGGAGCAGATCGGTGTCCTGAAACCAGATCACCAGCTCGGGGTCGAAGAGCTGGCCGGGGGCGTGGGAGATCACATCCAGGCGCGCGCGCGCGAAGGCAAAGCACCAAGCCGGGAAGTCGTCGCGCATGGCGCCTTCGACGGTCAGAGGGCAGGCCACCTCAGCGCCCGCCTGCAGCGCCTCTCGCAACGGCGGCCACCATCCCTCGAGCACCTCAACATCGTCATTGAGCACCGCGACATACGGTGCGCTGCTTGCTCTGACGCCGGCGTTGACCGGGGCTGTGAAGCCCTGTGGCGGTGCGCCGTTGTCGACGATGATCAGCTCATTGGGGCACTCGGTGTGCGCGTGCACGGCGGCGAGGCAGCGGCGCACTCGCTCTGAGCCGGCATCGAGCGTTGGGATCACGATCGCCAGCTCCGGACGATCCGGCGGCAGGCAACGCAGCGGGGTCTCCGCCTCCTCGTTGGCGGCAAGGCGGCTTGTCGGCACCGTGCGCAGGGAGAGGCCGCGCTCGGCTGCCGCCAAGGCGATCGCGGCCAGCAGCAGCGCATCGGGCGCCTCGGGCACCGGCGCCGCGCGCAGCTCAGCGCGCCGGGCGGCGAAGGCGAGCGCCTCGAGGGGGTGCGCTGAGGGCGCGCTCGCGGCGCTAAGGGCGACGCCCACGCTGGGGTCTTGCAGCGCCGCGATCAGCGGCGCAAGCCAGCCCACGCGCGGACGGGCGAGATCGCGCAGCAGCACGACGACCTCGCCGCGTGCGTGCGGGAGCGCGACTGCGAGCGCAGCTGCCAGCGTCGGCGGCCCCTCGTGGCGCAGCAGCGCAAAGTCGCCGCCAAGCGCGTCGAGCAGGCCTTGCGGCGGGCCCTCGCGCCCTGCTGCGAGCAACACCTCGAAATCCGTTGCCTGGCCCTGGGCCGCGATCCCTTCCAGACAGCGCAGGGTACGCACCGCATTGGTGGCGACCGGCAAGATGATCGTCGCCGCAGGTCTGCCGTCCGTCACCGCTCACCCCATTTCCACGTAGCCGGTCGGTTCGGAGGGTGAGCGCACATTGAGCGCGACCTTGTTTTCGTAGTTGCCCTCGACGGTCTCGATCTGACCGTTGGGCAGCACCCCGCGCACGATGCCCACGTGTTCGTCGCCGAAGACGATCAGATCGCCCGGCTTGGGCACGACGCCCGGTCCGTTTGGGATCGCCCGTCCGCTCTGCTGGGCCCATTCCCAGATCTCCGAGACGGCGCCGAGCCCCTGGCCTTCGGAGCCGATCGGCTCGCCGGCCTGACGCGCGACCCAGGAGACAAAGTAGGCGCACCAGGGGGCGCCGGGGATCGCCCCGCGCGTGGCGCCTCTGTACATCGCAACCGCGGCGCCTTCGTTTGACCCCATCGGTTCCTCGTGCTGCCCGGCCTGGCCTTCGGCAATGTGCACGATGCGTTCACGAAGCGCTTCCGGGCCGCTTGCAGCCAGCGCACCGGCCGGGGCGCCTGCGGAGATGCCGCTCAGCGCGCCGGCGGGGGCCAGGCTGCCCGACGCGCTCGCGCCGGCGGGCGCCTGCAGGCAGGCGCCCTGCGCGAGGGCGCCGGGAAGCGTCGAGATCAGGCTCTGCAGCTCGTCGGTCAGGAGCGCCAGGGTCGATCCTGCACTGCTGGCGCCGACCCCTTCGCCTCCCTGAGCAAGCGCCGCCATCGAGCTCTGGGCGAGCATCGCCATCTCTGCCTCGCTCAGCGCCGCCGCAAAGGAGGCGACCTGGGCGCTTGCGGTGGGGGACTCGGGCGCGGTGGCAGGCTGAGTACCCGACGCCGCCGTCGCGGCGCCGGGGGCTGCGCCGGAGAGTGGGTAGGGCGAGAGGCTTCCCTGCGGCGGGGCGGCCGCGCCCGTCACTTCCGCGACGCGTTCGATCGCGTCTTGCCCTGACATCCCCCCGACAATCGGCAGCCCTGTGCGGATCTTGAGCGCGCCTTCCTCGCCCGGTCCTCGCCCGATCCCTGCGCTTCGACCGGGGATCGGCTCGGCAGGTGTCGCGAAACGAGGAGCGGGCGGCCCTTGGCCGCCCGCTCGCTGCCACCGTTCCCTCGATGAATCGGCGGTATATGGCGCCCGCTGCCCGTCCCTGGCCGCGTGGCGCTTTTTTGTGACCCCGCAAGGGTTGAAGGCTTGCGGCGGGATCCCCCCACGGTGGCGGCGCGCCCGCAGTGCGCCGCCACGTGGGAAGCTTGTTGGCGCCTCAGCCGGCGGCTCAGACGAGCTTGAGCACCGCCTGCGGCAGGGCGTTGGCCTGGGCCAGCACCGCGACGCCCGACTGCTGGAGGATCTGCTCCTGGGCGAATGCTGCTGTCGATTCGGCCATGTTCGCGTCCTTCACCGCGCTGTTTGCCGCGGAGAGGTTCTGGCTGTAGACTTCCAGGTTCGCTGCGGTGTACTGCATGCGGTCCTGGACAGAGCCGAATTCGGAGGCCATTTCAGCGACCTTCTTGATTGCAGTGCTGATGTTCGTGATCGCCGTTTCTTCGCCGAGTGAGATCGTGCCCACTTCGGTCTTGAGCGACTTCAGCGTGACGCTGATTTCTTCGCCCTTGTTGGCGCCGACCTGGAAGGTGATCGAGCCGGCTTCCTTGAGCAGCGCCACGCCGTTGAACTTCGTCACTTCGCCGATCTTTTCGACCTGCGAGACGAGCTGGGTGACCTCGCCTTCGATCGCCTTCTTGGCTTCTTCGGAGTTGGTGCCGTTCTTGTACTGCACCGCCAGGGTCCGGATCCGCTGGAGGATTTCCTCCGTGGTGTTCAGCGCGCCCTGGGCGGTCTGCGAGAGCGCGACCCCGTCCTGGACGTTGTGGACAGCCTGGTTGGAGCCGTTGATCTGGCCTTCCAGCTCCTGGCTGATCGCGTAACCGGCAACGTCGTTTGCTGCGATGTTGATGCGCAGGCCCGAGGAGAGCTGTTCCATTGTGGTGGACAGCCGTGATTCGGTGTTCTGCAGGTAGCGCTGCGCCTCAAGCGCGGCGACATTGGTGTTGATCGTAAGGGACATGCGTCACATCTCCTTGATGTCGTGGGTTTGCTAGTCCCGAGCCGACTCCCTGTCGGCCCTTCAGTCATGGTCATCGGCAGCGCGCGGTCAGACTTGAGGGGCGCGCCCGAGCGCTGGACGCGGCGGTAGCGGCTCGTGCGCGCCCGGGCCAGACGGCAGAGCGGGCGGCTGCGCCGCCCGCTGCCTGCCACCGTTCCCTCGAAGAACCGGCGGTATGTAGCGCCTGCTTTCCGTCCCTGTCCGCTTGGCGCGTTGTTGATGACCCCGCTAGGCGAAGACCTGACGGGGGTATTCCGGCGGCGGGATCGCGCTCGGCGCTCTGCGCCGCCGCCGGAAAGCTTCTGAAGTCTGGCTCGCCGATCAGACGAGCTTGAGCACCGCCTGCGGCAGGGCGTTTGCCTGAGCCAGGACTGCGACGCCCGACTGCTGCAGGATCTGCTCCTGGGCGAAGGCTGCGGTCGCTTCTGCCATGTTCGCGTCCTTGACGGCGCTGTTGGCCGAGGAGAGGTTCTGACCGTAGACTTCGAGGTTGGCCGCGGTGTACTGCATGCGGTCCTGAATAGCGCCGAATTCGGCGGCTGCTTCAGCGACCTTCTTGACCTTTTCGTTGATCGATTCGATCGCGTTTTCTTCCGCGAGCGAGATCGCGCCGACCACTTCGGAGAGCTTCTTTGTTTCGATTGTGATCGTTTCGCCCTGGTTGGCGCCGACCTGGAAGGTGATCTTGACCGCTTCGGCCAGCAGGCTCACGCCGTTGAACTTTGTCACTTCGCTGATCTGTTCGATCTGCGAGGTGAGCTGCTTGACCTCGCCCGCGATCGCTTCGCGCGCTTCCTTGGAGTTGGTGCCGTTCTTGTACTGCACCGCCAGCGTCCTGATCCGCTGCAGCATTTCCTCGGTGGTGTTGAGGGCACCCTGCGCGGTCTGCGCGAGCGCGACGCCGTCCTGAACGTTGCGGACTGCCTGGTTGGTGCCGTTGATCTGGCCTTCCAGCTCCTCGCTGATCGCGTAGCCGGCCACGTCGTTTGCGGCAATGTTGATGCGCAGGCCCGAGGAGAGCTCTTCCATGGTCGAGGAGAGTCGGCCTTCGGTGGCCTGCAAGTATCGCTGCGCCTCAAGCGCGGCGATGTTGGTGTTGACCGTTAGGGACATAGGTCAATTCTCCTTGCTTTCGTTGCGGGGTCCTGGGCCGACGCTCTGCCGACCTTTACAACAAAGTACGATCGGCAGCAGCGGAGCAAGCTTGAGGCGCTGGGCGCTCGCTGGCGTGCTCGCTCAGGCCTCAAGATCGATGTGCGTGCGCGCTGGCTCCTCGCCGGTCTCTGCCTCCTCGCCGCTCTGGGGAGGCACGCTGGGGCGGCTTTGAGCGCCCTCTCGGTCCTTCTCGGGCTCTTCCCGGCGTCCGGATCCTGCGCGCGCGCCCCGATCGCCCTCGCGGCTGGTCGGCGGGGGGGCGTGCACCCGGATATTGGCGGCCTCCACGGGCGCCAGGGCGGGGGCGTAGGGGAGGATCGGCTCGATCGGCTCCATCGCGCTCGGCGCTCCTCTCAGCGCTCCTGCACGGCCTCCTCGACGGCGAGCTGCGCACGGCGCAGCGCCGCCTCCTGGTGCGCGCGCAGCTCGGCGCCGACCAGCTGACGGCCGATCAGCACGCCTGCGCCCCACACGATCAGCTGCGCCAGCAGCCCGGCGACGATCGCGCGCGCGACCGCTTCGCCGAAGGAGTGCGTGGAATGGGCGAGCCAGAGCGCGATCACGAATCCCGCCAGACCCGCTGCTTCACGCGCGCGCCGCAGCTTGGCGGCAAAGCGCGGATGGGCGCCAAGCGTCGGCGTCGCCTGGGCGCCGGCGGCGCTAGGGGCGGCAAGCACCTGGGTGGGGTCCTCGCCGCGAGGATGCACGGCGCTCGCTGCGCTCTGCTCAGCGGCCAACGCTGCCCTCCTGCGCAAGGCCCTTGCGGCGTTCCTCGCGCTGGCATTCGAAGAGGAACCGGACCAACCTGCGCTGGTTGCCCTCGGAGATCGAGTCGAAGGCGATCGCGCGCCGTCCGTCGGACTCCATGCGCACGACCGTGCCCGACCCGGTGATCGGCGGCGCCTCCGGGGCGGTGTTGAGGCGGAAGTCGAGGTGGTCGCCTACGCGCAGATGGTCAAGCCCGCCAAGCAGCATGCCGCCGCCGGAGAGGTCGAGCGAGGAGCTCTCAATCGGAGTCGAGGTGCCGGCGATGTGAACCTCGACCGGGCAGGTCGCGCGCACCCGTACGTACTCACGCCGCTGCAGGACGTCAAGCGCGCGCAGGTTGGCAAGCCGCAGCAGCTCGCCGTCCTCGGTAAAGCCATCGCCGGCGATGCGGATGACGCCGGCGGGCCCCGTCTGCTCGAGCACGATTTCGCGCAGCTGCGCCTGGCCGACGGGTGTCTGGAGGGGAACGAGGAGCAGCACCAGCAGCTCTCCGCCCTCCTGGCCGGCCACGCGCGCATGCAGGCAGGTGCCGTCGCGCATCTGGACCTCGACGGGCGCATGGCGCGAGGGCAGCTGCAGCGGCGCTGAGGCGGCGGTGCCGCTGGACGCTGCGACGGGCGCCGCTCGCTGCCAAGGCAGCCTCATGGCAGCAGCCGCTCCGCAATGCTTCGGGCGTCGATGCGCTGCAGCGACGCTCGCTCGCCACCGGCGGCGAGCAGCAGCTCCGGCGCCAGCTGAAAGCGGCAGGCGGCCTCGAGCGCAACGCCGAGCTGGTCGCTCTCATCGGCGTGCGAGAACGCCGCCGCGTTGACGCCAAGCGGCTTCAGCGCTGAGAGCAGCTTGCTGGCCGCCGCGAGCGAGAGCGTTACGGGCAGCGCAACAAGCACACGCTCGGGCGCAAGACCATGGAGGAAGCGGGCGAGCTCGCGCACCTGCGCCCCGCTTGCGGCCGAGAGCGGCGGTGTGTCGAGGAGTGCGAGAGCATTTGTGCGCTCCCGTTCCAGCACGCTCCGTGCCTGCTTGCTCGTGAGCGCAAGCGAGCCGTTGCCACCGCGATCAAGCCGCAGCGCCCCGCCCGGGCCCGTCGCGGCGATCGCTGCGCAGTTGACCGCCATCTTGCCCGCCTCCTCATAGCACCGCTGGAGCGCCCGCAGCAGCGTTGTCTTGCCGGAGCCGCCCGGCCCGATCACGACGATCAGAGCCCCGGCGGCAGGCGGCGGCGGCAGCTGGGGGATGGAGCGCGCAAGCGTCACGCGCAGTGCCCTGCGCAGGCTTGTGCGCGGCGCCAGCGGGAGCAGGTGAGCTTCGCTGCGCCCAATCAGCTCGTGGGCAAGCTCCTCGCTGAAGCCGGCAGCACAGAGCTCAGCCACCAGCCTCTGAGCCGCTCTGCTGTGGTGCGGCAGTGGTGGGGAGGGAGGGTGCGCGCTTGCGATCGGCGTTGAGGCAAGCTGAGTCTGGAGGCTCTCATCCGGGGGCTCGGCGCCGGGCGCGGGCGACCAGGGGGCGGTCTGGCCTGGCTCCCCGCCGTCTGCCTCAAGCGCGCTCTGGACGACCGCAAGCGCGGCCTCGAAGGGCAGCGGCCCTTCACCGTGATTGTCGCGCTGCGCTGATGGCCGATCGAGCGGCCCTGCGTCCGCGCGCCCGAGTCTGCCGGCCGGCTCTGCTTCAGGGTCGCCCGGCATTGCGGATTGCTCTAGGTGCGCTGCGCCGTCGGGCTCAGGCAGCGCGCGCTCGCCGTCGGTGATGTCGATCGTGGCCGCTCCCGGGCGCGCTTCAAGCTCGACGAAGGGTCGCTGGAAGAAGCCCGCGATGCCTCCCTCCAGACCGCTGCGTCGCCCGACCACGACTGCATCGCCGCCCAGCTCAGCCTGAATGCGGGGGATCAGCTCGGCGATGTCCCGTCCGCGGTAGAGGCGCGTCTTGGCGTCGCGCGCCGACGCGCTTGCATCGGCACCGGCTGCGCCGTTCATGGTACTGCTGGGAGCTGTGATGTTGCCTTGCTCGCTCATGCGCTGATCACTCCAATCGTCTCGATGTTGATGCCGGGTGCAAGCTCGTTGTATGAGCAGACGGGAAGGTGCGGCTGGACCTGTGCGATCAGGCGGTGCAGGTGCCTGCGCAGGCGTGCCGAGCAGAGCAGCACCGGGCGCACGCCACGGGCGCTAGCGCGCTCCACCTGCGCGCGCAGCGCTGCGACGATCGCCTGGGCGCGCGAGGGCTCCATCGCCAGCAGCTCGCCCTCGGGCCCCTGCGCGAGCGCGCCTGCCATCTCCTGCTCGATCGCCGGATCGAGCGTGAGCGCGCGCAGGCGCATCTGCTCGTCCAGATGCGGCGCGACGATCGCGCGGCCGAGCGCCTGACGGGCGTACTCGGTGAGCAGCGCGGTGTCGCGGGTGAGGCGCGCCTTGTCGCCAATTGCTTCGAGAATCGCAGAGAGGTCGCGGATTGCAACGCCCTCTGAGAGCAGGCCCTGGAGCACCCGCTGAATCTCGCCGACTGTAAGAACATCCGGCACAATTTCCTCAACGACAGCAGCGTTCGATTGCTTTAGCTGATCAAGCAGGCTCTTCACGTCCTGGCGGCTGATCAGCTCCGCTGCGTGAGCGCGGATCGTCTCGGTCAGATGGGTGACGATCACGGACTCCGGGTCGACGACGGTGCAGCCGGCGGCCTCGGCCTCCGCGCGCGCGGACTCGTGCACCCAGCGTGCCGACAGCCCGTAGATCGGCTCGTTGGTGGCGATTCCTTGCGGCCCGCGACCGCCAGGAGCGTCCATCACCAGCAGATGCGAGGGCATGATCCGCCAGCGCGCGACCTCGGAGCCGCGCACCTTGACAACGTACTCGTGCGGATCGAGGCCGAGCTCGTCGTGGATGCGCACCGGCGGGACGATCACGCCAAGCTCGCTTGCAAGCTGGCGGCGGATCGTCGAGACCCGGCGCACCAGGTTGCCGCCGGCGGAGCCGTCCACGAGCGGCACCAGCCCGAAGCCGATCGAGAGCTCAAGCGGGTCGACCGCGAGCGCGCGCAGCGACTCCTCGCGCTCGGCGGGCTTGGCTGCGGGCTGCTCCTCGGCGGGCGCCAGCGCCTCCTGCTGCGCCTGGCGGCGCAGCGCCCAGCCGATCGCGCCGAGGATCGCGCCGACAAAGAGGAAGGGGAGCGTGGGCAGCCCCGGGATCAGGGCAAAGAGGCAGATCGCGCCGGCTGCGACTAGCGGTGCCTTGCGCTGGGCGAGGATCTGCGCGGCGATGTCGGAGCCAAGATCCTTTTCGGAGGTGGCGCGGGTGACGATGATGCCGGTCGCCACGGAGATCAGCAGCGCCGGGATCTGGGCGGCGAGGCCGTCGCCGACAGTCAGCAGCGAGTAGGTGTGGGTCGCTTCGGTGAAGCCCACATGGCGCTGCAGCACCCCCACGACGATCCCGCCAATCAGGTTGATCGCGGTGATCACCACAGCAGCGATCGCATCGCCCTTGATGAACTTCGAGGCGCCGTCCATCGCGCCGTAGAAGTCCGCTTCGCGGGCGATTTCATCGCGGCGATTGCGTGCCTGCTCTTCGGTGATCAGGCCCGCGTTGAGGTCGGCGTCGATCGCCATCTGCTTGCCCGGCATCGCATCGAGGGTGAAGCGTGCGGAGACCTCCGCTACGCGGCCCGCGCCCGAGGTCACGACGACAAACTGGATCACCACCAGGATCAGGAAGACGACCAGGCCGATCACGACGTCGCCGCCGACCACGAATTCGCCGAAGTCGTGGACGACCGATCCCGCCTGGCCGGTGGTCAGGATCAGCCTCGTCACCGAGACGTTGATCGCCAGGCGGAACATCGTCGTCAGCAGCAGCAGGCTCGGGAAGGCGGCGAACTCGAGCGCGCTGCCGACGTACATCGTCGCCACCAGGATGGTCAGGCCGCCGGAGATATTGAGCGTGATCAGGAGATCGATCAGCGCCGAGGGCAGCGGCACGACAAGCATCGTGACGACGATCAGCACCGCCGCGGCGGCAAGCAGGTCGGTGTGGGCGAGCACCCGCCGCAGCGTGCTCACAGCACACCTCCGCCAGCCGCTGCGGGCAGCCTCTGCGGCCGTATCGTCGTGCGCGCAGGCGCACTTGCCCGGCGATGGCCGGCCAGGCGGTAGACAAAGGCAAGCACCCGTGCGACGGCCATGTAGAGCTCAGCAGGGATTACGTCGCCCACCTCGCAGCTTGCGTAGAGCGAGCGCGCAAGCGGCGGGTCGGAGATCACCGGGACATCGTTCTCTTGGGCTATCTCCCTGATGCGCGCCGCAACGAGCTCCTGGCCCTTGGCGACCACCTCCGGTGCCGGGTGGCTGCCGTCGTAGCGCAGCGCGACCGCGTAGTGGGTCGGGTTCGTCACCACCACATCGGCCTGCGGCACAGCGGCCATCATGCGCACGCGCGCCAGCGCAAGCGCTCGCCGCCGCAACGCCTGGCGGACCTCGGTGGGGATCGAGTGCTGGCGCGCCTCCTCGCGCACCTCCTGCTTTGTCATCCGCAGCTGTCGCTCCATGCGATGGCGCCGCCAGGCAAAGTCGACCACGCCGATCAAGAGGTAGGCGAAGCCAGCACGCTCGGCTACGCCGAGCGCCCCTGACCCCGCCAGCGTGCCGATCGCAAGCGGGCCTGCGCCGACCTTGCTCGGCAGCCCGGTGAAGTCGGGCAGCAGCGCAAGCAGCGCCACGAGGCCGACCGCAGCGGTCTTGGCAAGCGCCTTCAGCGCTTCGAAGAGGGTGTTCGGCCCTACGAGGTTCCTGATCCCCTTTGCCGGCGAGAGGCGCCGCAGATCGACGCGCAGCGGGTTGATGCGCAGCCGTCCGCCGGCCTGCAGCGCCTGCGAGAGCAGCGCCGCCACGGCGCAGGCGCCGAGGATCGGGGCGACGACGGCAAGCAGTGTCCGCAGGCCCTCCATGCCAAGCGCCGCCAGCCCCTGCCCGGAGCCGTTGGCCTGCGGGTTGGTGATGGCCGCGAAGCTCACCTGCATGAAGTCGCCGAGCGCCTGGGCGCCGTTGCTGCCGAAGGCTGAGATAGCAAGGATGCCGGCGAGCAAGACCGCAGCACCGCTGAGATCTGCCGAGCGCGCGACCTGACCGCGCTTGCGTGCGTCCTCGCGGCGCTTCGGCGTCGCCTTCTCGGTCCGGTTTTCACCGCTGGCCGCCATCGGCTCAGGCCACGTGCAGGGTCGCGAGCGCGCTGGCGACGCTCTGGGTGAGTGCTTCAGAGATCCAGCTGCCGAGGAAGGGCAGCGTCGCACCGACCAGCAGAACGCCGATCAGGATCTTCAGCGGGAAGCCGACCGCGAAGACGTTCATCTGCGGGACGACGCGGGCGAGCACGCCGAAGGCGACATCCGTGATCGCCATCGCGATGATCACAGGCGCGCAGATCTCAAGCGCCGCGGTGAAGACGGTGGCAAAGGCGCTCTCCGCGCCGCCGACAAGCGATCCGAGCCGTGGGGCGCGCGTAAGCGGAACCAGCGTGAAGGTGCGTGCGATCCCCCGCACCATCCACTCGATGCCGCCGATCACGATGAAGACAAGCAGGCCGATGATCCCGTAGAGCAGCGACATCGATCCCCCTTCGTTGCCGAGCGCCGGGTTCACGGTCCTCCCGAAGGAGAGCCCGGTGGTGAAGTCCACGAAGGCGCCGGCCGATTCGACGGCGGCAAACAGCACCGCCAGCGTGAAGGCGAAGGCAAGCCCGCACAGGAGGCTCTCGACGATCAGCTCGCCGATCGCAAGCGCCCCGCCGGGCAGCTGCTGGCCGTGCAGCGCCACCGGCGTCAGGCCGATCGATATGCCCGCGGCCGCGACCGTCTTGACGCGCGCCGGGAGCGCTTGAGCCGAGAAGACCGGAGCGATCAGAAACAACGGCCCGATGCGCGCGAGCACGAGGATGAAGCCCAGCAGCTCGCCCCCGGAGAGCTTTGCAAGCAGCGTCTGCATCAGCCGACGAGGGTTGGGATCGAGCTGTACAGCGAAGTGGCGTACGAGGTAAGGCGATCGAGCATCCAGGGCCCGAGCACGATGATCACCAGCACGATGCCCACGAGCTTGGGGATCAGGGTCAGCATCTGCTCCTGGATCTGCGTCGCCGCCTGGAAGACGGAGACGATCAGCCCGATCAGGAGGCTTGCGGCAAGCAACGGGCCACCGACGTCGACGGCGACCGTCAGCGCCTGCATCCCCAGGTTGATCGCGCTGTCGGCAGTCATCGCAGATCGCGCCTCAGTGGAAGCTCTGAACGAGCGCCTTGATCACGAGGTCCCAGCCGTCTATCAACACGAACAGCAGCAGCTTGAACGGCAGCGAGATGAATGTCGGCGGGAGCATGATCATGCCCATCGACATCAGCGTCGAGGAGACGACAAGTTCGATGATCAGGAAGGGCAGGAAGATCAAAAGCCCGATCTCGAAGGCGGTCTTGAGCTCGGAGACGATGAAGGCGGGGATCAGCACGTCGGTCGGGACTTCTGCGCGCCGCTGCGGGGTCTTCTCGTGGGCGAGGTTGACGAACAGCTCCAGATCGGCGGGCTGGGTCTGCTTGAACATGAACTCGCGCAGCGGCAGCTCTGCCCGTTCGAGCGCAGCGCCGGCGCTCAGCTTGTGTGCAGCGAGCGGTTCGACCGCGTCCTTGCGTACGGCGTTGATCGTGGGCGCCATCACGAACAGCGTCAGGAACAGGGCGATCCCGACCAGCACCTGATTGGGCGGCGAGGTGGTGGTGCCGATCGCGGTGCGCACGAAGCCCAGCACGACGAGGATGCGTGTGAAGGATGTGACGGTGAAGAGCACCGCTGGGACCAGCGTCAGGCCGCCCGCCAAAAGCAGGATCTGCACCGCCGATCCGGTGGAGATGCTCATCGACTGCCACCGCGCGCCCTCATGCCCTGACCGTCCAGCGGCGCACGCGGTCAAGCAGCGACTGCGATGCGGTGGCGGGAAGCTGCAGCTCGCCGCCGGTCAGCTCCTCTGCCAGCAGCGGGTTGCTCTGATCGAGGCAGAGAAGCCCTGCGGCGCGCGCCTCAGCCTCGCTGTAGCGGTGAATCGGGACGACGCCGTGCTCGGCCACGCCGAGCAGGACGAAGTCGCTTCCGGCGCGCACGAGCGCGAGCGATCGACCTGAGCCCAGCGGCAGGCTCGCAAGCGCGTGCAGGCCGGAGCCCCCTGCCTTGACGGCGCCCCTGGCCTTGAACTGCTTGAGCACCCAGGTCAGCCCCCAGATGACCGCGAGCACGATCGCCAGCCCGACGATCGTGCGCACCAGGCTCGCGCCCGACGAGCCGCTCGAATGCGCGCTCGCGGGCGCTCCGCCGAGGTGGAGCGGCGTAGCTTCAGATGGCGCGTGCGCGATCAGCGAGGCCGCGACAGCGGGCGTGGCCACGCAGCCGAGCCCCAGGATCGCCAGGGTGAGGGCAGGTAGCACGACGCGCCAAGCCGCGCGAAGTTGCGATGTCGCATTCCGCATCGAGGGACGGTTTCCGGGTTGGGAGCATCCGGGTTGGGACGCCCCGGTAATCGGCAGCAGCCGGCTTCGCTTTAGCTGCCGGGGTCGCCGAGCCGCACCGCCCACTCGCCCTCGTCGGTGACGAAGAGCGAGCCGGAGGCCAGACGCATGCCGTTGGCGTAGATCGCAACCGGATCCTCGGCAGCGGCATCGAGCTCGATCACGGCCCCTGGTGGCAACGAGAGCACCGTCTGCAGGGAGAGCTCAACGCGACCGAGCTCGGCCCAGACGCGCAGGTCTGCCCCGCGCAGTGCCGCGATGCGCTCGAGCAGCACGGCTGGAGGCGTGCGCTCGCTGCTCGCCTCGCTGCGCGCGCCGCGCAGCGAGGGCGGCGGCAGCAGCGCCGGCCCGGGGGCGGGCGCCACCGGGCCGCTCAGCTTGAGGGCCTTGTAGGAGCCCGATCGTCCCGGTGTGCCGTAGGCGAGCGCCACGCGGTCGGCAAGCAGGCGGACGCCCTGGTCGGCCTTGGCCTGCAGGCGCAGCACCTCGCCGGCGCGCAGCGCGCTCAGGCGCGCGACCGGCATGCGGCAGGCGCCGACTTCCGCGTGCAGCAGAACCCGCACGCTCGCAAGGCCGCGGCGCAGCGCCAGCGCGTGGCGCGGGTTCGCGTCGGGCTTTGACCCCTGCTCGAGGATGCTCGCGGTCACGGGATCGATTGCGGCCCAGGGCACCAGGATGAAGAGCCTCGAAGGCAGCTCGGCAATCAGGAAGTTGATTGCGATCAGGTAGGTCGGTTCGCGCATATGCACCTCGACGCCTGCGTCGTGCTCGTGCTCGACATCGACTTCGCCCAGCTCGAGCTCCAGCCCGCCGAGGTCTCGCCAGGCAAGGGAGAGCTGCGCGACGGTCGTCTCCAGCAGCCTTTCAATCAGAGCCAGGTCGATCTCGCTCAGCCGCCGCTCGGTCGGCGCCGAGGCCGCCGATCCGCCGAGCAGGCACTCGATGCCGCGCAGCAGGAGGGGCAGCTCAGCCGCCAGCAGCATCTGGGCGCCGATCGGTCGCACCTTGATCTCGGCAAGTGCGGCGTCCTCGGGAAGCGAGCCGCGGGCGGCTGACCAGGCGACCTCGCGCGCGTCGATCTGGTGCAGCTCGACGGTGGCCTTCAGCTCGCCGGAGAGCCGCATGGCGGCGGACTTCAAAAAGGGGCCGAGGACCAGCGCTATGCGTCGGCGCAGCTCGGGGTTGAACTTGGTCGGCTGAGAGAAGTCAAGCGAGTGAATCTGCTCGGCCGGCGCCTGATCATCGCCGCGGCGCTCCGCGATCCCCCCTGCGGCGACGCTCGCGCTCAAGCTGCGATCCTCTCAGCGCCCTGCGCCTCGAGCGCCTCTCCGCCTGCGCCCTGCGCAACCGCTGGCTGGGCGGTGCCGACATCCTGCTCGGCGTCTGAGCCCGCCGCCGCTGCGGCCTCGACGACCGCGCCCTCATCGGCGCCGGCTGCCATCTGCGGGCCCTCCGTGATCTCGGTGATGCGCAGGCCAAAGCGCTCCTCGACGACGACGACTTCACCGCGCGCGATCGGCGTGCCGTTGACCAGCAGGTCGGCCGCCTCGCCGGCGGTGCGCTCGAGCGCGACGATCGCGCCGATGTGCAGCGCGAGCACCTCGGCGACGGTCATGTGGGTGCGTCCGATCTCAACCGAGAGCTCCATCGGGATCTCGCCCAGGCGCGTGAGGTCGACCTCGGCGTCGGTCTGCGCCGGGGCTGATGGGGAGAGCTGCTGGAATGCGGTCGCGTCTGACATTGCTGCTCCTATTGCACGGTCAGGTCGGGAAAGAGAACAGATTCAACCTTCACATCGGTTCGTTCGTCGATCTGTTTGAGGATCTGATGCTCAATGCCAACGCGTGCGCGTTCTTCAAGCAGCGCTTCGCTGCGCACGCCGGTGATCGCGTTGGTGATGATCGCGCGCACCAGCGGTTCCTCGGGCAGCGTGCCCTTTTCTTCGCCGGCGCTTGCGGCCGCGCTGCCTTCGGCGCTTGACGGTTGGCCCGGAGAGAGGATCAGCGCGACGTCAAGCTTGGCGAACTGGCCGCCGCCCAAGTTGATCAGGAAGCTCTTGGGCAGCTGGTAGAGCGTGCCCTTGACTCTATGGGTGACGCTTGCGTGCGGCTTGGTCATCGTGTAGCCGGCGCCCAGCAGCACCACGAGCACCGCGATCAGCGCGAACTTGCGCTTGCCTGCAAAGAGGCGCTTCATCCTTCGATCGGCTCCTGATAGAGGCGTTCGAGCACGATCTCCACGCGGCGGTTCTTTGCGCGCCCGGCTTCGGTCGCATTGCTTGCGACCGGTCTCTGTTCGGCGTAGCCGATCGCCGCCAGCCGCGAGGGCGCGACGCCGTGGGCGACCAGAAAGCGCACGATCACGCTGGCGCGCGCAGTCGAGAGCTCCCAGTTGCTCGGGTATTGAGCCGTGTCGATCGGGACGCTGTCGGTGTTGCCCTCGACGGCCACGGGCTCCTTGGCCTCCAGCTGCAGCAGCAGCGCGATCTCTTCCAGAAGCGGGAAGGAGTTGGGGGAGAGCGCCGCCGATCCGGAGGCGAAGAGCAGCTTGTCGGTGAGCAGCGTGATGACGAGCCCGCGTGGTTCCAGCGCGACGGTGGCGTACTGGCTGAGACGGTGTTCAGCGATGTATGCCTTGACTTCGCGCTCGAGCCGTTCGAGGCTCGATTGCTCGATCTGGGCGTTCGTCTTGGCGGCTTCCGGGAGGCTCTTGAGGCTTTCGGTGGTCGGTTCCTCGGAGAAGGGCATGATGCTGACGGTCGGGCTTGTTTCTGGAATCGTGCTGGAGCTGGCAGAGGACCCCGTCTGCTTGATCGCAGCGCCCCCGCCGACGATCGGTGCCGAGAAGGCGTCGTGAAGGGCTTCCTTGAACTCCTTGAACTTCGTGGTGTTGATCGAGGCGATCGAGAAGAGGACCATGAAGAGCGCGAGCAGCAGCGTGATCATGTCGGCATAGGTCAGCAGCCAGCGCTCCTCGTTTTCCTCGGTCTTGCTGCCGCGCCGCCCGCTGCCACGACCCCTTGCCATCTCAAGCCGCCTCCGGCTCGGCCTGCAGGCTCGGCGCAATCGCGCCGCTCTTCTGCTTGGGATCCGCCGCGCGCTCGGTGGGCGGCAGGTAGGAGGAGAGCTTGTCGGCAACCAGGCGCGGATTGTCGCCGGACTGGATCGAGAGGATCCCCTCGAGCGTCATCATCCGCAGCGATACCTCTTCGGCAGAGATCGCCTTCAGCCGGTTGGCGATCGGCAGGAAGACGACGTTTGCCGAGCCGACCCCCATCAGCGTCGCCATGAACGCCGATGCGATCGCCGGACCGAGCGTCTTTGGCGAGCTGAGGTTCCCGAGCACGTGCACCAGCCCCATCACCGTGCCGATGATCCCCATCGTCGGCGCAAAGCCGCCGGCCTTCTCAAAGGGGCGCGCAGCGGCCTCATGGCGCTCTGCCATGCCGTCGATCTCGGCCTCGAGGATCGCGTGCACGAGCTCGGGATCGGTGCCATCGACGACGAGCTGCAGCGCGTTGCGCGTGAAGGAGTCCTCGATCTGCGACAGCTGCGCGTCAAGCGCGAGCAGCCCCTCACGGCGGGCCTTGTCGGCAAGCGAGACCAACAGCTCCAGCCGCTCGCGCAGATCGGGCGGCTCGGAGGAGAAGACCATCTTGTAGAGGCTTGGGATGCGCTTCATCGAGGGCATGCCGACGCTTGCCATCGTCGCGCCGCCGGTGCCGCCGAGGATGATCAGGAGCGCAGGGATGTCGATGAAGGCGGCCGGGCTTGTGCCGTCCATCATCGCTCCGAGCAGCAGCCCAAAGACCGCGACAACGATGCCTATGGCCGTTGCAGCCTTCATCGTCCTGGTTGATCGGCCGCTTGCGCCCAACCTTCACCGCAGAGCGATGAGGGGGGCGCCGGCGGTCTGCTAGGCGTTTGCGTGCGCTGCCTGGGGGGTGGCGCCGGCCACCGTTCGGCCGGCCCTGCTGCCGGGAGCGAGCGTGGGGGCCTCGGGGCGCAGGGCGCTTGCGATCACCGCAGCGCGCCAGCTGCGGACAGCCTCGGCGACCTCCTCCGGACGCTCGGCGACAAGCACCTTGGAGGTGGTGGCAAGCGTGATCACCGTGTCCGGCGTCGCCTCGATTGAGACGATCAGGTCCGGGTTGAGGCTGAAGCACTCCGTTCCGTGACCGAGCTTGTGGAGGGTTATCATTTGGTGCTCCTTTCCTGTTGCGGGGGCCCTCCGCGGGCTGGCGGCAGGCCCCCGCCGACATTGCTACGGGACCATCGAGACCGCTGACTGCAGCATTTCGTCCGCGACGGTGATCACGCGCGAGTTGGCCTGGTAGCCGCGCTCGGATGTGATCATCGCGGTCATTTCGCCCGCGAGGTTGACGTTGGACATCTCAAGCTCGCCGCCGATCGTCGCGCCATACCCGGTCGCGCCGGGGACGCCCACCAGGGCCTTGCCCGAGTTGGCGGTTTCGGCCCACAGCGAGTTGCCGAGGCGTTCCAGCCCGGCTTCGTTGGGGAACTTCGCCAGCGAGATGAAGCCGGCGGTCACCTGCTTGCCGTAATTGGGGGATTCGGGGTTCTGATCGACGTAGTTGACCGCGCCGTTGGGGCCGATCGAGACGTCGGTGGAGCCGGGCGGGATGCGGATGTAGCTTTCTTCGGTGCCCGGCGTGTAGACGGTGTTGGTGCCTTCGACCTTCGCCACCGCGTTGAAGCCGATCACGTACTCGCCGGTCTGGGTCGTCAGGAAGCCGTTGGCGTCGGTCGAGAGGTTGCCCGCGCGGGTGTAGGAGAGGCTCTTGGGCAGTTCCTTGGTGTAGGGTTCCGCGGCCGGCGGGGTGCCCGTGCCCACGCGCAGGAAGCCCGCGCCCTCGATTGCGACATCAAGCGGGTTGTTGGTCGTCTGGAAGGCGCCCTCGGTCATTTCGTTCTCGGTCGCGTCTACCTGCACGCCGAGCCCCACCTGAACGGGGTTGGTGCCGCCGGTGGAGGCGTCGGCGCCGGATGCGCCGCGCATCACCTGCGTCAGCGAGTCTGCGAATGTGACCGAGGCGGACTTGTAGCCGACCGTGTTCACATTGGCGAGGTTGTTGGCGGTCACGTTCAGCATCGTCTGGTTGACTTCCAGACCGCTGATCGCGCTGTACATACCGCTCATCATGGTTGATCTGTCTCCTTCTGCGACCTCCTCGTAGAGGTCCGGCCGCGTCGTTGTCCTTGCCCTGCGCCTGCGACGCCGGGCGATGTCGGGGTGTTCGTCCTTGGCAGCGTCATGCGATCACGGCGCTGTCGATGTTTGTGAAGACCTGCTCGCGCGTCTGCTCGGGGATGACCGCGGTCAGCACGGTGCGATTGGCGACCGAGACCACGAAGGCGGTCCCGTCGACAAGCACCACCGAGTCGCGCGCGCCCTTGCCAGCCGCCCTGCCGACGCCGGCCGCAAGGCGGGCGAGCGTGCGCTGGTCGAGCGGGATGTTGCGCCGTGCCACACGCGCGAGCGCGTGCTTGGAGAAGCGCAGCGGCTGCGTCTGCCCAGCGCTCCCCGCTTCGGCCAGAGCCCTTGCGAAGGGCGCGGGCGCCGGGCCAGAGGAGGTGGCGCGCGCCGGACGCGTGGGCGCCGGCGAGGGCGGCGCGACAAGCGGGGCGGGGCTGGAGAGCTGCTGGAGGCGGGGATCGCTCATCAGGAGATTTCAGTTATCGCGGACTCGGGAACGCCGCTGACCCCCGAGATCGTGAGGGTGGTGCCGGAGGTCCCGCTCTGAACGCTTTCGACCGTGCCTGAGGCCGATCCGCTGGCGCCGTTGTAGGTGACCTTGTGACCGATCAGGGCGATTCCGCCCGAGAGCTCGCCGGCGTTGGCGAGGTTGGTCATCTGCTCAAGCTCGGTGAAGGTGGCAAGCTCGCCGATGTATTCGTCGTTGGTGGCGGGGTTCAACGGGTTCTGGGAGCGCAGCTGCGCGATCATCAGCTGGAGAAAGCCCTCCTGGCCGATCGTCCCGTTGGGGTTGGTCGCTTCGTGCGTGCTCGGCGTCATGGCGCCGGTGGGTTCGATCGATGTCGTCATCTCTGTTGCTCCTTGGTGTTCCTTTTCTCTGGCGGTGTCTGCATCTGGCTCAGGCAAGGACGTTCACGTGGCCCTGGCGGAGACCAGACTGGGCAAGGGCTGCGGGCGCCGTCAGGGCGATCGACGCCTCCTCCTCCTCATGGGCGATGGCACTGCGGGCGGCGGTGGCGCGCACCCGCCGCTGTGAGCCGCCCGCCCGCGCCTGGCCTGCCGATCCACCGGAGATGTCAAGGTGCAGAAGGGCGATGCCAAGCGAGGCCAGCGTGTTGCGCAGCTCGCCCTGGCTTTCTGAGAGCGCCTGCGCGGCCGCCCCCGACTCCGCGCTCACGCGCGCGATCAGGCCACCTTCGGTCTGCGTCAGGCGGATGCGCAGCGCTCCGAGCTCGGGTGGGGAGAGGCTGATCCGCGCCTGCGCGCCGCCGCTGCGCACCGCCAGCGCCACCGTCGCACGCAGGGACTCGATCTGCTGGCGCAGTGCTCTGCCGAGGGTGGATGAGGGGAGCTGCGCGAAGCTCGTGGAGGTTGCGGCGGCGCTGGGGGCGCCGCCGGCCGGCAACCCTGGCGCGGGCGGTGTGACCGGCTGGGCACCCTGCGCGGCGGGCTGCTCGCCTGCGGCCGGTGCAGCGCTGCTCTGGCGCGGCATCGCGCCCGCGGCGGGCCCCCGGGCCTCGCCGAGCGCCGCCGGCGCGGGGTCTGGCTGCGCTGGCGCCTCTGCGCTGCTGGATGTGCCGCCCGAGCTGCCCGTGGCTGCGGGCGTCGGGGTACCAGCAGGTGCTCGACCTGCGATCGCTTGCACGGGTCGCTGCGGTCCTGCTGCGGTGCCTTGCATTGCAGCGGCGTTGGGCAGGGGACCGTCATCGGCGAGGGTGCCGGCGGCAGTCGCCTTGGCGCCGGTGCCGGCGCCGGAGGGCATGGCGGGCGCGGTGGCCGCCGCACGCCGGCTGGGAGCTGGCTCAGGGGCGGCCGCCGGCGCGCTGGTGCCAACCTGACCTTCAGGCCGTCCCTCGGCAACGCGCAGCTTGGCGCCCGTCGTCGTCGTCGTGCCTGCCGCCGAGAGGGCCGCGGGGTCAGGTGCTGCAGCCGTCGCCGAGGAGGCCTTGGGCGCTGCCGCGCAGCTCGCGCCGCCGCCGCCGCTCGCCGGCCGACCCTCCGCGAGGCTCTCGCCGGCTGCCGCAGCGGCTGTGGCCTCCCCCTCGAGGTAGGGCGCCCCCTCGCCTGCGGAGCTCACGCTGGAGCGCCCTGGAGCGCCGTTCGGCGCAGCCGTGCCGCTGCCTGCGCCCTCAGCGCCGGGCGCAGGCTCGGTGGCAGCGGTCGCTGCCCCTGCGCCGGCGGGCCTGGCCTCAGCCTGCCCCACGCTGCTGCGCATTGCCTGGCCCGCGCTGCCCTGAGCCCCGTCTGCCGCTGCTGCCGCCGCCGCCTGGGCGCCCGCGAGCGTTGCCATCGCTGCCTCTGCCTGCTGCGCGGAGGCGCCTGCGGGTTGCTTTGCCTCCGGCTTTTCGTCCTCCGACTTGGCGGTCCGGACGAGGCTTTCTTCAAGCAGCTCCCCGAAGTGCGGGGGTGGGGAGGAGCCGCCCGGCGGGCCTGCGCTCGGCGGAGGGTCTGTGGCGGTGAGCGCCGGCGGCGCTTCGGCGGCGCCCGGGCCGGCGGCCTGCGCGCCAAGTGTGGCGATGGGGCCCGGCGCTTGCGGCGCCGGCAGTTCGCATGTCGCGGACGCTGGGGTCACGTGCGTGTAATCGTCCGCATCCGGCTGCTCTTGAAGGCGCGCCGAACGTTCGTTATTCGCCGCGGAAGCGCCGTGCGTTGGCGAGCACGTCGCTGACGTAGGCTTCGGTTTCGGCGATCGGCGGGACTCCCCCAGCCGCGCTGACCGCGCCGGGGCCGGCGTTGTAGGCGGCGAGGGCATCCTGGATGTTGCCGTGGAATTCGCGCAGCAGCTGCCCGAGGTAGCGCGCCCCGCCTGCGATCGCTTCCCAGGGGTCCAGCGGTTCGCGGACGCCGAGCGAGGCTGCGGTGGCCGGCATCAGCTGGGTCAGGCCGAGCGCGCCCGCAGAGGAGCGCGCCTGCGGGTCAAAGCCAGACTCCTGCTCGATCAGCCCGAAGAGGATCGCCGGTTCGATGCCGTTGGCGATCGCCGCGCGGCTGATCGCCTGTGCGTAGGGGGCAGCGCCGGCGCTCTGCACCGCTGCCTGCGAGACACCTTCGGATGCGAGCGATTCGGACCGATAGGAGCCCGGGTAGGAGGCCGGCGCCTGGTGGCCGACGCCGGCGGCCGCGGCGCCTTCGCTCTGCGCCGCGGCGGTGGGGTAGGGCGCCGGGGTGCTTGCGGATGCCCCGGTCGCGTAGGGCGAGAGGAGGGCGCCCGGGCCGGCCGCTTCGCTTGCTGAGAGGCCGGGGGCGGCTGTGCCGCCGGTCCGTTCCGCCAGCGCCTGGGTCGCCGCGCTGGCGACCGCACCACCGCCGCCACCACCCGCTTCTTCGCCTGCCGCCGCAAGCACGGCGGCGAAGCTCGCCGTTTCGGAGGGGCCGCGCGGGGCGGACGCTTCGGCCTCAAGGGCTTCCAGCTCGCGCACGCGCGCGCTCGCCGCCTGCAGATCAGACGCTGCGCCGGACGCCCCTGCGATCGCTTCGATGCTCACGCCGCGTTTCGATGGAAGCGCTCGCCCGCGATCTCGTCGAGCAGCTTGCTTTCGCGGCGGGAGTCCGCGAGCCGGTGCTCGGCGCGCCTGCGCTCCTTCAGGCGCTCGAGCATGCGATGCTCGCGCGCGGCATCCTGAAGCTGGCGCCCGCGCGCGGCAACCTCGCCGGAGGCGTGCGCCAGCGCCTGCTCGCGTAGCTGCCGCTCCTGCTCCACCCGCTCGACGAACTGCTGGCGCGCGTTCAGCTCCGCGACGTCAACGGTCGACTCCTGGAGAGCCTCGCGGTGCTCTTCATTGGCGGCGATCAGCTTTGCTTCCGTGGCGAGTAGGTGCGCTTCTCGCTGCGCCTCGGCGCCGAGCGCGCTGGCCAGCTCCGCGCGGGCCGCCTGCTCGCGCTGCTCGCGCAGGGCGCGGATGCGCTCCAGACGGAATCGGAAGGGCGAGTCGGGCACAGCTCATTAATCGTCGGCCGACGTCAGCTCTTGAGCGCCGCTGCGCCGCTAAAGCCGAAGATCGGGGATCGCGCTCTGGTTGCCGTAGGCGCCAAGCGCGCTTGCGGGCGGAAGCGCTTCGCCCTCGAGCACCTCAGCCTCCTGATCGCTCTCCTGGGCGCTCGCCGCCGCCGAGGCGGCTGCCTGCAGAGCCTGCTCGAGCTCAAGCAGCGCGTTCTCGGCCTGCTCGGCGCTGCTCGCCTCCGAGACTGGCTGGCAGAGAAAGCGCTCGATCTCGCCGCGCAGCATCAGCGCGGCGTCAAGCTCGGGGTCGCTGCCGGATCGATAGGCCCCGATCGCGATCAGATCCTCCTTCTCGCGCATGCGCGCGAGTGCGGCGCGAAGCCGCTGCGCGGCGCGGCCCGCCTCGGCGGAGACGATCTCGTCAGCCAGTCGCGAGACGCTCTGTAGCACGTCGATCGCCGGGTAGTGCCCTGCGTGCGCCAGCGCACGCGAGAGGACGATGTGGCCGTCGAGGATCGCCCGCACCGCATCGGCGATCGGCTCGTTCATGTCGTCGCCGTCCACGAGCACGGTGTAGAGGCCCGTGATCGAGCCGCTCTCGTTGCGCCCGGCGCGCTCGAGCAGCCTTGGCAGCAGCGCAAAGACGCTTGGCGTGTAGCCGCGCGTCGCGGGCGGCTCGCCCACCGCCAGGCCGACCTCGCGCTGGGCCATTGCAAAGCGCGTGATGGAGTCCATCATCAGCATCACATCGTGGCCGCGATCACGAAAGTGCTCGGCGATCGCCGTCGCGGTGAAGGCTGCCTTGATGCGCACCAGCGCCGGCTGATCGGAGGTTGCAACGACGACCACCGAGCGCGCGAGCCCCTCGCCGAGGTCACGCTCGATGAACTCACCCACCTCGCGTCCGCGCTCGCCGACAAGAGCGATCACGTTGACTGACGCCGCGCTGGCGCGTGCGATCATCCCCAGCAGCGATGACTTGCCGACGCCTGAGCCGGCAAAGATCCCCAGGCGCTGCCCTCGCCCGCAGGGCACCAGTGCGTCAAGCGCCCGAACCCCCAGCGCGACGCGTTCGGTGATCCGGGGGCGGCTGAGCGGGTCCGGCGGCGAGGATTGGGTGGGGCGGAGCGCCGCATGCTCGAGGTCTAGCCGCTCCTCTCCGCCGAGCTCCTCTTCGCGCTGCGTGCGGGCACGCAGGTCGAGGTCGATCGGCCGGCCGAGACCGTCTAGCACTCGCCCGAGCAGCGCCTCGCCCACCGGGATCTGAAAGCTCGAGCCGGTTGCCTGCACCTTGGTGCCGGGGCCGATGCCCTGCAGCTCGCCCAGGGGCATCAGCAGCGTCCTGCCCTGGCGGAAGCCGACGACCTCGGAGGCGACCGGATCACGGTGGCGCCCGGCGTTGATCAGGCACAGCTCACCCACCTCCGCTCTCAGGCCGGTGGCCTCGATGATCAGGCCGATCAGGTCGCTGACGCGCCCGTTGTGGCGCGCGAGGTTGGCGTTGCGCAGCGTCGCGCGGACCCCCGCCAGGCTCGTGTCGCCCTGGCGGTCAACCTCAGTGGAGCTCATCGCCGCCCCGAGCCGGGTGCTCCACTGCGCCCCTGAGCTCGCGCATCGCAACCTCGCGCGCGCGCTCGAGCTGTGTCTCGATGCTGGCGTCAAGCTCGCCTTCGCTCGTGCGCACGATTGCGCCGCCGCGCCTGATCCGCCGCTCGGCGTGCAGCTCGCAGTGATCGATTCCCCCCGCTGCCGCGGAGAGCTGCGCGAGCGCGCCGCTCACCAGTGGCAGGTCGTCGGGGTGCACGAGGATCGTCAGCGCGCGGCGCTCCTCAATCTGGCGCAGGGCGGATCGCACCACGTCGAGCACCCGCTCCGGCGCAATCTCAAGCGCGCCGGAGAGGATCTTCTCGGCCAGCGCCAGCGCGAGCTCGACCGCCTCACGGGTCAGGTCCGCTTCGCGCCGCTCTCTGGCGCCAAGCAGCTGGATGCGAGCCTCATCTAGCGCCTGCGCGGCGGCAACCGCCGCAGCAGCGCCTGCGCGGGCGCCCTCCGCGTGGCCGGCCGCGTAGCCCTCCTCTCGCGCAGCGTCGCGGATCGCCTCGGCATCGAGACGCGCGCGCTCGAGAATCGTGCGCGGGTCCTCGGGCTCCAGCGGAGCGCTCGGCTCGAGCGCGGCCAGCTCGTATGGCTTCGTCTGCCCGGCCATCCTCAGCTCCCTAGACGATGTCGCCCTCGGCGTGATCCTCCGGGCGCGGAACGATGATCGTGCCCGCTTCCTCGAGCTTGTGAACGACGCTGACAATGCGGCTCTGTGCGGCGTCGATGTCGGACTTGCGCTGCGGCTGCTGGACTTCAAGCTCTTCCTTGAGCATTTCCGCGCCGCGCTCGGACATGTTGGCGAGAATGCGCTCCTTGACCTCCTCCGGGGCGCCGCGAATCGCCAGCACGAGATCCTTCTGGTCGGCCTCGCGCAGCACCTGCTGGATGGCGCGGTCTTCCAGCTTGACGATGTCCTCGAAGACGAACAGCCTCGAGCGCACGTCCTCGGCGAGCTCTTGGTCGGAGCTGTGGAGGTACTCCAGCACCGCGCGCTCGGTGGCGCGGTCGCTGTGGCCGAGGATCTCCGCCAGCGCTTTGACGCCGTCAGCGCTCGCAAAGCCTTCCTGCTGGTTTGCTGCCGTCATGCGCTGACGCGCCAGCTCTTCGATCTGGTGGATCACCTCCGGCGCCACCTCGCCAGTGCGCGCGATGCGCAGCGCAACCTCCGGGCGGATCTGCTCGGGCAGCCGCGCCAGCGCCAGCGCGGCGTGGCCGGCGTCCAGATGCGCCAGCACGAGCGCGATCGTCTGCGGTGCCTCGCCCTGCAGGAAGGCCGCGACGCGCTCGGGGGGCGTGTGGCGGAGATGCTCGAAGGGGCGCTGCTCGCTGGCCGAGGTCACCCTTTCCAAGAGCTCGGTCGCACGCGTCTCGCCGAGCGCACGGGAGAGCACCGCCTGCGCCAGCTCGGAGCCGGCGGCAAAAGCGCCGCCTTCCTGTGCGCTGCGCTCAAGCTCGATCATGATCGCCTCGGCTGTCTGCTGGGCGACGGACTCCAGGTGCAGCATCTCGATCGAGAGCGCTTCGACCTCATCCTCGCGCAGGTGCGCGATGACGCTGGCCGCAAGCTCTGGGCCCAGCGCCGCAAGCAGCACCGCGGCCTTGCGGCGCCCGCTCATCTGCGCCGTCGAGGTGCCCGCGCGCCCGCGCTCTCTCACCTCAGCTGCCATGCGCTCACTCTTCGTTCATCCAGCTGCGCAGCTGGCCGGCGATCTGCTCGGGGTTGGCGTTTGCCAGCTCCTCGACGCGCTGACGCGTCGTTGCGCCGGCGCTCTGCGCGCCCTGGCCGTTGCCGGTGCCCGCGCTGCGGGCGCCGTTGCCCGAGCGGGCGCCGGCGCCGACCTCGCGTTCGAGCTCTGCCAGGCGGACCGGCGCCTGCAGGCTGCGCAGCCAGGGCGGGTCCTCGGCGATCGGCGCAGCTTCGCGCTTGCGCAGAAAGCGGGTGGTGAAGAAGATGAAGATCGCCGCGGCGATCACGGCGAGGAGGTCCTTGGCGTAGGAGAGCATCGAGGAGCTCGAGCCGGCGGCGGCAGCTGTGGTTGCCTTCGAGAAGCTCATCTGGCCGATGTAGAGGGTGTCGCCGCGCTTGGGTTCGATCCCGGCGGCGTTGGAGACCGCTTCGCGGATTGCCGGGACAGCCGAGGCCGGCACGGAGCGGTCCAGCAGCACCGCAACGTGCTCCTTTGTGACTTCGCCAGGGGCGATCGTGGAGTGCGTGACGGTCTTGCTGACGCCGAGCGAGGCGCTGTTGGTTTCGTGCTTGTAGTTGGACTTGCCGCTGCCGGTCTGCGCATAGCCGGGGATCGCCGCGGTTCCCGCAGCTCCGCCGCTGCCGCCACCGGTCCCCTGCAGCGTCTCGAGGCTCTTGCTTTCCTGCAGCGGCACGCCCTTGGTTCCGTAGGTGAGCTGTTCCTGTGTGGTCTTGTTGACGTTCATTTCGGAATAGACCTGAACCTGCGCCTTGCCGGGGCCGACGATCTGGTTGAGCATCGCGCCGATCGTCGAGTCCAGCTGCTGGTCGTAGTGCTGCTCGGCGCTCTGACGGGAGGACCCTTCGCCGCCTTCGCCGCCTTCGGCCGAGGGCCACAGCAGCTGCCCGGAGGGACCGGTGATCGTGACGTTGGAGGTCTGCAGGCCGGGCACCGAGGAGGCGACCAGGTGCGCGATGCCGCGCACGGTCGCCGGTTCGAGCGTGCCCGAGCCGCCCAGCAGCACGGCCGCCGATGGCGGCGCCTGATTTTCGGAGAAGAGCTGATTCTGCGTGTTGGGGAGCACCAGCTCGACCTGCGCGCCCGATACGCCCTGGATCTGGTCGATCGTCTGCGCAAGCTGGCCCTGGAGGGCGCGCTGATAGGTCACCTGCTGCTGGAAGGTCGATTCCCCCAGTTCGGACTTGTTGAAGAGCGAGAAGCCCTGCTGGTTGCCTTCCAGCAGGCCGGCGCCGGCCAGCGCGACGCGCGCCTGAGCGGTTTCGGTCGACTGCACGGCAAGCGCGGTGCCGTTGTTCTGCAGCTCATAGCTGATCCCCTTCTGGGAGAGCGCCGCGGTCATCTTGCCCGTCTGCGCCGGTTCCAGGCCGGTCAGCAGCGTCGTGTAGCTCGGCGCGGAGACCATCTGCAGCAGCAGATAGAGGACGACGATCGAGCCGATGCCCGCTGCTGCCGCGGCAAGCCAGCCGCGCGGAGAGAGGCGGGTTGCCATCTGGCCGAGGCTTCCCACCTATGCCTCCCGGCGCCTGCGCTTGCGATCGGAGGAGCGAGCGGCCATCGCCTAGACCTGAGTCTGGAAGATCGTCTGCAGGGCTTCGCTTGCCTTGGCGCGCATCTGCGAGGCAAGCTGCATCTCAAGCTCGGCGTTCTGGACCTTCACGATCGCCGCCTCGGGGTTGGCGGTGGTGCCGGTCGCGACTTCCGCTGCGGCGACTTCGGCGCTCGACTGCGAGCCTTCCAGCGCGTTGAGCGCCTTGGCCAGGGCGTTGCCGAAGGAGCCCTTTGCCTTTTCGCCTTCTTCGACGGCGAGCGTGCCGCCCGCCGGCGCTTCGGAGCCGACCTTGGCCGCCGCGTTGGTGCTCGGCGAGAGTGCCGAGAGCGCTTCGAGGGATCCGATCGCTGGAATCGTCACTTCAGCAGCCCGAGCGTCGTGTTGAACATGCCCTTTGCGGTCTCCATCGCGGTCACGTCAGCCTGGTAGGAGCGCGACTCGGCGATCAGATTCGTCATTTCCGTGACGGTGTCGACATTGGGCAGCCGGACATAGCCTTTGGCGTTGGCTTCGGGGTTGCCCGGCTCATAGACCAGCTGGTCGGGCGTCTTGGAGGCGACGACCGCCGCGACTTGCACGCCGCCTCCGGGCCCTTCGCCCGCTGCGGGCGATCCGCCGATCTGGTTTGAGGCCGGTGCTTCCTGCGTTTCGGAGCCGCTGCCGAGCGCTCCTTCCAGCGCCCCTTCGAAGCTTTCTGCGGGCGCGCTCGCGGCGAGTATCACTTCCTTGCGCTGATAGGGGCCGCCGCCGGGGACGCGCGTGGTCTGCGCGTTGGCAAGGTTCTCGGCGGTCACGTCCATCCGCACACGTTCGGCGGAGAGGCCCGAGCCGGCAATCTCAATTGCGTCAAAGAGCCCCATCGTCACAGCCCCATCGCGGCGCGCAGCGTTTCGTTGTGGGCAAAGAGCATCTGCGACAGCGCCTCGTAGGTGAGGCCGTTTTCGGCCAGCAGCGCCGATTCCTGATCGAGGTTCACGCCATTGCCGTTCGGAGTCGCCGCTCGCGCTTCCGCCACCGGCGTGAAGCTGAGCGATTCAAGCGGTTCGCCGCCGCTGAGCGCCGAGCGGAGGCTGGACTGGAAGGAGAGCGTCTCGCGTTGGTAGCCCGGCGTTTCAGCGTTGGCGATGTTCTGCGTCAGCAGCGTCTGGCGCTGCCAGGCACCGCGCATCGCGGTCTCAAGGATCGCCTGAATGCCGTCGAGGGTAGACATGCAGCTCGCCCTCGGTGATCGGACGATCCACCGTGAGCTTTAGCGCCTAGGCGCGGCGATCGACGCGTCGCGAGAGCGAAGGGGCAGGGGAGGCGTAGGAGCGGGCGGCGTGAGCCACCTTCGCGGTCCTGGTGATCTCCTCGCCGAGGCTTGCCTGCATGTGCTCGATGCGCTCGCTGGTGCGGCGCAGCAGCAACGCTGCTCGGGCCAGCGCACTGGCGGCCGCCGGCGTCGGGTTGACCGGGCCCAGCGCGCTGATCCGCTCCCAGGCCGCCGCCAGGCCGACCAGTGCGTCGGCGCTGCCGGCTTCGGCGAGCAGCAGCTGCTGCTCGACCAGCGCAAGCAGCTCCTGGTAGTGCTGATCAGCGCTGCCTGCGGAGTCGCCGTCGTGCGCCCCTGTCCGGCCTGACTGCCCGACGCTCATTGCCGTGAGATCTGATCGAAGGCCTCGCGCAGCGGGTTGAGCACGCGGATGACCTCCTCGACCTTGCCCGCGTCGAGGCTCATCCGCGCGCTGTTGAGGTGGCGGCGTGCGAAGGCGTAGAGCGAGTGGAGGCTCTGCGCGACCTCGCCCTGCTCGTCATCGATGATCTGATTGAGGTAGTCGATGATCATTTCAGCGCGACGCAGCGCGTGGTGAGAGCGCTCGATTTCACGATTGCGCATCGCCTCGGCGCCCTCGCCGAGAAAGCGCTTGGCGCCGTCGTAGAGGGCGACGATGAGCCCGGTGGGCGAGGCTGAGAGGATGTTGTTCTCGCGCAGCGAGCGCGAGTAGGCGGTGGTGTATGCGGTCTGAGTGCTCACACCATGGTGATCGGCCGCGGGCGGCCAGGATTGAGCGACTGGGCCTGCTTGACAGGTCGCTAAAGGATCGCGGTGGAGCCGCTCGCGGAGAGCTTCGAGAGCTGCGCAGAGACGTAGGAGCTCTGTACCTTCAGCCGTGCGAGCGTCGATTCCAGCGCGACAAAGCGCGCTTCAAGGTTGTGCTGGCGCACTTCGAGCATTTCCGAGAGCGCGGTCGAGCGTTCGGAGATCGCAAGCGCTCGTTCTTCGTCGCTCTGCGCGCGCGAGTCGAGGCTGCTCGCGGTCTGCGTGCTTGCTTCGACCCCGACCGCAAAGCGGGCGGACCATTCCTTGAGGAGCTTCTGCACCGCTTCCGGTTCTCTTGCGAGCGCTTCGGCTAGCTTCGATTCTTCAAGCTGGAGCTTGCCTTCGATCGCGCTCTGCGAGGGCGTCGCGCTGCCGCTTGCAGCGCCGGTGCTGATGCCGATGTCGGTCAGGCTCGAGACCCCGCTCGGCAGCCCCGCGACGGCGGTGTAGGCTTCCTGGCGCATCGTCGTGGCGATCGAGAGCAGTTCCGGGTCGCCGAAGAGCGTGCCCTTGCGTTCCTGGGCCTGCGCCGCCAGGCCGCTGGGCGGCTTGGTCTGAATTTCGCCCTGGATCGCTGTGAGGGCGCTGTTGTAGGCGCTGATGAAGGCCTTGACCGCTTCTACGACCTTGGCCTTGTCGACTTCGGGCTGGGAGATCGTCACCGACACGGGAGAGGAGCCCGTCAGCGCGCTCAGCGTCAGCGTGACGCCCGGTATCGCTTCGGTCAGGACATTGCTCTTCGAAGAGCCTTCGACGCCGTTGATCGCATAGGCGGCGTTGGTCCCTTCCTTGGCCGAGCCGAGCACTTCGGTCAGCGTTTCGCCGCCTGAGACCGCGATGTAGCCGGGACCCTGCTTGCCTGTTGCGCGCTCGGAGAGCACAAGCGTTTCGCCGCCCACCGCGGTTGCCAGCAGCGGCAGTTCGGAGTTCGCGTTAATCGATTCCGCCAGCTGGGCGAGCGTCTCGCCGGCCTTTATCTTGAGTTCGTGGCCTTCGATCGTGACGCTCTTTTCTTCGCTGGGGCTGTGGTAGGTGAAGGAGCGCTGAGCGGCGCTCGCCAGCCCGGCGACCGTGATCGAGTAGCCGCCGGCGGGTGCGCTGCCGCTGAGCGTCGCGCCGACGCGCGATGGTTCGCTCGAGCTGATCTGCTGGCTCTTGGCGAAGATCGCGGGCGAGCCCAGTTCGGTGGTGGTGGCGGTGAGCAGGCTCTGCAGGTCCGCTCGGAGGTTGCGCAGCGCCCCCTCCTGCGTTTCAAGGACCGTGCGTTCATCGCGCATGCGCGTGAGCGATTGGCGTTCGACCGCCATCATCGCGTTTACGATTTCCTGGGTGTGCAGGCCAGAGGCGAGGCCTTCGAACTTGACCAGCGATTCGCTGCCGACGCTCATCGCGCCGGCCCTTCACCGGCCGCAAGCGCGACCGTCTCGCCTGGCGAGAGGTCGCGCACGGGAGCGCCTTCGCTGTTGTAGAGGCTCGCGCGCATCCGCCCAAGCGGATCGCGCGTGAAGCGGACCGTGATCCCTTCCGAGCGCAGGCGGTCGTAGACGCGCCCGGCTGCCTGCACCTGCGCCAGAACCTCGGCCGGCGGAGAGGAGGGCGTGGTTTCGACCGCCACCGCGGGCCCCAGCGTCGCGCCCGTGGCGGTGGGCGCCCGTGCGCCCCCCGTGCGCGCGCTGGGAGCAGTCGGCAGGATGCCGCCGAGACCTTCAGGGGATTGTATGGGTGCGCTCATCCTTGATCTTGCTCCTTTGGCGGGGCTGATGGTCGCAGTCTGCGCCCTATCAGGCCTGCCACGTCCCTTGAAGATCGGCAGCTTGCTCTGGACCTTTAGGCGCGCAGCGCTCCGGTAGGCGGCTGCACCGGCGCGCGCCGCAGCTCCTCCAGCAGCGAGCGGGCGCCGTCTGAGCCTGGATCGCGCGCCAGCGCCTGGCGCGCAAGCTCTGCCGCCTGCTCGCTCATGCCCTGCGCGGAGGCGATGACGGCCAGCCCGTAGAGTGCCTGCGCATCTGGCTCCCTGGCGCAGATCTCCATCCACTCGCGCGCCGCCGACTTGGCAAAGCCGTGACGCAGATAGAGCTCGGCAAGGCGGTGCCGGCGCTGGGTGGGCTCGAGGTCGCAGTCGGCCAGCGCGGGTAACAGCCGCTCAAACCTGCGGTACTCGCGCAGGTCGAGCAGAACGCCCAGCGCTGCAAGCAGCTCCTCGCCCGCCGGGGGAGGTTGACCCTCGGCGCGCTCGGCACCACCCTCAAGCGCCCACCATAGGCGATAGGCGGCAAGCTGGCGCTCATCGAGGCCCGCCCGGCCGGCGCGCGCAAGCGCCTGCGCAACCGGCTCGGAGCCGGCGAGGACAAGCGCGCGCAGCTCGCTGCGGCAGGCGGCCTGCGCCAAGGGGTCCTCGGGCGCGATCCCGGCGGCAGTGCGGGCGGCGGCGGGGTAGTTGTGGCTGTAGAGCTGCGCTTCGGCAAGCGCCAGCCGCACGCGGCTGTCCTCCTCCTCGGCCAGCAGGATCTCGAGCTGTGCTGCGGCAGGCTCGGCGTGTCCGCCTGCAAGCAGCGCGCCGGCGGCCAGAAAGCGGGCGACGCCGGGCAGCGCTCCGAGCGCCTCCTCGAGCGCCGCAAGCGCCTGCTCGGGCGATCGGCCCGCTGCCAAGAGCGCCGTGACCAGGGGCTCGACGGGCTCAAGATAGGAGGAGCCTTCAGCGAGCGCCTGGCTCAGCGCCGCCGCCGCGCCCTGCGCCTCGCCGCGGGCCAGCAGGATGCGGCCGATCAGCGTGCGCGCCAGAAAGCCGCCGGAGCCGCGCGTGCCGGCAAGCTTGGGGTCCGAGTCGCCCATCTCCAGGCAGCGCTGCGCCAGCGCAAGCGCACGCTCGCTATCGCCCAGCGCGGCGTGGGCGTTCGCCTGCCGCAGCACGAGGTCGGTGTGCTCCGGAAAGTGCACGAGCGCCTGCTCGGCCAGAGCGATCGCCTCGCGCTCGCGACCGCATGCGCAGAGCGCCGCCGCATACCAGCTCGCAAGGCTTGGCGCAAACGGGAAGCGCTCAAGCTGGGGTTCCTGAGCCACCAGCCGCCAGGCATAGGCAAACTCCTCGACTGCCCGCCCGGGCTCGTCGCCGCTGGCGTAGGTGGTGCCGAGGTTGAAGTGAACGAAGGCGCTGTCGGCGCCTTCCTCGGCTTCCTTCTGCAGCAGCGCCAGGTTGCGCGCGGACTTGTCCCTGTCCTCACGCATCTCGGCCAGGTAGCCGTCGTGCTCGATGCGCACCGCGCTGCGCTCGATGCGCTCGGGCAGATGCGCAGGCAGGCGCTTGGCGATCTGCTCGTGGATGCGCCCCTCGAAGCGATACTCGGCGCGGTTGCGGAAGACTCGCAGCGCGTCGTTGGTGAACGCCGTTCCCGAGCGTAGCGAGCCGGTGAGGTTGGTCTCCTGCACATAGAAGGCCTCCCTCCAGGTGCGGCCGCAGAGCGCTCGCAGCAGCTCCCGGTCCTCGGCGACGAGCGTCTCGTCAGCATCGAGATAGAGCAGCCAGTCGGAGCGCGCAGCGTCGAAGGAGACGTTGCGTGCCGCGGCAAAGGAGTCTTCCCAGGGCACCTCGATCACCCGCGCTCCAAATGATCGGGCTATGTCGATCGTCGCATCGCGAGAGCCGGTGTCGACCACAACGAGCTCGTCCACCGCGTCGCGCACCGACTCCAGGCAGCGCGCGAGCACGCGCTCCTCGTCGCGGACGATCATGCAGAGGGCCAGCGTCATACCGTGGGCCGGCTGGGCGCTGCGCGCCAGCTCGATCGCGCGCCCCTCAAGCTGGGCGACATCGCGATGCAGTGCGGGAGCCCGACGCCCGGCGAGCCTGCGCCGGCGGCGCGCCAGCGCCTCCTCGTTCGACCTTGCGCTGGCGAGCTGCGGATCGAGACGCAGCGCGGCGGCGAACAGCTCCTGCGCGGCATCGAGCGCCCAGAGCTCATACAGCGCCATGCCGGTGAGGTTGAGCAGCAGCGGCTCGCGTGCCTCCCTCTGCAGCGCGATCAACCCGAGCTCGGCGATCGCCACATACGCAGCCGGCAGTAGGGGGGTGGGCAGCGCACCGGCGCCCTCGATCGCCCCGGTGATCAGCGCGCGTTGTGCGGTGTAGGCGTGGTGGACGCCGGGGAGCTCACCGGCCTGGTGGGCAAGGGCGATCAGCTGCTCGCGGCGAGCGCCTGCGATCAGCGAGCGCGCCGCCGCGTAGAGGTCCTCGCGCTCGCCTTCGCGGCGCTCGATAGCGGCGATCGCGGGAGCGCCAGTGCCGGTCGCCGGCGGTCGCAGGCGGCTCGACGAATGGCCGGTTGCCGCCGGGCGCCTGCTCCGGCGCCGGCGCTTGCTGGTGCGGGGACGCGCGCTCATCTGGACGGGTGATCGGCAGGGAGCGAGAGGACCTGAGCGCCTTGCGCTAGACCAACGCTCTAGCCGAAGAGGTGCCGAGGCTTGCGCTGCTGCGCTCAAGTCGCCAACGCGAGGCGCCGATGCAGCGTCCGACCGCGCGTCACGGAGTGCTCCGCAAGGCGCACGGCAGGTCTACAGAAGACCGCACACCTGTTCCCTAATGTCCCTGATGCCTTGCCCAGGCGTGCGCTCCGGCGCCACGTCCCTGTGAGGCTGTTCCCTCGAAGGTTGGAGGATACGTATGCAAATCACCGAGAAGCCGACGAGAAGGCCGACGGCTTCGGAGGCGCTGCGCATCTGGCAGGAGTACAAGCGCAGCGGTGATCGCGCTGTGCGCGATCGGCTGATCTTCATGTTCACGCCGATGGTGCGCTACATCGTCTACCGCAAGATTCGCGAGATCCCCGCACAGTGCGAGGTGGACGACTTCCTCTCCTGCGGCATGGAGGCGCTGATGCACTCGATCGAGCGCTTCGACCCCGCCAAGGGCGCGACGCTCGAGCAGTTCGCCTGGACGCGCATCCAGGGCGCGGTGCTCGACGAGCTCCGCCGCCACGACTGGGCGCCGCGGTCGCTGCGTGCCGCCGAGCGCCAGATCAACGCCGCGCGACGCAGCTTCGCCGAGCGCACCGAAAGACAGCCGACCCGCGAGGAGCTGGCGGCAGAGCTGCAGATCACAGCGCAGGAGCTGACGCGCAGGCTCGATGAGCTATCGCGCGCGGAGGTCAGCTCGCTGCATCAGACGATCAACGGCGACGACGACACGGCGATCGAGCGCATCGACACCCTGCAGAGCGAGGATGAGAGCTGTGATCCGGTGGCGATGGCCGAGCGCAACGACATCAAGCAGCGCTTCCGCGCCGCCTTTGGGACGCTCTCAGAGCGCGAGCGCCAGGTGGCGGTGCTGCTCTACGTGGAGGAGTGGACACTGCGCGACATCGGCGAGCGCCTCGGCGTCTCCGAGAGCCGCGTGTCGCAGATTCACACAGAGCTGCGCCGGCGCCTGCGCGAGCAGCTGGCCTAGCGACGCGAGGACGCCGCCACAGCTCAAGATCGGGGCGCTTGCGACGATCACCCGGCGAGATGGACCTCGGCCTCTACATCGCAGCCAGCGGGATGATCGCCGAGCAGGCGCGCCAGAGCCAGCTGGCAAACGACCTCGCCAACGCCGCGACCCCCGGCTACAAGCCCTCCGAATCAAGCGAGCACGCCTTCGGCGACCTGCTGCTCTCAAACACAGCCACCGGCGCGCCGATCGGCGCGCTCAACGTCGGCGTGGAAACGGGCAAGGAATACGTGAACCTCGAACCGGCATCGATCCACGAAACCGGTCGCCCGCTTGACTTCGCGATTCAGGGCGAAGGCTTCTTTGCGGTGCGCACGCGGGCTGGGGTCCGTTACACGCGCAACGGCCAGTTCATGGTCTCAGCGGCGGGGCTGCTGACCGACTCCTTCGGCAATGACGTGGTCGGCCAGGGCGGCGCGCCGATCCGCGTCCCGGCGAGCGGCAGGGTCGCCTCCTCGGCGC
Organism: bacterium; assembly: GCA_021323635.1. Lineage (GTDB taxonomy): Bacteria > Actinomycetota > Thermoleophilia > Solirubrobacterales > Solirubrobacteraceae > Palsa-744. The sequence continues at coordinate 25,562 of JAJPKQ010000037.1, read as the reverse complement.
TTGGCCTCTTCAAGGTGCGAAACCCTGTCAAGCAGGGCGAAAACCTCTTCAGCGGCGCCGCGGGCGGGCGCGCGCGCGGCAGCGTGCGTGCGGGCGCGCTCGAAGAATCGGGCGTCAACCCGGTCAATGCGATGGTGCAGATGATGACCGCCCAGAGCACCTTCCAATCCGGCCAGCAGGCGATTGCCGCGATCGGGCAGACGCTGCAGATGGCCGCCGCGCAGGTTGGCGCCCTGAGCTGAGGGGGAGAGGAGCGCAGTCACGATGTTGGAAGGGCTCTTTTCGGCGGCGGCGGGGATGAACGCCCAGCAGCAGCAGCTGAACGCGATCGCAAACAACCTCGCCAACGCCTCCACGACCGGGTACCGCGCCGTGCAGGTGGGCTTCACCGACCTGCTCTACTCCGAAGTCAAAGAAGCCGGCACGGCTACAACCACCGGCGCCGGCGCTGCGGCGCGTCCGCTCGGCTACTCCTCCGCGCCGGGAGGGCTGCGCCAGACTGGAGATCCCCTCGATCTTGCGATCTCCGGCGAAGGCTACTTCCGCGTGCGCAGCGCCACCGGAGCGGTCCTGCTCACGCGCAATGGCAGCTTCGGGCTCGACGCCCGTCGGCGCATCGTCACCCAGAGCGGCCAGCTGCTCGATCCGCCGATCACAATCCCGCCGGAAATCTCGCCGAGCGAAGTGAGCATCTCCGCGGGCGGCGTGGTGCAGGCGCGCGGGCGCACGCTGGGGCGCATAGCGATCTACGGCGTTGCCGCCCCCGAAAAGCTGCTTGCCACCGGCGAAGGCTCCTTTGCGGTTACGCCCGAAAGCGGGCCGGCGCGGGCGCTGCGCAGCTCGACCGTGATACAGGGCGCGCTTGAAGGCTCCGATGTCGAAGTCGCCTCAGAACTGGCGCAGATGGCGCTGACCGAGCGCGGCTACCAGATGAGCGCCAACGCGGTCAAGATCGAGGGCCAGATGCTCGCGACGGCCAACCAGATCTACACGAGCGCATGAGCACACACCCAAACAGCAGCCCGCCGCCGCTGCCTACATCGATCACCGCTGCCGAGCCTGCCTTCGTGCGCGAAGGCGGACAGGCGGTCAAGCAGGCCTGGCAGGAGGGGGAGGCCTTTGAAGGGATGCTGCTTGAACAGCTTACCGGCGAGCTGGCGCGCACATCGGGCCTGCTTGGCGGCTCAGAAGAAGGCGAAGCGGCGCGGGCGGGCGCCGGCGAAGAAGCGCAAGAAGCTACGGCCGGCAGCGACGCGGGTGGCTCGATGGTGATGGAAAGCTATCTGCCTCACGTGCTCTCCGAAGCGCTGCAGAGGGCAGGCGGCCTTGGGCTCGCCAGCTCGCTTGCCCACCGCGCTCAGCAGGCCGGCGGCGCCTCACCGACGCCCGCGCAGGCACAGGCCGGCGGCGCCGCTGCGCCCGCCGCGGGCACGCACGGCGCCGGCGGCACAGGAGCGTCGGCAGGATGAGCGAGCGCTCCACAACGCTTGCGCAATGGCAGCTGCGGCCAGCCACCGCCGAGGAGGAGGAGCCGCTGGGGCGTGCGGTGCTCGCGCATCTGGCCGCTCAGCTTGGCTCCGCGGAGCGGATGCTTGCGATCGTGCTCGACCAGGGCGCGGCGATCCGTCGCCGCGATGTCCACGCGGTCGTGCACTGCGCTGGGCTGCTGCAGGGCGAGCTCGTGCGCCGGAGCGAGCTTGAGGAGCGCCGCGGCGAGCTGCTTGAGCGAGCGGGGGCGGCGCTGGGCATCGCGCCCGAGCAGATCACGGTGGGAGCGATCTCGACGCTGATGGGCGAGCAGGAGGCGGCGCAGGCTGCCGCACGCAGCTCCCAGCTGCGCGGCATCCTCGAGCAGCTGCAGCGAGAGCACCTGATCAACCGCGCGCTGATGAGGATCGAACTTGCCTTCCTCGACCACCTGCTGGGCTCGCTTGAGCCGGACTGCGCGCCCGCTTACGATCGCCGCGGCAGCGCGCCCGCCCAGCAGAGCGCCCGTCGCAGCGACCTGCACGTGCTGGATCTGGAGGCATAGCGATGAGCATCCCCACCATGCAGGGCCTCCAGACCGCGATCTCCGGCCTGATGGCCTACCAGGACTCACTCGACATCACCGGCCAGAACATCTCCAATGCGGAGACCCCCGGATACAGCCGCCAGGTTGCCGACCTTGTCACCGAGCCGACCGTCACCGTTCCGGCGCTCTCCCCCGAAGACGGTCGCGGCGCAATCGTCGGCACCGGCGTGGGCGTCAAGGAGATCGAACGCATCCACAACAACTTCCTTGAAGGGCAGTATCGGTCGACCACCGCGACGCTCGGGAGCTCCGCCGCGCTTGCAGAATCGCTCGAACAGGTGCAGTCGGCGCTCAACGAACCCTCAAGCAGCGGGCTCGCCGCACAGCTCTCCTCCTTCTGGTCGGCGTGGAACAGCCTCGCCAACGCCCCCACATCGCTTGGTGCGCGCGAAGTCGTCGTGGCGGCGGGCAAGGAAGTCGCCACAACGCTGAACCGCCTGCGCGCGCAGATCTCCGAAGTCTACGAAACCGCCTCCGCCCGCTACAGCCAGCTGACCGGCTCAAGCGGACAGGTTGGCAGCGACGCCGAAGCGATCGCGTCGCTCAACCACCAGATCCAGCTTGCCGAGCAGGCGGGCCAGCAGCCCAACGAACTGCTCGACAAGCGCGAAATGCTGATCAACGAACTGGCGAAGCTGGCCAACACCTCGGCCAGCGAAGGGGAATTCGGCGTCGTCAACGTCAGCTTCGGGGGCGCCGAAAAGCCGCTTGTGGAAGGAAGTGTTGTCAACTGGCCGCAGACGCTGAAGGCGAGCGCGGGCGGCGAACTGGGCGCCCTGCTTGCGCTCACCGAACCGACCGGCCGGCTGGACGAACTCGGCGAAGCGCTGAACAAGATCGCCGAAACGCTCGCGGTGAGCGTCAACGGCCACCAGCCGGAAAGCCCCTTCTTCTCCTTCAGCGCCGGCGCGGCGGCGGCGACGATCAAGGTTGTGGCGACCCCCGAATCGCTGCAGGCCGGGCCGGCCGGCCAGCCGGGCTCCAACGAATACGCAAGCGCGATCGCCGCCCTGCGCGGCGGCGAAGTCGAATCGCTCTACGGCGCGCTGGTCGCGCGCGTGGGCCACGAAGTGAAGAGCGCCAAGACGACGCTGTCAAACGCCGAAGCGATGCAGGGGGCGATCAAGGCGCAGCGCGAATCGGTCTCGGGGGTGTCGATCGACGAAGAAATGACCAACATGATGACCTTCCAGCGTGGCTACGAAGCCTCCGCTCGCGTGCTCACCGCAATGGACCAGGCGCTTGAAACGCTGATCGAGCACACCGGGCGGGTCGGGCTATAAGGAGAAGCTGATGTCAAGCGATCGCATAGCCTCGGTGACGGTCTCCCAGAACGTACTGCGCGACATCACCGAATCCTTCGCGAGCGTCCAGCGCACCGGTGAAGAGCTCTCCTCGGGCAAGGCGATCGCGCAGCCCTCCGACAACCCCTTCGGGGCCGCGCGCGCGATCGAACTTCAGAGCACGCTCGACGGCCTCTCCTCGTATGCCACCAACGTGCAGGAAGCGCTGGCATGGCAGAGCACGGCAACCGGATCGCTGACCTCGATCGGCCAGGTGGTTGCGCGCGCGCGTGAAATCGCGCTGCAGTCCGGTTCGGGAATCGACAACAAGGAAGAGCTGGCGATGCTCGGGGGCTCGATCGAACAGCTGACCGAACAGGTCAAGGCCGACGCCAACGCCAAGTACGCGGGCGAGTACATCTTCTCGGGAACGAAGAGCACGACCGCGCCCTACCAGACGGGCGCCGAAGACGCCTACCAGGGCAACGGCGAAACGGTCGCGCGCTCAATCGCGCCGGGCATGAGCGTCGGGCTTGGCGTCAACATCTCCGAATTGCTCGGCAGCGGCGCCCCGGCGGCCGACGGGAAGCTGCTTGATGTGCTGCGCACGATCGCCAAGGAGCTGAAGGAAGGCACCCCGGAAGCGCTGCAAGCGGTGCGCACGAGCGGCCTCGAAGGGCTTGAAAGGGCCGAAGTCAAGCTCGACCAGATGCAGTCGCATATGGGGGTGATAACCGACCAGCTGCGCGCCGCCGAAGGCAGCATCGAAGCGATGCGCACGACCACCACCGCTGCGCTTGCCGGCACGACGGAAGTCAACTTCGCGCGCGCGGCGACGGAATACTCGACGCAGCAGGTCGCCTATGAAGCGGCGATGCGCGCCGGGTCGAGCATAATCCAGATGTCACTCCTCAACTTCCTCCACTAGAGACCCAAACAAACAGAGGCGCCGATGAGCATCGAGGTCCAGACAACCCGCTTTGGAGTGCGATCTGTCGCCGAGGGCGATGTGATCGACTTTCCCAACGGCCTTGTCGGGCTGCCGGGCAATCGCTACGTCCTGCTCTCGGAGCGTGCCGACGCGCTCTTCTCCTGGCTGCAGTCGCTCGCCGACCCGGCGCTGGCGCTGCCGCTGATCGACCCGCGCCTGGTGCGCCCCGACTACTCGCTGGAGCTGACCGCCGCCGACCGCGAGGTGCTTGGGCTTGCAAAGGCGGAGGATGCGACCGTGTATGTCGCCGTGAGCGCTCGACCCGATCCGCACGAGACGACCGTCAACCTGCGAGCGCCGATCCTGGTGGTCGGACGGCGTGGATTCCAGGTCGTGACCAACGGCCCCGACGAGGACCTGCGCGTGCCGCTGCTGGGCGGCGCGAGAGCCCAGGCGGCGGCCTAGCCTCGGGCGCGCCGCCGAGCCGGTGGGCACACGAGCCCGCCGCGCCGCTCTCGGGCATAATCTCGGCGATGCTCATACTTGCGCGACGCCCGGGCGAGCGCGTGGTGATCGGCGGTGATGTCGTCGTGACGGTGATGGAGATCACCGGCCAGACGGTACGCCTGGGGATCGCCGCACCTGAGGACCTGCCGGTCTATCGCGAGGAGATCTGGCTGGCCGTGCAGTCCGAGAACCTCGCGGCCGCGCAGTCGAGCCCGGAGTCGCTGCCCAGCGAGCTGCCTGCAACGGGCGGGCGCCCCGACGAGGAGCCCGACCCGACGAGCGACGGCGGTAGTGGCGGGCAGTAGGCGCCCATAGCGACCCTGTCTGTGATAACATACGGATGTATGCTTGCTTTGGATGACGCGCAGCGCGCTGATCGGTCGGCGCCAGCTGGCGGCGACGCAGCGGCGCTCGGCTCGCAGATCGACCAGATCGCCTTTGGCGCGCGCGTGCGCGCGTTGCGAGAGGCAGGCTCGCTGTCGCTGCGCGATCTTGCCGGCCGCAGCGGCGTGAGCGCGCCGATGCTCTCGCAGGTCGAGCGCGGCGAGACCAGCCCGACGCTTGCGCTCGGCGCCCGCATCGCCGCCGGCCTGGGGCTGCGCCTCTCAGAGCTTCTGCGCTTGGACGAGGAGGGCGCGGTCACGGTGCTACGGCGTGGGCAGCGCCGGCGCGGCGGCAATCGGCGGCGGGGGCACAGCTACGAGATCGTCAGCGCGCCCGCGCCCGGCCAGCGCGCGGAGCTCTCGCTGCACGAGCTCGCGCCGGGCGGATCGACCGGCTCGGCAGAGGACCCGCCGATGCACGAGCCCGGAGCGCGCGAGATCGCGCTGGTGCTCTCCGGGACGCTCACGCTCACCTGCGACGGCGTCTCCTACACGCTTGAGGAGGGCGACTCGGTCACCTTCGACGCCGACCTGCCCCACCACTTCGAGAACCACGGCGAGCGCCAGGCGCGCTTTCTGGCGGTGCTGGCGGCAGGGCTGCGAAGGAGCTGAAGGCTCAGCGCCCGCGCGGGCACGCAGATGGGCGATCCGCACAGGCCAAGATAGGCACAATCAACAGGAATCCGGACACGAAAGGCAAGACGATGGCGAAGACGATGTTCGAGAAGATCTGGGAGGCCCACGCGATCGGCGAGGGCGCTCACGGCGGGCTGCTTTACATCGACCTGCACCTGATCCACGAGGTCACCAGCCCACAGGCCTTCGAGGGGCTGCGGCTGGCCGGGCGCAGCGTGCGCAGGCCGGAGCACACGCTGGCGACGGCCGATCACAACGTGCCCACCGACGGCACCGCGGCGGCCGCCCAGATCAAGGAAGAGCTCTCGCGCGTGCAGGTCCAGACGTTGGAGCGCAACTGCAGCGAGTTCGGCATCCCGATCTACTCGCTGGGCTCAAGCCGCCAGGGGATAGTGCACGTGATCGGACCGGAGCTCGGCGTCACCCAGCCGGGCATGACGATCGTCTGCGGGGACTCGCACACCTCCACCCACGGCGCCTTCGGGGCGCTCGCCTTCGGGATCGGCACCAGCGAGGTCGAGCACGTGCTCGCCACCCAGACGCTGCCCGCGCGCAAGCCAGAGACGATGGTGATCCGCTATGTCGGCGAGCTCGGCTACGGGGTCAGCGCAAAGGACCTGGTGCTCGGCACGATCGGGCAGATCGGGGTCGATGGCGCGGTGGGCCACGTCGTCGAGTACGCCGGCCAGGCGATCGCGTCGCTCTCGATGGAGGGCCGCATGACGGTATGCAACATGACGATCGAGGCCGGTGGGCGCGCCGGCATGATCGCGCCCGACCAGACGACCTTCTCCTGGTTCACGGAGACGCGGCGCCCAGGAGCGCCCGCGGAGCTCGAGCGGGCGATCGAGCGCTGGGCGCAGCTGCCAAGCGACCCAGGCGCGCGCTTTGACCGCGAGGTGACGGTCGATGCCTCCGCGCTCGCGCCGCAGGTCACTTGGGGGACGACCCCTGGGATGGTCGCGCCCGTGACCGGGCGGGTGCCCTCGCCCACGGAGCTTGAGGGGCCGGTCGACCCATCAACTGCGCAGCGCGCGCTCGAGTACATGGCGCTCGAGCCCGGAACGCCGATCGCCGAGATCGAGCTGCAGCGCGTGTTCATCGGCTCGTGCACCAACTCGCGGATCGGCGACCTGCGTGAGGCGGCCGAGGTCGTCGCGGGCAAGCGAGTGGCGAAGGGCGTCCGTGCGATGGTCGTGCCCGGCTCCGCGCAGGTGAAGGCGCAGGCCGAGGCCGAGGGGCTGGACCGCATCTTCCGCGATGCTGGCTTTGAATGGCGCGGAGCGGGCTGCTCGATGTGCCTGGGCATGAACCCCGACACGCTTGCGCCGGGCGAGCGCTGCGCCTCGACCTCCAACCGCAACTTCGAGGGTCGGCAAGGACGCGGCGGGCGCACCCATCTGGTCTCGCCGCGGATGGCAGCCGCTGCGGCGATCGCAGGCCATTTCGTCGACATCAGGGACTGGGAGGTGGCGTGATGAAGCCGATCGAGGTGATCAGCGGCGCGGTGAGCCACCTCGACCGCGCCGACGTTGACACCGACCAGATCATGCCCAAGCAGTTTCTGAAGCGGATCGAGCGCTCCGGCTTCGGGCGCTACCTCTTCTATGACTGGGCGCAGGAGCCGGGCTGGGACCTGCCAGCCAACCCGATCCTCGTCACCGGGCCCAACTTCGGCTGCGGCTCCTCGCGCGAGCACGCTCCCTGGGGTCTGCAGGACTACGGCTTTGAAGCGATCGTTGCGCCCTCCTTCGCGGACATCTTCTACACCAACTGCACGAAGATCGGCCTGCTCCCGGTGGTGCTCGAGGAGCGCCACTGCCGAGCCCTCGCTGCGGCCGGCGAGGGGCAGGTGGATCTGCGCGCGCAGGAGGTCCGCTACCGCGATCCTGCAGGCCAACTCGTTGCGGTCCCTTTCACAATCGACGCAGAGGTCCGGCGGCGCCTGCTCGAGGGCCTCGATGACATCGCGCTGACGCTCTCCGAGCACGCGAGCGAGATCGATGCCTATGAGCGCGCCCGCGCCGACCGGCAGCCGCCGCTGCCGTGCACGAGCGCCCTCTGAGCGGGCGGGCGGGGGCACGTTGTGCAGTGAAGGCGCCCGGAGGCGCCCCCTGGACTGGGATGCGGCGACCTATGACCGCGTCGCTGACCCGCAGGAGTCCTGGGCGCGCGAGATCATCGCCCGCATGCAGCTGCGCGGGGCAGAGACCGTGCTTGACGCAGGCTGCGGCTCCGGGCGCGTCACGAGGCTGCTGCTTGAGGCGCTGCCGCATGGCCGCGTGCTGGCGGTGGACGCCTCGCCCGCGATGGTCGCCGCCGCGCGCGCTGCGCTGGAGGGCGAGATTCGGCGCGGAGCGCTGAGCGTGCTCGAGCAGGACCTGCTCGAGCTCTCGCTGGGCGAGCGCGTCGATGCGATCTTCTCCTGCGCGGTCTTCCACCACATCCACGATCACGACCGCCTCTTTGCGCGCCTGCACGAGGCGCTGCGCCCGGGCGGCATGCTGGTCGCGCAGTGCGGCGGGGCAGGGAACGTCGCGCGCTTCCACGCCCATGCGCAGGCGGTGGCGATGCGCGAGCCCTTCGCGCGCCATCTCGCGGGGATGCCCGCGCCATGGCACTACGCCACGCCCGAGGAGACGGCGCAGCGCCTGCGTGCGGCCGGCTTTGATGCGATCTCCTGCTGGCTTGAGGAGCGCCCGCTCAGGCCTGCGCAGCTGCACGACTTCGTCGAAAAGGTGTGCCTCAACTACCACGGCGAGCGCCTGCGCCAGCGCGCCGGCCAAGAGGCCGGGCGCCGGCTTGCCGAGCAGTTCACCACCGCTGTGATCGACGCGATGGGCGATCGGGGGCTGATCGACTACGTGCGGCTGAACATCGAGGCGAGCGCCTGAGCGCGTGCGCTCAGCGGTGGGCAGAGCCCGCGCGTGCAAGTAAGCTTCCCCGCCGATGGCCAAGCGCATCGTCACCCTCCCCGGCGACGGGATCGGACCGGAGATCATGGCTCCGACGCTGAGCATCCTGCGTGAGCTCGGCGACTTCGACTTTGAGGAGCACCTGATCGGTGGCGCGGCGATCGACGCCTGTGGGGTGGCGCTCAGCGATGAGACGCTGGCGGCCGCCCGCTCTGCGGACGCGGTCCTGCTTGCGGCTGTGGGGGGGCCGCGCTGGGACTCCACCGATCCGCAGGCGCCGCGACCCGAGCAGGGCCTGCTCGGCCTGCGCAAGGGCCTTGGCCTGTACGCCAACCTGCGCCCGGTCAGGCCGTTGCCGGCCCTCGCCGAGGCCTCGCCGCTGCGCGCCCAGCTGATCGAAGGGGTCGATCTGCTGGTCGTGCGCGAGCTCACGGGAGGCATCTACTTCGGCGAGAAGCGCCGCGAGGCCGACAGCGCAAGCGACCTCTGCATCTATAGCGAAGCGGAGATTGAGCGCATCGCCCGCAGCGCATTCGGCTTGGCGCGCGCGAAGGTGACAAGCGTCGACAAGGCAAACGTGCTTGAGACCTCGCGCCTCTGGCGCGAGGTGGTGAGCCGGGTGCACTCCGAGGAGTTTCCGCACATCGCGCTTGAGCACATGCTCGTCGACAACGCCGCGATGCAGCTGCTCGCCGCTCCGCGCCACTTTGACGTGATCCTGACCGAGAACATGTTCGGCGACATCCTCTCCGACGAGGCGGCGATGCTGACCGGCTCGATCGGGATGCTTCCCTCCGCCTCGCTCGGCGCGGGCGGGCCGGGCCTCTTCGAGCCCGTGCACGGCTCGGCTCCGGACATCGCCGGCCGTGGCCTCGCCAACCCGCTTGCGATGTTTCTCTCCGCGGCGCTGATGCTGCGCCTCGGCCTGCGCATGGAGGCCGAGGCGGCGGCGATAGAATCGGCTGTGGCGGGAGCGCTCGATGCGGGGCTGCGTACGTCCGACCTCGGCGGGTCGGCGACCACTGCGGAGGCAACGCGGGCGGTGCTCGAAGGACTGATGGCAAGAAAGAGCTGATGAAGCCCACCGACTGGATCTGGATGAACGGCGAGCTCGTGCCGTGGAACGAGGCGCGCGTGCACGTGCTCACGCACGGCCTGCACTACGGAACCGCAGTTTTCGACTCGATGCGCTGCTATGAGACCGAGCTCGGACCGGCGATCTTTCGCAACAGCGACCACCTGCGCCGGCTGCTGCTATCAGCCGAGCTCTACTACATGCCCGTCCCCTACAGCCTTGCCGAGCTGAGGGAGGCCACGCACCAGGTCGTGCTCCAGAACGGACTGCGCTCCTGCTACATCCGCCCGATCATTCATCGCGGCTACGGCACGATGGGCCTCAATCCGCTGGAGGCGAGCGTCGACGTCGTGATCGCATGCTGGGAGTGGGGGGCATACCTCGGCGAGTCGGCCAAGGTCGGCGGCGTGCGCGCGAAGGTCTCCTCCTGGCGGCGGATCTCGCCACAGGGGCTGATCCCGCACGCCAAGGCCTCCGGGCAGTACCTCAACAATGTGCTGGCGAAGATCGAGTCGCTGAAGGCCGGCTACGAGGAGGCGATCCTGCTCGACGACCACGGCTATGTGTCCGAGGGCACCGGCGAGAACATCTACATCGTGCGCGACGGGGAGATCCACACTCCGGCTCAGGCAGACTCGATCCTCGACGGGGTCACGCGGCGGGCGCTGATCCAGATCGCCGGCGACCTGGGCCTCGTCGTCCGTGAGCGCTCGCTGGCGCGCGCGGAGCTCTATCTGGCGGAGGAGGTCTTCATGTCGGGCACCGCGGCGGAGCTGGTTCCGGTGTGCGAGATCGACGACCACGTGATCGGCACGGGCAAGCGCGGCGAGGTCACAGCCCTGTTGCAGGAGGCCTTCGAGGACGCGATCTACGGGCGCTCTGAGCGCTACCGCGAGTGGCTTGACGTGCTCCCGCAGGCGCCGAGCAGCCAGAGCGTCGGCTCGACCCCCGCCGAGAGCGCCTCCAGCGGCGCGCAGGGTACCGCCGGCACCTGAGATGGCCCGGGTGCAGCTCTACGACGCGACCCTGCGCGACGGCATGGGCGGCGTCGGGATGAGCCTGACAGCGGCGGAGAAGCTGCGCGTCGTGCAGCGCCTGGACGAGCTTGGCGTCGACCTGATCGAGGCGGGCTTCCCGGCGTCGAACCCCAAGGAGCGCGAGCTCTTCGCGCTGCTGGAGCAGGCGCGTCTGCGCCACGCGCAGATCGTCGCCTTCGGCATGACGCGCAGGCGCGGATGCAGCGCCGATCAGGACGACGGGCTGCGCGTGCTGGCGGAGAGCTTCGCTCCGGTCTGCACGCTCGTCGGCAAGAGCTCGACGCTTCAGGTGCAGAAGGTGCTGCGCGTGAGCAAGCGCGAGAACCTGGCCATGATTGGCGAGTCGGTCTCCTTCCTGCGCGCAGCGGGCAAGCGCGTGCTCTTTGACGCGGAGCACTTCTTCGACGGCTATCGCGCGGATGCCGACTATGCGCTGCAGACGCTGCGCGCCGCACGCGATGCGGGGTGCGAGCGCGCCGTGCTCTGTGACACCAACGGCGGCTCGTTGCCGGGAGAGGTGGGCAGGATCGTGGCGGCGGTGCGTAGAGAGCTGCCCGATCTCGCCCTGGGCATTCACACGCACAATGACAGCGGCTGCGCGGTCGCCAACGCGCTCGTGGCGGTCGAAGCGGGCGCGACCCAGGTGCAGGGGACGGTCAACGGGATCGGCGAGCGCACGGGCAACGCCAACCTGATCACGATCATCGCCGACCTGCAGCTGAAGATGGGCGTCAAGGTCTTGAGCGCCTCGCGCCTTGCGCGGCTGACGGAGACCGCCCACTACATCGATGAGCTCCTGAACCGCGCACCGAACCCCAATCAGCCCTATGTCGGCCGCCACGCTTTCGCGCACAAGGCCGGTATGCACGCCTCCGGCGTGCGCTCGGACCCCGCCACCTTCGAGCACGTCGACCCGGCGAGCGTCGGCAATCAGCGCGAGCTTGTCGTCTCTGAGCTCTCCGGCCGGGCGACGCTGCTGGCACGGGCGGCGGAGGCGGGAATCGAGCTGCCGGAGGGCGCTGCGGCACGCGCTGCTGACCAGATCAAGGAGCTCGAGCATGCCGGCTATCAGTTCGAGGCCGCTGACGGCTCATTTGAGCTGCTGCTGCGCCAGCGCTCCGGCCGCTACCGTCCGCTCTTTCGGCTGGAGTCCTGGCGGGTGATCGTCGAGAAGCGGGCCGAGGGCCGCGCGCAGACCGAGGCGACGATCAAGATCTGGGTTCCTGACGGGGAGGGCGAGCGGCGCTACATCCAGACGGCGGAGGGCAACGGGCCGGTCAACGCGCTGGACAACGCGCTGCGCGCGGCGATCGGCGCAGTCCATCCGCAGCTGCGCGATGTCGAGCTCGTCAACTACAAGGTTCGCATCCTCGACGAGAGCAAGGGCACGGGCGCGGTCACGCGCGTGCTGATCGACGCCTCCGACGGCCATCGCGTCTGGGGCACGATCGGCGTCTCCGAGAACCTCATCTCCGCCTCCTGGGAGGCGCTCGTCGACTCGCTCGAGTACGGCATGGTGGTGGCCGAGTCCTCGCTGGGCCATCGCGGGCGCAACGGCAGGCCGAGGCGTCCCGTCAAGACGATGCCGGCCGCCGCCAGGGCCAGGCGGCGCGCTCGCCCGTCAGAGGCTATCTGAGGCGTGAGCGCCCCTCATGCCATCCCGCTTGCGCGCCCGCTGATTGGCGAGGAGGAGGAGGCGGCGGTGCTCGCGGCTCTGCGCTCCGAGCGGCTCTCGCTGGGCAGCAGGCTGAAGGAATTCGAGGAGGCCTTTGCGCGCTATCTGGGCGTGCCGTATGCCAGCGCCTGCTCGAGCGGCACGGCCGGCCTGCACCTCGCGCTGCGCGCGATCGGGCTGAGCGAGGGCGCGGAGGTGATCACGAGCCCCTTCTCCTTCGTCGCTTCGGCCAACGCGATCCTCTACGAGCGAGCGCTCCCGGTCTTTGCCGATATCGATCCCGTGAGCCTGAATCTCGACCCGGACGCGGCCGCGGAGCGGATCGGCCCGCGCACGCGCGCGCTGCTGCCTGTTGACATCTTCGGCTATCCCTGCGAGATCGAGGCCTTCGAGGCGCTGGCGGCGCGCCACGGGCTCGGGCTCGTCGAGGACGCCTGCGAGGCGCTCGGCGCCCGCTATCGCGACGGCTCGGCCGTCGGCTCACGCGGCCACCCTGCGGTATTTGGCTTCTACGCCAACAAGCAGATCACGACCGGGGAGGGGGGGATGGTTGCAGTGGCCGATCGGGCGCTCAAGGAGCAGATCGACTCTGAGCGCAACCACGGGCGCGGGCCCGAGCTCTCCTTGCTCGAGCATGAGCGGCTGGGCTTCAACTACCGGCTCTCCGAGCTCGCGGCCGCGCTCGGGATCGTGCAGCTGGGCCGGCTGCCCGAGCTGCTTGCGCAGCGCGAGCGCGTTGCGCGCCTCTATCACGACGCGCTCGAGCAGCTTGCGGTCGCCACGCATGCGGGCGAGGAGCTGCTGCTTCCGGGCGCGGCCCCTGAGGGCGCCAGGCGCAGCTGGTTCGTCTACGTGGTGGCGCTGCCGCGCCGCTGCGACCGCGGCGCGGTGATCGCGCAGCTCGCCCGCCGGGGGATCGCCTCCAAGCCCTATCTGCCCGCCATTCACCTGCTGCCGCACTTCCGCGAGCGCTTCGGCTACAAGAAGGGCATGTTCCCGGTCTGCGAGGAGGTCTCCGAGCGCTCGCTGGCGCTGCCCTTCTATCCACAGATGAGCGAGGGCGAGGTGCAGCGGGTGACGGAGGCGCTGGCAGCCGCGCTTGGAGCCCCAGCGCCGTGAGACGCCCTCGGCAGCGGCGGCCGCAGACCCTGGTCGTAATGCCCGGGCTCCGCGCGGCGCTCGCGCTTGCCGTGGCGCTCGGCACGCTGGCGCGGCCGGCGGCCGCCGGCGCGCAGGCGCTGGCGCGAAGCGAAAACTGGGCAGGATACGCGGTCACCGCCCGGGCGCCCTTTCGGCGCGTGCTCGGCGAATGGGTGCAGCCTGCGCCGCGCTGCACCCCGGGCGCAGCAAGCTACTCCGCCTTCTGGGTCGGGCTTGGCGGCTTCAAGCCCTCCTCGCGCAAGCTCGAGCAGATCGGCACCGACAGCGACTGCGGCAGCGGCGGCCATGTGCATGTCTATGCGTGGTATGAGCTGATCCCCTCTGCGCCGGTCAACCTCCCGCTGGCGGTGAGGTCGGGCGACCGCATCGCCGCGAGCGTGACCGTCGCGGGCAGCTCGATCGCGCTGCACATCCGCGACCTCACAGATGGCGCGGTGGCCGAGGTCACGCGCCACATGCGCACGCCCGACCTGACCTCTGCGGAGTGGATTGCGGAGGCGCCGACCGGCTGCGAAGAAGGCCGCTGTCGGGTGCTGCCGCTGGCGAACTTCGGCACCGTCAGCTTCAGCGATTCACTGAGCGCCCTCGTCGGCCAGCCGCTGCTGGCGATTGAAAGCGGGCGCTACCAGGTGACGCGGCTGGATCTGACAGCGGGAGGCTCGGGCAGCTCGGGCATCGACAGCTCCTCGAGCGCGAGCAGCCTGCCGCTGCTGGCAAGCGCGGGGCCGCTTGCGGGCGCGAGCGCATTCAGCGTCAGCTTCGAATAGCCCTTAGCGCGCTGGCGCCGTGCGCCCAGACGCCCTCGCGAGGATTTGCCCAAGCGTGTCCGTAGACTGCCTGCAAATGGACGACGCAGACCGAACAGCCGGAGGAGCGCCACAGAGCATCGGTGCGCAGCGCGGCGAGCTGGGGGAGGCGCGCCTGAGCGAGCCGCAGGCGCAGGGCTTCAGGGCGCTCAACGACTCCCTTCGCTTCGATGCCCGCCTGTGGCCTGAGGACATCCAGGCATCGCGCGCGCACGCGCGGATGCTCGCCGCGTGCGGAGTCATCGACCAGCGCGAGCGCGATCAGCTGCTGGCGGGGCTCTCGCAGGTCGCCGAGGAGCTTGCCGCGCAGCGCTTCGTCTTCCGCGACAGCGACGAAGACATCCACATGGCGATCGAGCGGCGTCTGATCGAGCTCCTTGGCGCCCTCGGCGGCAAGCTGCACACCGCACGCTCGCGCAACGACCAGGTCGTCACCGACCTGGCGCTGCACCTTCGCAGCCGCTGCGAGCGGGCGGACGAGCTGCTCAGCGGGCTGATGGCAAGCCTGCTCGAGCGCGCACGTGAGCAGCTCGGCGTGCCGATCCCGGGCTACACGCATCTGCAGCGCGCTCAGCCGGTCTATCTCTCCCATCACCTGCTTGCCTACTTCTGGATGTTTGCGCGCGATCGGCGCCGCTTTGCCTTCGCGCGCGCGGAGGTCGGGCGGCTGCCGCTCGGCGCGGGCGCGCTTGCCGGCGTGGGCTTTGCGATCGATCGCTGGGCGGTGGCGCACGAGCTGGGCTTTGAGCGCCTGGCGCCCAACTCGATCGATGCGGTCGCAAGCCGCGACTTCGTGCTCGACTATCTGAACGCCGCGGCGACCACCGCCACGCACCTCTCGCGGCTGGGCGCAGAGCTTGTGCTCTGGTGCAGCGAGGAGGTCTCCTTCTGCGCGCTGCCCGACGCCTGGTCTGCGACCTCCTCGATCATGCCGCAGAAGAAGAACCCCGACGCCGCGGAGCTGCTGCGCGCGAAGGCGCCGCGGATAGTCGCCCACCTCAGTGCGCTGCACGGCGTCCTGCATGCGCTGCCGCTCGCCTACAACAAGGATCTGCAGGAGGACAAGGAGCATCTCTTCGACAGCGCCGACACGCTTGAGCTGGCGCTTGTCGCAGCAAGGCAGATGGTCGCAGGCGTCAGCTTCGATCGCGAGCGCCTTTCGGCAGCGGCAGGCGACCCGGCGCTTGCCGCCACGGAGCTTGCTGACCTGCTTGCACGCAGGGGGGTTCCGTTCCGGGAGGCCCACCAGGCTGTCGGCCGGCTGGTGCGCGAAGCGCTGGCAAGCGGTCACACGCTCGCACAGATCGGCACTGCGGAGCTGGCGGCGGCACACCCCGCCCTCGCGGAGGCCTCGGCGGAGGCGCTTGCCCTGCTCGGAGACCCGCAGCGCTGGATCGAGTCGAAGATCTCGGCAGGCGGCACTGCGCGCGTGCGGGTGGCCGAGCAGCTGGAGCAGGCGCAGGCGGTCCTCGATGGCAGCGACGAGGTCTGAGGCGCGGCTGCGCAGACGCTCCCAGGCAGCCCTGCCGCGCTCCTTCTACGAACGGCCGGTGACGGTGGTCGCGCGCGCGCTGATCGGCTGCGTGCTGGCGCACGGCGACTGCGCGGGACTGATCGTCGAGACCGAGGCATACCATCAGTCGGAGCCGGCCTGCCACGCCTATGTCGGGTACACCGAGCGCACGAGCACGCTCTTCGGCCCGCCCGGGCTCGCCTACGTCTACCGCTCCTACGGCATCCATGCGCTCTTCAACGCCGTCTGCGAGCCGGAGGGCGTAGGCGCGGCGGTGCTCGTGCGCGCCCTGCAGCCGCTGGCCGGGCAGGCGCTGATGCGCGCAAGGCGCGGCGTAAGCGCAGAGCTTGCGCTCTGCTCGGGGCCGGGCAAGCTCACGCAGGCGCTTGGGATCGAGCTTGCGGCCAATCGCTGCGACCTGCGAGAGGGCCCGGTGCGGGTGCTGGGGCGCGCTGATGGAGCCGACTCGCCACGGGTCGCTGCCGGGCCACGGATCGGGATCACGAAGGCGGCGGAGCTGCCGTGGCGCTTTGCGCTCGCCGGCTCTCGCTACCTCTCCCGCCCGCTGCCGGCCTCCGGGCTTGCGCGCGCGCGCCATGCGCGCTGAGGTGGCGCTGCCAATCCGTCCACCGCACGCTTGGCATCCGCCGCGGTTGCGCCTAACCTTGGCAATGGTGGCGCGTTAGAGGTGTGTGAGCCATGGGCCTAGAGCAGAGCACCCAGCAGACTCGCCCGGATGCGCCCCCTGTGTGCGCCGACGTTGGCGGCGCCGGGCGCGCGAGGCGCGCTCAAGAGCGCAGCTTTGTGGCGGTCTACCGCCGACATCACCAGGCGCTCTACCGCTACTGTCGCGCGATCCTGCACGACCACGAGGACGCTCAGGACGCGCTGCAGAGCACGATGCTAGCTGCCCTGCGGGCATTGCCACATGCGGACGGTCGGCTGGCGTTGCGGCCCTGGCTGTTTCGCATCGCTCACAACGAGTCGATCTCGCTGCTGCGCAAGCGCTCGCCGCAGCGCACGCGCGAGGTCGACCTCGACGCGCTCGCCGCTGCCGGTGCGAGTCCGAGCGCAGCGGAGGAGATGATGGCGGCCGAGCAGCTGCGAGAGCTCCTGGCCGATATCCAGTCGCTGCCCGAGCGTCAGCGGGGGGCGCTGCTGATGCGCGAGCTGAGCGGCCTCCCGATCGCCGAGATCGCTCTGGCGCTGGAGGTGTCGGAGGGCGCGACCAAGCAGCTGATATTCGAAGCGCGATCGGCGCTGCACGATCTCCAGGAGGGGCGCTCGATGGGCTGTGAGAGCGTACGCGAGCTGATCGGCGCAGGGGACAGGCGCACCCTGCGCGGCCGTCGCGTGCGCGCTCATCTGCGCGCCTGCGAGAGCTGTCGCGCCTTCGCCGAGTCGATCGCCGCGCGCGAACGCACGCTGCAGGCGCTCTTCCCGCCATTGCCGCTTGCAGCCTCTGCGGCGCTGATGCAGAGGCTGCTTTCGGGCGTGGGCGCCCACGGCGGCAGGGCGGCCTCGCTTGGCGCCGGCGGCGCAGGCGTCTCCTCCGCAGGCATCGGCGCCAATCACGCCGGCCTTGCGGTGCTTGCAAAGGTGCTCGCGGGCGCGCTCCTGGCTGCGGGCGCAGCGGCCGGAGGCATGACGCTCGCCGCAAGCCACACCCCGCGCGCTGCGAGCGCTCACGCGCACCGCAGCTCCGGTGCGAGGGCTGCTGCTGACCTCCCACGCGCGCGCCACAGCGCAAGCGCGAGAGCGCCGGCAGCATCGAGCGCGCATCGACACCGCGCCTCCGGCGCCGGCGTCGGCAGCAAAGCGCTCGTGAAGCAGGCAGCCGCCAGCCAGGCTCCGGCAGCGAGCGAACGCGCCGGCGGCGGCGCTGCCCGCCTTGGGGCACCCGCTCCCACGCGCACGCCAGCCGCCAGCGAAGGCGGGCGCTCACAGGCACCGCCGCACGGAGGGCACCACGAAAGAGGACCGAGCAGAGGCTTCGCCCACTCCCAGGCGGGTGCTCACCGGCGGGCGGCGAGCGGACGCAGCGACGCCGGCGAGGGCAGGGCAAACGGCCACGGCGAAGGCCACCGCGAAGGCGCCGACAGGCGTAGCGGCGCCGCGCAGGCTCCATCCGCGGGGGAGCCCGCTGGCGGCAGAGGCGCCGGCCGCACGCCCGAAGGCGCTGCAGGCCACCGTCAAGCAGCAAGCGAAGCAAACGGTAGACCCTGACCGCAGGCGCTGATCTGCGTTAAAGGGCAGAGCAAGCAACCCTCTCCCATCCGAACCATCCAAGGAGGATCCGATGCCAATCAAGAAGACTCTGATCGCATTCGCCGGTGCGGCGCTGATATCGCTGCCGGTCTGCTCGAGCGGTCTCGCAGCCGCCCACCCCACCCCTGCGGGCAGCGGCAGCGCCACCCCGGGCAACAGCGAAGCACACCGCGGCCATGGCGAGGCACAGCACGCCAATCACAGCCGCGGCGGACGCTCGCAAGGCTCCAGCGGCGCGCAGGGCAACGGTCACTCTCAGCGCTGCAAGGCGCGCACCGTCGCCTACGTGGTCTCAGGCACGCTTGTCAGCGAGAGCCTACTCGCCACAGGCACAAGCGGCCTCTACAGCGGTGAAGTGACGCTCGAAGTCAAGCACGTCAACCGCTTCGCGCGCGAAGCCAAGGGCAAGACTGAAACCTACAAGGTGGCGGACGTGCGCCTGACGCTCGGCCTTCGCTCGGCGAGCGGCGGACCGGCCTCCGTCACCGAAGTCAAGGCCGGCGATCGTGTGAAGCTGATCGGCCGCACGACCTTCATGCCGAGGCGCTGCACGCAGGAAGGATTTGCCCCGACGGTGACTGTAAAGCACATCGTCATTCACGACGCGACGTCCTGAGGGCAGGCGCCGCGGCGCCCCCGACGCCAGGGAGCGGTCGGCGCAGGCGGCCTGCTCACCTTCACTCCTCGTGGGTGTCTTCGCGCCCGGCCTGGGGTCGGCACCTTGTCCCCCATGCGCAGCGCGTCCCGCTGCGTCTCACGTCAGTCGCGCCAGCGCACCTCGTAATGCCCGATCGGCTCCTCGAAGCCCTTTACCGTGGCAGAGCGGCAATCCGAGAAGGAGAACCCCTTGCCGCGGCAGAGATCCTGCACGCCCAACGAGACGACGATGCCTCCGGGCTGCGCACACGCGCACAGCCGCGCAGCCTGCTGCACCGCGGCGCCGAAGAGGTCGCCCTGCTCGCTCACCGGCTCCCCCGCGGCCACGCCGATCCGCATCCGCAGCTGCAGCGCTTGATCTGTGCCCTCGCGGACGTGCAGCTCTCGCTGGATGTGCACTGCAGCGTGCACCGACTGAGATGCGGAGGCGAACGCAGCCATGATGCCATCGCCGGTGTGCTTGACCTCGGTGCCGCCGAACCGAGCGAGCGCTGCACGCACGATCGAGTCGTGCTGGCGCAGCAAGCGCATCGCCCCAAGATCTCCCCATAGCTGCGTTAGTCGCGTAGAGTCGACGATATCGGTGAACAGGATCGCGCGAAACGCGCTTTCGACATACGGCTCTCCGGGAGGATGGGTGTTGAGCCGACCGAAGAAGCCGCGGATGCTTGCCTCGTCGACCTCAATCACGTGCGAAGGGGTCAGCCCGTGCGCCTCCGCGTGGGCGGCTTCGACGCTCACCGCGTCAGGTCCCTCGACGAGGCAAAAGCCACTGCCCGCGCCTTCCTCGAACCAATAGGTGACGAAGCGCACGCCATGACGCTCCTGCACCTCGAGGTCACGCAGGTGCGCTGCCGCGACGTCGGCCGCAGTGGCGTCCGGAAGGTCATGACGGTCCATGAAGAGCGGCACCGTGCCTGGAGTCTACTGGCGGACAGAGCCCGATTGCGCGCCGAGGGTAGACTGCGGGTGCAGGCACCGCCTTCCTTGCTCTGCGCGGAGCGAAACTTGACCGCCAGCACCACCAGCCCATGAGAACGGCCGACGCGGTGATCGTCGGATCGCGCTGCGCCGGGTCCACGCTCGCACTGGCGCTGGCACGGCGCGGCTGGGAGGTAATCCTCGTCGATCGCGAGTCCTTACCGAGCGAGACGGTCTCCACGCACCTGATCTTTCCGAACACACTGGCCCGCTTCAAGGCGCTCGGGGTGCTCGACACGCTGCTCGCCTCCCATGAGCTGCCGATGCTGAAATTTCGCATCGTCGGCTTTGGGCACGAGATCGCCGGCCCCTTCACGCCGCTCAGCGGCTTCGACCGCTGCGCTGCGCCACGACGCTCGGCGCTGGATAAGGCGATCCTCGACACGGCGCTCGCGGCGGGAGCATGCGGCTGCTTCAAGGAGCGCGTGGTCGATCTGATCGGCTCTGGGACCGCCGCGGATCCGGTCACCGGGGTCGTGCTGGAGAGCGGCGAGCGGATCGGCGCGAAGTGGGTCTTCGGCGCTGACGGCCGAGCGTCGACCGTTGCCGGCAGGCTTGGGATCGCGAAGACTCGCGTCCTGCAAGGGGATGTCGGTTTCCTGTTTGCCTACTGGCGTGGCATTCCCAACGACGGCTATGCCAGCTCGCATATCAGGACGGAGGAGATCGTCAACCGCTGGGCGTGCGAGGACGGCGTGTGTCTGCTGATCGCCTGGGGCGATGAGCAGTTCACCCGCGGATCGAAAGAGGAGCGCCGCCGCCGGTACATCGAGCGGCTCCATCGCTTCCCAGAGCTGATCGCGCCCGGGGAGCTCGCGGACGCCGAGATGATCGGTGAGGTCGTCGTCGCTCCGCCGTCGCTCATGCGCGGCTACTTTCGCTCGCCTAGCGGCTGCGGCTGGGCGCTGGTCGGCGACGCCAGCCACTTCAAGCACCCGGGAACCGCCCAGGGCATCGCAGACGCCGTGGAGCAGGCGTTGTATGTCGCCGAGGCGGTCTGTGGGCCAGACGCGGGCCTCGACGGCTACGAGCGCTGGCGCGATGAGCGCTCCTCGGAGCACTATTCCTGGTCGTTCACGTGGGGGTGCTTTCCCCCTCCGGAGTCGGAGAGCCTGTTTCGGGGATGGGCGAGCGACGCAGACGCCGCGCAGGACCTTCGTGACTCCTTCAGCCGTCGCCTGGAGCCCTCAGCAGCCCTGAGCCAGGAGCGCATTTCCCGTTGGCTTGCGAGCTAGCCTCCCGGCGCCGCGGCACCGCCTGCGCCCGGGTGCGCGCCACCGCTGGCTTCGCCCGGCGAGCCCGAGCTTGCGCCCGCTTCGCTGCCGGCGCCGCTGCCCGACCCGGAGCCCCCAGGCTGGGTGCCGCTCGCGCTCGGCGCTTCGGCCTTTTCGGGCGCCCCTGCCGGTGCCTTGGCCGCTCCCTGTTCTGACTGCGCGCTCGCGCCCGCTTCGCTTCCAGACCCGCCGGCGGGCCCTTCGTGGCTCACCGCCGGGGATGGAGCATGACCGGCCCGGCCGGCGCCGCCTTCAGTCGGGCCCTTCGCCGCTGTGGCCGATCTGCCCTGCATGCCGGCGCTCGGGGCGGACGTGCTTTCGGTCCCTGCTGCCGCCGCGTGCTGCGTCGCACCGGCGCTCCCTTCGGCGTGTTCACGTTCGATCTGCATCGCGCCGACCATGAAGCTGTGCCAGATCAGCGCCGGGAAGGTTCCGCCTTCCACCGGGCCGCCGTTGAAATCGGTGTACATCGGAACCGGGTGCGCGGGGAAGCCCACCCACACCGCGACGGTGTACTTGTCATCCCAGCCGACGAACCAGGCGTCGGTGTAGTTGGTGGTGGTCCCGGTCTTGCCCGCTGCGAACTGGCCCAGCGCCGCCATCCTTGCCGTGCCGTACTGTACGACTGTTTCAAGCATCTTGGTCTCTTCGGCGGCCACGCTTTCCGGCAGCACCCGAACGAGCCTGACGTGGTTGACTTCGCGGCTGGCGCCGTTCGGCAGCGTCTCGCCGGCGGGCGCGGTGACTTCCTGGATTCCGGTCGGTTCGCCGCTTGGCTCAAAGGAGCTGTCGACGCGTTGGCCACCGTGGGCGATCGTCTCGTAGGCGTGGGCCATCTCCAGCGGCGAGACGCCGACCTTCAGGCCCCCGATCGTCATCGCCGGATTGGTGGAGATCGGCGTTTCAATCCCCATCTTGTGCGCGATCTGCGCGATCTTCCCGGTGCCGACATCGATCCCCATTTCGGAGAAGACGGTGTTGTCCGAGTAGGCGGTCGCTTCGATCAGGGTGCGGTAGCCGCCCGGGGCATAGGCTTCGCCGTCATTGTGCACATAGAACTTTTCATGGCCACCGGTTCCGGGCACGATGAAGACCTTCGGCCGCGAGGACCACACCGAGTAGGGGGAGATCCCGCGCTCCAGCGCTGCGGCGAGATCGAAGGCCTTGAAGGCCGAGCCCGGCTGGCGCTCGCCCTCGGTTGCGAGGTTGAACGGGTCGCTGTTGAAGTTGGGCCCACCCACCATCGCCCGCACATCGCCGGTTGAGTTTTCAATCGCCACCAGCGAAGCGGTCGGGCCCCCGGGCCCCGACAGGTAGCTCGCCACAGCAGCTTCGGCGGCGCGCTGCAGTTCGAGGTCTATCGTCGTGTGGACGGTGAGGCCGCCCTCCAGCGCCCGCTGGGCGCCGTAGCGTTCGATCAGCTGGCCTTCGACCCAGCTGGTGAAGTATCCCGTCTGCAGGCCGTCGACCGGCGCGGCTTCCGGCGGCTGGACCTCCAGGGGAGAGGGCAGCGGCGTCGCCATCGCCTGGCGGTATTCGGCAGGGCTGATGTAGTGCTGCGCAAGCATGTCCGCGAGCGCGAGCGATCGTCTCGCCAACGCGGCGCGGGGGTGCGTCACGGGGTCAAAGCCCGTCGGCGAGGCGATCACGCCGGCAAGCATCGCCGCCTGCGCCACCGAGAGCTGGCTGACGCAGAGCGGCGCGCCGGGAAGCCCGCAGCCGCTGTGGCCCGGTTCGTGGCCGAAGTAGGTCTGGGCGGCGGCCTCGATGCCGTAGGCGCCTTCGCCGAAGTAGATCGTGTCCAGGTACTCCGCGAGGATCTTTTCCTTGGGCCACTTGTGCGCGAGCTGGAAGGCGAGCGCGGCCTCACGGAGCTTCTCAAAGATCGTGCGCTGATCCTGCGCCGCCAGCGCGTTCTTCACGAACTGCTCGGTGATGGTCGAGGCGCCCTGCACGGCCCCCGGGTGCAGGATGTCCTCGAGCGCAGCGCGCAGGATGCCCTGCGGGTCGATCCCCGGCTCGCTGTAGAAGCGCTTGTCCTCCACGGAGATGACCGCATCCTTGACGATCCGAGGGATCTGGGCGGCCGAGAGCAGGATGCGATGCTGCTCCGAGAGCACAGCCAGCGGTCGGCCGTGATCGTCCAGCAGATAGGAGTTGCGGGCGTGGGTGAACTGATAGCGGTCTTCGAGCTGAGGCAGGTCGGAGACCACCGCCATGAAGATCCCGTAAAGGAAGGAGACGCCCGCCAACAGCAGCGCTGCGCCGATGATCGAGATCAACCGCAGCTTGCGCAGGCGGCGGCGGATCGGCGCCTCATCCGGCGTCTCCGGCGCCTGCTCGCCTGGGGCCGGCGGGCGCCGGGCGCCTGTGGTTGCCTCCGCGGCCTGGACGGTAGCCGAGAGCCGCGCTCGCGCGCCGCCGCCGGGCTGCGATGTTGACTGGAGACGCTCTCGCTGGGTCATCTCGGGATGGCGCCACGCCGGCCGTGGTCGGCGCAGCGCGGGCCGACCTGCCCACGTGCGTGGCCGCGCGGGGCCCCGCCGCGGCCATCGACTCTACCAGCAGCCGCCGGCGAGCGGCCCCCTGCCGACACCGCCCTCCCTCGAGGCCCTCTACCATCTGCCCGGCGATGAGCGGGCGCAGGCAGACCACAGCGCACACAAGCGTGCGCGGAGCGCGCTAGCGGCGATGGCGGTCGATGTCGAGCAGCTGAGCGCCGGCGCGGTCGAGGTCCTGCCTGCGGACGGGCTGGCGGCAAGGCTCGCGGAGGCCACTCGCGAGCGGCGCCCGCTGCGCGTGAAGCTCGGCATCGACCCGACCGCCCCAGGGGTGCATCTCGGTCACGCGGTCGCCCTGCGCAAGCTGCGCGCCTTCCAGGACGCCGGCCACCGCGTAGTGCTGATCATCGGCGACTTCACGGCCCGGATCGGCGACCCCTCCGGACGCTCGGCGCTGCGACCTCAACTCACCGAGGCGCAGATCGCCGCCCACGCCGCCACCTATCTCGACCAGGCGGCCAAGATCCTGCGTCGCGACGAGGAGCTGCTTGAGGTCCGGCGCAACTCCGAATGGCTGGAGATGCGCTCCGGAGAGCTGCTGGCGCTGCTGCGCATGGCAACCGTCGCGCAGCTGACCGAGCGCGATGACTTCGCCAGGCGCCTGGCCGCCGGGCAGCCGCTCTCGCTGCTCGAGCTCCTCTACCCGCTGCTGCAGGCCTACGACTCCGTCGCAGTGCGCGCCGACGTGGAGATCGGCGGCACCGACCAGAAGTTCAATCTGCTGCTCGGCCGTGACATCCAACGCGCGCATGGCCTGCCTGAGCAGGTGATCATGACGCTGCCGATCCTGATCGGCGTCGACGGCTCCCGCAAGATGTCCAAGACACTGGGCAACGACATCGGTCTGGCCGACCCGCCAGATGAGATCTACGGCAAGACGATGTCGATTCCCGATCACGCCCTTGACCAGTACTACCGCCTGCTGCTCTCGCGCGAGCTCCCCGCAGAGGCGTCGCCGCTGACGGCCAAGCGTGCGCTCGCCCGCGAGCTGGTCGCCTGGCTCTACGACGCTCCTGCAGCCGAGCGAGCAGAGGCCCGCTTCGACCGCGTCTTCCGCGAGCGAGGCATCCCCGAGGAGATCGAGGAGGTGAGCCTCCCTGGGGCGCCTGACTCCGCCGTTCATCTGCCGGCGCTGCTCGCAAGCACGATCGACGTCAGCCGCTCGCAGGCTCGGCGCCTGATCGACCAGGGAGCGGTCGCGCTCGACGGCGAGCAGCTGTCGGCGGGGTGCTACGACCTGCCCGCCGAGCAGCTGGACGGCCGCGTGCTCCAGATCGGCAGACGCCGCTTCGTGCGTCTGCGTGGCGCCTGAGCAAGCGCCCACTGCGGGTTCCCGGCAGGGAGGCCGGCCCGCACGCCACGGGCCTGCTATGCTGCGCCACCGGCCACGGGCGCGCGCTTGAAAGCTGCGTGCGCGGGGCTATACTTCCTCGTTGGCCTTCGGCTCGCCCGTGCGCGGGCGCCGCAGGCCGCTGGGCCTCTCTGAGGGCACGTGAGTGCAGAGGTCGCCCGGTCTTTGAAAACTCAACAGCATGCGCGCATCGCGGTCGCACACCGACCGTGATGTGTCCAGGTTCGAGCCTGCCTGCCCGCGCAGGTCGCGTGGCAGGCGGTCAGAGATATCAATCAGCAGGAACCCGTCATGGTGGTGGGATCGGGTGTATAGGTCCCACCGCGCGGCGCAGCCGCGCAGCAGCCATGACAGCTTTTCGTGAAGCACTTCACGGAGAGTTTGATCCTGGCTCAGGACGAACGCTGGCGGCGTGCCTAACACATGCAAGTGGAGCGACGAACCAGGGCTTGCCCTGGGGCAAAGCCGCGAACG
>JAJPKQ010000030.1 GCA_021323635.1 bacterium | reverse complement strand
GCTGCGCGCAGCTCGCCGAGGTTTGCGCCCTTGCCGCCGGCGTAGGGGACATCGGTGACGCGCAGCTCCTCGATCGAGCGAACCGCTGCAAAGCCCGTGCCCGATCCCGGCGGCGCCGGCGCCGGGCTGCTCGCCGGCGCTCTGCTCTCTGGGGGTGTGTCCATAGCTGATCTCCGTTCGCTCTGGGAGCAGCGTGTGGACATCGAGTGCCCGCGCGCCACTCGTTGCGCTCAACCTAGGAGGGGACGCCGTCAGCTGCATCCGTCGATGCCCGCGCGGCGCACCGTAGTTGGCCGCAGCCTCCTGCTCGCAGGCGCGGGGCGCCGTGCGCAAGGGCGTTGCCGATCGGCTCTAGCGCGGCTCGTTGGCGCCGAAGCGCGAGCGCGCAAGCGCCGCGAAGCCGCCCGCCGCAGCGAGGTTGAAGAGCCCGGCGGCGCGCAGCGCCAGGCGCCCGCGCAGGCCGATCGCGGGCGAGCGCGCCCACACCCAGTCGGTGGCGATCTCGGTGCCTCGCAGCCATGCCAGTGCCCACCAGTCCCTGGCAGCGCCGCGCCGCGCCGCGGTGGCGTGAGCGGCCGCGAAGGTCAGCCAGATCGGCGCGCAGCGCCGAAAGAGCTCGCGGGCGTCCGGCGTCGGGCGACGATGGCCGATCGCGCGCAGCGTTGCGTCGGGATCCGCAAGCGCTGCGCACCCGAGCAGCAGGTCGAAGGCGATCAGCAGTCGGTTGATCCGGCGCAGCAGCAGCTCCATCGCGCCCATCCTAAGCGAGCGCCGCAGCCGGCGGCAGCGTGGCGGCACCTTGTTAGGGTAACCTAACTATGGGAATGCGCATCCGCTTTGCCGAGCCTCGGCCGGCAGGTCGCAACGTCTACGACCACATCCTGCTGCCGCGCCTCGGCCTGCCCCTGATGGGCACCAT
This sequence comes from bacterium, assembly GCA_021323635.1. Lineage (GTDB taxonomy): Bacteria > Actinomycetota > Thermoleophilia > Solirubrobacterales > Solirubrobacteraceae > Palsa-744. Next base: position 67,382 of record JAJPKQ010000030.1, on the reverse strand, counting down.
CCTGCGTGGGGAGGGACATGACGTACGGATCTACTGCGAGGTGCTTGCGCCGCTTGACCGGCGCGACTGCGCAGAGGCTGACCTTGTCGGGATCTCCGCCACGACCGCGACCCAGCCGGCCGCCTACGCGCTGGCGGACGAGCTTTCCGCAGCAGGCGTCCCGGTCGTCCTCGGCGGCCCGCATGTCACCTTTTGTCCTGATGAAGCCCTGGCCCACGCGCCCTATGTCGTGCGCGGCGAAGGCGAGCACACGATCGTCGAGCTTGTCGATGCAATCGGGGCGCGGCGCGATCCAAGCGACGTTGCGGGGCTCTCCTGGCGCTCCGCTGATGGGCGCGCTCACCACAATCCCCCGCGTGCGCGCTGCTCGCAGGAGCAGTTCGAAGCGCTGCCGATCCCCGACCTCTCGCTGATCGCAGGCCACGAGCGGATGGGGGTGAAGCCGATCATGACCCAGTGGGGCTGCCCCTATGACTGCGAGTTCTGCTCCGTCACCGCGCAGTTCTCCCGCCATGTGCGATATCGGCGCACCGACCAGGTGCTGGCAGAGCTCGATGGGCTGAGAGCGCGCGAAGTCTTCTTCCACGACGACAACTTCGTCGTTGACAAGCGTCGCACCAGAGCGCTCCTTCAGGCGATGATCGAGGCCGGCCTGACGCCTGAATTCTCGGCGCAGATGCGGGCGGACACGGTGCTTGCCTCACGCTCGCGCCAGGACATCGACGAGGACTTCCTGGAGCTGCTCGCGCGCGCCGGCTGCCGGATGGCGATGGTCGGGTTTGAGACGATCTCTGACGAGGGCCTGCGCAGGATCGGCAAGAAGACGACTCTCGCAAGCTCAGAAGCGGCGGTGCACGCCTTCCACAGGCATGGCATCGCGGTGCACGGGATGTTTGTGGCGGGGCTGGACGGCGATCATGCCGGCAGCGCCGAGGAGATGGCGGCGTTCGCGCGCCGTCTGCAGATCGACACCTTCCAGCTGATGATGGTCACTCCGGCCCCGGGCACCAGGCTCTGGGAGCGGGTGAGCGACGAAGAGCGTCTGCTGTGCCGGGACTGGTCGCTCTTCGACGGCCACCACGCGGTGATGCGCCCGGCGGGGATGACGCCGCTGGAGCTGCAGCTGGGCACGGTTGCCGCGCTGCGCTCCTTCTACTCGCCCGCAGCGATCGCGCTGCCCGCGGCGCGCGGGCTGGTGCGTCAGGCGCCCGCGCTGCTGGCGATCCTCGCGCGCCGAGCGCCGGCGCTGTTGGCGCGTCCCTGGCGTCGCGTGCGCGCCGGCGCGCAGCTCGTGGCCGAGAGCGCGCAGGTGAGCGGCGCGGGCGCTGATGTGCCACAGGGGCGCAAGCTCAGCGAGCGCGCGGTGCTGGCGATGGACCGCTTCGCCGAGTCGCTCTCGCGCGAGGAGCGCGACCATCTCTTCGACGCCCTCGGCGTGGCCGGTCTGCGCCTCTACGGACGGCGGCGGGTGGCCGAGTTCCTGGGCCAGGAGCATTCCCGCCGCCACCTCGCCTACCTAGCCTCGCTCGGCTGAGCGAGGGCGGGCGGCAACGCCTGCAGCACATGCGCAGGCGATGATCGAGCTGGCGCGATATGCCGCGGCGATCGCCAGGCACACGGGGCTTGGAAAGCGCTCGGAGCAGATGTTCCCGGCTTGCGTAGGATTCTGCTCGACCTGGGACTGCAAGCCGACCACGCCGCTGCGTCTCGCTAGCGGCATGGCACCGCTGGGGAGCGGTCGCGAGCCGGCGTGGGACGAGAAGGTGCTTGCGATCAACGCAGCGATTACAGCTCACAGGCATGGCCCGCGCAGCCGCCGGCGTAGTCGGCCGCGACGGTCACCGGCGGCGCCTCCCTGCGCTCGCGCTCGCCGAGGAAGCTCAGCACCTGCCCGGCCTTGCTGCCGTAGCGATAGACGGTGATGCCCTTGACCCCCTCCTTCCAGGCGCGCATGTAGATCTCCCGGACGGCGGCCGGATCGGCGTCGGCGGGCAGGTTGACGGTCTTGGCGACCGCCCCGTCGACGTGGCGCTGGAAGGCGCCCTGCATACGCAGATGCCACAGCGGCTCGATCTCGAGCGCGCTGACAAAGGCGCTGCGCAGGTCCTCAGGCAGCGAGCGCATCGCGCGGATGCCTCCGTGCATCGCGATCTCATCCATCAGCTCCTCGCGGTAGATGCCTCGCTGCCGCGCGACGCGCTCGAAGGTCGCGTTGACCTCTGTGAGGCTGCGCCCGAGCACGTGGCGGACGTAGGCCAGCGCGAACATCGGCTCGATGCCCGATGTCGTCCCGGCGATGATCGAGATCGAGCCGGTCGGCGCGATCGAGAGCAGCTGCGCATTGCGCCGCGGCGGGCGCCCGGCGGCCGCATCGAGGCTTCGCGGCCAGGCCGGGAACGGGCCGCGCTCGCGCGCAAGCGCCTCAGAGGCGCGGGCGGCCTCGGCGCGCATCGTCGCCGCGATCCGGTCGGCCAGCGCGATCGCCTGCTCGCTGTCGTAGGGGATCGCGCACTGAGCGAGCAGCTCGGCCAGCCCCATCACCCCCAGGCCGATCTTGCGCGTGCGCCGGGCGGCCGCCGCGAGCGCCCGGTTGGGGTAGCGGTTGACCTCGATCACATCGTCCAAGAAGCGCACAGCCAGTCGCGTGAGGGCGCGCAGGCGCCGCCAGTCCGGCGCGCCCTCGCGCACCAAGCGAGCGAGGTTGATCGAGCCGAGATTGCACGATTCGTGCCCCAGGAGCGGCACCTCGCCGCAGGGGTTGGTCGCTTCGATCCGGCCGAGCGCCGGCAGTGGGTTGTCGGCATTGATGCGCTCCAGGAACAGGAGCCCCGGGTCGCCGCTGCGCCACGCCGCCTCGGCGATGCGATCAAAGAGCGCGCGGGCGGGCAGCGTGTCGACGATGGTGCCTGTGCGCGGGTTGACCAGCTGATGGGGAAGGTCATCCTCGACCGCGCGCATGAAGGAGTCCTCGACCGCGATCGAGATGTTGAAGCTCTGCAGCGCTGCTCCCGAGGACTTGGCCTCGATCAGCCTGCCGACATCCGGGTGCGATGCGGCAAGGACAGCCATGTTGGCGCCACGGCGCCTGCCGCCCTCCTTGACGACCTCGGTCGCGGTGTCAAAGACGCGCAGGAAGGAGACGGGCCCGCTCGCCCGGCCGTGCGTGCTCCTGACCAGATCTCCGGCCGGGCGCAGGCGTGAGAAGGAGAAGCCCGTTCCGCCACCGGCCTGGTGGATGAGCGCCATCTCGCCAAGCGCAGAGAAGATCGAGGAGAGCGAGTCCTCGACCGGCAGCACATAGCAGGCTGAGAGCTGCCCGATCGGCGTCCCGGCGTTCATCAGCGTGGGCGAGCTGGGGAGAAACTCAAGCGCGCGCATAGCGCGCGCGAAGCGCAGGGCGTGGGCGCGTGCTGACCCGCGAGCCCACTTCTCCTCGGCGGCTGCGACGCTCTGGGCGACGCGGGTGACCATCGCCGCCGTGGACTCGCAGATCACATCCTGCTCGTCGCGGCGCAGGTAGCGCTCTGCAAGCAGCGCTGCGGCATTCAGAGACAGCTTCAGCTCGTCGCGCACCCCGAGCATGCGCTTGGCGGAGCGCAGGTCGCTGCGACGGCGCCGGTAGAGGACGTATCGTCGTGCTGTCTCCTCCCGCCCGGCTGCCATCAGCTCCCGCTCGACCGTGTCCTGGATCTGCTCGACGGTTGGGACTGCCGGCCGACGCGCAAGCTTGGAGGCGACCGCGGCGGCGATCTGCTCGGAGACGGGGTGAGCCGCCTCGCCGGCCTCTGCTGCGGCACGCGCGACCGCCTCGGCTATGCGCCGTCGATCGAAGGAGACCAGGCGCCCGTCGCGCTTGCGAACGCGTGCGGGCGCTTGCGTGCGCGCGCTCATCGGCACCGATCATCCTTGCGTGTGGCCGCCCGCTCGCGATCGTCGTTTCCCTGCAGGGCGCGCGCGGCAAAACACCGAGCTGCGCCTGCACAACCAGTTAGGCTAACCTATATATCTCCTATCGAGGCGATCAGGATTAGCCTGTGTACCGCACCGACGAGCGCGATCGACACCCCGAGCTGGCAGCTGGCAGCGTGAGCGCGCAGCGGGCCTGTGCGCCGCGCCTCGGCAGGCGGCCTGCTCTGCCGCTGCTTGCCCTGCTCGGCCTGCTCGGGCCTGGCCTGGTAGTGATGCTCGCGGACACCGACGCAGGCAGCCTGATCACCGCTGCGCAGTCCGGAGCGCGCTTTCGCTTCTCGATGATCCTGCCCGAGCTGGCGCTGATCCCGGTCCTCTACGTCGTCCAGGAGCTGACCGTGCGGCTGGGCATCTTCACCGGGGAGGGCCACGGCGCGCTGATCCGCCGGCACTTCGGCCGCCTGCCCGCGCTGGTCTCGGCGACGACGCTCTTTCTCTCGGCGCTGGGCGCGCTCGTCACGGAGCTTGCGGGCATCGCCGGCGTCGGTCAGCTCGCAGGGGTTCCGCGGACGCTCTCGGTGCCGGCGGCGACCGTCTTTCTGCTTGCGCTGGCCTTCAGCGGCAGCTACCGCAGGCTCGAGCGCATCGCGATCGCGATCGGCCTCGCCGAGCTGGCGTTCATCCCGGCGATGCTGCTCGCCCACCCGAGCGCAAGCGCGCTGGCGAGCGGTGCCGTTCACCTGCCGCTTGGCAGCGGCTCGTTCCTGCTGCTGCTGGCGGCAAACGTGGGCGCGGTGATCATGCCCTGGATGATCTTCTTCCAGCAGGGCGCGGTGATCGACCGCGGCCTGGGCCGAGCAGCGCTGCGCGCCGCGCGGCTGGACACCGCGCTCGGTGCGCTCGTGACCCAGATCGTGATGATCGCTGTCGTCGTGGCGCTTGCTGCGACGGTGGGCGGAGCGCACGGCCACGCGAGCCTCTCCACTGTCGGCGGCATCGCGGGCGCGCTCACGCCCTACCTCGGGGCGATCGGCGGGCGCGTGCTCTTCGGCGCAGGGATGCTCGGCGCCGCTCTGATCGCCGCTCTTGTCGCCTCCCTTGCCGCCGCCTGGGGGCTGGCGGAGGTCTGCGGGTGGCCGTGCTCGCTCAACGAGCGCCCGTGCGCCAAGAACTGGCGCTTCTACCTGACCTACGGCGCCGCCCACCTGGTCGGCGCGACGCTGGTGCTGGCGAGCGTCGACCTGATCTCGCTGGCGGTCGACGCGGAGGTGATGAACGCCCTGCTCTTGCCGATCGTGCTGGGCTTTCTGCTTGCGCTCGAGCGGCGCGCGCTGCGCGCCGATCAGCGGCGGCGCGGCTGGCGGCGGGCGGCGGCGCTGGCGCTGTGTATGCCGGTGGTCGGCTTCTCGCTGTACATGGGCGCTTCGCTGTTGCTCGGCTGAGCGACGTTTGTGGTCGGCGCCGGCGCTGTGCCGGGCGGGCGGTTTCCTGCTCTATGCATAGCTTGCAAACTGCCTAACGATCCGGGCTCCCTCCCATCACGTAAAGCAGGGTTGGAGGCTCGTCCGCTGCCGTATTGTATGGACGCGATTCCGGCGACCTGGCTGTTAAAGCAGCCATATGGCGACTATACTAGCCGTACGAGATGAACCTATCTCAGCCATATACGGCCATCTGCCCGACGCTGGACAGCCAGGTCCTTGCCGTGCTGGCGCGGACTCGCAAGCCGATGACCGGCCGCGAGATCGCCCGTCTAACCGGCAGAACTGCACATGCCGGAGTGCTCGATGCCCTGGCCCGGCTCGTCGACCAGGGGGTCGTCGAAAGACAGGAGGCTGGGCGAGCGCTGCTCTTCAATCTCAACCGCGACCACCTGGCGATGCCCGCCGTCGAAGTTCTCGTCGGCATGCGCGAGGAGCTGCTGCGCCGCATTCGCGAGACAGTCGCCGCATGGCCTGTGCAGCCGAAGCACCTCTCCCTGTTCGGCTCGGCGGCACGCGGGGAGGGAGACACCCACAGCGACATCGACCTCTTTGTCGTCAGGTCAACGCGCGTCTCCGAAGACGACGCGCGCTGGCGCGAGCAACTGGACGAGCTCGTCACCCGCATTCAGCGCTGGACTGGCAACCAAGCCAACATCGTCGAAGCGGCCGAGACTGAGATCCCCCGTATTCGCCGCCTGAAAAGGCGGATCGTCGATGACCTCCGGTCCGACGCGATCCTGCTCGGCGGCTCCGAGATTACGGCGCTGTTTGGGGCTGCGTAGTGTCGCGAACGCGTGGTCGTACCCAAGAGTGCACCGACGCCGATGCCCATGCACGACTGGCGCACGCGCGCAGGTTCCTCGAGGTAGCAGAGCTGGTCGCCGGCGAAGGCGACGATTTGGAGTACAGCAGTGCCGCGGCCGCCTTGGCCGTCCTCGCCGGAATCGCAGCGTCGGACGCGGCTTGTTGCAAGGCCTTTGGACGACGCTCTCGCGGGCAAGATCATCGTCAAGCTATAGACCTAGTCGAGCAGGTTGAGCCGGGCGGGCGCGACGCGGCACGAGCGCTGCGCCGCCTCATCGCCCTCAAGGACGAGGCCCACTATGGGTTGCTCGACATCGCCGGCAGCGATCTACGCGCCGCTCTCCGCCAGGCGAAAGCGCTATTCGAGTTCGCGGCACAAGTCCTGCGTAGTTAGTAGGCGACGACCTCTCCCGGGCTCTCGCGCGTGCAGCTGCGCTGGTTGAGAGCCGGACCGATCCCTCCGCGCGGATCACGTTGATGCTATGCTGCCACTGGATTAGGGATGCCTAACTAGGCGACAAGGAGGCAGCATGCGCGGCTCGAGCTTTTTTGACGGTGTCGCTCAGAGCGAGGTGATGATCGCGGGCACGCCCGCGAAGGTGCCGATCTTCTACTACGACGGCAGCGCGATCAGCGCCGCCTTCCCGGCCCGGCTGGGGGCGCTCCGTGCGCTGATGCCGGACCCCCGCTTCGTGCCCGCGCGCCTGGCTCCGGGCCTGGGCATCGTGGCGGTCACCTGCTTTGAGTATCGCGACACCGACATCGGCCCCTACAACGAGCTGGCGATCTCGGTGGTGCTGAACGAGCCCTGGTTTGTGCCGAACATCCCCGGCCGGGCGCTGCTGGCGAGCATGCGCAGGCGCCAGCTGCATGCCTGGGTTCATCACCTCCCCGTCACAACCGAGATCGCGCGCGCGGGCGGCGTCGACTTCTACAACTACCCCAAGTTCATCGGCCAGATCGAGTTCAGCGAGAGCGACGCCCAGCGCACCTGCTTCCTCGCCGAGGAGGGCGAGCACATCCTCACGCTCAGCGGCCGCCGCATCCGCGCCGGGCGCTCCGAGCGCCTGCAGCTCTTCAGCCACCTCTGGATGGATCGGCAGCCGCAGAGCTCGGAGTTCAAGATCAACGCGCTCGACGTCGGCATGACCCTGTTCCCCGGCGCCGCGACGCTGACGCTTGGCGAGAGGCACCCGATCGCCCGCGAGCTCTCCCGGCTGCTCGTCTCGCGCACGCCGCTGCAGTTCCAGTACATCGCAAGCTTCGAGGGCATCCTCTACGGCCCCGAGCACATCTCGCTGGCGCTGCTGGAGCGCATGGCCGAGCACACCAAGGGGCTTGCCCGCAGCGCTGCTGCCGCCAACGGCGGCGGCAACGGCAAGCGGGCGGGCGCCGAGCAAGAGCGCCTCAGCGGCACGCAGGCTTAGGAGCTGCGCGATGACAGGCCACAGCAGCAGCTGCGCAGAGATCGCAGAGCAGTTCCCGCGCCTGCGGGCGCCCGAGCTGGCCGACCTCTGCAGCGAGCTTCAGGAGCTGCGCGAACGCACGCGATCCTTTGCGCGCCAGGAGCTGATCCCCAGGGCGCTTGAGCTTGACCGGCGCGCGGGCGAGGAGCCGGGCTACTTCGACTGGGACGTCGTGCGCGCGGGCGCGCGCGCGGGCATGCTGCGCTTCCTGGTCCCTGCGCCCGCGGGCGGCTCCGGGGGACTGGCGATGCACGCGTGCATCATGATGGAGGAGCTCTGCGCGGCCTGCGCAGGGATCGGGCTGATCTTCGGGGCGCACGGCCTTGGCATCACCCCGCTCCTGCTCGGCGGCGCAGCCCACTGGGATGGCGTGCTGGCGCAGCTGGTCGCCTCCGAAGCAAGCGAGCGGCCGCTGCTGATGGCGCTTGCCATCACCGAGCCTGAAGCGGGCACCGATGTCGAGGACCCCGACCTGCTTGCACGCGGGCGGATCACCTCGCATGCCAGGCGCGTGCCGGGAGGCTACCGCCTGAGCGGGACCAAGCGCTTCATCTCCAACGGCTCGGTCGCGCGCTGGATCTCGGTGGTGATGCCCACCGACCCGATGCGCCCTGCGGAGACCGAGACCTGCTTTCTGGTCGACACGCGCTCCGAGGGCTTTGCGGTGAGCCGTGCTGAGCACAAGATGGGCCAGCGCGCCTGCCCGGCGGCTGAACTGAGCTTCGACGAGGTGTTCGTGCCCGATGAGCTGCTGGTCGGCCGCGAGGGCGACGGCGCAACCGAGACCCTGATCGTGCTTGCCTGCTCGCGTCCCCCCGTGGGTGCGATCGGCACGGGCATCGCGCGCGGCGCCTACGAACGATTGCGGGCCTGGCTGCATGAGGACGACGTCGGCGCCAGGCTGCTCGAGCGCCAGCACGTGCAGCTTGCGCTGGCGCAGATGGAGGAGGAGATCCATCTCGCCCATCAGGCCTACATGGACGCTGCGATGGAGATCGACCTGTGGGCGCTCGGGCCCACGATGCGCCATCCCGCCGCACGGCTGCTTGCGGGCCTGCCGCCCTCCTTTCGCAGGCGCAGTCGGGTGCGCCGCAAGCTGCTCTCAGGGACCGCGCGCGCGCAGACGGTTGCGCTGCTTCATCGCACCACCGACGACCGGCGCCTCTCGCGCGCGGTCGGGCTCTCCTCGCTCGCCAAGGCGCGCGGCGGCGACGTCGCGGTGCGCGTCACCAGCGCTGCCCTCCAGATCGCGGGCTTGCGCGCCGGCCCGCTGCGCGCTGAGCTGGAGAAGCTCTGGCGCGACGCGAAGCTCGTGCAGATCTACGAGGGAACGAATCAGCTCAACCGCGTGGAGGTGTTTAGGACATTGAGCAATGAAGAGGAGATGCGGTGCCTGCCGCCGCGCGAGAGCATTGAGCCTGCGAGGATGAACGGAGCGCGCGCATGAGCACGGCAAGCAGAGCTGAGCGCGAGGCGCTGCGATCGCTGGCGCGGGATCTTGCCGAGCGCGAGCTGGCCCCGCGCGCTCTGCAGCTTGACGCTCAGGAGCCCGCGGCGCTCGAGCACTGCCGATCGCTGCTTGAGCAGGCGGGACTGCTGCGGGCGCTGGTGAGCGAGGAGCACGGCGGAGGCGGGATCGGCGCCGGAGAGCTGCTGGAGGTGCTTGGCGAGCTCGCGCGCGGCGAGGCTGGATGTGCGCTTGGCGTGCTGCTCGAGAACGTCGCCGCGCTTGCTGCGCAGGAGCTCGGCTGCCCGCTGCAGGAGGAGGGCTTCGAGCGCCTGGCGATCGTGCCGGGGGTGGGCGAGCACGAGGTCAGCGTGCGCGAGGACGCTCTGCACGGGCGCTTGCAGGGTGCGCTTGGCGCGCTCGGCGCGGAGCAGCTGCTGCTGCTCGCCGAGCGGCCTGAGGGCACCGCGCTGTGGCTACTCTCCGCCGAGCAGCCGGGCGTTGCGATCGTCGCGGATCGCAGCCAGATGGGATTGCGCGCAGCCCCGGCAGCCGCGCTCGAGCTCGACGGCGCGGCGTTCCAGGAGCTGATCGCGCCCCAGCGCGATCACCGGGGTGTGCCGGCGCAGGCTCTTGCCCTGCTGCGGCTTGGCACCGGCGCGATCGCGCGTGGAATCGCCCTGCGCGCCCATGAGCTTGCCCTCTCCTATGCGCAGGAGCGCTGGCAGGGCGGCGTGCCGATCATCGAGCACGAGGCCGTCGGCGACATGCTTGCGGCGATGGTGGTGCGGCTGCGCGCGCACGGACGGCCCGAGGGGCTCGTGGCCTCCGGCTCACGCAATGGGGATGCGCCGCTGCTCGAGCCGCAGGGAGCGCTTGCCGCCAGGGTCGCACTTTGTGAAGATGCCCTGGCGACCGCGATCGACGCGGTGCAGGTCTTCGGCGGCACCGGCTACATGGTTGAGACCGGCGTCGAGAAGCTGATGCGCGATGCGCAGTACTGCACGCTCTTCCCGGAGCCTGCCTGGCAGGCCTCCCAGGAGCTGATCGCGCTGGCGCGCTCAACCACGTGAGCGCAAGGGCACACAACGACAACGGACTGGCACCGGCAGCGCAGCTCGCCTCGGGGCGGCGAAGGCGCGCTCCTGGGCGCTCGATCGCCGTGCGCGCGCTCTTTGCGGGCACGCTTGCGCTCTGCTACCTGCAGCTGCTGCTGGGCGACACGGTTCGTGTGACGGAGTCCGGGATGGGCTGCCGGAGCTGGCCGCTGTGCAACGGGTCGCTGGGTCTGGGCGGCAGTCTCCATGCGCTGCTGGAGCAGTCGCACCGCTATCTGGCGACGGTGGTCACGCTGGCGGTTCTAGCCTCGCTGCTCGCAGCCTTCCGTCTGCGCCCGCGTGATCATCTGCTGCGCCTGACGTGCGCAGTCGGGGCGGGAGTGATCGGCCTGCAGGTCGCGCTTGGTGCCCTGACGGTGCTGGCCCACAACGCGGGCTGGACGGTCGCTCTGCATCTCGCCGGCGCGTGGCTGCTGCTCGGCGTCAGCACGGTTGCGGCTCTTGTGGTCTTTGCCCCGCTGCGGCGGCGGCGCGATCTGAGCCGCGGCGGACTGCTGGCCGCAGGCGCGCTCGGCGCCCTCTTCCTGCTTGCGGCAAGCGGCATGGTCACGCTGCACACCGGCGCCGCGCGAGCCTGCCCCTCCTGGCCGCTGTGCCTCTCCACGCATGCTGCCACGACGAGGGTGACGCTGCAGTACGTCCATCGCGGGCTCGCGGTTGCGGCAAGCGTGCTGGTCGCGTGGCTTGCGCTCTCGCGCTGGCGAGCGCCGCACGCAGCCCGTGGCGAGCGCCTCCTGGCACTATCGCTGCTTGCGCTGCTTGCCGGCACGGCGGCGTTGGGGGGCGTTGTGGCAACGACCGGCGCCCCCGCCTACGCCCAGGACCTGCACCTGGCGCTTGCCAGCGCGCTGTGGGTGGCGGCGGTCGCCCTAGCCGCGCCTCATCTTGCGGCGCCCCCGGCGGCGCCGTTGGCCGCCAGCGCTGAGCGCTCACCCTCGGCGCTTGCCCTCGGGCGCTGATCGCGACGCACCGTCTGGACGAAGTCGCCGTAGCGGACGGGCTCCTCCAGACGGCAGGACCAGACCAGGCGACCGTTCCAGACCGTCACGTCAGGGCAGCCGTCGCACATGCTCTGGCGGCCGTCCGCGAGGATGTCGATCGGCTGGATGACCATCACCGCCTGAAAGTGCAGGCGGTCGGTCGGGCGCGCGCAGCCGCGCCGGCAGGCTGAGAGCCAGCGGCGGGCGGTCTTGCGCAGCTGCGGGTCAAGCGGCGAGAGCCCCAGCAGCGAGCGCCCGTGCGAGAGCGTGCGCGGGTCGGCGTAGGCGAGGTAGCGCCCGCGCAGCAGGTGGTTTGCGACCTGGGCGAGCTCCATCGTGCGCGGCCCGACATAGCCGTGGATCCGCCCCCTGGCGCCGAGCCGCCCGGAGAGCAGCCATTTGAAGTCCTCGGGCGCCTCCGTGCCGTTCAGGTAGGCGGCTGGGGCGAACTCCGGGTAGCGGCTGCGTATCACCTCGACGACGTCACGCGAGCTGATCGGCTTCAGCGAGGTGTCATCGGAGGCGTAGGGAACCTCGGCAAAGTCCGCGGGCCTGCCGTTGACGTAGTAGTCGAAGTCGCCGCCGACGATGCCCGCGCGGAAGGTGATGAAGACGATCGTGTGGACGATCTCGATGTTGCGCGCCGCCCAGGCGAGCACGTCTGGCACCTGCTCGATGGTGTCCTCGTAGACGGTCTGGTTGAACGCGCAGCCCAGGCCGCCGACGCGCGCGACCATCTCGGCGTAGGTGCTGCGCAGCTCGCAGAGGCGGACCTCGTCCGCGCGCTTCCATCCGGGCCGTCCCTGCTTGGAGTCGATGTGAAAGGTGACGCCCACAAGCCCGGCTGCCTTCAGCTCACGCAGCAGCTGCTCGTTGAGAGCCAGGCCGTTGGTGTTCAGGATCGGCTTCACGCCTTCCTCGGCTGTCATCCGCACGATCTCGACGATCTGCGGGTGCGTGAGCGGGTCGCCGCCCGCGATCGAGATCGCGTCGACATTGCGCAGGCGGCGAAAGACGGCAAGGTCGGCGCGCACCTCTGCGAGGCTCTTGTGGCCCTTGGGGTCATTCTCGCGGTAGCAGCCAAAGCAGGCCAGGTTGCACTTGCGCGTGGGCTCAAGCCAGGCAATTGCGTTGTCGGGCAGCGACCAGGGCAGCCGATAGAGAGTGCGGTGGTCAAGTGACTGTGTCATTGCGTGTCTCCTTTCATCGTGGGTTGCCGGCGCCCTGCCGAAGGGATCTCCCGCGCTGGTGAAGGCGCGCAAGCGTCTGCTCGGCTGCTGCTCGACCCGAGGCGATGCACTGCGGGACGCCAATGCCCTCGTAGGCGGCGCCTGCCAGCGCAAGCTCCGGGATGGCGTCAAGCTGTGCGCGCACACGGGCGATGCGCTCGTGGTGGGCGGGTGCATAGATCGGCGTGGCCGCCGCAAAGCGGGCGACCAGGCTCTGGCGGGGAGCCGCGCGCAGGCCGATGATCGCTCGCAGGTCGCCGAGCAGGGCCTCGACGACCTCTCGATCGCTCTGCTCGTCTGCGCGCAGCAGCGCACGCCGCGAGAGGGAGCAGCGCATCACCAGCTCGCCGTCGGCGCCGATGTGCGGCCATTTCGCTGAGAGGTAGGTGCATGCCCCGAGCGTGCGCCCGGCCTGCTCCGGCACGAGGAAGCCCGATGAGGTCGGCTGCCTGGCAAGCGCATCCGGGTCGAAGCGCAGCGCGACGGAGAGCGCCCGGGTGTAGCGAATCGCGCGCAGCTCCGCGCTTGCCTCAGGAGCGATCGCGGCCAGCAGGCGCGCGGCCTCGGGCGCGGGCGTCGCGATCACAACGTGGTCGGCATGCACGCTCTCAGGTGCCCTGGCGCCGTCGCGCTGCAGAGTCAGGCGCAGGCCGTCGCGCTCGCGCGCGATCTCCGTGACCGCTGCGCCCAGTCGCACCTCGACGTCACCGGCGATGCGCTCGTGCAGGTGCCTGACCAGCGACTCCAGGCCGCCCGCAAGCGTGCGCAGGGGTGATCCCGCGCCGGCGCCGGGCGGCCGCTTGGCGGCCAGCAGGCCACGTGTCAGCGAGCGGTGCTCACGCGCGAGGGCAGCGATCTGAGGTGCGCAGGCATGGAGGCTGAGCTCGGAGCAGGGGGCGCCGTAGATCGTGCCGAGCAAAGGGTCGAAGAGGCGCTCGAGCGCCTGCCTGCCCAGACGCCGCCCGATCAGCGCAGCCACCGAGCAGTCGGGGTCGATCGAGCTTCTTGGCGCCAGCAGGTCAAAGGTCGCGCGAGCGAGCCCCGCCGGCGAGAGGATTCCCGCGCGCAGCAGCGGCAAGAGCCCATCGGGCAGAGCGCCGAGGATGCCGGGTGGCAGCTCCCGCAGCGCGCCACGGGCGTAGACGTGGATGCCCGCGTGGGCCGGGGCGAGGAGATTCTGCTCGAGGTCGAGCTCCGCCAGCAGCTCACCCAGCGCGGGCCCACGCACCATCAACGACTCGGCGCCCAGGTCGATCCGGTGGGGGCCAAGCTGAGCGCTCGTCACCTTGCCGCCCAGGCGGTTGCTTGCCTCAAGCAGCGTGAGCGTTGCGCCTCTCCCGGCGCCCGCCAGGCGATGGGCGGCGGCCAAGCCGCTGACCCCCCCGCCCACCACCACGATGTGCGGGGCATCGAGGCTGGCGGTTGTGGCGGGCGCTCCCGGCAGGCCGCTGCGTGTGAGCTCAGGAGCGCTCAAGTCAACGCGCCTCTTCGCATGGCTGCGTGCGCTCCTCGGCGAGGGGCGAGAGATTGCTGCGGCGCGCGCGAATGATCTCCGCGAGCGCCTCGAGGAACTGCGGATCGGCGTTGGGCAGCTCGGTGCGGGCGAAGCCGATCCCCAGCGTGCGGGCGTGCTCGCGACATTCGATGTCGAGGTCATAGAGGATCTCCAGGTGGTCGGAGACGAAGCCCGCCGGGCATACCAGCACCGCCGAGCGGCCGCCTGCGGCCGCCTCGCTCATCGCCTGCAGGATGTCCGGTCCCAGCCACCGCTCCTCTGTGCGCCCGGCGCTCTGGAAGGCGACCTGATAGCGCTCCAGGCGCAGGGCGGCGGCCACGGCGCGTGCTGTGGCCTGTAGCTGGCCGGGGTAGGGATCGCCGTGGGCGAGGATCCGCTCGGGGAGGCTGTGGGCGGTGAAGACGATCTCGACATCCGCGCGCTCGCGCTCGGTCAGCCCCGCCAGCGCGCTGCGCAGTCGCTCAGCGAGCAGGTCGACGTAGCCGCGGCTGCGGTGCCACTGCCGGACGAAGTCGATCTCCAGCCTCGCATCGGAGGCCGCCCGGGCGCGGTCGATGTACTCACCGATCGAGAGCGCGGAGTAGTGAGGCGCAAGCACAAGGCCAAGCGCGTTGCGCACCCCGCGCCCGAGCAGCTCGGCGACCCCGTCCTCGATGAAGGGCTGCGCGTGCTTCATGCCGAGCACCACCGGCACGGTGGCGCCGGCCTCCGCGCTCAGCAGCTGCTGCAGGCCGCTTGCCTGCTCGCGCGTGATCTCAAGCAGCGGCGAGAGCCCGCCGATCGCCTCATAGCGCGCCGCCAGCGCCTGCAGCTGAGCGGGGTGCGGCGGGTTGCCGTGGCGGATGTGGGTGTAGTACTCGCTCAGTCGGTCGATGGTGGCCGGCGTGCCATAGGCCATCAGCAGAACGCCGTAGGGAGGGGCTGGCCTTGCGCCGGGAGGCGCGGTGGGGGCGCGGGGGGCCGCTGCTGGGATGGGGCCGGCGCTGCTGCGCTCTGCGACGCGCTCGACGACCCTGCGCAGGGTCTGTGGGTCGGTCTCGGGCAGCACGCCGTGACCGAGGTTGAAGATGTGACCGCTGCGCCCGCCGTGGGCGAGGATGCGATCGACCAGCGGCGCAAGCGCAGGCCAGGGCGCGAGGCAGGCGGCGGGGTCGAGGTTGCCCTGCAGCGCATGGTGTGGGCCGACGATCTCCCGAGCGCGATCGAGCGGCGTGCGCCAGTCGACGCCGATCACCTCTGCGCCGCACTGCGCGATCTCGCCAAGCAGCGCTCCGGCGCCGACGGCGAAGTAGATGCGGGGGACGCCCAGGTCCTCCAGGCCGGAGAAGATGCGCTTGATCGCGGGCAGGACGTGACGGCGAAAGCTCTCGGGGTCAAGCGTCCCCGCCCAGCTGTCAAAGAGCTGAACTGCGCTTGCCCCTGCGCTCACCTGGGCGCGCAGCGAGGAGAGGGCGGTGTCGGCAAGCTTGTGCAGAAGTCGGGACCACAGCTGCCCCTCTGCGTACATGAGCGCTCGCGTGCGGGCGTGCGTCTTGGAGGGGCCGCCCTCGATCAGGTAGCTGGCAAGCGTGTAGGGGCCGCCCGCGAAGCCGATCAAGGGCACATCGCCAAGCTCCGCACACGCCAGGCGCACAGCCTGCGCGAGGTAGGGAGCGTCGGCCTGCGCCTGAAAGGTGCGCAGGCGCGCGATGTCATCGGCGCTGCGCAGCGGTGCATCGATCACCGGGCCGACCTCCGGGACGATCTTCAGCTCCACGCCGCTTGCGGCCAGCGGCAGGACGATGTCCGAGAAGAGGATCGCGGCGTCGACGCCCAGTCGCCGCACCGGCTGCAGCGTCGCCTCGGCGGCAAGCTCGGGCCTCCGGCAGAGCTCGAGCAGGCTTGCGCCTTCCCGCAGCGCTCTGTACTCAGGCAGCGAGCGACCGGCCTGGCGCATGAACCAGACTGGCGTGCGCGGGACGGGGAGCCCGTAGCAGGCGCGCAGGAAGGGCGAGCGCTCGAGGCCGGTTGCGCTGCGCGCGCCTGGCGAGGGTGCGGTGCTGCTCGCGAGCGCTGGCGATGCCATGGCTCTTAGGGTATCCTAACTGACAGGTCGATGAGCCCGGGTCAGGCAACACTGCGGAGCGGTCAGTCGCCGGCGGGCGGCAGCCGAGCCCTGAGCGAGCCCGCGCAGAGCGCGCGCGCGGAGCGCGACCGGCGCCTGCTCGCGCTGGACTTCGACCGCGCTCCCTTCACGATCGCCTGGGAGGTGACCCGCGCCTGCGCCTACAACTGCCTGCACTGTCGGGCCGATGCGCAGCCCAGGCGCGACCCGCGCGAGCTCTCCACCGTGGAGGGCATGGCGCTGATCGACCAGCTTGCGGGCTTCGGCACGCAGCCGATCCTCGTGCTGACCGGCGGCGACCCGCTGATGCGCCGCGACCTCTTCAGGCTGGCAGCGCATGCCGATGAGCGCGGTCTGCGGGTTGCGCTCACGCCGACCGCGACGGCCCTGGTGACCAGGGCGCGGATGCGCGAGGCGCGCGAGGCCGGTATCCGGCGCGTGGCCTTCAGCGTCGACGGCCCCACCGCCGGCGTGCACGACCGCTTCCGCGGCTTTGCGGGCTCCTTCCTGCGCACGATGGAGGGCATCGCGGCAGCGCGGGCCGAGGGCCTTGCGCTGCAGGTGAACACCACGGTCTGCGCGCTCAACGTCGAGGTGATCGCTGAGCTGGTGCCGCTGCTGGAAGCGTGGGAGGTGGTGCAGTGGTCGGTCTTCTTCCTGGTGCCGACCGGACGCGGCGCGATCCTGCCGATGCTCTCCGCCGCCGAGCATGAGCGCGTGCTCGGGTGGCTGTATGAGCTCTCGAGAGTGGTGCCCTTCGACATCAAGACGACCGCGGCTCCGCAGTATCGCCGCATCGCGATCGAACGCAGCGGTCGCAGGCACGGGGCGGCGCCGGGCGGCGCCGGCTATCTGTTTGGAGATGGCCTGCATCGTCCCCCAAAGGGCGTCACGGACGGTCGCGGCTTCATGTTCATCTCGCACCGGGGCGAGGTGATGCCCTCGGGCTTTCTGCAGCTCTCCGCGGGCAATGTCCGCGAGCGCGACCCGGTCGACATCTACCGGCGCTCGGCGCTCTTCTGCGCGCTGCGAAATCCTGACGCGCTGCGGGGCAAGTGCGGCCGCTGCGAGCTCCGGGAGCTCTGCGGCGGCAGCCGCGCGCGCGCCTGGGCGCTCACGGGCGATCCGCTGGCGTCGGATCCCAGCTGCAGCTACGTGCCGGCGGCGCTGCGCGCGCAGAGCTGAGGCTCGCTGCCGGGCGCTCATCGCCGCTGCGCGCCCTCGCGGCTGGGCGCGGTGGGCCGACCCGCGCCCGGCGGGCGGCCCACCCGCGCAAGGAGGCTATCTGCGTGCGCGCGGCCGCACACGCCTAGGCGGCGACCGCGGCCGGGCGGCCGATTCGCACGCGCCAGGTCTCGGGCCCCTGCTCCAGGTAGTCCCAGCTGAACTCGCCTGCGTGCTCGGCCTCGAACTGGTAGCGCAGCGGCTTGGGATCGTGATCGTTGACGAGGATGAACCCCGCGCCCGGCGCAAGGCGCTCGTAGGTCTCGAAGATCAGCTCGTGCCTGCGTGCGGGAGGGATGCTGCGGACATCGAGCTCGTTCTCGGGTGCTGACATCGATTGCTCCTTTGTTGTTTCGTGTTTCATCAGACGGTGCATCAGGACGTTGATGCGCTGAGCCTCGCGCGGGTGCTCGGCGCGCAGTGCCCACCACGCCCGGGCGGCGATGCGGTTGGCGTGCTCCGCCGCTCCGGCGCGCCCGAGCGCCGCAAGCGACTCCAGCAGCGCCTCTGTGAGCGCCTCGCTGAGCTGCGCGCGGTCTCGGTGCCGACCGTCCATCGCGAGCAATACTACAGCACGACTGTAGAAAAGAGCCGCAGCTGCGGTGCCTCGACCCTCTGACCGAGCCAGCGGGCGCGCCCGAGCGCTCGATTGGCCAACTGCACCACCATCAGCGGCAAGACGTAGTATCTGTGCTGATGCCATCGCTGCATGGCGATGACACTGCGGCTCACCTACGAGGAGACCGAGGCGCTGCGCTCGCGCGCGCGACTGGAGGGGCGCTCGATGCAGGAGGTCGCTCGGACGGCGCTGCGTGACTACATCGAGCGAACCAGCCGCCTAGAGCTCATCGATCGAGTCCTCGACGAGGAGCTTCCGCGCTACGCTGAGGCGCTGCGCCGCCTGGGAATGTGATCTATCTGGAGCTCGAGGACCTCCTGCACATCGCGGCGCGTGTGCTGGAGGCCGACCCTTTGGTGCGGGATCACGGTCTGCTCGACTCGGCGCGCGGACGAGCTCGGGCTTCTGTGCTCGGTGAGGATGCGTACCCGTCGGTCGATGAGAAGGCGGCCGCCCTGCTGCATTCGCTCGCGCGCAACCACGTTCTGGTGGACGGCAACGAGCGGCTGGCGCTCGGCGCGAGCATCGCCTCCTACGGCATGAACGGGATTCGGCCTGCGCTCTCCAACGACGAGGCCCACGAGCTCGTGATGGCGGTGTCAAGCGGCGAGCTGGAGGACGTCAGGGCGATCGCCGGGCGGCTGGGGGCGCGCACCGGCATCGCTCAGGGGCCCGCGGAGGCTTCGACTGGCACCGCGAGGCCCTTGAAGTGATTTGAGGCGGCGCTGATCGGCGGCGCGTTCTTGGCCCAGATGCCGAAGTGAACGTTGCTGATCGTGTTGGCGCTGACCGTGGTCGACTTGATCGGCACGACCGCGCGGAAGATCGTGATCGTAGATGCCCCCAAGCGTCGGCCGGGTTGCACCGGTAGTCGAGAGGGCCTTCGTCGAATGGCCGGTCACAGTGATCCCGCAGTCGTAGAGGTTGCCTTCGACGCGCTTCTTCTCGATCAGGTTGTGCGCCGTGGGCCGGGCTCGTCGGTCAGGAGGATGCCGCCGGAGTGCGCGACGAGGACGTTTGCGATCGCGCGCGAATGGCTTGTTTCCATCAGGTGCAGCCCCTCGCCGCAGTCGCTCGGGATCGGGCCCTGCGCTGCCGGCCGCGCTGCGCCGATGGGCGGCCGATCCGCGCCAGCGCGATCGCACGCTGTGGCTCTCGTCCGGTGCGCGGACGATTGCCGCGAGCTTCGTGCGTGCCGGCGGCGAGCGCAGGCACGATGCGATCGTCCTGAGGCAGGCGGGGGGCTCGCCGGGCGCTGGGATCCGGCGACCATCGCTGCGCCGAGAGCGCCTCTGGGAGGGGGGGCTGACGGCGCGTGAGGCGGAGGTGCTAGAGCATGTTGGTCATGGCGCGATGACTGCTCAGGTGGCGGGCGCGATGTCGCTGAGGCCGCGAACGGTCGAGAAGCATCTCCAGCACATCTGCCGCAAGCTCGGCGTCTGCTATCGCACGCAGGCGCTGAGGCGTCTTGACGAGCATAGGTGTGGGGCTTACGCAGGCACATGCACGGCGCCCTGTCGGCTGACGGCGCCGTTGCCGATACGTGAAACTGCCGCCTTGCAAAGCGCGCGTCTAGGAGGTACACTGCGCCGAAGCGGGTGGCCATGCGCCGGTTGCCGCCGGACGCTGGCCGAAAAGCAACGGCGCTGATCTGAGCGCGAGAGGCACGGGTAGGCTGGAAATGGCACAGGCTGTGGAGAGTGTCGGTGGGGTGCCGCAGACGCGGGGGCAGGCGTTCGAGCGACCGCGCGTGCCGGCGACGATCATCCCGCTTGCGGGGCTGCCGATCGTGGTTGCGGTGATCGGTGGAATGATCGCCGCGATCGCAACCAACACGCTGTGGGCGCTTGACTTCTACCACGTCGTCGGCGGCGGCCTGTGGACGGCAATCGACCTCTTTGTCGGGCTCGTGATCGGACCGATCATGGGCTCGCTGCCGACTGCCGCCCGTGCGGCGTTCTCGGCGCGCTTCATGCCGAAGATGAGCCTGATCATGCCCACGCTCGTGACGATGACGCTCGGCGCCGGATGGCAGCTTGCGCGGCATCTGGGCAACCTGCAGGCGGGGGGCGCCAAGCACGGCTGGCTTGTCGCCTCCTACGCGGTGGTGGGCGTGATGGCGGTGATCGCGCTGGGACTGCTCGAGCCGGCGAACATCGCGGTGCTCTTTGAGATGCGCAAGGAGCGCCCGGATCCGGCGGTGATCGAGCGCCTGATGCGCCGCTTCATCTACACCGCCGGAATCACCGGGCTGATGCAGGTGGCGACGCTGATCATCATGACCCGTCTGGCGACGATCTGAGGATGCGGGCGCAGGGAGGCTGAGAATGGCGACCTTTGCCCCGGAAGAGGAGATCGGGCCGCAGGCGGCCCCGGTTGCCGAGGGCCTCGCCGAGGAGCCCGGCGTTCCGCCCTGCACGCCGCTGGCGATGGTCGCGCTTGCCCTGATCGTCTCCGGCGGCGCATACTTGGCCTCGAACATTCCCCACCGCGTCCCGCTCGGCCCTGCCTGGGCGCTGCTCGGCTGCGCGCTCGGCACGATGGTCTTGAACGCGCTGCTGCTGGCGCGCGCCGGGGGCTTTGCCTTCAGGCGCTTCTTCACGGTCTTTCGCTGGGGGCTGCTTGCCTACGTGGTATCGGCGGGGATGATCGAGTACGTCTTCGTCTATGACGGCGTGCGCGGCAGCACGCTGATCGTGCTGAGCGGCATGCTGGTGGTGTTCGCGCTCACCGTCCCCTTCTCGATCGCCTTCACGGTCGCGCGCTATGCCCACGCGGGCGACTAGCAGGGACGCTGGTCGGCGCCGGTCCGGCGCTCACCCTCAATAAACACAGCAGCTCTGTATAATGGAGGGCGATGAGCGAGCCCCATGGCGAGCGGGCGGAAGTCCCGGATGGCGCGCCTGCTGCGGCAGCTGGCAGCGAGGCGCAGGAGGGAGCACCGGGCACACTCGGTGGCGTGCTCGGCCTGCTTGCTCGTGCGACCGAGGGCGGCGTCGATGTGGGCGCGATCTACGATCGCCTCTACGAGGTCATCGACCCGGAGCTTGGCGTGAACATCGTCGACCTCGGGCTCGTCTACGACGTGCAGGCGGGCGCCGAGGGCGAGGTCGAGGTGACGATGACGCTGACCTCGCCAGGGTGTCCGCTGGGCGGCTACATGGAAGACGAGATCGACGCCTGCGTGGGAGCGCTGCCAGGGGTTCGGTCCCTGCGGGTGACGATCGTCTTCGATCCGCCGTGGGATCCGGAGAAGATGAGCGACGCCGGGCGCGAAATGCTCGGGTGGCGCGGCTAGCGGTGGCCCGCAGGCGTCTGCTGGCGCGCGCGCCGCTGATGGCGCTTGCGCTGGTCGCGCTCTTTGCGGGCCTCTGGGGTGGGCTGCTTCGCCTGGGCCTGAGCGTTCCAAGCGATCTGACGAGCGCGGCGGTCGTGCACGGGCCGCTGATGACCTTCGGCTTCCTGGGGACGCTGATCAGCCTCGAGCGCGCGGTGGCGCTCGGTCGGCCATTTGTCTACGCCGCGCCGCTTGCGGCCGGTGCGGGCGCCCTGCTTGCGCTGGCCCGTGCGCCCGGCTCGCTCGGGCAGGCGCTGATCCTCTTTGCGGGGGTGGTGCTGCTCGGCGCCCATGTCGTGATCGGGCGCATCCAGCCGAGCGCCCACAACCTGGTGATGGGCGCTGGTGCGCTCGCCTGGTGCGCGGCGGCAGCAATGTGGCTGGCAGGCGCGGATGTCGCCTCCTTTGCGCCGCTGTTGGCGGGCTATCTGGTGGCGACAATCGTGGGCGAGCGCCTGGAGCTCACGCGCACGCTGGAGCGCAGCGCCTGGCAGCGCTCGGCGCTGATCGGCGCAATCGCGCTCTTTGGGCTCGGCCTTGCGATATCGATCGCGCACGAGCATCTGGGCATGCGGATCGCGGGTGCAGGGGTCGCGGCGCAGGCACTGTGGCTCCTCCTCTTCGATGTCGCCCGACGCACCGTTCGCTCCGCCGGTCTGACGCGCTTCATGGCCTGCGCGCTGCTCGCGGGCTACCTGTGGCTGCTTGTCGCAGGCTTCATCTGGCTTCTCGACGCGCCGACGAGCGATGGCTTTGCCTACGACGCCGCCCTGCATGCGGTCTTCCTGGGCTTTGTGATCTCGATGGTCTTTGCCCATGCCGGGGTGATCGTGCCGGCGGTGGTGCGTGTGCCGCTGCGCTACAGCCCGCTCTTCTATGCGCATCTCCTGCTGCTGCATCTCTCGCTTGCGCTGCGGCTGATCGGCGGCGATCTGGCCGGCAACGTGACGGCGTGGCAGTGGGGCGGCGTCGGCAACGAGGCAGCGATCCTGCTTTTCATCGTCTTCACCGCCCATGCGGTGCTCCGCGGCGCCCGCGCGCGCAGGTCCCGCCGGGCGCGCGAGTCGCCTAAGCTCGCACCTGCCGGAGGCTGAGCCATGAGCAGCTACGAGATCGCCCTCTTCTTCCACATTCTCGGCGTCCTGATCTTCGTCGCGGGGATCGTCGTGGCGGGCGTCGCCTTTGAGGCGGCACGCAGACGGGCGCAGCCGGCGGAGGTTGCGCTGCTGCTCTCGCTGGCGCGGGTGGGGGCGCTGATGGTGATGGTCGGGGGACTGATGGTGCCCGCCTTCGGCCTGTGGCTGGTGAGCATCACCGGTGTGGGCTACCGCGCCGGCTGGATCCAGGCGGCGCTGATCCTCTATGTGGTCGTGCTGATCCTCGGCGGGCTCGGTGGCCAGGCGCCCAAGCGCGCGCGCAAGCATGCGCGCGCGCTGGCCCAGGCGGGCTCCGCAGGGGATACGCAGCTGCGCGCGCTGCTCGATGACCGGCTTGCGCTTACCGCCAACTACGTCTCGGCGCTGATCGTGCTGGCGATCCTGGCGCTGATGGTCTTCCAGCCCTAGTGGCCGGCGCACCCGGCGACTCAGCCGCCCGGGCCAAGGCCGCCGCGTGTGAAGCGGCGGGAGCCTCGATCAGCTCGCGGCTCAGCCCGCACGCATCGCATTGCGTGCCTGCGCGGCAAGCTCGCGCGCCCGCGGCAGCAGGATGTTGCTCTCCTCATGGATGTGCTGGCGCAGATCGAGCTCGAAGGCGGCAAGGGCCTCGAGCGTCGCACGGTGGGTTTCGCAGAGCGCATGCGAGCGATCGTAGCCCTGGGCGAGCTGTCGCATGAACGTCAGGCGCTCGCCGATCGCTCGGTGCTCGTCCTCGTGCGCCTCGATCAACGCTTCCTCGATCGGCATGCCGTTGCGCTCAAGTGCCACGCAGCGAGGAAAGAGCAGATCCTCCTCAAGCTGGAGATGCGGCTCGAGCAGCGCGCGCAGCGCGTCGAAGGCATGCTGGAGCTCGCCCAAGGCCGGGCGCTGCGCGACGTGGGCGTGAACGACGCGCGAGAGCAGCACGCCGATTCGCGGCAGCTCCCCGCGCACGCGCACGTGGTGCACTGCGGCGATGTGCTCGCAGAGCGCAGCCAGGCTCGTCCCCTGCCGCTCGCAGTCGTGCAGCTCGCCGCCCCCCGCTGCCCTGGAGGAGAGCGCCTGCAGCACCTGGCTCATCGTGCCCGCGTCGAGGCCGCGCTCTGCGCAGGCGCCGGCAAGCGTCTGCGTGCCGGCGCAGCAGTAGTCGAGCTGCAGGCGCTCAAGCAGCGCTCTGCGCTCGGGGTGACCCAAGACCAGCTCCGCAAGCGGTCGCTCTGGATCAACCGCGGCCTCCGCCGCTGCCATATACACAGTCATAGTGTGAATATATCACCCTACGCAGATGCCGGGTCGCTCGGGCGCAGGCCGACCGATTGCGCCTGATCAGAGGCTTCGAGCAGCTCCTGCAGCGGGCGGCGCAGCGGCGGCCTGCCGCGCGCGTGGCGCCGATACCAGCGCCGCCCATGGGCGCGTTGGCAATGCCACGCAACCGCGGGGATCGCGCCGCGTGCGTGCAGCCACCGCCCGGGCCCCGCCTCCAGAGTGGGCTGTGCACGCTCGACCTCCAGCTCGCAGCCGACCACGCCAGGGCCCTCCCGGGCCGAGCGCCAGGCAAGCACGCCGCCGTGAGCATCGACGATGCAGGTCCCGCCCTCGTAGTGGCCGCGATAGGCGAAGGGGCGGGCAAGCGGCAGCTTGCAGCGCACCTTCCCGCAGTGGGCAGCATGCACAACCGGCACTCCGAGGGCCCGTGCAAGCGCCGGGGCGACCGAGGCCGCCGTGTGCGCGTTTGCCGCCTCGAGTCGGGCGCTTAGCCGCCGCGGCGCCATCTGCGGTATCGACCACCACGCAGAGCCGGCGAGCACCAGGTCGACGAGGTCGCGCAGGCGGGCAACGGTAGCTGTGCGCATCAGCTCCCAGCAGAGCGCCGCGCCGACGCGCAGACCGCCCGCTTCAAGCACCCCATCGTCGGCGCCGCCCACGTAGAAGCAGTTCTCCCACATTGTCGGCAGGTCCTTGTCGTGGCGACCAGCCACCGCTCCATCGGGCCCCACCAGCAGCCAGGCGTTGCGGTTCTCCCCGTCGCGATCGCGACAGATGAATGAGCCGCAGACAAACGCGTGATGTCTGCGCGCAAGCTCCTGCATCAGCTGCGTGGCCGCGCCGTCGTGCGGCAGGGCAGCGTCTGCCAGTTGATCCATGAAGGCCATCCCGGTGGCGAAGAACTCGGGCAGCACGATCCATTCCGCGCCCGCCATGGCGGCACGCTCGGCGAGCGCCCATGCACGCCGCAGGTTCTCGGCAACATTCCCGATCTCGGGCTCCAGCTGGATTGCGGCCACCCGCATCGCCTTGAGGCTAGTGGATGCTGGGAGCGCATGAGCCTGGATCCCTGGGGCGCGTCGGGCTTCGGGCACGTGCTCCGCTATGCAAACTGTTAGTACATCGAAGCTGTGTAAACTGAGAAGAGGTCTGAAACGAGAAGAAAGGCAGGCAGCGATGGTGATCGATCCAGAGATGACGCTCGGGAGGCTGGTTGCGGAGCATCCGCAGTGTGCGCGGCTGCTGGAGGAGCTGCATCTTGACTTTTGCTGTGGTGGCGAGCAGACGCTTGCTGCCGCAGCAAGCGCCCGCGGGCTGGACGGTGCGACAGTTGCCCTGGCGTGCGAGGCCTTTGCCCGCATCCCGCAAGGCGCCGATCAAGAGGGGGAGCGCGATTGGCTGAGTGCGGGCATTCCCGAGCTCTGCGATCACATCGTCGAGTGCCATCACGAGCGCGTGCGCAGGGAGCGGCCGCGGATCGAGGAGCTGCTTGCGACCGTGGTGCGGGTGCACGGCGCCAAGCAGCCGGAGCTCGCGCTGCTGCAGGACACCTTCAGATCGATGGCGGCCGGGCTCGAGCGCCACATGGCCCGCGAGGAGCAGCAGCTCTTTCCGGCCTGTCGGGGGGCGGCGGCGGGAGCGGGCGTCGATGAGCAGCTGCTGGCGCTGCACGCAGGCGAGCACGAGCAGGTCGGCGCGCAGCTTGGTGAGCTGCGCGCTCTGGGCGGCGGCTACAACCGGGAGGGCGCGCTCTGCTCGACGCATCGGAGCCTGCTCGGCGCGCTGGAGCGCTTTGAGGCGGATCTGCACCGGCACATCCACGAGGAGAACAACATCCTCTTTCCGCGCGTTCGGGCGCTGGGCGCCGCCGGCGCGGCCGCCCAAGCGCCGCGCGCGTGAGTCAGCCCGAGCGCTTGGCCGCGTGGCGACGGGCGTAGAGCTTTTCGCGAATGCTCATCGCGCCCGGGTGGCCGCTTCCGGGCCAGGGGGTGAGCAGCAGCAGCAGGCGCGACTGCTGCTCTGCGTGCACCTCGTGACGCTCGGCCGGAGCAAGCTCGACCAGCATGCCCGCGCCGCCGTCGACCTGCTCGCCGGCCGCGCTCTGCACCGAGACCTTGCCGCTTATGACAAGCAGCCACGCGCGCTCGTGGACCTCGTGGTCGCCGAGGGCCTCGCCGGGAGCAAGGTCGAAGACGACCGCACGTGCTGCGTCGCTCGAGGAGAGGATCTCCGGGAGGCGCGGCTTGAGGTCGAGCGCTGTCAGGTTCCAGCTGTTCATCGCCAGAGCCCCATGAACATACACCTTCGCTTGTCGTGCGGCAAGCGGCGCAGCAGGGCTCGCCGGATCTCGGCGGCGCCCATAACCTGCACCTATCGCTGCAGGCCCGATCGCTATGGCCCGATTCGGCTATTGTACCAGTGACGCTTAGGAAACCCTAATATCCAGGCATGCTGTGCAAACGAGGTGACCGCAGGTGAGCAACGGGCAGGGCTCGGGAGATGGCAGGGACGCGCGGAGGCCCCGCCGCGATCTGCTCGCCACGGCGCTCCTTCCCGCCCACCGCTACCTGAGGCGCGGCGAGCTCTCAGCAGAGCGCTGGAGCCAGTCGGTCGGCAAGGATCGAGATTGGGAGCGCTTCTATCGCAGCCGCTGGTCGCACGAGAAGGTTGTGCGCTCCACCCATGGCGTCAACTGCACCGGATCCTGCTCGTGGCGGGTATACGTCAAGGACGGGCTGATCACCTGGGAGACGCAGCAGGTCGACTACCCCTCCAACGGCCCGCAGCTGCCCGACTACGAGCCGCGCGGCTGTCCACGCGGCGCCTCCTTCTCGTGGTATGAGTACTCGCCGCTGCGGGTCCGCTACCCCTATGTGCGCGGCGTGCTGCTGGCGCGCTGGCGCGAGGCGCTCGCCCAGGCGGGCGATCCGGTCGCCGCGTGGGCGAGGATCGTCGAGGACGAGCAGGCCGTGCGCGAGTACCGCGGCGCCCGCGGCAAGGGAGGCTTCGTCCGCTCCTCCTGGGAGGAGGTCGCGGAGCTGATCGCGGCAGCGCACGTCTACACGATCAAGCGCTACGGACCGGATCGGATCGCGGGCTTCTCGCCGATTCCGGCGATGTCGATGGTCTCATACGCTGCGGGCGCGCGCTTTCTGTCGCTGATCGGCGGCGTCGTGCTCTCCTTCTACGACTGGTACGCGGACCTGCCGCCGGCCTCGCCGCAGATCTGGGGCGACCAGACCGACGTCCCGGAGTCCGCGGACTGGTGGGATGCCGGGTATCTGGTCATGTGGGGCACGAACATCCCGATGACGCGCACGCCCGACGCGCACTTCATGACCGAGGCGCGCTACCGCGGCGCCAAGACGGTTGTCGTCTCCCCGGACTACTCCGACCACACAAAGTTTGCGGACGAGTGGCTCGCGGCAGCTCCGGGCAGCGATGGCGCCCTGGCGCTCGCGATGGCGCACGTGATCCTCAAGGAGTTCCACGTCGAGCGGCGTGTCGAGTACTTCGACGACTACGTCCGTCGCTTCACCGACCTGCCGTTTCTGGTCACATTGCGCAGGCAGGGAGATGCCTACGTGCCCGACCGCTTCCTGCGCGCCAGCGACGTGCCCGGCTCGCCTGAGGCCGGGCGCGAGAACGCCGACTGGCGGACGGTGGTCTTCGACGAGCGCAGTGGGCAGGCGGCGGTGCCGAACGGCACGATCGGGGACCGCTGGGGGGAGGCCGGCAAGGGCCGTTGGAACCTCCAGCTGGGAGAGCTGCGCCCGGCGCTCTCGCTGATCGGATCGCATGATCAGCTGGTGGCGCTCGCGCTGCCGCGCTTCGATGGCGCCGAGGGGGTGCTGAGGCGCGGGGTTCCCGTCCGCCGGGTGGGCGAGCATCTGGTAGCGACGGTCTTCGACCTGCTCGCGGCGCAGCTGGGCGTGCGCCAGCGACCGCCGCAGGGGGCGGAGGAGCTTCCGGGCAGCTGGCCGCAGGGATATGAGGACCCCTCACAGCCATGCACCCCCGCCTGGCAGGAGGCGATCACGGGCGTTCCGGCCGCGCAGATGACGCGGATCGCGCGCGAGCTGGCGCGCAATGCCGAGCGCACGCGCGGGCGCTCGATGATCATGATGGGAGCGGGGACCAACCACTGGTACCACTCCGATCAGATCTACCGCGCGATGCTCACGATCATGCTGCTCTGCGGCTGTCAGGGCGTCAACGGCGGCGGCTGGGCGCACTACGTCGGCCAGGAGAAGGTGCGCACGATCACCGGCTTCTCGACGGTCGCCTTTGCGGCGGACTGGTGCCGCCCGCCGCGCCACCAGGCGGCAACTCCCTTCTGGTATCTGGCGACCGACCAGTGGCGCTATGACCCGATGCGCGGCGAGGATGTCAGCTCGCCGCTCGCCAGCGGAGCCCTTGCGGGGCGCCACATTGCCGACCTGCATGCGCAGGCTGCACGCCTCGGCTGGCTGCCCTCGCACCCGACCTTCGACCGCAACCCGCTCGAGCTCGCCGATGCGGCCGCGGCGGAGGCGCTGGACCCCGCCGACTACATCGTGCGCGAGCTGCGCGAGGGGCGCCTGCGCTTCGCCTGCGAGGACCCCGACGCCCCCGAGTGCCACCCGCGGATCCTGACCGTCTGGCGCTCCAACCTGCTTGGCTCCTCCGGCAAGGGCCACGAGTACTTCCTCAAGCACCTGCTCGGAGTGCCCGATGCGCAGGTGCGCGGCGCGGAGATCGGGCCTGAGCGGCGCCCGACGCAGGTGCGCTGGCGCGAGCAGGCTCCCGCCGGCAAGCTCGATCTGCTCGTGACCCTCGACTTTCGCATGAACGGGACCTGCCTGTACTCGGACATCGTGCTGCCGGCGGCGACCTGGTATGAGAAGGAGGACCTGGCGACAACCGACCTGCACCCCTTCGTGCACGCCTTCAACGCGGCGGTAGCGCCGCCCTGGGAGACGCGCAGCGACTGGGACATCTTCAGGACGATCGCGGCTGCCTTCTCGCGCCTGGCGGCCGAGCACCTTGGCGAGCGCACCGATGTGGTCGCTGCGCCGCTGCTGCACGACAGCCCTGACGAGCTCGCGCAGCCGCTTGGCGAGGTGCGCGACTGGATCAGCGGCGAATGCGACCCGGTGCCCGGGCGCACGCTCCCGAAGCTCGTTGCCATCCGGCGCGACTACGGCGCGGTTGCCGCGCAGATGGACGCGCTCGGCCCGCTGGTGGAGGAGCCGGGCCTCACCTGGAAGGGCGTCACGATCAAGGCTGCCGAGCAGGTGGCGGAGCTGGGCGAGCGCAACGGACTGGTGCAGGCGGGAGCGGCCGCCGGGCGCCCCAGCCTCGCGCGCCCGCGCGACGTCGCCGAGGCGATCATGGCGCTCTCGGGGACCACCAACGGCCGCTTCGGTGTGGCCGGCTTTGCTGCGCTCGCCCAGCGCTCAGGGGTGGAGCTTGTGCAGCTGGCGGCCGAGCACGCGGACGAGCACCACTCCTTCCGTGACATCTCGATCCAGCCGCGCAAGACCTTCACCTCGCCGGAGTGGTCGGGCATCGAGTCGCGCGAGCGCCGCTACTCCCCCTTCACGATGAACGTCGAGTGCGCGCTGCCCTGGCGCACGCTCACCGGTCGCCAGCAGCTCTATCTGGACCACGCCTGGATGCGCGAGTGCGGCGATGCGCTGCCGATCTTCCGACCGCCGTTGAAGGAGGTGGCGATCGCGCCCGAGGACGGGCTGGGCGACGGCGCCGAGGTTGCGCTGCGCTATCTGACGCCGCACTCCAAGTGGTCGATCCACTCCACCTACCAGGACAACCTGCACATGCTGACGCTCTTCCGCGGCGGCCCGGTGGTGTGGCTTGCGCCCGCCGACGCAGAGCGGATCGGCGTCGCCGACAACGACTGGATCGAGATGTACAACCGCAACGGCGTAGTTGCCGCCCGGGCCGTGGTCTCGCACCGCATCCGCGCGGGCAGCGCGCTGATGTATCACGCCCAGGACCGTCACGTGAACGTGCCGCGCTCGGAGCTCTCCGGCGCGCGCGGCGGCACGCACAACTCGGTCACGCGCATTCAGATGAAGCCGACCCACATGATCGGCGGCTACGCGCAGCTGGCCTACGGCTTCAACTACTACGGACCGACCGGCTCCCAGCGCGACGAGGTGACGATCGTGCGCAGGCGGCGCAGCAAGGTCATCTACTGAGGAGCGGCTGTCGATGCGTGTGAGAGCCCAGATAGCGATGGTGATGAACCTCGACAAGTGCATCGGCTGTCACACCTGCTCGGTCACCTGCAAGCAGGTCTGGACCAACCGACCAGGGACCGAGTACATGTGGTTCAACAACGTCGAGACCAAGCCTGGCGTCGGCTATCCCAAGCGCTGGAGCGATCAGCAGCGCTGGCGCGGCGGCTGGGAGCTCGATCGCAGGGGACGCCTGCGCCTGAAGGCCGGCGGCCAGCTGAGCAAGCTTGCCAACATCTTCCACAACCCCAACCTGCCGACGATCGAGGACTACTACGAGCCGTGGACCTACGACTACGAGCGCCTCACCGATGCGCCCGCCTCAGATCAGCAGCCGGTGGCCCGCCCGCGCTCTGCGCTCACCGGCAGCGAGCTGGAGCTGCAGTGGGGGCCCAACTGGGAGGATGACCTCGCCGGCGGCCCGGGCTCGCTGCCGGAGGATCCCAACCTGCGCGGGCTTGAAGAGAGCGTGCGGGCGGAGTACGAGCAGGTGTTCATGCTCTATCTGCCGCGCATCTGCGAGCACTGCCTGAACCCCTCCTGTGTTGCCTCCTGCCCCTCGGGGGCGATGTACAAGCGGGAGGAGGACGGGATCGTGCTGGTCGACCAGGAGAAGTGCCGGGGCTGGCGGATGTGCGTCTCCGGCTGCCCCTACAAGAAGGTCTACTTCAACCACCTCACCGGCAAGGCGGAGAAGTGCACGCTCTGCTACCCGCGCATCGAGGCCGGGCAGCCGACGGTCTGCTCGGAGACCTGCGTGGGCAAGATCCGCTACCTGGGCGTGATCCTCTATGACGCCGACCGGGTGCTCGAGGCCGCCTCGACGCCTAAGGAGCGGGAGCTGCTAGACGCGCAGCTGCGCGTCTTCCTGGACCCTGCGGATCCCGCCGTGCGCGCCGCGGCGCGCCGCGATGGCATCCCGGAGGATTGGATCGAGGCCGCGCAGCGCTCGCCGGTCTACGCGCTGGCGCTGCGCTACCGGGTCGCGCTTCCCCTGCATCCCGAGTACAGGACGCTGCCGATGGTCTGGTATGTGCCGCCGCTCTCGCCGCTGACAGCGCGCGTCGAGGGGCCGGCGGCAGCCGGCGACCCCGATGACGTCTTCCCGGCGATCGAGCAGCTGCGGATACCGGTGCGCTATCTGGCAAACCTGCTTGCGGCGGGCGACGAGGAGGTGATCCGGCAGGTGCTCAGGCGCCTGGCGGCGATGCGCTCCCACATGCGCGCCAAGCTGATCGGCACAGCCCCCGACGAGACGCACGCGACGATCGCGCAGCTTGCCCCCGAGGAGATCGAGTCGATGTATCGGCTGCTGGCGATCGCCAAGTACGAGGAGCGCTTCGTAATCCCCGCCTCGCACCGCGAGGAGGCCGGCAGGCTGGTCGAGCAGCAGGGCAGCTGCGGCCTTGACTTCGCAGGCGGGCCGGGCGCATGCTCTCCGCAGAGCCCTGCGCAAAGCCTCGACGGGGCCGACTTTCAGCTGGTCGAGCTCGCCCTGCGAGAGGGCAGGCGGCGATGAGGGCGCCGGCGGAGCAGACGCAGCGCGTCGGCGCGCCCGGGAGCCTGTGGCGGCTTGTTAGCCTTCTGCTGCGCTATCCCGACAGCGAGCTGCGCCAGGCGCTGCCGGTGATCAGGGCGCACGCGCAGGCGCTTGCCGACGCAGGCCAGCGGGAGGCGCTTGCGGCGTTCCTCGCCGAGCGTCGCGACGAGGACCTGCTGGCCTGGCAGCGGGAGTACGTCGAGACCTTCGACTTCGATCGACGCTGCACGCTGCACCTGACGTGGTATCTCGATGGCGATCAGCGCCGCCGCGGCGGTCACCTGCTGACGCTGCGCCGGCGCATCCTCGCTCTTGGCGTGCAGCCGATCGAGGGCGAGCTGCCCGACTACCTGCCGCTGCTGCTAGAGCTGGGTGACCTGGCCGATGAGCGCGCTGTGCGCGAGCTGCTCTCCCAGCTGCGCCCGGCGCTGGAGCTCCTGGGCGCAGCGCTGCGGGAGCGCAGGAGCCCCTACCGCCACCTGATCGGGGCGCTGTGCGCGAAGCTCGGCGAGCTGAGCCCCGGTGAGAGCGAGCTCGTGGCTGAGCTTGCCGCGGGCGGCCCGCCGATCGAGCTTGTCGGGCTGGAGCCCTTTGGCGGCAAGCGGGAGGAGCAGCGGGCGTGCGCGTAGACGCTGCCCAGACCTTTCTGTGGTTCGTGCTGCCCTACCTGGCGGTGGTGGTCTTCGTGCTCGGCCACATCTGGCGCTACCGCCGCGACCAGCTCGGCTGGACCAGCCGCTCGACCCAGCTCTTGGAGGGCAGGGCGCTGCGCGTGGGCAGCCTGCTCTTCCACTATGGCGCGCTTGCGGTGATCGGGGGCCATGTGCTGGGGATCCTGGTCCCGGCAAGCGCGACTGCGGCGATCGGCATCGACGAGCACGCCTACCACCTGATCTCGGCCGTTGCGGGAACGATCGCAGGCGGCTCGGCGGTGGTCGGGCTGCTGATCCTGATCGTCCGGCGGGGCGTCTTCGCCCGGATTCGCAGGCGTACCTCCGCTGTGGACCTGGCCGTCTACGCGCTGCTTGCGCTTGTGATCGGCCTGGGCATGGCCGAGACGCTCTTTCACAACCTGCTTGCGTCGGGCAACGGGTACAACTACCGCAGCTCGGTGTCGATCTGGTATCGGGGCCTCTTTGCGCTTGAAGACCATGCGGCGCTGATGGCCCATGCGCCGCTTGTCTATCGCCTGCACGTGCTTGCGGCCTGGGCGATCATCGCGCTCTGGCCCTTCTCGCGCCTGGTGCACGCCTGGAGCATCCCGCTGCAGTACCTCGGCCGCCCTTACATCCTCTACCGCCGACGCTTTCGGCCCGCCCGACGCCGGTTCGCAGCCTCGGCGGCCGAGGGCTATGCGGGTGCACGTGCGCTCGCTGCGAGCAGTGACATGGCGGGTGCGGCCGCCGATGGCAGCGGCGTGCGGCCTGTGGTGAGGTGAGTGGCGTTGGCAAGCTTGGAGCGAGGGCTCGGCGGCGGCGCAGCGGGAGCGCACAGCGTGCGCGCGCGCGCGGCGGCGCTCGCGCATGGGCTCGGGCGCCTCGAGCGGGCGCTGCCGGCGGCATCGGGAGCGATGGTGATGGGAACGGGGATCGTCTCGATCGCGCTCTTTCTGGACAAGCGCGAAGCGCTATCGCTCGCGCTCCTGGCGATCGACTGCCTCGCCTGGGCGCTGCTTGCCGCCGTGCTCGGCGGGCGCCTCTTGTGGCGCTTTGACCGCGTGCGCTCCGAAGCGCGCTCGCCAACGGCGCTGACGGGCGTGGCGGGCACGGCGGTGCTTGGGACGCGCCTTGCGCTGGCGGGGCTTGGCGGCGCAGGCTACGCCGCGCTTGCGATCGCGCTCGTGCTCTGGCTTGCGCTGCTGCCGGTCGTGGTTGCACACCTGCAGCTGCCGAGCACCGGCATCACCCTGCTGCTGACGGTCTCGACCCAGTCGCTGGCGGTGCTGGCCGCAGCGCTTGCCGACCTGCAGCACGTAAGCTGGCTGCTCTACGCCTCGCTGCCCTTCTTCCTGCTTGGCCTCGCCTTCTACCTCTTCGTCATCGCGCGCTTCGATCTGCGCCAGCTGCTGATCGGCTCCGGCGACCACTGGATCACCGGCGGGGCGCTTGCGATCTCAACCCTTGCTGCCGGGCGGATCGCGCTGGCGATCAAGAGCCTGCACGTTCTGGGCGGCCTGCAGGGGGCAGCGCAGGCGATTTCGCTGGCGCTGTGGGCGGTGACGATGCTCTGGCTGCCGGCGCTGCTGATCACCGAGGCGCTGAGCGTGCGCCCGCGCTACAGCGTGCGGCGCTGGTCGACGCTCTTCCCGGTGGGGATGTACGCGGCGTGCAGCTTCATCGCGGGCGCCGCAGCCGGTGTGGCAGCGCTCGGCGACTTCGCGCGCGTCTGGGTGTGGGCGGGCGTGGCGCTGTGGGCGCTGCTTGCGGTCGGCATGCTGCGCCGTGGGGCGCAGATAGCACGCTCGGCCTGAGCGCGCGTCGAGCGCCTGCTCGCTGGCGCCTGCGGCCGCGTGCAAGCGGTCAGCTGCGCCCTCTGAGCGTACAGCACGCCAGGGTCCCGGATGGCTCCTTGGAAGCCTCGTGGCGGCAGGCCGTCGGGCTTCGCGAGGTGCACGATCCGACGCTCGTCCAGCTTCTCAGGAGCTGCCACTTATGGTCATATATGGCAGCTCATGATAGACTTGGACGGTCATGGGAGTCGTTGAGCGCAAGCAAGAGCTGTTCGAAAACATCGCCCGTCTCAGGCGTGTGGGCCGACACGTGCCGGCCAACGAGGATCTCGCGTTGGTACGCATCGCGCTTGAAAGGGAGCTGGGCGAGACGATCTCTCGCCGCCTGGCAGCGCGCCTGCTTGGGGTCAGCCATGCGTCTCTCGAACGCTGGATCAAGGCTGGATACATACCCGTCGTTACCTCCTCGGTCGGTCGTCCGGAGATTCCCGTTCCGGCGCTCCTCGACCTCTACGAATCGGTTCGAGTCGGCAGCCCAGGCCGCTTCATCCTGACGCCGACCATGAGGCGTCAACGGCAGGCCGCAGAACGTCTGAAAGTTGGACGCCGAGGGTTTGGTGCGCAAGTGGGCCATGATCGCGCGCAAGCGCGCGGCATCGCATACCACGAAGCGGTTGCGCGCAGGCTCCGCAAGTCGATGGTGAACGAGGCGCGCCACGTTCTCATCCGCTGGCGTGAGCAGGGCCGCATAGATCCGCGCTACGCAAGGCGGTGGGAGCGGCTGCTGGAGAAGCCGATCCCGGAGATCCGCCGCGCTATCACGGCCATAGGGCCGGATGCTGACGATCTCCGACAGAGCTCTCCGTTCGCCGGCATGCTCAGCGAGCCCGAGCGGCGCCGCATCCTTGCGGAGGTCCGATAGTTGAGGCCGGAGGACTTCGAGCACGTCGTGGCGGCTGCCGCCGAGGCGACCGGCCGGGAGGAGAGATCGACGCCGCCGGTCACAGTCAGCTGCGCCCTCAGCCGACCTCGGCCGCTCGGCCGAGCTCCTCGGCGATCCGCAGCGCGAGCGCAAGCTCCAGGCGGCGCTCGGGGCTGCGCAGAGGTGCGGCACCGATCGTCTGCTCCAGCCGCCGCAGACGGTGGCGCAGGGTCTGAGGGTGGATGTGCAGCGTGCGCGCGGCGACGGTCGTCTCGCAGGCGTGCTGCAGCCAGACGCGCAGCGTCTCGGTCAGGCGCGCACGGCTGGCCCCAGGCAGCTCGGCAAGCGGTTGGAGCGTGCGCTCGGCAAAGCTCTGCGCGCGAGCGGGGTCGCGGTGGAGGATCAGGCTCAGCAGATGCTCGTCGGCGTGGAAGATCCCCTCTGCTCTGATCACGCCCGACTGCTGCAGCCTTGCGGCGAGTATCGCGCGGTCGATCGCCTCCCCCGCTGCAGCAGGGGCTGCGCTCGGGCCGAGCGCAGCGGGTGTGTCATGCAGGGCGGCGGCAACCTGCGCAAGGCGCCCAGGGCCCTCGAGGTCGACGCCGATCAGGATCACCATGCGATCTCTTGCTACCAGCAGATGCTCTGAGGGCAGCCGCCGTCGCAGGCGCCCGGCAAGCGCCGGCGGCGCGCAGCAGGCCAGTGGCGTGATCGCGCTCGGCAGCGACCATCCCGCGCGCGCTGCCTGGGCCCGCAGATCGCCCGCGCTGGGCGGCGGTTGGCGCATCAGCAGCTGCACGAGCGCCTCGCGCTCGCGCGCCCGGTAGCCGGCAGCAAGCGACTGCTCCTGCGCGTAGCCTTCAGCCGACTCCGCGGAGAGCGCATCGACGTATTCAAAGAGCGCCTCTGCGAGCAGGCAGAGCTGCTCGGAGTCGATCCCCGCCCGGTGGCCGATCGCGGCGAAGCGCCGCCAGGTGTGCCTCGCGCCCACCCGATAGGCCGCAAGCAGGCTCTCCAGCGAGCGGCCCGCGCGCAGCTCGCTGCGGCCAAGCTCGACGTAGATCTGGCGCTGCTCGGCCTCGACGGGGGACGCGCCCGCGATGAGGGCGAGAAAGCGCTCGATCGAGGCGACCGTGCCGCGCCTGACGTTTCTGCCGAAGGTTCCCTGCAGGGGGCGGTCGTATTCGGGAACCTCCTCAGCGATCGCGGCGATCATCTCGTCGATCAGGGCGGGCACGTGTGGGCGCAGCAGCGCCGCCAGCGTGGCGCCGACCGCAGGGTCGAGCGCCCGCCCGGGGTCTCTCTTGCAGCTGGGCGGAGACGGACGGGCATCCGCCGCGTGCCTGAGGCGCCCTGGCGCGGGGTGTTGCAGCTGCACGGACACGCGCATCTACCGCCGGGCGGCGGCGCCCACAAGCCGGCCCGCCTGGCACTGTTGCGCTCGCACACGAAATCGGGGTGAAGATGTTGCGGAGCTGAGCGAAAAGTGCATCGCCACCGGGTTAGGGTACCCTAAATGATGCTTGGCAGCGAGACCCGCGGCGAGTTGCCGCTTGTGATCCAGGGCGGTATGGGAGCGGCGATCTCGCGCTGGCGGCTGGCGAGCGCCGTGGCCAGGGCAGGCCAGCTGGGCGTCGTCTCGGGTGTTGCGCTCGGGGCGGTGCTGGCGCGCGAGCTGCAGGACGGCGACCCGGGCGGGCATCTGCGCCGTGCGCTTGCCGCCTATCCCGATCAGCGCAGCGCAGAGGAGCTGATGGCCCGCTACTTCAATGCGGGCGGCCGCGCGCCGGGCGGCCGCTACCGGGCGGTCCCCGTGCCCCGCATCGGAGCGGGGAGGCACTTCCTCGAGCTCACCATCGCCGGTGCCTTCTGTGAGGTCCATCTGGCCAAGGAGGGCCACGGGGGCGCGATCGGCATCAACCTGCTTGAGAAGATCCAGATCCCGACGCTGCCGACGCTCTACGGGGCGATGCTTGCGCGTGTCGACTGG
The DNA here is from genome assembly GCA_021323635.1 of bacterium. GTDB lineage: Bacteria > Actinomycetota > Thermoleophilia > Solirubrobacterales > Solirubrobacteraceae > Palsa-744. Next base: position 30,600 of record JAJPKQ010000030.1, on the reverse strand, counting down.
GTGCTGATGGGCGCGGGGATCCCCTACCACATCCCTGCGGCGCTCAATGCCCTGGCGGAGCATCGCCCCTACAGCCTGCCGCTGGCGGTTGCAGGGGCCGCCGCGGGGGAGAGCTTTGCGGTCGACTTCGACCCGCAGCAGGTGCTCCCGGGCACGCGCGCTCCGCTGCGTCGGCCACGCTTCCTCGCGATCGTCTCCTCGCATGTGCTCGCAAGCCAGCTTGCGCGCGACCCCGTCGCCCGCCCGGACGGCTTCGTGGTGGAGCTGCCCAGCGCGGGCGGTCACAACGCCCCGCCGCGTGGCCGCCTGCGCCTGAGCGCGGCGGGCGAGCCGATCTACGGGCCGCGCGATGCGCCCGACCTGGAGCGGATACGGGCGCTCGGCCTCCCCTTCTGGCTGGCAGGCGGCTACGGCCACCCCGGCCGGCTTGCGGAGGCGCTGCGGGAGGGGGCGACAGGAGTGCAGGTGGGCAGCGCATTTGCGCTCTGCGAGGAGTCAGGGTTTGACCCGGCGCTGAAGGTGCGCGCGCGGGCTCTTGCGGCAAGCGGCAAGCTGCGCGTTCGCACCGACCCGCTTGCCTCGCCGACGGGCTTCCCATTCAAGGTCGCCCAGGTGCGCGGGACGGTCGCGCAGCCAAGCGTGCTCGCCGCCAGAAGGCGCGTCTGCGATGTGGCCTATCTGCGCACCCTCTACCGCCGCGACGACGGCACGATCGGCTACCGCTGCCCATCTGAGCCGGAGTCCGACTACGTCGCCAAGGGCGGCGATCCGGCGGACACAGAGGGGCGAGTCTGCGTCTGCAACGGCCTGATCGCCGCGGCCGGGATGGCGCAGCAGCGGCGCGATGCGGGACCGGAGCCCGCATTGATGACGCTTGGCGACGACGCCTGCAACGTGGTGCGCGCGCTGGCTCCCGACGGACGCGCCTACCACGCGGCGGAGGTCCTGGAGTACCTGCTGGAGGGAGGCCCTGCGCGCGGCGATCAGGGGCGGCGATCGCGCAGCGCCCGCGGGCCGCAGATAGCGACGGACGCTGTGACCGCCGGCCTCTTCCCCGGCCAGGGAAGCTGGCGGGAGGGTCTTGGGGAGCGGGTGCGCGCGCTCTCCCCCGAGCTCCACGAGCACTGCCTGGAGCTTGTCGGCGAGGATCCCTTTGCGCGTGCGCGCGAGAGCACTCGCTTTGCCCAGCCGGCGATCTACTGCGCGAGCATCGCCAGCTGGCTTGCGCTGCGCGGCGAGGTGCGCCCCGCCCTGCTTGCCGGCCACTCGCTCGGTGAGCTTGCGGCGCTTGTGGCAGCTGCGGCGCTTGATCCCCACGCGGGGCTCAGGCTGGCCGTGCGACGCGGCGAGCTTATGGCGCTTGCAGAGGGCGGCGAGCGCGAAGCGATGCTGGCGCTGCTCGGCGGCGAGGAGAGCACGAGCGCCGAGCTTGCCGCTCAGCATGGCCTGGCGCTTGCGAACGACAACGCGCCGGGGCAGGCCGTCCTCGCCGGAGCGGTCTCCCGGCTGCGGGCGGCCGCCCGCGAGGCGCGGGCGCGTGGCACGCGTGCGATCATGCTTGACGTCGCAGGCGCCTTTCACTCGCCGGCGATGGCGCCGGCGGTGGAGCCCTTTGCCGCGGCGCTCGCGGAGATCGAGCTCTCCCCGCCGCAGATCCCGGTCATCTCCGCTGCCAGCGCCAGGCCCTTCTGCGACGTGCGCCGGGAGCTTGCGGAGGCGATCACGCGGCCTGTGCGCTGGCGCGAGACGATGATCACGCTCGCGCAGCTGGGCGCGCAGCGCTACCTGGACTTTGGCCCCGGCGAGGTGCTCGCCAGGCTGACAAAGCGCAACCTTCCGGATGCCGAGGCGATCGCGGCCGACGCCTTGGAGCAAGCTCAGGAGGTGAGCCTTGCCGGTGCGCGCTGAGCGCCCTGCCCCCTGGCCCGCCGCCTCCGCGCCCGGCCTGCGTGCTGCTGCAATCGCCGGCCTGGGCAGCGCGCTCCCTGAGCGCAGGGTCTCAAGCGAGGAGCTCGGCCGGCGACTGGGTGTGAGCGCGGAGTGGATAATGAAGCGCACCGGCATCCGCAGTCGCCGCTATGCCCCCGCCGGGGCGCAGGTGAGCGAGCTTGCCGCAGCGGCGGGTCGGAGCGCGCTGCAGGCAGCGCAGATCGATGGCTCGCAGATCGATGCGCTGCTGGTGGCGACGGTCGGCGCCGATCAGATCACCCCGGGCGTGGCGCCGGCGGTGGCGCACGCGCTCGGGAGCGGCGGCGCCGCGCTTGACGTCAGCGCAGCGTGCGTGGGCTCGCTCGCGGCGCTCGCGCACGCGAGCGCCTGGATCGAGTGCGGTCGCGCCGAGCGCGTGCTGGTGATCGCCGCGGAGATCCTCTCGCGCTTCATCGACTTCGAGGACCGTCGCAGCGCGCCGCTGTTCGGAGACGGGGCAGGCGCGATCGTGCTGGCGGCGGACGCGCCGGGCGCGATCGGGCCGTTCGTGTTCGGCAGCGACGGCGCGCGCGCATCGGTGCTGCAGGTGACGCGCAGCCGCGGGGTGCTGGAGATGGACGGGCATGAGACCTTTCTGCAGGCGGTGGCGAGGCTCAGCGAGAGCACCACCGAGGTGCTCGAGCGCGCTGGGGTCTCGCTGTCGGAGGTCGACCTCTTTGTCTACCACCAGGCCAACCTGCGCATCCTGCAGGCGGTAGGCCAGCGGCTCGGTCTTGAGCCGGGGAAGGTCTTCGTCTGCATCGACGAGCTCGGCAACACGAGCGCTGCAAGCCTGCCGCTGGCCCTGCACGCCGCAGCGCAGCAAGGCGCGCTCGTGGCCGGCGCGCGCGTGCTGATCGGCGCCTTTGGCGCGGGGCTTGGCTGGGGGGCAGCGCTCTTGCGGTGGGGGCTGCGATGAGCGCCGGCGCGCGCTCAGGTGCGGCTCTGGTGACCGGCGCCTCACGGGGCATCGGCGCGGCGATCGCGCGCGGCCTTGCCGAGGACGGCTGGGCGCTGGCGCTCAACTACCGCAGCTCAGCCGCTGAGGCAGAGCGCTGTGCCGCTGCGATCTGCGCCGCCGGCGGGCGCGCGCTCGCGCTGCCTGGCGACGTGACGCGCCAGGAGGATGTGGAGGCGCTGTGCGCGCGCGTCGAGCGCGAGCTGGGTCCGGTGCTGGTGCTCGTCAACAACGCCGGTGTGCGCGCCGATGCGCTGTCGATCGCGCTTGCCGACAGCGATTGGGAGCGGGTCATCGAGACCAACCTCACCGCGGCCTTCACGCTCACCCGTCGGGTGCTGCGATCGATGATCCGGGCGCGCTTCGGCCGCGTGATCAACATCGCCTCGGTGGTCGGCCCGCGCGCGAACCCCGGCCAGGCCAACTATGCCGCCGCGAAGGCCGGCCTGATCGCGATGACGAAGACGATCGCGGTGGAGGTGGCGCGGCGGGGGGTCACCGTCAACGCTGTCGCGCCCGGCCTGATCGCGACCGACATGACAGCGGAGCTGGGCTCCGAGCTGGTGGGAATGATCCCCGCGCGCCGCGCCGGCCGCCCCGAGGAGGTTGCGGCTTGCGTTCGCTTTCTCGCCTCCGAGCAGGCCGCATACGTGACCGGCACGACGCTGTTCGTGGACGGAGGCGTGGCGGCCTAGGTTGGCGCCAAAGACAGAGCTTGCATTACTAAAACAACACAACGAAAGGAGAGCAATGAGCACGACAGCCACCGCACAGGAGATCGAACGGACGGTGATCGAGAGCCTGAAGGAGTTCGGCGTGGACCAGGCGGAGCTGACGCCGGATGCGAGCTTCGAGGACCTTGGCGTCGACTCGCTCGACCTTGCCGAGCTGGCGCAGGTGATCGAGGAGCGCTACGGCATCGAGCTGAAGGGCTCGGATGTCGCGGAGGTGCGCAACGTGAGGGACGCGGTCGCCCTGATCACAGAGCGCGCCTGAGCATATGCGCGAGGTGGTGGTCACGGGCCTGGGCGCGGTGACGCCGCTGGGCGTGGGCGCGCAGTCCCTGCACGAGCGCTGGTGTGCGGGCGAGAGCGCCTTTGCGGGCGGGGTGGCGCGCTGCAGCGACTTCGATGCCGCAGATGTGCTCTCCGCGAAGGAGGCCCGACGCGCGGATCGCTGCACCCAGCTTGCGATCGCCGCCGCCATCGAGGCGCTCGAGCAGGCCGGCTGGGCGGCGGAGCCCCCGTGCGACCCGCGCCGTATCGGCTGCGTGCTTGGCAGCGGCATCGGCGGCCTGACGACGCTGCTTGACGCCCAGGAGGCGCTGCGCTGCCGCCGGCAGCGGGGCGTCTCGCCGCTGGCGGTCCCGACGATGATGATCAACGCGCCGGCGGCGGCGCTCTCGCTGCGCTTTGGCCTGCGCGGGCCAAGCTTTGCGGTCGCAAGCGCGTGCGCCTCCGGAGCTCACGCGATCGGCGCCGCTGTGCGCCTGATCGAGCGCGGCGAGGCCGATGCTGTGCTTGCGGGCGGCGCGGAGGCGGCGCTGCTGCCGCTCGCGCTGGCAGCCTTCGGGGCGCTTGACGCGCTCTCGCCTAGCGGCGTTGCGCGCCCCTTCGACCGCGACCGCGACGGGTTCGTGATGGGGGAGGGCGCGGGCGTGCTCGTGCTTGAGGCAGCGGAGCTGGCGGCGGCACGGGGCGCGCCTGTGCTCGGAGCGGTGCGCGGCTACGCGGCAAGCTCCGACGCCCATCACCTGACGGCGCCGCGCGCGGACGGCGCAGACCAGGCCCAGGCGATCTCAGGCGCGCTTGCGCAGAGCGGCATCGAGCCCGCGCAGATCCTTTACATCAACGCCCATGGCACGGGAACGCCGCTGAACGACCGCGCGGAGACAGCGGCGATCAAGCGTGCGCTCGGCGAGCATGCCTACGCGGTCCCGGTCTCCTCGCTGAAGTCGGCGATCGGGCATCTGCTTGGCGCTGCAGGAGCGGTCGAGGCGGTGGCGACGCTGCTGGCGATGGGCGCAGGGGTGGCGCCGCCGACGCTCGGCCTGCGCCAGCCCGAGGAGGGCCTCGACCTCGACTATGTCCCCGGCGCAGCACGGACCCTGGAGCCGGCCGGCCGGCGCCGGCTTGCGCTCTCAAGCTCCTTTGGCTTCGGCGGCCACAACGCGGTCCTCTGTCTGGAGGCGCTGTGAGCGTCGCGGTCGCGAGCGCCGCGCGGGCGGTCGGGCCGCTGCAGCGTCTGCAGGCGCTTGCGGACCCCGGCACGCTGCAGCTGCTGCGCACGCAGGCCCGCTCGCGGCGCATGGGCGAGGCCGCCCGCGAGGGCGACGGCGTGCTTGCCGGGCAGGCGCAGATCAACGGCAGGCTCGCCTTCTGCTACGCACAAGACTGCGGATTCGCGGGCGGCTCGCTGGGCGAGGCCCACGCGGAGACGATCGCGATGGTGCTCGGCCTTGCCGAGCGCGCCCGCGCGCCGGTGGTCGGCTTCATCGAGTCTGGCGGGGCGCGCCTGCAGGAGGGAGTCGCCGCGCTCTGCGGCTACGGCCGCATCTTCCGCTCGCACGTGCGTCTCTCCGGCCTGGTGCCGCAGATCTCGATCGTCTGCGGAGCGGCCGCGGGCGGCTCCTCCTATGGCCCAGCCCTCACCGATTTCGTGATCATGAGCTCGGGCGCGGCGATGTTCCTCACCGGCCCGACCGTGGTCGCGGCTGTGATGGGCGAGCAGATCGACGCCGCCGCGCTTGGCGGGCCCTCGGTGCATGAGCGGAATGGCGTCGGCCACTTCACCGTGGGCGATGAGCTGGAGGGCGCGCTGCTGGCGCGCGAGCTGCTCGGCTTCCTGCCGCAGCATGCAGGCGAACGTCCGCCCGCGGCTGCGGTCAGAGCGCCCTCGGGCGAGCGGCCGGATCGCTTCGTGCCCGCGCAGGCGCGGCGCGTCTACGACATCCGCGACGTCGCGCGCGCGCTCGTCGACGGCTCCGAGCTGCTGGAGCTCTCGCCGCGCCGGGCGCGCAACCTCGTCTGCGCGCTTGCTCGCCTCGGGGGGATGGCGGTCGGCATCGTCGCCAACCAGCCTCGCTATCTCGGCGGTGTTCTCGACGCTGAGGCGGCGCAGAAGGGCGCGCGCTTCGTGCGCACCTGCGACGCATTCGGGCTGCCGCTGGTCGTGCTTGTCGACACGCCGGGATTCCTGCCCGGCAGCGCTCAGGAGCGCTGCGGGGTGATCCGCGACGGCGCAAAGCTGGTGCATGCCTTCGCGCAGGCGAGCGTCCCGAGCGTGACGGTGGTCCTGCGCAAGGCATTTGGCGGGGCGTTCATCGCGATGAACTGCAAGGCGCTTGGCGCCGACTACGTCTTCGCCTGGCCGGGCGCGCAGATCGGCGTGATGGGCGCCGAGCAGGCGGTGGAGATCATTCACCGGCGCGAGCTTGAGCGTGGCGTTGATGGGCAGCTGCGAGCGGCGCTTGCAAGGCGCTATCGGCAGGCGCACCTGGGTGTGGAGGTGGCTGCCGCAGAGGGCGCGATCGACGAGACGATCGTGCCGGCGCAGACCAGGGAGCGCATCATCTTGAGCCTCGCTGCGCTGCGGAGCGCCGCGCGAGCGACTCAGCGGGCCACCAACATCCCGCTCTAGGAGAATGTCGATGGAATGCCTTGACAGTCGCGAGCAGGAGGCGCAGGCGTGATGCTGGAGGGGCGGCGGATCCTGGTGACCGGCGTGCTCAACCGCGACTCGATCGCCTTCGCAAGCGCCCGGCGCGTGCAGGAGCTCGGCGGCGAGGTGATCCTGACGGGATTCGGCCGCACGCGACGGATGACCGAGCGCGCCGCCCGCCAGCTTCCAGAGCGCGCTGACGTGCTGAGCCTTGACGTCAACAGCGCCGCGGACCTGGAGGCGCTCGCAGCAGAGCTTGCCAGTCGCTGGGGACGGCTTGACGGGATGCTGCATGCGATCGCCCACGCGCCGGCCGATGCGCTCGGCGAATCATTCCTCACCACGCCCGCTGCAAGCGCGCAGAGCGCGTTTGCGGCAAGCGCCTTCTCGCTCAAGTCGCTGACGGCGGCGCTGCTGGCGCTGCTCGGTGCCGCTCCGCAGGGCGCGGGCGTGGTCGGCCTGGACTTCGACGGCACCCGCGCCTGGCCGGGCTACGACTGGATGGGCGTCGCCAAGGCGGCGCTGGAGTCCATCAGCCGCTACCTGGCGCGCGATCTGGGCGCGCAGGGCATACGCGTGAACCTCGTCGCGGCGGGCCCGCTTGCGACGCTGGCGGCAACCAGCCTTCCGGGCTTCGAGCGCCTGAGCGAGCTGTGGAGCCAGACCGCTCCGCTGGGCTGGGACGCGGACGATGCTGCGCCGGTCGCAGATGCGGTCTGCTTCCTGCTCTCCCCGATGGCGCGGATGATCACGGGCGAGATCATCCACGTCGACGGCGGCTACCACGCGATGGGCTGCCCATTGCCCTCGCGCTACAGGCCGGCCGGCGACTGAGCGCGCCGGCGGCTTGGGCTGAGCGCGGCTGGCGCTAACGAGCGGCCTGCACCGCGCTTGCGGCGCGGTTGATCTCCTCGAGGTCCTTGCCGCTGGTCCCTGCCAGCCAGGCGGCGACCGGCGCGGCGGTGCGCTCGGAGGCATGCGCGGCAGTTCCGGCGAGAGCGAGGATCGCCTCGACCTGCTCGGGCGTGGGCGCCGGCACCCCGATTGCATCGGCAAAGCCTTCGATCCATTCATCCCTGCTCATCTGCGTGCCTCCTTTGTCGGCTGCGGTTGTGTGTGCGGCTGCCGGCGTCTGCGCAGAGCCCGCCGTGTCTGCTTAGGCTAGCCTAAAGGAGCGGCGCGCGCAAGCGCGGGTAGGGTGTTTCCCGAAGCTCTCAGGCGGGATCGCCACGATCGCAGGCGCTCTCCCCGCTGCGAGCATCTGGCGGTGCCCGAAGGTGAGCAGAGCGCGATCGAGCTGATCGTCAACGACAGGAAGGTCTCGGTGGAGGTCTCGCCGCAGCGCACGCTGCTCTCGCTGCTGCGCGAGGACCTTCGTCTGACCGGCGCGAAGGCGGCATGCGGAGAAGGCGCGTGCGGCGCATGCACGGTGCTGGTCGACGGGGCGGCGCAGCACGCGTGCATGGTGAAGGCCCAGCAGGTTGCGGGCAGCCGCGTCACGACGATCGAGGGCCTCGGCGGCGAGGGCGCTCTGCATCCGCTCCAGCGCGCCTTCCTGGAGGAGGGAGCGCTTCAGTGCGGCTACTGCACGCCGGGGATGATCCTTGCCGCGGCGGCGCTGCTGGCCGAGAGCCCGGCGCCCTCATCGGCGCAGGTGCGCGGTGCGCTGGCAGGCAACATCTGCCGCTGCTGTGCCTATGTGCGCATCGAGCGCGCGGTGCTGCGCGGGGCGCGGCTGCTTGGCGAGGGCGCCGGCGGACAGGAGGAGCGGCTGCCGCAGGCTGCCGAGCACTTCGACTTCCAGCCGCAGGCGCCCTGGGATCGGGTGGCGCCCGAGCGCCGCGAGTACTTCGAGCTGCTGGGCGATGGCCTCGTGGTGTCGCTGGCGCACGCGCGCTTCGGGACGGATGCGGGTCCTCCAGCGCCAGGGGGCCATCGCGCTGCGGTCGAGGCCTGGCTGCACGTCGGGCGCGAGGGCAGGGTGAGCGCGTTCACAGGCAAGGTCGACATGGGCCAGGACAACCGCACCGCGCTGTCGCTGATCGTCGCCCGGGAGCTCGGCGTCGAGCCGGGCGCGGTCTCCCTGACGATGGGCGACACCGATCTCTGTCCCTTTGACATCGGCACCTTCGGGAGCCGCTCGCTGCCGGATGCGGGCAGCGCGCTGGCGGCGGCTGCGGCCGGCGCCCGCAAGGAGCTGCTTGAGATGGCAGCGCAGCGGCTCGATGTTCCCCGCCAGCAGCTTGAGCTGGAGCAGGGCAGCGTGCGCGTGGGCGGCTCGGGCGAGCGGGCCGGCTTGAGGCTTGCGCTCTCGGAGCTGCTCGAGGGTGTGCGCAGGCTGGCAGTGATCGAGCCCCCCGCGGCCTCGCGCGTCGTTCAACGCTCAACCCATCCCAGCCTGCGGGTCGGCGGCAGGGAGCGGGTGTGCGGCGCTCAGCGCTTCACCAGCGATGTCAGCCTGAGCGGCATGCTTGCGGGCGTGATCCTGCGCCCTCCCTGCTATGGCGCGCGTCTGGCGGAGGTGGACCTCTCGGCGGCGCAGGAGCTTGCGGGCGTGAGCGTCGTGGAGGCGGGCGAGCTGGTTGCGCTCGCTGCGCCGGATGCGCAGCGCGCAAGGGCCGCGCTTGGCGTCATCCGCGCGCGCTGGGTCGAGCCGGAGGCCTTCGCCTGCGAGGAGGGCCTCGCCGCGCACCTGCGCTCGCATCCGGTGGAGGTGCTCGGCTGGCAGGGCGCCCAGGGGCGCCACAGCGGCGATCTGGAGCGGGCGCTGAAGGAGGCCGCGACGGTGGTCGAGGCGACCTACACCACCTCTTACATCGCCCATGCCGCCCTTGAGAGTCGCGTCGCGCTTGCACAGTGGCAGGGCGATCGGGTGCGCATCTTCACCAACACCCAGCAGCCCTTCTTCGTTCGCTACGAAGTCGCCGCTGCGCTCGGCATCCCGGAGGAGCGTGTGCGGGTGATCGTGCCCGACATCGGTGGCGCCTTCGGCGGCAAGCACAACGAGCATGAGGCGATCGCGGCGGCGCTGCTCTCGCGCGCGGCCCAGGCCCCGGTCCGTGTCGCCCTGAGCAGGGAGGAGGAGTTTCGCTTCACCTACCTGCGCCCGGCGGGCGTGATCGACTTGCGGCTGGGCGCCCGCGCGGACGGCACGCTGTGCGCGCTCGAGCACCACTGCATCAACGCCGGCTCCTCGGCGCTTGAGCCGCCCTACCGCACCGAGGCCAAAGCGCTCTCCTTCCAGCCCGCCGAGGCGCCCCTCCCACAGGGGCCCTACCGAGCGCTTGCCGCCACCGACAACACCTTTGCGCGCGAGTGCGCGATCGATGAGCTTGCGGATGCATTGCACGCAGACCCGCTCCAGCTGCGGCTGGCAAACCTCGCCGATCAGCGGCTCGCTGCGGCGCTCGGCGCCGCGGCGGAGCGTGCCGGCTGGGATGACCGCGCAGCGCTTGCCGAGGACGTCGGGCTGGGGATCGCCTGTGGGCTGGAGAAGGAGGGTCGCGTCGCCACCTGCGCGCAGGTGCGCGTGAGCGGCGGGGGCGAGATCGAGCTGCAGCGCATCGTGATCGCCTACGACTGCGGCGAGATCGTCAACCGCGCGAGCGTTGAAAGCCAGCTTGAGGGCGCACTCGTGATGGGGCTGGGCGGGGCGCTGTTCGAGGCCGCGCACTTTGCCGACGGTCGGCTGCTGAACGCCTCGCTGCGCGAGTATCGCGTGCCGCGCATCAGCGACGTGCCGCCGATCGACCTTGTGCTGATCGATCAGCCGGGGATTCCGCCGGCGGGCGCCGGGGAGACCTCGATCATCGCGATCGCGCCTGCGATCGCAAACGCGGTCGCTGCCGCCTGCGGGCTGCGCCTCCGCGCGCTGCCGCTGGCGGATGCGCTGCGGGCCTCCTGGAGGGCCATCGAGCGGCGCAGCGCGGCGCGGCGGTAGCGCTCGCTGCGCTCAGGCGCCGGCGCCTTGCCGCGGCGCCCAGATGTTGGCGCACTGGCTGCAGACCTCTGCCGGTATCAGCCCCACGCGCATCAGGGCGGCAAAGATCGTGCAGCCGAGGCAGAAGCCGAGGGTCGCCTCGAGCGTGGCGGCGATCGCAAGCGCCGCCAGCAGGATCTCCGCAGCGACGTCCTGCCCGGCCGCAAGCGCGAGCAGCGCGGCGGCGCTGCTCAGGAGCGCCCCGATGCTCTGCGCAAAGCGCTTCGGCGGCCCGGGCACGGGCTTGGCCGGCCCCAGGCGCGGGGCGATCTGCCGGCTCGCAAGCCAGCCCAGCGGGCTGAGCCTGGGGCCGGTGAGCGCCCGCGCGATGAAGCCGTAGGCGAGGGGCGCCGACAGCCAGTAGGCGCCCGTCGCGAGCGCGATCACGCTGATCGCGGCAACGACGGCGGCCACGACCCGCGCGGCCTTCTCGTTGAGCGGGTTTGGGAAGGAGATCAAAGACCTCATTTCCGATCAAGTATATACCAGATGGGTCGATGCCTTATCGTGGCGCCGAGGAGTGGCGCCCCGCGGCCAAGCATTTACATATCGACGGTGGTAAAATGGACGAGTGCAAGCGATTTGCGCTGGAACCGGCCGGAGGCTGTTTGCGATCGCCTTTCGCGCGGCGATGGACGATCAGCAGGTCGAGCGCCTTGCCCGCCGCCTGTCGATGATGACGCACCTGCACCCGAAGCTTGTCGGCGCGCCCGCGGCGGCGGCGAGCGCGATCCTCGATGCTCACTCGCTGCTGCTGCTGAGGGGCGGCGAGCGCGAGGATGTCTGGGTGCTCGAAGGGCGCACCTGGGGCGAGCCGCCGGCGCAGTCGGTGGGCCGCTGGCAGGCGCTCGCGCACGAAGCGGCCAGAGCGCTCGACCCGCGCCTGCCGCGGATGCAGCCGCAACAGAGGCCGATGGCGAGAGCATGAGCGCCCGCTCGCTGCAGGCGGCGCTCGAGCGCGAGCACCGCGAGATCGACTCCGGCATCGAGGCCTTCGTGGAGTCCCTTGCCGCCGGCGCGCCGCGCGCCGGGGAGCTTCAGCGGGCGATCGCGGCGCTGCGTCGCCACATCTACCTTGAGGAGGAGCTGCTCTTCCCGGGCCTGGCGGGCGAGCTTGCGATACCGACGCTTGTGATGGTCCGCGAGCATGGCGAGATCTGGCGCACGCTCGATGCGCTTGAGGAGCTGGCCCCAGCGGGCGACGCGCTCAGCCTGCGCGAGTGCTGCGCGCGGCTTCTGGCCCAGCTTGAGGCGCACAATGGCAAGGAGGAGCCGATCTTCTACACCCGTGCAGACGGCGGCCTGAGCGCCGAGGAGAGCGACGCCCTGCACGCCTTTCTGGCCGCCGGCCACATTCCCGACGGGTGGGTGTGCGAAGCCCTGCGCCCCGGCGGGCCGCCGGTCGCTCAGGCCTGATCGACGCGCTCGGGGGCGGTGTAGATGTTGATGCGCCCGCGCCGCGCAAAGCCGGCGAGGGTCATCTTGACCTCTGCCGCAAGCTCGATCGCCAGCGAGCTGGGCGCGCCGATGCCGACGAGGATCGGGGCGCCCGCGATCGCGGCCTTCTGGACCAGCTCGTATGAGAGCCGCCCGGTGACGCAGAGGATCCGTGAGCGCAGCGGCAGCGCCCCCTCGCGCAGTGCCAGCCCGATCACCTTGTCCATCGCGTTGTGGCGCCCGACGTCCTCGCGGAGTGAGAGCAGCTGCCCGCGTGCGTCAAAGAGCGCGGTCGCGTGCAGGCCGCCGGTGCGCGCGAAGCCCGGCTGGGCCAGCGCCTCCGGAAGCCCGGCAAGCAGCGATCGCGCAAGCCGCGGGCCCGGCGCCAGCGGCGGCGCTCGGCGGGTCACGTCCTCGAGCGCCCCCTTCCCGCACACCCCGCAGGAGGATGAGGTGAAGAAGCGTCGCTGGGCCGGCATCTGCAGCGGCGGCCCCGCCACGCAGACGACGTTGGCCGCAAGCTCCGCGCTCGGGCCGACCGTGCGCGGCCCCGCGATCAGCCCTTCGCTGTAGAGGAAGCCGAGCGCGAGCTCCTCGTCGGCTCCGGGCGTTCGCATCGTCACCGCGACCGCGTGCCCCCCGCAGCGGATCTCAAGCGGCTCTTCCACCGCTACGCGGTCGCGCCTGCCTTCGCGCAGGACCTCCTTGGTCAGCCGCGCAATCTCGCTGCCGCGCTCCGTGCGCTCGCGCGGGCGGGTGGGCGGCGCTTCGGTGCTCATCGACCTGAGGCGAGCGCCGGCCGCTGCGATGGCGCCTCGGAGAGCGGCCGCACATCGACCGCCACCACCTTGTACTCCGGGCAGGCGGTGTTGACGTCCGCGGAGGCGCCGACAAGCAGGTTTGTCCGGGACTCGGGGAAGTGGAAGCTTGCAAAGACGTGGCCGGGCTCGATCCGCTCCGAGAGGCTCGCGCGCAGCTCGCAGCGCCCATGGCGGCTGCGCACGGAGACCGTCGCGCCCTCGCTGATCCAGAGGCGGCGCGCGTCGATCGGGTTGATCTCCAGGCGGTCGTGGTCGCAGAGGGCGAGATTGGGCGTGCGCCGGGTCATCGTGCCGGCGTTGTAGTGCTCGAGGATGCGGCCGGTGACCAGCGTCAGCGGCAGCTCGGCGTCGGGCTGCTCGCCGGGGGGCTTGTAGGGGAGGGCGGCAAGGCGCCCGCGCCCGCTTGCGGTGTGAAAGCGATCGGTATAGAGGATCGCGCTGTCGCTGCCGTCGGCGTGCACGGGCCAGCAGAGCCCTGTATCGCCGAGGCGCTCGTAGGTGACGCCGGCGAAGTGGGGGGTGAGGGCGGCGATCTCCGCCATCACGTCCGCCGGCGCGCGATAGCCCATCTCATGGCCGAGGGCGCGCGCGACGTCGACGATGATCTCAAGGTCGGTGCGCGCCTGGCCGGGGGGCGCAAGCGCGGGCGCTACGTGCTGGATGCGCCGCTCGGCGTTGGTGAAGGTGCCCTCCTTCTCCAGAAAGGAGGAGGCAGGCAGGATCACGTCCGCATAGGCGGTCGTCTCGTTCTCGAAGATCTCCTGGCAGACGAGGAAGTCGAGCGCCTCAAGCGCCGCGCGCACGTGCGCGCTGTTGGGATCGGTCTGGGCGATGTCCTCACCGACGATGTACATCGCCTTCAGATCGCCTGCGCAGGCTCCGTCCAGCATCTCGGGTATGCGGTATCCGGGGCGCCGCGAGAGCGGTGTGCCCCAGGCCGCTTCGAAGGAGCCTGCGACCGCCTCGTCGGTCACTGAGCGGTAGGCGCTGTAGGTGTCGGGCAGCGCCCCCATGTCAGAGGACCCTTGGACGTTGTTCTGCCCGCGCAGGGGCAGCAGCGCGCAGCCGGGAGCCCCGATCTTGCCGCTCAGCAGCGCCAGGTTGCAGATCAGCTGCGCGACCTCGGAGCCGTAGCGGTGCTCGGTCACGCCAAGGCCCCAGAGGATCGATGCGCGCTCGCAGTCGCCGTAGATGTGGGCGGCCTCCTCGATCGCCTGCGGATCGCAGCCTGCGATCGCACCTGCCGTGGGCGGGTCGTAGGCGTCAAGCAGCGCGGCAAGCGTCTCGTAGCCTTCTGTTCGCTGCGCGATGAAGTCCTCGTCGATCAGCCCCTCGCGCACGAGCACGTGGGCGATCCCGAGCAGCACGGCGGCGTTGGTGCCCGCGCGGATGCCGATGTGCAGCACGCCGTAGTCGGCAAGCTCGATCCGGCGGGGGTCGATCGTGACCAGCGCAAGGCCGCGCAGCGCCGCCTGCTTGATGCGCGCCCCGACGACGGGGTGCGCCTGCGTCGGGTTGGCGCCGATGATGATCGCCGCCTGGGCGCGCTCGATGTCGTCGAAGGTGCCGGTGGCGCCCGAGAGGCCCAGCGAGCGGCGCAGGGCGTAGGAGGTTGGCGAGTGGCAGACGCGCGAGCAGTTGTCGATGTTGTTGGTGCCGATCGCTGCGCGCATCAGCCGCGCCATCGCAAAGCACTCCTCGTTGGTGCCGCGTGAGGAGGCAAGCCCGGCGATCGCGTCGGCACCGTGGTCGCGCCGGATCGCGCCGAGGCGATCGGCGACCGTGGCGATCGCCTCCTCCCAGCTGACCGCCACGAGGCGGCCGCCGCGCCTGATCAGCGGCTCGGTGAGGCGCTCGCGCGAGCGCGCAAAGCGGTGGGCGAAGCGCCCCTTCAGGCAGGCGTGGCCGCGGTTGGCGGGCCCCTCCAGCGCGGGCGTGATTGAAAGCAGCGAGCCAGCGTGCACATGGGCGCGCAGCCGGCAGCCCACGCCGCAGTAGCCGCAGGTGGTAAGCGTGCCTGCGCCCTCCGGCTGCAAGGCGCCCTCGGCGGCTGCCTCCAGGAGCGCCGCGTCAGCACCCGGGTGCTCCATCAGCTTGTCTCCAAAACTGCTTGCGGCTGAGCGCAGCTCATTTGCCTCCCGCCTGTGCCTGATCGATCGAGCGATCCGCTGCGCAGGCGCCTTCCCGCGCAGCGCTGCCCTAAAGGCGCAGTCTAGAAGCTCACGATCGCACTCTCACAGTGCGCGTGCGCTCGCGAAGGCGCGCCCTGCGATCTGCTTGACTGGCATCGCGCCATGGGGCACCTGCCGCGACGAGCCAGCGCGCCTCCCGGGGAGCGCCCCACCCTTCAAGCGAGCGCCAGATCGCTCTGCGTCGCATGGCTTGCAGGCGTGATAGCGATCGGCTGCGCGGCGAGCACGGCAATGTGCAGATCGGACTGATCGTCGGCCCCTCCTCCGCGCGCCGAGCGCGATCGCTGACGATCGTCCTGCAAGCTGCGCGGTGCGGCGC
Organism: bacterium; assembly: GCA_021323635.1. Classification (GTDB taxonomy): domain Bacteria; phylum Actinomycetota; class Thermoleophilia; order Solirubrobacterales; family Solirubrobacteraceae; genus Palsa-744. The sequence goes on along the minus strand of JAJPKQ010000030.1, from coordinate 15,266 downwards.
GGCGAGGCGCTGCGTGCGCCTTGCCGGCACGCTCAGAGGTGCGCTCAACTATGAGCCGGTGCGGATACCCGACGCCGGCGCGCGCCTGCGCCCTGTCGCGTCGGGGAAGATCAGGCCGATCGGCTAGGTGTCTGCAGGCGGCATGATCCACGGCACCGGCTTCACCAGGCAGGGGCGTGAGACCTTGCAGCTGACGCTGGTCACGGCAAGCGGTCGCCTGACGATCGAAGGCCAGAGCGCTCTGCTGCCGGGCTTCAGCGCGTCGTGATGACGGCGTGAGCTGTGCGGCTGCCGGCTTCTGTGAGCCTCAGCCTCGTCCCTTCGATCCTGCACGCCGCGGCAGCGCTGATCACCACCGCGAGGCTCAAGCTCGCTGTGACCGGGAGGGTGAGGGGCCGCTGCCCAGACGCAGCTTGCCGATGGTGAGCGCTTATTAGGGAAGCCCACCGGAGCGGCCTACAGAGTGTCAAGACGCTCGCGGATCGCTCCGGTCGGGCAGGTGTGCGCGCAGGCGCCGCAGGAGACGCAGCTTGAGTTGGCAAAGCCGCTGTCAAGCCCCGCGGCGATGCTTGCGTCAAAGCCCCGGCCGGTGGCCGTCAGCGCAAAGGCCCCCTGCAGCTCGTCGCAGATGCGAACGCAGCGCCCGCAGGAGATGCACAGCTCGCTCTCCAACAGCAGGTAGGGATGGCGCTCGTCGTGGCGGCGCTCGTGCGTGCGCCCGGCAAAGCGGGAGCGGGCGACGCCCAAACGCCGCGCAAGCACATCAAGCTCGCTGCCCGGGAGCGGATCGCCGGGCAGCTCGGAGAGCACCAGCTCAAGCACGGTTCTCACGACGCGTCGCGCGCGCTCGTCTGTGGTGTCGACCACCATGCCGTCGTGGCAGCGGGTGGTGCAGGCGGGCAGCGGCGCACCTGCTCCCTGCACGCCGACCAGGCACAGCCGGCAGGCGCCGAAGGGGGCAAGGCGCCGGTCAAAGCAGAGCGTCGGGATCTCGCGCCCGGCCCGCTCCGCCGCCTGTAGGATCGTCTCTCCGACGCCGACCTCAAGCCAGCCGCCGTCGAGGCACACGCGCACCGAATCGCACTGCTCTGCGCGGATCGGCTCCCCCCGCTCAGCGCTCATCGAGGCCCAGCTCCCGCGGGTAGTGCTCGATCAGGCTGCGCAGAGGCGCCGCGATCCCTGAGCCGTGCGCGCAGAGGCTGCCCAGCTCAAGCGCCGCCAGCAGATCCTCGAGCTCCCCACGGACAGGCGGCTGGCACCCTTCGAAGCGCTCGCGCGCACGCTGCAGGCCGATCCGGCAGGGGAAGCACTTGCCGCAGCTCTCGCGGGCGCCGAAGCGCAGCAGGTGGGCTGCGAGCGCCCGCATGTCGGTGGCCTGATCGAAGGCGACGATCGAGCCGTGGCCGAGCATGCATCCGACCGCAGCAAGCGGCTCGAAGTCAAACGGCGTGTCAAGCAGCGCGGCGGGCAGGATACCGCCGAGCGGACCACCGATCTGAACGGCCTTCAGGCCGCCTGGGACGCCGCCGGCAAGCTGCTCGCAGAGCTCGGAGAGCGGCCTGCCGAAGGGCACCTCCCAGAGCCCGGGCCGTGCAAAGCGCTCGTTGAAGCAGATCAGCTTCGATCCAGGCGTCGCGCCCGGGCTGAGGGCGCGGTAGGAGCGCGCGCCCTCGCGTGCGATGAAGGGAGCGTTGGCAAGCGTCTCGACGTTGTTGACCACCGTCGGCATGCCGTAGAGGCCGCGCTCGGCGGGGTAGGGGGGTCGTGCGGCAACGGTTGCGCGCAGCCCTTCCAGGCAGGCGATCAGCGCGGTCTCCTCGCCGGCGACGTAGGAGCCCGCGCCCTCGCGGACCTCCACCTGAAAGCTGAAGTCGCTGCCGGCGATGCGCTCGCCGAGGTAGCCCGCGCGCTGCGCATCTGCGATCGCCGCCTCCAGGGCGGGCTTTGCTCGCGGATACTCCGAGCGCGTGAGGATGAAGCCCTGCTCGGCGCCGACCGCATAGCCGGCAAGCGCCATCCCCTCCAAGATCAGCGCCGGGTTCTGCTCCATCAGGTACTTGTCGATGTAGGAGCCAGGGTCACCCTCATCGCCGTTGGCGACGATGTAGCGCACAGGCGCATCGTGCGCGCGTGCCGCCTGCCATTTGCGTGCGGCAGGAAAGCCCGCGCCGCCACGCCCGCGCAGCTCCGCGGCGGAGAGCTCCGCAAGCAGCTGCTCGGGGCCCAATGCGGTGAGCGCACGCTCCAGCCCGGACCAGTCGCCTTTGGCGATCAGCACGGGGCGCTCGAGCATGCTGGCGGGCTCAGGCGCGGCGACGTCGGCGCAGCGCTCGGCGAGCACCCGCTCCAGCAGGCCCGGGCCGGCGTCGATCACGCCGCCGTCGCAGAGCGCCGGTGCGGAGTGGCAGAGGCCCAGGCAGTAGACCTCCGCGAGCGAGGTCTCGCCGTCCTCCGTGCAGCATCCCGGCTCCACGCCAAGCTCTCCAGCGATCCGTCTCAGCAGCTGCGGAGCGCCGGCGGCAAAGCACGCCGTGCCGGTGCAGAGGCGGATGTGGCGGCGCCCGCGCGGCTCGCGGAGGTCCTCATAGAAGGTTGCGATGCCATGGATCGTCGCCTCCGGCAGCCCTGTTCGCGTGGCGATGCGTGCCAGCTCGTCCGGCTCTAAGGCGCGCTCGCGCTCGCGGCTGCGCTTGAGCTCGGCAAGCGCGTTTGGCGCCTGCGGCCCACCGGCGCGGGCGAGCAGCTCGGTGAGGTTGCCTGACATCGTTGCACGATCAGTATGAACCGACCAGCTGGTAGAGCGTCGCCCAGCGCTCGATCCCGCGCAGGCTGCGCGGCCGCGTCCGCCGCCAGCGCAAGCGCTCGCCGGCCTGCTCGCGCACGGCAGCGTCAGCAAGGATCGTGCGCGGCCGGGCAAGCTCTGCGATGCGGCTGGCGCGGTTGACGGTCGCGCCGAACCAGTCGCCTAAGCGCAGCACCGCGGGGCCGTAGGCGACCCCGGCGCGCAGCGTCGGCAGCTCCTCATCGTCGCCTTCAACACGCTCGCTCAGCGCACGGATGGCATCGAGCAGCGCGGGCACATCGGCGGAGACGAACATCGCGCCGTCGCCGATCGTCTTGACCAGCTCCACAGGCGGGCGGGCGACTTCAAAGCAGTGCATCGCCATCCGCGTGGCGATCGCCCCCATCTGCTCGGCTGGAAGCCGTGTGCCCAGGCGGCTGAAGCCGGAGAGGTCCGCAAAGCAGACAGCGACCTCGCGCGTGTCGCTCAGCGCGCCCGCTTCGCGCTCGGCGCGGCCGATCACCTCGCGCGTGGCCTGCTCGCGCAGGTGCATCTTCAGCTGCCAGGAGAGCAGCGGCGTGAGCTCGGGCAGCAGCTGCTCCACGGCGGCGACGTAGCGCAGGCCGAGGTCGTGCTCGCTGTCGCCCGGCTGAATCAGCGCATCGCCCACAAAGCGGCGAACCACCGCTGCGATCTGGGCCAGCGATCGCCCGCCCACGCGTAGAACCTCAAGCAGCTCCTGGCGCGGCAGGCCCGCGCGCAGGAAGAGCCCCAGCGCCTGGGCGGCACGCAGGTCCTCCTCGCTGAAGGCACGCTCGCGGGGGCGCGGGTTGGGGTAGCCGATCGCGATCAGGACGGCGCGCAGATACGGCAGCGAGATCCCCGCAGCGCGCGCAACCGCCGAGAGCGTGTAGCGACGCTCGCCGCGCAGCGCGAGCTCGAGCGGGAGCGTCGCGATCGTGCCGTCGCGAGCGGCAGCGCGCATGCGCTCGATGCTTGCGCCGCGGGCATGGCAGTAGCGCAGCAGCTGCTCCCGCGCGCTGCGCTCCGGCCCGCTCTCGGCGCCCAGGTAGAGCGCCGGGTCGGCCAGGGGATCGCTCGCGCGTGCTCTTCCACGCCGGCGCCCAGCGCTCGCACCGTCCCCCGCCTGACCTGGTTGCTTTCGGCCCGCCAGATGCGCCCCCGGCTCACGCTTGCTATGACCCGCTCTCGGGCGTCGGCTCGGGGATGCGGAAGAAGGTCGGAACCGTCATTGCAAGCGTTATATCGCCCTCTACCAGCACGCGCCCGGCCATGTAGAGCGCCGGCCCGAGCGCGTTGCCGGTCGCCACGCGGATGAAGTCCACCGCGGAGATGCTGAGCGTCGCCCGGGGGGTGCCCTCGGCCTCCTTGGCGACGGCGCAGGCACCGTCGCTGATCGTCAGGAAATAGCGGTCCTCCGCTCCGTCCGGCCCGGTCAGGCGCCATTCGATCAGCGCCTCTACGCCTGCGGCGCGCTCGGGCTCGAAGTGCTCGTTCATGCGGCGGAAGATCTCATCGAGGATCAGCTCGCGACCGGCCGCAAGCGCCTCTTCGATCACGGAGTCGGCGGCGGTGCGCACGAGGTTGGCGAACTCGAGCTCATCGACCGCGGTCGGGTCGATCGTGCTCAGGTCAACCTCCGCGGGGTTCGCGGAGAGGGTGGCTCTTGGTGTGGTGTCGCTCATCGAGACCTCCGGGTGTCGTTGCGGTTGGTGATCGCCGGGTGCGCCCGCTCGCGACGCTGAGCCGCGCGGCGCGCAGGCATTGACCTCCCCGCAACATGAGCGTGCGTGGAGGGCGCATGCTGAGGCTGGCAGAGCGCAGAGCGGGCGGCCATCCGACGTTTGTAGGGTGCCTTTCTCGTCGCTTTGCTCCTCAGGTGGCGCTGCAGGCGCCGAGCAGCTGCAGCTCCTGGGCCTTCACCAGCGCGGCCGCGCGATTGCCGACCTGGAGCTTGCGCAGCAGGTTTGAGATGTGGTCGCGCACCGTGAACGTGCTCAGCCCGCGCGCCGCAGCGATCTCCCGGTTGGTAAGCCCGGCCCCGATCAGCTCGAGGATCTCCAGCTCGCGCGGGGTGAGGCGCAGCGAAAGCTCAGGTGGTGTCTGGGCGCGCTGCCTGCTTGGCGCTCCAAAGCTCTCGCACGGCGCGCGCTCGCCCGCTGCGGCAAGCGCGCAGCCGACGCCGGCGCCGGCGGCGGTGGCGATCGCAAGCAGCAGCTCGCTGATCGGGAAGGGCGCGCCGGCGTTGTCTGCAAGCAGCGCGCCGTAGGTGCCCTGCTGGGCGCGCAGCGGCGCGCAGATCAGGGGCCCGATGCGCAGAGCGCGCGCAAGCGCGACGGGAAGGACCTCGTTGGCGCCCGCGCTTGGCGTGAAGGCCGCCGCTCCCGCCGCGAGCGCGCGCGCCAGCCACCCGCTCAGGGGGATGCCGCTCTCGGCGCAATCAAGCTCGGCGGCGGTGAACCCGGTCTGGGCGACCGCGATCAGCGCCTGGCCGCCCTCGGTGGCGCGCGTGATCAGCACCCGCTCGATGCCGAGCGTCGCGGCGAGGGCACGGGCTGTGGCATGCGTGGGCGTGCGCAGCGGCGCGCAGGCCAGCAGGTGCTTGCCGAGCCGATCCAGCCGGAAGGGATCCGCCTCGCCCAGCGAGCCCGCGACGCCGCTGCGAAATGTGCTCTCGACTGCAGCAGCAGCTGCTGCGGACGGCCGGCTTCCAACCGTTGCTGTGCCCATGCGCGCTAGTTTACACGAAACTGGCTGATCGTCTAGTCCGTAGACATTGAGCGCCAGAATGTAAGGCAGTGGAGGGGCGCTGCGGGTGGCGTGAAGAGGGCACAGCAGTCAAACTGTCGACATGAGCCCCGCAGGCGATGTGCACGGCGAGCCCCTGCCCGGGCTGCGAGGGTGAGCAGCGACCGCGAGGGCGCGCCGCGGATCTTCGAGCGCGTGCTGTGCGCGATCGACGGCTCTGCCGAAAGTCGGCGGGTCGGTTGGGAGACGGCGCGCCTGATGCCCCGCGAGGGAGCGCTCACGCTCTGCGCGGTTGTCGACCCCTATGCCGTGGAAAGCGAAGCCGGCGTCTTCCTGGAGCGCGCGACGACGCAGCGGATGGAGTCGATGGTCACGGACCTGCAGGCGGAGATCGGCGCGCTGCGACCAGCAGAAGCGATCCTGCGCGAGGGGCCGCCCGCCAGGATGCTGCTCGCGGAGCTGAGCGCTGAGCGCGCCACGCTGATCGCGCTGGGTGGGCGCAGCCGGAGGCGTGCAGCGGGCATTCTCTTGGGCAGCGTCGCCTCGGCGATGCTCCATGAGGCGCCCTGTGCTGTGTTGCTCTCACGCGGCACCGCACGCGCCGACCCGCCCGCACGCTGCCTGGTGACGGTCGGATACGACGGCTCACCAGCGGCGCGCCGCGCGCTGGCGGTCGCCGAGGCGCTCTGCGGTCGGTTGGGGCTGCAGCTGCAGGTCGTGAGCGCGGGCACGGGCGGCTCCGACGCGAGCGCCCGCAACGGCCAGGAGGAGCGCCGGCTTGAGATCAGCACGGGCGTGCTGATCGAGGATCCTCGCGGCCCGGTCGCTGCGCTGCTTGGCGCAGGTGCGGGCAGCGGGCTGATGGTCCTGGGCAGCCGTGGCCTGCACGGGCTGCGCGCGCTGGGCAGCGTGAGCGAGCGTGTTGCGCAGCGCGCGCCCTGCTCGGTGCTGGTTGTGCGCTGAGGCGGCGCCGGGCTGCGAGCATCTCAGGCTGCTACCGTTCGATAGTGTCGGCCTCTGGCGCTTGGCCCCGTCGATGTGAGGAGCGGCGCCCGGGTCGAGGCTCCGGGACCGGGCGGCGAGCGCGGATCGGCGGGGAGATGCAGACTCCATCCAGAGAAGGCCGTGGCGATGTCACCACCACAGCGAGAGCAGGCAGGCGCGCCTGAGCAGAGCGGAGCTGCAACCGGCGCTCTGGATGCGGAGCGTCTGCGCCATCTGATCGTGGTCGGTCGCGGCGTGCTGGCGGCGATCGATGAGGAGCGGGTGCTCGATCGGCTGCTCGCATGCGCGCAGGAGCTCACCGATGCCCGCTACGCGGCGCTCGGCGTGGTGGCGGAGGATCGCAGGTCGCTAGCCCGCTTCCTGACGCGCGGGGTCGATGGGGAGACCCGCGCTGCGATCGGCAGGCAGCCGGAGGGGCGCGGCCTGCTCGGCCTGCTGATCAGAAAGCCGCAGCTGCTGCGTCTGGAGGACCTGCGCAGCCATCCTGACAGCGTCGGCTTTCCCCCCGGCCATCCGCCGATGCGCAGCTTCCTCGGCGTTCCGATTATGATCGGCAGCCGCGCGTGGGGCAGCATCTACGTCACCGAGGCGCGCAAGGGCAGCTTCGACCAAGGCGATGAGGAGGCGCTGCTGGTGCTTGCCGGCTGGGCGGCGATCGCGATCGAGCACGCGCGCCTGCGCACGACCCTGGCGCGTCGTGGCAGCGAGCTTGAGCGCACGCTGGAGAGCCTGAGGGCGGCGGAGGCGATGAACACCGCCCTCAGCGATCGCTCTGAGCTGCACCAGATTCTCGAGCTCGCCCTGAGAAGGACGCAGGTGCTGCTGGGCGTCGCGAGCGTCGTGGTGATGGTTCGCGAAGGCGAGGAGCTGCACGTTGCCGCCTCAGCCGGGGCGCAGGCGCCCTCGGAGGGCACGCGGCTTGCGCTTGAGGGCACGCTGGCGGGCGCGATCCTCGCCGGCGGCAGAACCGAGGTCGTCTCAGATCTGCAGGAGCTGCCGGTGGCGGTGCGCGAGACGCTGTGCACGCGCGGAGCCCGCTCGGCGTTGTTTGCGCCGATGCTCTATCGCGGCGAGCAGGTTGGGATCATCTGCGCCTTCGATCAGCGCCCCGGGCGCTGGCGTGAGGAGGAGGAGGAGCGGCTGCCGAGCGCCTTTGTGGCAAGCACCGCGACTGCGATCGCGCTGGCCCGCAGCTTCGAGGCGCAGCGACTTGCGGCGACCCTTGCCGCGACGGAGCGCGAGCGTGCGCGCTGGGGGCGCGAGCTGCACGACCAGACCCTGCAGGCGCTCGCCGCGATGCGCTTCACGCTGAAGGGGGCGCTGGCGCGTGCAGAGCTGGAGACCTGGCAGAGCGCTGCAGGAGAGCTGATCGCGCAGATCGAGCGCGAGATCGCCAACCTGCGGGCGATCATTGCCGATCTGCGCCCGCCGGTGCTCGACCATGGTGGCCTCGAGGAGGCGATCCGCTCGCTTGTCTTACACCACTACGGAGAGGGCGGGCTGCACGTCAGCTGTGCGCTGCAGAGCCTTCCCAGGCTGAGCCCGGAGCTTGAGACGACGCTCTACCGCATCGCGCAGGAGGCGCTCACGAACGTGGTGCGCCACGCACACGCAAAGAGCGCTGAGGTGGTGCTGCGCAAGTGTGCGGGGCGAGTCGTGCTGGAAGTGGTCGATGACGGCCGCGGCTTTGACACGCGCAGCGTGAGCGGCGGCTTCGGGCTCGATGGCATCCGCGAGCGTGTCGCGCTCGTCCGCGGAGCGCTCTCGATTCACTCCGGAGCAGAGGGCACGCGGGTGATCGTCGAGGTTCCGCTTCCGGACGCGCCGACGCCCGCGGAGCTCCGGGGCGGGCATCCGGCCGTGCTTGGGGCAACACCGAAATAGCGAAGCAAAGGGGCGCGCTCCCCGACGGCCGCGCTGAGCGAGCCCTCTGCAAGCGCACCAGCGCCGGTTTGCACACGAGTGCTGTGGCAAAATGGTGGTGTGATCGACCTGCCCACGCCGACGGAGCCCGAGGACGCACTCGCGCAGCCCACGCGCGCGCGTCTCTATGCGCTGCTGCACGAGCTTGGGCGCCCGGCCGCCACCGCAGAGCTCGCGCAGCGACTGGAGCTGCATCCCAATGGCGTGCGCGTCCACCTCGAGCGGCTTGCTGAGGCGGGGCTGATCGAGCGCGAGCGCCTGCGCGGCCGCCGCGGCCGCCCGCCGGATGTGTGGAGGGTCGCTGCAGAGGGCCGCCCGGGCGGCCGGCCGCCGCATGCCTATGGAGACCTCGTGCGCTGGCTGGCGCGCGCGATCGAGCCGACCGCCAAGAACGTCAGGCGCGTGGAGGAGGCGGGAGTGCAGATCGGCGAAGAGGTCGCGCCGCGCCCACGCCGCGGCGCAGAGCCCGCTGACGAGCTGCTTGGGGCGCTCACCGTCCTTGGCTTCCAGCCGCGGGTGCGCGCGGAGAGCGCGGACCGCCTTGCGCTGACGCTGCGCAACTGTCCTTATCGTGCTGCGGCGAAGGCCAACCAGCCGGTGGTCTGCGGGCTGCACCGAGGCATCAACCGCGGGCTGCTCGCCAAGCTCGCGCCAGGCGCGCAGCTGAGCGAGTTTCAGCCTCGCGACCCGGCCCGCGCAGGCTGCCTGGTTGAGGTGATGCTGGCGCAGAGAGGACGCCCTAAGCGATAAGGGCACCCTAATGCTGCCTATGCTATACATAGGCAGCATGAAGGACGAGCTCTCGCTGGGCGAGGCGGCTGAGGCGATCGGCGTCAGCGTCGACACGCTGCGGCGCTGGGAGCGCGCCGGACGGCTGAAGGTGCGTCGCGACGCTGCCAACCGCAGGCTGGTGGGGCGCGCTGAGGTCGAGCGCCTGACGCAGCGGCCGGCGCGTCATCGCACCGGCACACCCGCGTCGATGCGCAATCGCTTTCCAGGCGTAGTGCGCTCCGTCGAGGTGGACGGCGTGATGGCGCTGGTTGAGATCGAGGCCGGCCCGTTTTTGCTCACCGCGGCGATAACGCGTGACTCGGTCAGCGAGCTTGGGCTTGCCCCGGGGGTGCATGCGACAGCGCTCGTGAAGGCGACCTCGGTGATGGTGGAGAGGGATGACAGAACAGAAAGCGAGGATCGATGAGATCGAGGCGTACATATGCAGGTGGTCTGGCCGCGGCGCTGCTGGCGGCCGCTGCGCTGCTCGTTGCCGGTTGCGGCACGAGCGCGAAGGGCGGGTCATCAGCGGGCGGAGGAGGCCCGGTGGCCGTGCTCTATGCCGCATCGCTCGAGCATCTGATGGAAGCGGTGATCGGCCCCGCCTTCGATCGCGCGAGCGGCTACCGGCTGGAAGGCTTCGCAGGCGGCTCTGATGAACTGGTGAGCGAGATGCGTGGCGGCGTGCACGTGGCGGACGTGTTCATCTCCGCAAGCCCGAAGGCGGACGTGCCGCTGGAGCGGGCCGGCGGCAGGCAGCGCGCGGAGTGGTATGTGACCTTTGCCAAGGCGCCGCTGGTCTTCGGCTATGACCCCCACAGCGCGATCGCGGCGCAGCTGCGCCATCGGCCGTGGTATCAGGTGCTCACGGAGCCGCGCTGGCGGATCGGCCGCACGGACCCCAAGCTCGACCCCAAGGGCAAGCTGACGGTGCAAGCACTTGAAGCGGCGGCCGTGGACCTGCACCTGCCGGCCCTGCGCAGCGCGCTTGGCCGCTTTGAAGTCTTCCCGGAGGCGGCGCTGGTCGGGCGCCTGCAGTCCGGCCAGCTTGATGGCGGCTTCTTCTATGCCAACGAGGCCGCTGAAGCGCACATACCGACGGTGGCGCTTGCCGGGCTGCATCTCGGCGCGACGTTCACGATCACGATCCCGACCGGCGCGCCTGATCCCACCGGCGCGCAGGCGTTTGTCGCCTATCTGCTCGGGAGCTCCGGACGCGCGCTGCTTGCTGCGCATGGCCTGAGCGTGATGACGCCGACGCTCAGCGGCTCGCCCGCGCTGCTTGCGCCAAGCCTGCGCGCGCTGATTCCAGGCAGTTGAGCGCGCGCGCGCGCCTTCCGCTCCATGCGCTCGCGGCGCTGCTTGCGCTCTACCTGCTGGTGCCGATCGGGGCGTTCGTGGTGCGCCTGCACGGCGGGCTGTCGCTGCCCGCGGGGGCGCTCTCGGCGCTTGCGGTCTCGCTGCTGTGCGCAACCATCGCCACTGCGCTGATCGCCCTCGGCGGCGTGCCGCTCGCCTATCTGCTGGCGCGCTCGCGCTCGCGCGCGGCAGCGATCCTGGAAGCGCTCGTGGCGCTGCCGCTTGCGCTGCCGCCGCTGATGAGCGGGATCCTGCTGCTCTACGTCGTCGGCCCCTACACCCTGCTCGGGCGGATCTTCGGCGGCGCGCTGACGGACTCGCTCACGGGGGTCGTGCTCGCGCAGTCCTTTGTCGCTGCGCCCTTCCTGGTGATCGCCGCGCGCGCCGCCTTTGCGGCGGTGGACCCGGCGCTGGAGGAGGTGGCGGCGACGCTCGGGCACGGGCCGCTTGCGCGCTTTGGGCGCATCGCCCTGCATGCTGCCTGGCCGGGCGTGCGCGCGGGGCTGCTGCTGGCATGGCTGCGCGCCTTCGGCGAGTTTGGCGCGACCGTGATACTCGCCTACCACCCCTACTCGCTGCCCGTCTATACGTTCGTACAGTTCGATTCAAGCGGGCTTGGCGCAACCGCATTGCCGGTGGCGGTCGCGCTGGGCGCAGCGGTGATTGTTCTGGCGGCGCTGCGGGTGGCCCCGGCGCTTCCGCACAGGGCCTCCGGACCCCCGCCCGCACTCACCGCGGAGGCTCCCCGCGCGGCGCGCGCACAGACCGTCTCCTTTGCTGCGCAGGCGCGGGCGGGGGACTTCACGGTCTCGGTCCCGCCGATGCGCGCGGGCGGCGCGGTGGCACTGCTGGGACCCTCCGGGGCAGGCAAGACGCTGACCCTGCGCGCGCTCTGCGGGCTTGCGAGCGGCGCGCAGGTGCAGATCGAGATCGGCCGGCGCGAGCTTGGCGGGCTTCCGCCGAGCGATCGCGGCATTGGCTACGTGCCCCAGGATGCCTGCCTGCTGCCGCGGCGCACGGTCTGGGAGCAGGTGACGCTCGCGCCGCGCGCTCAGCCTGCGCGCGGGGCCTGGTGGCTTGAGCGCCTGGGGCTTGCAGCGCTTGCAGGGCGCAGGCCTGAGCAGCTCTCCGGCGGTCAGCGACGGAGGGTGGCGCTGGCGCGCGCGCTGGCGTGCGATCCGCAGCTGGTGCTGCTCGACGAGCCCTTCAGCGCGCTTGATGTGGTGCTGCGATCGGAGCTTCAGGAGGAGCTTGCGCGCCTGCGGCGGCAGACCGGCTTTGCGACGGTGCTGGTGAGCCACGACCCGGAGGAGGTCGCTCGTCTCGCTGAGCTGGTCGTTGTGATCGAGGGCGGGCGCGTGCTGCAGTCAGGGTCGCTGGCGGAGGTCTTCGCCCAGCCGGCGAGCATGCGCGTGGCGCAGCTGGTCGGGACGCCGAACGTCCACGCCGGCGTGATCACGGAGGCGCGCTCGCTGCGCCTGCCCGATCTTGTGCTGAAGCTTGAAGGCAGCGAGTGGCGGCCGGGGGACCAGGTGATGGCCGCGATCGCGCCTGAGGCGGTTGCTCGGTTGAGCGAGGGCCGCTCGCCCGGCGGGCGCACGATCAGGGCGGTTGTGTGCGAGGCGCTGCCGATCCGTGGCAGCTTCGAGGCGCGCCTTGCCGTGGGCGGCCTTTCGCTGCTTGCGCGCGGCAGCGCGTGGGCGGGCCTCTCGGTCGGGGAGCGCGTGGAGGTGGCGATCGATCCGACGGGCGTGCGCTGCTGGGCGCCTGCTGCAGCCTGAGCGTTCCCTGGCGCTCAGGTCTGGAGCGTGCCGCGCGTCTGCAGGACGATGCGGTAGGTGTGGCGGTTGAAGCTGCCGTAGAGGCGCCCGCGCCCGTGCGCGCCGCGAAACTGACCGCTGCCGCCGGTGGCTTCCGCGACTCCGCTGAAGGTTTCGATCGCTCCGCCGCCGTTGTGCAGCCGGGCGCTGCCGCGGCCGTAGAGCTCGCCGTGGCTGGTGTAGATGGTGAAGGTGCCGTGGAAGGTGGTGCCGACATAGAGCACCGCGTGCACGTGGCCGGGAAGATTTCCTGAGGCCGGGCCTTCCTCCACCAGCGTGGCGCCGGATGCGTGGATCAGGTGCAGGGTGGCGTTGTCGTAGCCGCTGAAGGACCTGCTGGCAACTGCGCGACCGCGCGCAGCCGACGCCGCCGGAGCAGGCGCAAGCAGGGGCAGGGCAAGCAGCGCGACGCCGAGCAGCCTGATTGACCGCATCGCTTAGGCCACCCGCCGTACCTGGCCGCCTGCGATGTGCGCGGGCGCGCCGCCGGCGCCCGCCAGCGAGCCCAGATGCTCTTCGATGCAGCGCTTCATCGCTTCCACCCAATCCAGTTCGGCCTGCAGCATGGCGGTGATCGCCGATCCGATCTGGCCGCTTGCGCGCCTCTGCCATGCGCCTTGAACGGCGGCGTCAGGGCTCGGCTCCTTGGCGTGCAGGTGCAGGCGCTGCACGCACTCCTGCTCGCGGTCGATCAGGCACTCGAGCAGACGGGGAAGATCCTCCGGCTGCGCGAGCGCGAGCTTGAGAAAGAGCTCCTCGCGGTGGGGCGCCGTCAGGCAGCAGGGCTGCTCGCGCCAGACCCTGAACGCCTCGATGCCGGTGGCCATGATGTTGTAGAGCCTGATCTTGCGTCCGTTGCGCACCACCCGCCGCGATTCGACCAGACCGTCCTTTTCAAGCGTCTTGAGCATGCCGTAGACCTGGCCCCTGCTCATGCGCCAGTCGGCACCGAAGAGCTCGCCGAAGCGCTTGGTGAGGTCATAGCCACAGCCCGGCTCGCTTGCCAGCAGACCGAGTATCGCGAATCTGGTGTCGGAGACCATGATGGAGCGGAAGGGGCGCCCGACGCCGACCGTGAGCAGCCCTCCTATGCACGATTGTAAGTGCGCGATCGGCGCCTGTCAATAGGTAGCGCTACCTATTGCAAGGCGACACTTTCAGTGTACCCTGGGGGTGCGGTGAGCGTGCTTGAGTTCAAGGGAGTGAGCAGGGTCTATGTCCGTGGCGCGCGGGCCAAGAGCGTGCTTGCCGATATCTCCTTCTCGATCGAGCGGGGCGATTGCATCGCCCTCTACGGCGCCAATCGCTCGGGCAAGTCGACGCTGCTGCGCCTTGCGGTGGGCGCGGACTCGCCGACGGCTGGGTCGGTGCTCTACGGGGGAGAGCCTTATGCAGAGATCGGCGAGCGCCACGCGGACCTGCTTCGCAGCGAGATCGCCTGGATTCCCGCGACGCCCGATCTGCGCCCGGAGCTCTCAGTTCTCGAGCAGGTGGCGTTGGCGCGCTACCTCACCTCGCGCGACATCGGCCGCGCAACCGCAGAGGCTGAGGAGGCGCTCGCGATGGCGGGGATCGAGGACTGTGCGGCCTCGCGCCCGCAGCAGCTCTCCACGGGTGAGCTGCGCCTGGCGGCGCTCGCTCAGGGAATAGTCAAGCGTCCGCGCCTGCTTGTGGCCGACGATCCTGCCGCCGATCTTGACCCCGATGAGCGGGAGCGCGTGCTGACGCTGCTGCGCAGATCGGCGAGCGAGCTCTCGACCGCGGTCCTCTACTCGGCGACGCAGGCCGACCAGACGCTTGCCTCCACCTGGCTGATGCGCCTGAGCGCGGGGCGGCTGATCGTGCCGGAGCCTCAGCCGGAGGCCGAGGTGATCACGCTTGCATCGCGAAAACGAGGTGGTGCACGTGCACACGCTTGAGCTCGACGAAGTCTCGAAGTTCTACCGCACATCCGCCGAGGTCGTCTGCGCCCTGCGCGACGTCTCGCTGGTCGTGGATGGCGGTGAAATGGTTGCGGTGATGGGGCCGAGCGGCTCGGGCAAGTCGACGCTGCTCTTGCTGATCGCTGCGCTGCTCTATCCCGACTCGGGCTCGATCCGCTTTGAGGGACGAGAGCTGGGCAGGATGAGCGAGCGTGAAAGCGCCGACCATCGGCGCTCGAACATCGGCTTCATCTACCAGGACTTCAACCTTCTTCCCGGCGCTACAGCGCTTGAAAACGTCGCCTTTCCGCTGTGGATGAACAGGGTGCCCTGGCGCAAGTCAAAGGAGCAGGCTGCGACCCTGCTCGAGCGCCTGGATCTGGCCCACCGCGCCGGCTTCCCGCCCTCGAAGCTCTCAGGTGGCGAGCAGCAGCGCGTCGCGGTTGCAAGCGCGCTCTCGATCACGCCCAGCGTGGTGCTTGCGGACGAGCCGACCGGCAACCTCGACACGGCGCGCGGCGATCAGGTGCTCGCCGCGCTGCGCGAGCTCTCTCAGGAGCGCGGCAGCGCGGTGATCCTCGTCACCCACGACGCGCACGCCGCGCGCTATGCCGACCGCATCTGCGATCTCAAGGACGGTGAGCTGCATGAGCGAAGCGGCGATGAACTGCTGGTCGGCGAGTAAGAGCGCACGGTGAGCGTGGGCGGGTCGGCGGGGAGCGCGGCTCCCGGGAGGGTCTTCGCTGAGCGCGCGGCAGATCAGGGGCCCGCGGAGTCGCGTTGGATCTACCACCTTCGCTTCCTGCCGATGCTCCTCCGCCTCTACTGGAAGCGCGTGCGCACGCAGCTGGTCCAGGAGGCGCTCGCGGCCCTCGGCATCGCTGTCGGCGTCGCGCTGATCTTCGCCGTCCAGAT
>JAJPKQ010000036.1 GCA_021323635.1 bacterium | reverse complement strand
TTTCCGGTGGCTATGGCGAGGGGGAAACACCTCTTCCCATTCCGAACAGAGAAGTTAAGCCCCTCAGCGCCGATGGTACTTGGCTCGCAAGGGCCTGGGAGAGTAGGACGCCGCCGGTTCTTCTAGAGCGCCGGCCCGCCGCAGAGCGGCGGGTCGGCGGCTTTGCGTGTGCTGGCAGTCGGGCTGCGCACGGCGAGCAGTCCGCGCGAGCGCTCACTCGCGCCCGCAGGCAGGCCAAGCGGGTCCACGGACACGCCGGCGGCGGCCCGATGGCCGCCGCCGGCGAGGCCTGCTGCCGTGCTCTGCTAGCGCTTCCAGAGCGGGATCGGTTCGATCCGCGCGGCGCGCCTGTCGGTCGCCTTTACCAGCGTCCGCAGACGCGCGCGTGATCGGCGAATGCTGTCCCAGCGGTGCTCGCGGCCGCTGAAGTCAAAGAGGCCGAAGAGGTCGCCGATCGCCGGGCGGTTGAGCGGCACGTAGGGTTCGCGCGGGTTGCTCTTGGGGTCGGGCAGGTTGTCTGTGCTGTAGCGGGAGAGGGGACGCAGGCCCCAGTTGCGCTCGATGAACTTCAACAGCGAGACGTGGTCGGCGTATTCGTGGCTGACATACCCTCGCTTGACGTAGGGGGAGATCGCTATCAGCGGCACGCGCGTCCCGTCGCCGAAGAAGGACACCGGCTGGATGTAGCCAGAGTCGTAGTAGCCGCCGCCCTCGTCGAAGGTGACGAAGATCGCCGTCGAGCGCCACAGGCGCGGATGGGCCTGCACCTCGGCGACGATCTGCTCGAGGAGTCCTTCGAAGCCCGCGACCGTCGAGTACCCCGGGTGCCCGTCGTCGTTGCCGGGCTTGACGATGCTAACCGCCGGCAGGTTCTCCGCGGCAACGTCGGCGCGGAATTCGCTGAGACCGTGCTCGACGTTCGCGCGCAGGCTCGGGTTGGACATGATCTGCGCGGAGTACTGCATCGGGTCGCAGATGCCGCAGTATTCGCCGCTGGGGTGCCCGCCGTTGTAGCCCTGGCCGAAGTAGCCCCAGCTGATCCCGTGTTCGGAGAGCTCGCCGCCGATCGTCGGCCAGTTGACCTGCGGCGGGACGGTGAAGGTCGAGGTGTTGAGCTGCCCGTCGACTTCGTAGCCGGGGTTGTAGTTGTTGAGCAGGTAGTAGGCACCCGGCTGGCAGTTGTCGAAGACCCTGTACGTCAGCCCTTCGAGATAGGGCCAGATCGCCGCTACGCCCGGCGCGCTGTGGTTGGCGCACTCCGAGTAGCTGCCGCCGTTCGTGGTGCCGGCCTTGCCGTAGCCGTCCTGGGTGTAGTAGTTGTTGGTGCCCGCCTGCGGGTTGGGGTTCTCGATCTCACCGGCCGGCGGCGTCGTCGGTTCGCCCTGGGCGTTCTGATAGTAGGCGGCGTAGCCGGTGCCAAGCGCGATGTGGTTGGCGCCCGTGCCTCCCATCACCGCCTGGTGGTAGTTGTCTGAGAGCGCGTAGTGGCGCGCGAGGTAGTCGAGCAGCGGCGCGTCGCCCTGAGCCATGTTGTAGAAGCCCATCTGGACGCCGCCCTGGTTCGTCGACTCCGAGCTGAACGGCGTGGGCGGCCCCGCGCCGTTTGAGTCCCCCGCGGTGCCCGCAACCCAGGTGAAGAGGTCCTTCGCGCCGCCCGCCACCTGCTGGTACATCTGGTAGAAGCGGTGCAGCGGGTCACCGACGTAGGCGCCGTAGAGCTGGCAGACGCCGCGTTCTGCGTACTCTTCGTGGCCGTCGAAGAAGGGCACGTACTTGGTGATCTGGAACGGCCCGTCCGGGAGCGTCGCCGGGAAGCGGCTGTCGGGGCTGTCTGCGCTCTGGCCGTCGCAGGCCGGGCTCACGTAGGTGGTGTTGGGCTGCGGGAGCGTCTGGTAGCGACCGGTCCGCTGCGGGCTGATCTGGTAGGTCGCGGAATCGCTTGCGGTGCTCTGCGCGGCAAGGTCGAAGTTCGGGCCCGGCTCGCCCGCTTCGTTGACGACGCCCTCCGCGAGCAGGTTGCGCACCTGCTCGCGGAGCAGGGGCTTGTAGGTCGCAAAGAGGTTGTCGAAGGTGTGGTTCTCGCCGATCACCACGATCACGTGCTTGATCGGGGTTGCGGTCGGCGTCGCTTCCGTGCTCTGAATGGTCGCGGAGCCGGACGGCTGCGCGCTCGACTGCGCAACGACGGCGCCGGCCAGCGCGCTCGCGCCGAGCGCCGCTGCGGCAAACGCCGTCAGCTGCCTGCGTGCTCTGCTGCTTCTCACTGCCTTGCCTCCTTCTGATCGCTCGTTGTCAAGAACTGGCGCGATCCTTGCGCGCGCGCACCGGCGGGCTGTTTACGAGCTGTGGCCTCTGGCGAAATTTCTGTTATGTGCCCGGGCGCGGGACGCCTCAGATCGGCCGAGGGCGCTCAGCGCCCTGCTCTCGCCCCGTGCGGGCCTCCCGGCGCCAGCCGCCGCCGCTGCGGGCTCGGGCAGAGGGCGGGCGTGGGGGGCGGCGCCAGCCGCCGCCGCAGGAGCAGCGCACCGCAGCGGCCGCGCGGCGCCGAGTGCTCCGCAGCACAGGCTGCGGTCGGCCCTTCCCGAGCGGCCGCTTCCAAGTCGCGCCGCCAGGCGACCGGCTGCCCGTCCTCGAGCAGCAGGAAGTCGGCCGCCAGCCCGAGCGCTCTGCGCAGCCTGAGGCCTGCTGTGGATACGAACATACGTTCGGAGTGTACGGATGCCCGCGGACGGACCCCTGCGCGCCTCCCGCCACCCCCGCAGCGCCCCACAGGAGCTCCGCGCTCGGCGCCGAAGACCTGTGATGATGGTTGTTAGGCTTGGCCAAGTGCGCATCATCGACAGGCGCAGCCAGCGACAGGGCCCGGAGCGTTCCATGGAGAAGTTCGTGATCGAAGGCGGTGTGACGCTCGAGGGGAGCGTGACGCCGGCAGGCAACAAGAACGCGGCGCTGCCCATACTCGCCGCCGCGCTGCTTACCGACGAGGAGCTTTCGATCCGCAACGTGCCGCGCATCCGCGACGTGGAGGCGATGATCGAGATCCTCGCCTGGCTGGGTGTGCAGGTTAGCTGGAGCGCGCCCGGCGAGCTCTCGCTCTGCGCGCGAGCTGCGCGAGACCGGTTGCAGGAGGAGGGACTGCGTGCGCTCGCGCGCTCGCCGGATGGTGGCGAAGGCCGCCACGTGCCGACGATCGACCCCGCGCTGGCAGAGCGCATACGAGCCTCGTTCCTGCTTGCCGGACCGCTGCTCGCACGCTCGGGCGCGGTGCTGATGCCACCGCCCGGCGGTGATGTCATCGGCAGGCGCCGGCTCGATCCCCATCTTGATGCGTTTGCAACGATGGGCGCGGAGGTGCGCTGCGGGCGCGAGATCCTGATGCGCGCGCCAAACGGTCTGGCGCCATCCGACGTGTTCCTCGATGAGCCCTCGGTGATGGCAACCGAGAACGTCCTGATGGCCGCGTCGCTGACCCCGGGCACGACGATCATCCGCAACGCGGCCTGCGAGCCCCACGTGCAGGATCTCGCCCGCCTGCTGGTGAAGATGGGCGCGGACATCCAGGGCATCGGCTCCAACCTGCTGACGGTCAGCGGCTGCGGCGAGCTCGGCGGGGCGCAGCACACCCTTGCCCCCGATCACATCGAGATCGGCAGCTTCATGGCGCTGGCGGGGATGACAGGCAGCGAGCTGCGCATCAAGGCCGTGCAGCCGCAGGACCTGCGCGCCGTGCGGATGGTCTTTGAGCGCCTGGGCCTGCACACGAGGCTGGAGGGTGAGGATGTGCTGGTTCCCGGCGGGCAGCGGCTTCGTGTCAGGAGCGACGCGGGCGATCACATGGGGAAGATCCAGGACGGGCCCTGGCCGGCCTTCCCGGCGGACCTGACCTCGATCGCGCTCGCGCTCGCCACTCAGGCTGAGGGCTCCGTGCTGGTCCACGAGTGGATGTTCGAGAATCGCCTCGTCTTCACCGACAAGCTCGTGACGATGGGCGCCAATATCGTGCTGTGCGACCCCCACCGCGCGATCGTGACCGGCCCGCGCAAGCTGCGCGGCGAGCGTGTGGAGTCGCCGGACATTCGTGCCGGCATGGCGATGCTGCTTGCCGCGCTCTGCGCCGAGGGTCGCTCGGAGATCGGCAACATCGGTCAGATCGACCGCGGCTACGAGCGCATCGACGAGCGGCTGCGCACGCTCGGGGCGCGCATCGAGCGCGTGGCGGAGGAGCCCGTCTTCGCATAGGGTCACGCAGCGCGAATGCCGGCGCAGCGACCCAGGCTCTAGCCTGCAGGGCGATGATCCATCCGATCCCCAGCGGGACGCGCGATGTCCTGCCCGAAGAGTCAGCTGAGCTGCGGAGCATCAGCGAGGCGCTGCGCGCCACCTTCACCGACTTCTCCTACGGCGAGATCTACACGCCCGCGCTGGAGTACGAGTCGGTGCTCGCGCGGGGGGATCTGCGCGCGCTGGAGCCCGCCTACCGGCTCTTTGACCACAGCGGCCAGACGCTCGTCCTGCGCACCGACATGACCGTGCCGATCGCGCGAGTCGTCGCAACCCGCTACGCCGACTCGGAGCCACCGCTGCGCTTCTGCTACTTCGCCCACTGCTATCGGCGGGTGCGCCCCGAGCGCGGACGCCCGCGTGAGCTTCTGCAGGCCGGGATCGAGCTGATCGGCTCACCGGCCCCCGCCGGCACAGCGGAGGTCCTGACGGTGCTCGTCCGCGCCCTGCGCGCGTGCGGCCTGGAGCGCTTCCGCATCGGGCTGGGCGATGCCGCCCTCTACCCGCAGCTGATGAGCGAGCTGGAGGTGCCTGCCCTGCTCGCGGAGCGCCTCCTGGATGCGCTCTCGCGGCGCAACTTCGTCGCCCTCTCCGAGGAGCTCGATCGATCGACGCTGCCGGAGCCCGCACGCGAGCTGCTGCGCGACCTTCCCCAGCGACGCGGGGACCCGCAGCCGTTGCTCTCCGCGCTGCCAGCGCGGGCTGCAGCGGCCGCCGAGGGGCTGTCGGCCATCCTCGCGCTGCTCGAGGGCGATGTCGCCGAGCGCGTCATCCTCGACCTCGGCCTGGTGCGGGAGCTCGGCTACTACACCGGGGCGATCTTCGAGGTCTACGACCCGGCGCTCGGACATCCGATCGGCGGCGGCGGCCGCTACGACGACCTGCTTGGGCGCTTCGGGCGACCGCTCCCCGCGGTCGGCTTCGCGCTGGGGCTGGAACGCCTCCACATCGCGCTCGCCGGCGAGGAGCGGGGCGAGAACGGAGGCCTGCCGTGAGCGGGCCCCCACCGCTCGGCCTGACGATCGCGCTTCCACGCGGCGCGCTCTTTGCGCCCGCGCTCGCCCTGCTGCAGCGCCTGGGCATCGACACGCACGAGCTGGAGAGCAACGAGCGGAGGCTGATCTTCCCCGAGATCGGCGTGATCACTATGCGTCCCTCCGACGTCCCCACCTACGTCGAGGCCGGCGCCGCCGATGTCGGCATCACCGGTCGCGACGTCCTGCTGGAGCAGTCCGAGCTTGCCGGGCGCGAGGGACGAGCCGTCTATGAGCTTCTGGACCTGGGCTTCGGGCGCGCGGTGATGGTGCTCGCGAGCGCGCGCAGCGAGGGCGAAGACCCCGCGCGGCGGGCGCTGCGGCGTCTGGGCGTGATGCGCGTCGCCACGAAATACCCGCGCATCGCCGCCGGCCACCTCGAGCGCACGGGGCGCCAGGCCGAGATCGTGGAGGTCAAGGGCTCAACCGAGCTTGCGCCGATCGCCGGGCTGGCAGAGGCGATCGTCGACCTCACCGCCACCGGGCGGACGCTGCAGGAGAACAACCTCGTAGTGCGCGAGGAGATCGTCGTCTGCACCGCGCGGCTGATCGCCAATCCGGTATCCCACAAGCTCAAGGCGCAGGCGCTCGATGAGCTCGTGCAGCGATTGCGCAAGGATGGGGAGAGCAATGGCTTTCAAGGTTGAGCTGATCGACGGCGCGGCGGTGCAGGAGCTGGGCGGCGCGCGCGCCCTTGCCGCCCACCTGCGCGCGCTGGTCCCCTCTGGCGCCGACGTGGAGGAGCAGGTCCGGGCGATCGTGGCCGACGTACGGCGCGAAGGCGATCCGGCGCTGATCGAGCACACCCGGCGCCTCGACTGGCCCGATGCGAGCGCTGAGCGGCTGATCGTGGCCACGGACGAGCTCGATGAGGCAATCGGCGCGCTTGCGCCTGACGTCTACGCGGCGCTCGAGCGCGCGATCAGCAACGTCGCGCAGGTGGCGGCGGCGGCAACCGCCGATGATGTCGCGATCCGCCTCGCGGAGGGGCAGCGGATCGCGGTGCGCGAGCTGCCCGTCGCCTCTGCGGGCGTCTACGTGCCCGCCGGGCGCTCGCCCTACGCCTCGACGGTCGTCATGGGCACCGTCACCGCACGGGCGGCGGGCGTGCTCGACGTCGCCGTCTGCACGCCGCCCGGCCCCGACGGGCGCATCGACCCGGCCGTGCTGGCCGCCTGCCGCATGTGCGGCGTGGATCGCGTCTACCGCATGGGCGGCGCTCAGGCGATCGCCGCGCTTGCCTATGGGACCGAGCGCGTCGCTGCGGTGGACGTGATCGTCGGCCCCGGCAACCTCTACGTCCAGGAGGCCAAGCGCCAGTGCGCGGGTACGGTCGGCATCGACCTCTTCGCCGGCCCCTCCGACCTGCTCATCCTCTTTGAAGGCGACGAGCACCTGGGCTCGATCGCCCTCGATCTGGCCGCCCAGGCTGAGCACGGCCACGGCACGCTGATCGTCGCCGCAAGCCCGCAGCGTGAGGCGCTCGAGCGGCTCGCCCTGGAGCTGGAGCAGATCGGCGCGCAGAGGCAGCTGCAGCCCAGCGCCTGCGCTCTGGCGCAGATCGCCGGCAGCGCCGAGGGCATCGAGCTGGCCAATGCCCTCGCGCCCGAGCACCTGCAGCTGATCGGCGCCGCGCTCGAGCAGCGCGCGCCGCAGGTGCGCGCTGCCGGCTGCCTCTTCCTCGGCCCGTACGCCGCGACCGCCTTCGGCGACTACATCGCCGGCTCAAACCACATCCTGCCGACCGCCGGCGCCGCCCGCTTTGCCTCCGCTCTCTCAACCGCCGCGTTCCGCCGGCGGATGTACGAGGTGCAGATGGACGCGAAGGCCGCCGGTGCCCTGGCCGAGCTGGCGGCGCCGCTGGCGCTCGCGGAGGGCTTCCCGCTGCACGCGCGCTCGATGCTCGCGCGCAGCGTGCGTCCAGGGCTGCGCGCCCGGGAGCAGGAGCGCCTGTGAGCGAGCGCTACGTGCCTCTGCGCCACGCGGAGATCGAGCGGCGCACCGGCGAGACACACGTGCGGCTGGCGCTGGCGCTGGAGGGCTCCGGGGCGGGAGAGCGGCGCAGTGGCGTCGGCTTCTTCGACCACATGCTCGATCTGCTTGCCGACCATGCCCGCATCGATCTGAGCGTGCAGGCGGAGGGAGACCTGGAGCGGGGGGCGCACCACACGGTCGAGGACTGCGGCATCGCGCTCGGCCAGGCGCTCGGCCAGGCGCTCGGCGAGCGGCGCGGGATCAGGCGCTTTGGCTTTGCCTGCGTGCCGATGGACGAGGCGCGCGCGAGCGTGGCGATCGACATCTCCGGTCGCCCCTATGCGCGCTTCGAGGGCGCGCTGCCGCCCGGCTCGATCGGGAACTTCGAAGTCGAGCTCGCCGAGGAGTTCATGCGCGCGTTTGCCGGTGCCGCGCGGCTGACCCTGCACGTACGCATCGAGGCCGGCAGCAACGCGCACCACATGATCGAGGCTGCCTTCAAGGCGCTCGCGCTCGCGCTGCGCGACGCCGTCGAGGCGGACATGCGCCGCAGCGGCGTCCCCAGCACGAAGGGAACGCTCACCGCATGAGCCAGACGGCGGTGCGGGTTGCGATCGTCGATCATGGCATCGGCAATCGCCGCTCGGTGGAGAAGGCGCTCGAGCATGTCGGCGCCGAGGTTGTTGTGACCGCGGCGCCGGAGCAGCTGGCGGGCGCCGACGGCCTCTACCTGCCGGGCGTCGGCGCCTTTCCGGCGGCGATGCGCGCGCTGCGCGCGCTGTCCCTCGTCGAGGTGCTGCGCCAGCTGGCCTCCGCCGGCAAGCCGATTCTCGGCGCCTGCCTGGGGATGCAGCTGCTCTTCGAGCGCTCGGACGAGCAGGGTGGCGCTGAGGGCCTGGGGCTGCTCCCAGGGCATGTGCGCGAGCTGCGCGCCGGCGATCTGAAGCTGCCGCACATCGGCTGGTGCGAGGTCTTCTGGAGCGGGCGGGCGCACGATGCCGCCGGCGCCTACGCCACGCCGACTGACGCGCCCGCAGGCTGGCCGCTCTCGGCTGGCCTTCCTGCGCGGACCTTTCTCTACCACGTCCACTCCTATGTCGCGGAGGTCGGCGACCCGCAGATCGTGCTTGCAGAAGCTGAGCATGGCGAGGTCTTCCCGACCGTCGTCGGCAGCGGCAGGATCTTCGGCACCCAGTCGCACCCGGAGAAGTCCTCCGCCCAGGGCCTGCGGCTGCTTGAGAGCTTTCTCGCCATCTGCGCGGCCGCCGCGCGGCAACCTGAGGCCACCGACAGCGCGAAGCTCAGCCGCAGATGATCCTCTACCCCGCGATCGACATCAGCGGCGGCCGCGCCGTGCGCCTGGAGGAGGGCGACTTCAAGCGCGAGCGCGCCTACGAGCAGCCCGCAAGCGCGGCGGCGCGCTTTGCGCGTGAAGGCGCCGAGTGGCTGCACGTAGTCGACTTGGACGGCGCGCGCACGGGCGCCCCGCGCAACCTCGAGCACGTGCGCGCGATCGCCGCCGCCTGCGATCTTCCAATCCAGCTTGGCGGCGGCCTGCGCAGCTCCGAGTCGATCGCGCAGGCGCTTGCGGCGGGCGCCACGCGCGTGGTGCTCGGAACCGCGGCGCTGCAGAGCCCGCAGCTGCTGCGCTCGACCCTTGCCACGCACGGTCCAGAGCGGGTGGCCGTCGCCCTCGATGCCCGCGCGGGCGTGGTCCTCACCGCCGGCTGGCAGCAGCGCAGCGGCGTGCCGGTGCAGGAGGCGATCGCGGCGATGGAGGAGGTCGGGGTCGAGCACCTGCTCCACACCGACGTCGCCCGCGACGGGCTGCTGACCGGCATCGACCAGGAGGCTGTGCGCGCCGTCTGTGCGAGCGCGCGCAGCGCCCGGATCATCGTCTCCGGCGGGGTTGCCTCCGCTGCCGACCTGCAGCTGCTGGTGGCGCTGGGCGCCGATGGCCCCTCCGGCGTGATCGTCGGCAAGGCCCTCTATGAGCGGCGCCTGAGCGTCGCCGAGGCGCTCAGCATCCTCGCCGGCGCCGGCGACTCTCAGCCGCCCGCCGCGCCCCGCTACGGTTGAGCGATGCACCCGCGCCGGATCATCCCCTGCCTTGACGTCGAGGGCGGACGCGTCGTGAAGGGCATTGAATTCGTCGATCTGCGCGACGCAGGCGACCCGGTCGAGCTTGCCGCCCACTACGAGCGCGAGGGCGCGGACGAGATCGTCTTCCTCGACATCACCGCGACCCATGAGCGGCGCGAGACGATCGTCGAGCTTGCCAGCCGCAGCGCCGAGGACGTCTTCATCCCGTTTGCGATTGGTGGCGGCATCCGCTCCACCGCCGACGCGCAGGAGGTCCTTGACGCAGGCGCCGAGAAGGTGTCGGTCAACTCCGCTGCGCTCGCCCGCCCTGAGCTGATCGACGAGCTTGCGGGGCATTTCGGCGCCCAGTGCGTCGTGCTCGCGGTGGACGCCAGAGCACGCCCGCCAGAGCAGGGGGGCGGCTGGGAGGCGTATGTCGCAGGCGGCCGGCATCCGAGCGGGCGCGATGTGCTGCAGTGGGTTCGTGAGGGAGTGCAGCGAGGGGCGGGCGAGATCCTGCTCACGAGCATGGACCGCGACGGCACAAACGCCGGCTACGATCTCGCGCTGACGGAGGCGGTGAGCGCTGCCGTGCCGGTGCCGGTGATCGCCTCCGGCGGCGCCGGTGAGCCCTCGCACCTGCTGGAAGCGCTGCGTGCCGGCGCCGATGCGGTGCTGTGCGCATCGATCTTCCACTACGGCGCCCACACCATCCCGGAGGTCAAGGAGTACCTTGCCCGCGCAGGCGTCCCGATCCGACCTGCTTGAGCGCCTGCAGGAGATCCCGGGCGGGCGCGAGCTGCTGGCCGCCGCCGATCAGCGCACCCACCTGGTGGGCGGCAGCGTCCGCGACCTGCTGCGCGCAGAGCGCCCCCGCGAGCTCGATGTGGTCGTCGAGGGGCCACTGCAGGGGCTGCTCGAGCGCCTCGGGGGGCGCTGCACGCGCCACAGCCGCTTTGAGACCGCCAGCGTGCAGCTGGGGGAGGCGCGCATCGACCTGGCGCGCTCGCGCTCAGAGCGCTACGTGCATCCTGGCGCGCTGCCCGAGGTCTGGCCTGCGCCGCTTGCAAGCGACCTGCGCCGGCGCGACTTCACCGTAAATGCGATCGCGCTCGGTCTGGCCGGCCGCGCGCGCGGGCGCCTCACACACGTCGAGGGAGCGCTTGAGGATCTTGCCGCCGGGCAGCTGCGCGTGCTGCACAGCGCAAGCTTCGTGGACGACCCCACACGGCTGCTGCGCCTGGCCCGCTACAGGGCGCGACTGCGCTTTGAGATCGAGCCGCGCACGCTTGAGCTGGCCACAGACGCGATCGCGGGCGGGGCGTTTGAGACCGTGAGCTGCGCTCGGCTCGCCGCTGAGCTGCGCCTTGCGCTGCGCGAGCCCGATCCGATCGGGCAGATCGACAGCCTCCGTGAGCTGGGGGCCCTCTCAGCCCTCGACCTGCTGCCTGCAGCCGCAAACGCAGAGCTCGAGCGCGCGCTGGCGCTGCTTGGGAGCGAGGGCTCGGTGGAGCTGCTGCTGGCAGGCGCGCTGCTTGCCGGCAAGGGAGGCCTGCGCCGCCGCCTCGCCGGGGCGGCCCTCACCGCCAGGGAGCGCACGCGCGTGCTGACAGCAGCCGAGCGCTGCACGGAGCTGGCGCGAGAGCTCGCACGCGCGCGCAGCGGCTCGCAGCTGCACGCGCTGCTGGCCGCCGCCCCGCCGGAGGCGATCGCGCTTGCGGGCGCGCTCGGCGGGAGCGATGCCGCAGAGCGCGCGCGGCGCTACCTTACGGAGCTGAGCGCGATCAAGCTGCAGATCGGCGGCGGCGACCTGATCGCCGCCGGGGTGCCAGAGGGCCCGGCGGTGGGTGCCGGGCTGCGCGCGGCGCTCGCCGCCCGTCTTGACAACGAGATCGAGCCGGATGCGGAGGCCGAGCTGCAGCGCGCGCTCGCCGGCGCCAGGGCCGCGCTGCGCAAGCGCGCGCCCGATCGCGCGCCATGAGCACACGCTCATCGCCTCAGCCCTTCAAAATGGAGCGCGTGCCGACTTCCACAGATGCGGGCGGGCAGCCTGCGCAGCTGGCCGGATGCATGATCGCGCTCGGCAGCGGCGCCCACGCCTACTTCAGCGCACGCGCAGACGGAGATCTGCGCCGCACCGGCGCTGCGCTGGCGGCGACGCTTGGCCTGCGCGAGCTGCACACGCTGCGCCAGGTGCACGCCGCCGAGGTGCGCGTCGTCGCGGGGGCGCTGCGCGTGCCCGCAGGAGGGCGCTCACGGGCGGCGCCACGGCAGGCTGAGGCAGGCGATGCGCTGCTCTGCGCCGAGGCGCTCTGCGGCGTCGCCGTGTTCGCCGCCGACTGCCTGCCGATCGCGCTCTCCGGCAGGCGCATCGTGGGCGCAATCCACGCCGGCTGGCGCGGGCTTGCGGCGGGCGTGATCGAGGCGGCCGTGGCGCGACTGCGCGCGCTCGGAGAGCGGGGAGCGCTGAGGGCCGTGATCGGCCCCGGCGCCGGTCCCTGCTGCTACGAGGTAGGCGCCGAGGTGGGGCGCGCGCTCGGGCTTGACGGCGCGGGACGCTTGGACCTTGCTGCGATCGCTCGCCGGCGAGCGCTCGAGGCCGGGGTGGCGCACGTGCGGGCGCTGGAGCGCTGCACGATCTGCGATCGGAGCTTCTTCTCCCATCGCCGCGAAGGCGGCAAGGCGGCGCGGCAGGGGGTGATCGTGTGGCGAGAGCAGTCCTAAGCGAGTTCTCGCTCGCACGCGTGCAGGAGAACATTGCGCGCGTGCGCGAGGAGATCGCCGCCGCCGCCGCGCGCAGCGGGCGCGATCCATCTGCGGTCGAGATCTTGGCGGCAACCAAGTACGTGGCGATCGACCAGATCGAGGTGCTGCTGGCGGCGGGACTGCGGACCTTCGGGGAGAACCGCGCCGGCGAGCTGATCGCAAAGGCGAAGCGCTACGGGGACCGTGCGCGCTTTGACTACATCGGCGTGCTGCAGAGCCGCAGGGTGCGCGAGATCGCCCCCTACGTCCACCTGATTCACTCCGTTGCAAGCAGCTCCGCGCTGCGCGCGCTTGCCGCGCACCCGCCCGCGTCTGCGGCAGGCATCCTGATCGAGGTCAACATCGCCGGCGAGCCCGGCAAGGCGGGGATCGCGCCTGGACAGCTGCGATCGCTGCTCGCTGAGGCCCCCTGCCCGGTTCACGGGCTGATGACGATGCCGCCGGCAAGCGCCGACCCGCAGGCGAGCCGCGCCCACTTCCGCGCCCTGCGCGAGCTCGCCCACGCACACGGGCTCAGCGAGCTCTCGATGGGCACCAGCCAGGACTTCGCCGTGGCGGTCGAGGAGGGCGCGACTATCGTGCGAATCGGCACCAGACTCTATGTATAGTATGTACGATGGCAGGTAAAGGGCGCTCCGGCGCGAAAACGCGTATTTGAAATGGCACTTCGTGATTCCTGGCATCGCGCGCTCGTCTACTTCGGCTTCGCGGAGGAGTATCCGGAGGAGCTCTACGAGGAGGAAGCCACCAGCGAGCAGGAGCTCGAAAGCCACTACCGCGAGCGTCCGAACGTGCGCCGCCTGCGCCGTCGCCGCGACGAGATCGACGAGATCTTTGCCGAGGAGGACCATACGCAGGTGATCGGCGCGCGCCGCGCAGCGGCCACGCTGCGCCCGGTTGCCAGCCGCGGCAACGGCGATGTCCGCGTGCACCTGGTCGTGCCTAAGTCCTTCAACGACGCCCAGCAGGTCGCCGACCGCTTCAAGGAGTCCGTGCCGGTGATCCTCAACCTGCAGGGGACCGAGACCGACCTCGCCAAGCGCCTGATCGACTTCGCCAGCGGGCTCACCTACGCGCTGGACGGCGGCATGCAGAAGATCGCCGACAAGGTGTTCATGCTCACGCCGCGCAATGTCGAGATCTCCGCGGAGGAGCGTGCGCGTCTGATCGAGAAGGGCTTCTTCAACCAGGCCTAAAGGCTGGCGTGGCAAAGTGACACGATGCAGATCGGTCTGATCGGCGCGGGCGCAATGGCACGCGCGATGGCGCGCGGCTGGAGGCGTCCGCTGCTGATCGCAGATCCGATCCCGGAGCGCGCCGCGTCGCTTGCCGCCGAGTGCGGCGGCGAGGCGCTCCCCGACAACCGCGCCGTCGCGGAGCGCGCGGACCTGATCGTGCTTGCGCACAAGCCGCCGCAGCTGCGCGCGGTGGCCGAAGAGCTCGCAGGAGCACCGCGTGCGGTCGCATCGCTGCTTGCGCTGACACCGCTCTCCGCGCTCAAGGAGGCCTACCCGGGATGTCCGGTCTACCGCTTCATTCCCTCACTGGCCGTCGCGCTGCGCAAGGGGGCGGTCGTGCAGGCTGCCGACGCTCCGCAGCAGGAGCAGCTCGACCGCGCCGTCGCCGAGGCCTTTGCTGAGCTCGGCGAGCTTGTCGTGCTCGAGGACTCGCAGCTGGACTGCGCGATGGCCCTGATGTCATGCGCGCCCGCATACCTCGCGCTGGTGGCGGAGGCCCAGGTCGATGCGGGGGTGCGCCGCGGCATCGCGCCCGCAGCGGCGTCGCGACTTGTCCTGGCGGCCCTTGAAGGCAGCGCGGCGCTGCTTGCGGAGCGCAGCATGGACACGCTCGCGCTGCGCCGCGAGGTCTCCTCGCCGGGCGGGGCGACAGCGCGCGGGCTTGACGCGCTGGAGCGCGGTGGCCTGCGGGGCGCATTCAGCGCGGCGCTCGACGCCGCGCTCGAGCGCAGAGGGTGATCGGGCCTGTGGCCGCGTTGCTTATCCTTGCAAGCGTGCGCACCGGCGTGGCGGACTTCCTCTCCACGGTCATCTACATCTACACGCTTCTGATCTTCCTGTACGTGGTGCTCCAGCTGCTGCTCCAGCTGGGCATGCGCATCCCCTACAACCGCGCCACCGATGCGCTCCTCACCTTCCTGCGTGACGTCTGCGAGCCCCTCCTGCGCCTGATTCGCCGCGTTGTGCCGCCACTCGGCGCGATCGACCTCTCGCCGCTGATCGCGATCATCCTGCTTGCGCTGATCAACAGCCTGATCGTGCAGGGGCTGATCGCGTGAGGGGCGCAGCTGCGCGGCGTGCGTGGGCGGCGGCGATCGCGCTGCTGGTGCTAGCAGCCGACCAGCTGACCAAGGCGCTGGTGGCCGAATCGATCCCTCTCGGTGGCGAAGAACGGCTGCTCGGGTCGGTGCTTGCGCTCGTGCACACGCGCAATCGCGGCGTCGCCTTCGGAATCGATCCCGGCGGCTCGGTCGTGGTCGCGGTGCTGATTGCGCTGGTGCTGATCGTGCTTGCGCTCTATTTCGCCCGCTCTTTCACCAGCGGCCCGACCTGGCTCGTGAGCGGGCTGATCTTCGGCGGGGCGCTCGGGAACCTGATCGACCGCGTGCGCACCGGCTCGGTCACCGACTTCATCAAGCTGCCGCTCGGCTGGCCTCCATTCAACATCGCCGATGCCGCGATCACCGTGGGCGTGCTGCTGCTGGTGCTCATGCTGCTGCGAGCCGAGCGGCGCTCTGAGCGCGCCGAGGCCCGCGCGTCCGCGCTTTGAGCGACCGCCAAAAGAGCAAGCTCGGCGCCGAGCTTGCGGCGATCGTCCGCTACGAGGACCCCTTCCTGCTGGTGATCGACAAGCCCGCCGGGCTGGTCGTGCACCCCGGTGCGGGCAATCCTGAAGGCACGCTTGCGCAGCTGCTCGCGGGCGTCGCCGCCGGCGGCGAGGAGGAGAGCCGCGCGGGCATCGTGCATCGTCTCGATCGCGACACCTCGGGGCTGCTTGTCGTGGCACGTCAGGAGGAGGCCTACCGAAGCCTGCAGCAGGCGCTCAAGCAG
Organism: bacterium; assembly: GCA_021323635.1. Taxonomy (GTDB): domain Bacteria; phylum Actinomycetota; class Thermoleophilia; order Solirubrobacterales; family Solirubrobacteraceae; genus Palsa-744. The sequence goes on along the minus strand of JAJPKQ010000036.1, from coordinate 114,829 downwards.
CGCCGGCTGGAGCGCGAATATCTCGCGCTGATCGCAGGCCACCCGCCGGCACGCACCGGCACGATCGACGCTCCGATCGGCCGCGACCCGCGCGATCGCACGCGCATGAGCGTCCGCTTGGCCTCCGGGCGCCCCGCGCGCACGCACTTCAGCGTGATCGAGCTGCTGGCCGAGACGGCCCTGCTTGCGGTGCGCCTGGAGAGCGGGCGCACCCATCAGGTGCGCGTGCACATGCAGGCGATCGGGCATCCGCTGGTCGGCGATCGTCGCTACGGCGGCCCCCAGCTGAGCGGCCTGCAGCGACAGTTCCTGCACGCCCGCAGGCTCGCCTTCACCCACCCGGTGGACGGCAGGCGCATCGAGATCGAGTCCGATCTCCCGGAGGATCTCAGCAGGGCGCTTGCCCAGGCTCGGCAGCCGACAGCTAGAATCCGCGGCCACTGATCGCATCGCAGATCCACCACCCCTCGTGTGCGGCGCCTCCCTGCCCGGCTCAGCCCGGGTCGGCGCACGTGCACGTGCGGCATCAAAGACAACGACCAAAAGGGAGACATACATGCACATTCAGATCGATGAGGGCGGGCTCCGATGAAGGAGGTCGGCATTGCGGAGCTGCTTGAAGCGGGCGTCCACTTCGGCCATCAGACCCGCCGCTGGAACCCGAAGATGCGCCGCTTCATCTTCGGCGAGCGCAACGGCATCTACCTGATCGACCTGCTCAAGACGCAGGAGCTGCTGGCGCAAGCGCAGCGCTTTGCCTCAGAGCTCGCGCGGCGCGGCGGGGTGGTGCTCTTCGTCGGCACCAAGAAGCAGGCCCGCGACGTGATCGCGGAGGTCGCGCGAGATGCCGGCATGCCCTTCGTCAACCACCGCTGGCTGGGCGGGCAGCTGACCAACTTCCAGACCATCTCCCAGCGCATCCGCCGCCTGCACGAGCTCGAGCGCTACGCGCGCGAGGACCAGCTGCAGCTGCTGCCCACGCAGGAGCGGATGACCGCCGAAGCGGACCTCGAGAAGCTGCGCGCAAACCTCGGCGGGGTGATGGACATGCAGCGCGTTCCGGATGCGGTGTTCGTGATCGACGTCAACACCGAGGAGATCGCCGTACGCGAGGCGCGCCGCCTGCGCATACCGATCATCGCGCTCGTGGACACCAACTGCGACCCGGACCCGATCGACCACGTGATCCCCGGCAACGACGACGCGATCCGCTCCTGCTCGCTGATCGCCCACGCGATCGGCGAAGCGGTCGCCGAGGGCGCAAGCGCATTCCGCCGCGAGGAGGAGCAGGCCCGCCGCGAAGCCGCCGAGCAGGAGCGCCGCGAAGCCGAGGAGCGCGCCCGCGCCCGCGAGGCAGAGCAGGCGCGTCGTGAAGAGGAGGATGCGGCCAAGCGCGCCGCCGAAGCACAGGCGCAGCCCAGTGAGGCGCCGGGCGGCGGCGAGCCCTCCGGCCGCTCCTTCTCGCCCGAGCCAGAGCAAGGACCCGGCGCCTTTGCGCCCGCAGGAGCGGAGCCGGCGATGCGCAGCGGCGGCGGCGATGCCACCCCACAACAGGAAGGAGGTCGCGAGTGAGCCAGGTTGCGGCAGCTGACGTCAAGGCCCTGCGCGAGCGCACCGGCGCCGGCATGATGGACTGCAAGCGCGCGCTGGAGGAGGCGCAGGGCGATATGGAGCGCGCCACGGAGATCCTGCGCGTGAAGGGGCGCGCGCAGGCCGCAAAGCGCACCGAGCGCGAGGCGGCCGAGGGAGCGATCGAGTGCTATCTGCACTTCAACCGTCGCGTCGGCGTGCTCGTCGAGGTGGGCTGCGAGACCGACTTCGTCGCCCGCAACGAGGAGCTGATCGCCTTTGCTCGCGACCTCGCAGCCCACATCGCCCACGCGGACCCGCGCTACATCGCCGCATCGGAAGTGCCCGAGGAGGAGATCGCCAGCGAGCGTCGCGTGCTCGAGGAGCAGGCGGCCGATCAGCCCGAGCAGGTTCGCGAGCGCATCACCGAGGGACGCCTGCGCAAATGGCTCGAGGAGATCGTCTTGCTCGACCAGCAGCACATCAACAGCGAGCGCTACGGCAAGAAGACGATCGAGGAGCTGCGCGCCGAGCTTGCGGCGAAGACGGGCGAGAACATCGTGATCCGCCGCTTCGCGCGCTTTGCGATCGGCTCATGATGTGAGCGCGGCCGTCTACAAGCGCGTCCTGCTGAAGCTCTCCGGCGAGGCGCTGATGGGCGAGCGTCCCTACGGGACCGACCTCGATCGCCTGCAGGCGGTCGCGGGCGCGGTCAGCGCGGTTCATGCCGCAGGCGTCGAGGTGGCGATCGTCGTGGGCGCGGGGAACATCTTCCGCGGCATCAGCGCCGCCGCTGAGGGCATGGAGCGCGCGACGGGCGACTACATGGGGATGCTCGCCACGCTGCTCAATGCGCTGCCGCTGCAGGACACGCTCGAGCGCATGGGCACCGACACGCGCGTTCAGTCGGCGCTCGGCGTCGCCGAGGTCGCCGAGCCCTACATCCGCCGGCGCGCCATCCGCCATCTGCAGAAGGGTCGGGTCGTGATCTTTGCCGCCGGCACCGGCAATCCCTTCTTCACCACCGACACCGCCGCGGCGCTGCGCGCGGCGGAGATCCGCGCAGAGGTGATCCTGATGGCCAAGAACGGCGTCGAGGGCGTCTACAGCGCCGACCCCGCGCTCGATCCCAGCGCCACCTTCATCCCTGAGATCACGCACATGGAGGCGATCGAGCGACGCCTGCGCGTGATGGACTCCACCGCGCTTGCGCTCTGCATGGAGAACGAGATGCCGCTGCGGGTCTTCAACATGGACGATGCCGAGAACATCACTCGGATAATCTCCGGCGAGCGTGTTGGGACGATCGTTCAGAGCAAGCCGGATAGGACAGCCTGAGGTGCTCGGCACTAGGCACGTCGCGGGGGGGCGCGCGTGAGCACCGAGGGTGGCGTCGCCGAGCTGCTCGCCGACGCGCGCGCGCGCATGTCCAAGTCCGTCGAGTCGGTGGCGCACGAGCTTGCAACCGTGCGCACCGGGCGCGCGAGCCCGGCGCTGCTAGACCGCCTGACCGTCGATTACTACGGCGCCCAGACGCCGCTGCGTCAGCTTGCGAGCGTCGCCGCGCCCGAGGCGCGCCTGCTCACGATCCAGCCCTACGACCGCTCCGCGATTGCCGCGATCGAGCGGGCGATCGGCGAGTCCGACCTCGGGCTGACCCCCTCCAACGACGGCAACATGATCCGCCTCGTGATCCCGGAGCTGACCGGGGAGCGCCGCACGGAGCTCGTAAAGGTCGTCAAGGGGCTGGCCGAGGAGGGCCGCGTCGCGGTGCGCAACATCCGCCGCGACATCATGCACGAGCTGCGTCGGCGCAAGGGCGAGGGCGCCGTCTCTGAGGATGACGAGCACCGTGCGGAGGGCGGGCTGCAGCAGCTCACCGACGAGCATGTTGCCGAGATCGACCGGCTCCTGAAGCACAAGGAAGCGGAGATCCTCGAGATCTGATGGGCGCTGCGCAGCGGGAGCAGGCGCAGGAGCAGATGGCCCGCTACGTTGCGATCATCACCGATGGCAACGGGCGCTGGGCCCGCGCTCGCGGCCTGCCCGTCTGGCGCGGACACGAGGCGGGCGCCGATGCCGTCAGGGCGCGCCTGGAAGACGCGCTCGAGCTGGGCATCCGCGAGCTGACCGTCTACTCCTTCTCGACGGAGAACTGGTCGCGCCCCCGCGAGGAGGTGGATCAGCTGCTTGCGATGTTCGAGCGCCGCCTGGACAGCGAACTGCCCGACCTGATCGCCCAGGGCGCGCAGCTGCGCTTCATCGGCCGCCGCGAGGGTCTGCCCGCGGGGCTGGTGGAGAAGATGGCAAGCGCGGAAGCGGCGACCGCGAAGGATGTTCGCATCACCCTCTATGTGGCCTTCAACTACGGCGGGCGCGCGGAGATCCTCGACGCGGCAGAGCGCTATGCGGGCGGCGGCGAGGAGGCGTTCCGCCGGGGGCTCTACGCGCCGGAGATGCACGACCCGGACCTGATCATCCGCACCTCTGGGGAGCATCGCATCTCCAACTATCTGCTCTGGCAGGCCGCCTACTCCGAGCTGATCTTTCGCGATGAGCTCTGGCCGGACTTCTCGCGCGCGGATCTCGTCGCCTGCCTGGAGGAGTTCCGTGCGCGCAGTCGGCGGTTCGGCGGGCGATGAGCACGCCCCGCGCGCGCCGCCACGCGCGCCGCAATCAGCGCTCGGAGCTTTTGGGACGCATCCTGATCGCCGTTCCGGCGCTGTTCTTGGCGCTTGCCCTGATCGGCTCAGGCGGGCTGGTGTTCGTGATCGGCGTGCTCGTGGTCGGTGTGATCGGCATGCACGAGCTCTTTGCGATGTACCCGCGCGCGCACCCCGTGCGCCTGGCCGGCTTCCTCTCGCTGGCAGGGCTGCTGCTGGGCGCCTATTACGGCGGCCCCTCGGCGGTGCTGCTGGCGGCAGTCGCCTCGCTGCCGGTGCTCTTTCTGCTGACGCTGCTTCAGGAGCGCCCCCGCGCGGGCGCGCTCGGCCTCACCCTGCTGGCGATCTTCTGGATCGGGCTCGCGCTTGCCCACGCGGTGCTGCTGCGCGACCGCAGCCACGGCGGCGGCCTGGTGCTTGACGTCCTGATCGGAACGCTCGCGTCGGACACCGGCGCCTACATCGGCGGGCATCTCTTCGGCGAGCACGCGCTCGCGCCGCGGATCTCGCCCGGGAAGACCGTCGAGGGCCTCTTGATCGGCATGATCTGCGCCGTCGGCGGGGTCTGGCTGGCGGGCCGCTTCCAGGAATGGCTGCCCTCCGAGCACGCGCTGGTGCTGGGTGTGGGGATAGCTGCGCTCGCCCCGCTCGGCGACCTCTTTGAGTCCTTCATCAAGCGCGATGCGCATGTCAAGGACTCCGGGCGCATCTTTGGCCCGCATGGCGGCGTCTTGGACCGTCTCGACGCCCTGATGTTCGCGCTTGTCGTCGGCTACTACATTTGGCAGGCGTATGCCTAAGCGGCTCCTGATCCTCGGGGCGACCGGCTCGATCGGTCGCCAGGCGCTCGACGTGGTCGAGCGCTCCGAGGGGCTTGCCGTGGTGGGGCTGGCGGCGGAGCGCTCCTGGGCTGCCCTGCTTGAGCTCGCGGCGAGCTTTGGCGTGAGCGCGATCGCGCTGGCGGATGCCGATGCGGCCGCGCGCGCCGCGGAGTCCTGGACTGCCGGGCGGGTTCACAGCGGCGCGGCGGGCCTGGTGGAGCTGATCGAGGCCACTGAGCCCGACCTGGTGCTCAACGCCCTCGTCGGCGCGGCGGGCCTGGGGCCGACGGTCGCGACGCTCGGCGAGTCGATCGACCTCGCGCTCGCCAACAAGGAGTCGCTGGTGGTGGGAGGCGAGCTTGTCGGCGCGCTGGCCGAGGCCACCGGGGCGCGCATTATCCCCGTCGACTCCGAGCACTCCGCGCTGCACCAGCTGCTCGCCGGCGAGGCGCACGCCGGCGCGCAATCGGCTGCGCCGCCACGCGCCGGGACGGTGAGGCGGCTGGTGCTGACCGCGTCCGGCGGACCCTTCCGCGGGCGGCTCCGCGCGCAGCTGGCGGAGGTGGGCGTGGAGCAGGCGCTGGCGCACCCGACCTGGTCGATGGGGGGCAAGATCACGGTCGACTCGGCGACGCTGATGAACAAGGGGCTGGAGGTGATCGAGGCCCATCACCTCTTCGGCGTCCCCTACGAGCGCATCGCGGTGCTCGTGCACCCGCAGTCGATCGTGCACGCGCTGATCGACCTCTGCGACGGGGCCACGCTTGCGCACCTGGGCTATCCGGACATGCGCGTGCCGATCTCCTACGCGCTCCACTATCCCGAGCGCGGCGCCCTGCCCGTGCGCACGCTCGACTTAGTCGAGGTCGGCAGGCTCGACTTCGAGGCTCCCGACGAGGAGGCCTTCCCCTGCCTGCGCCTGGCGCGCGAGGCCGCGCTTGCGGGCGGCAGCGGCCCGTGCGTGCTCAATGCCGCCAACGAGGTCGCAGTTCACGCCTTTCTGGAGGGCGCGCTGGGGTTTCTGGCCATCGATGCGGTGATCGCGCAGACGCTCGAGCGCGCCGGCGCCGAGCCGGTGCACTCCTTCGAGGACCTCTATGCCGCAGACCACAGAGCGCGCGCGCTGGCGCGCGAGGCGGTGCTGGCGCTGGCCTAGGGGTCGAGGGCCCGGCGGCGCGCACCGTTCCTCCTGGCAGACTGAGCACATGAGCTGGGCGCTCACATTCATCGGCATCATCATCCTCATCGTCGTCCACGAGCTCGGCCACTTCGCGGTGGCAAAGGCGGTGGGCATGCGCGTGGAACGCTTCTCGCTCTTCTTCCCGCCCAAGCTGGTGGGCGTGCGCTTCGGCGAGACCGAATACATGATCGGCGCGATCCCGCTCGGCGGCTACGTCAAGATCGCGGGCATGGCGCCGCTGGAACGCGTGCCCGGCAGGGCGTCAGGCGCCGATGCCGATGCGCCCGCCAGGCACGCGGCGAGCGCGTCCGGCCCGCGCGGCATCGTCGACGAGGATGACCCGCGCGGCTACTTCAGCCAGCCGGTATGGAAGCGGATGGCCGTGATCGCGGCGGGCCCCGCGATGAACGTGCTCATGGCCTTCCTGATCCTGTGGGGGGTATATGCATTCTCCGCCTACAAGCCCGCCACCGCCCACCAGGCGCGCGTTGCGGCCGTGCTGCCGGGCTCGGCCGCAGCGGGCGTGCTGCGCAGGGGCGATGAGATCATCGCCGTCGACGGCCACCCGGTGCGCCTGCACGGAAGCAGCGCCAGCTTCGTCTCGGAGATCGCCTCCCACCGCTGCGCGGGCGCGCCGGTGGAAGGCTGCCCGGCGGCCACGCCGGTGCGCTTGACGATCGAGCGCGGCGGGCGCTCGCTGACGGTCTCGCTGCGGCCGCGCTACAACGCCAAGGAAGGGCGGATGCTCGTGGGCTTCGACTTCCTGGCCGCGCGGCGCAGCGAAAGCGCCAGCGAAGCGATGGCATCGAGCGCGAGCGAGATGTGGCACGTGACCACCGTCACGGTGTCGAAGATCGGCGAAATCTTCACCAGCGAAAAGGCGCGTGCGCAGCTGCACGGCATCGTGGGCGTCTCCGCGGTCACCAGCGAAGCCTTCAGCTACAGCGTCTCGGCGGCCTTCTTCATCCTTGCGCTGCTCTCGCTCTCGCTGGCGATCATCAACCTCTTTCCCTTCCTGCCCCTCGACGGGGGGCACCTCTTCTGGGCGCTTGCGGAGAAGGTGCGCGGCAAGGCGATCCCCTACTGGGTGATGGAACGCGCCTCGATGGTGGGTGTCCTGCTGGTGGTCCTGCTCGCGGCGATCGGCCTCTCCAACGACATCCACTCGCTCGCCAACGGGAGCCTCTCGATCCACCGCTAGGGCGCTCGCGCAGCGTCCCGACGCCCGCCGGCGATCGCAGCCCGCCACGCCGCCGTGAGGGGCACGATCACGGTCGCTGCGTGGTGTGGGCCGCCGGGGGCGTAGAATTGCCCCGATGGCCTCCAAGCATCAGATCATGGTCGGCAGCGTGCCGATCGGCGGCGGCGCGCCGGTCGCGGTCCAGACGATGACCAAGACCGAGACCGCGAACGTCGGCGCGACGCTCGCGCAGATTGAGACCGTCGCTGAGGCGGGCGCCGACATCGTGCGCGTGGCGGTGCCGCGCGAGCAGGACGCTGAAGCGCTGAAGGAGATCCTTAAGCGCTCGCCGATCCCGGTGATCGCCGACATCCACTTCAACCACACGCTTGCGCTCAAGGCGCTTGCTGCGGGCGCGCACTGCGTGCGCATCAATCCCGGCAACATCGGCGGCCCCGAGAAGGTTGCCCAGGTCGTCGCCGAGGCCAAGCGCCTGGGGACGCCGCTGCGCGTAGGCGTCAACTCGGGCTCGCTCCCCAAGCACCTGCGCGAGCTTGAGTTCAGCGACCCCGTCGAGGCGCTCGTGCGCGCGGCGGTCGAGACGGTCGAGCTGATGGAGCGCCTGGAGTTCACCAACTTCAAGGTCTCGATGAAGTCGACATCGGTCCCGGACACGATCGCCTCCAACCGCCTGCTCTCCGAGCGCATCCCCTATCCGCTGCACATCGGCATAACCGAGGCCGGCACCAAGTGGTCGGGGTCGCTCAAGTCGGCTGTAGGCCTGGGCACGCTGCTTGCCGACGGGGTCGGCGACACCATCCGCATCTCGCTCTCGACCTTCCACGCCGAGGAGGAGGTCAAGGTGGCCTGGGAGATCCTGAAGGCGCTGAAGCTGCGCGAGCGCGGGCCCGTGCTGATCGCCTGCCCGACCTGCGGGCGCCTGCAGTTCGACATGGACTCCGTCGTCGCGGAGATCGAGGAGCGCCTGCGCGCCTACGAGGACCCGATCGTGGTCTCAGTGCTCGGCTGCGCGGTCAACGGCATCGGGGAGGCCAGACACGCCGACTTCGGCATCACCGGCGCCAAGGACATGGGCATGATCTACTGCAAGGGCGAGCCGCTGCGCAAGGTGCCGACGGAGCGACTGGTCGAGGAGCTCTTCAAGGAGATCGACCGCTACTACGCGGCCGGCCGGGTCGTGCAGCGCGACGAGCAGCAGGCCGCGGCGGCGCGTGCCTGGCTTGCGGAGAACGAGGACTCGGGCGCGATGACGCCCGAGCGCATGGCAGCGCTCGAGGCGGAGGCGGCCAAGCAGGACGCCGAGGCGGAGGCGGTGCTCGCCGGCGCCTTCGCCCAGGGCGCCCCGACGGCCGACGATGAGGCGGGGCGGCAGCCGCCGAGCGCGACGGCTGCGGCCTCTCAGCGGGTGGCTGGCCGGCGCTTCAGCAGGCGCTGAAGAGCTCGGCCACCTTCGCCCAGTTGACGGTGTTCCACCAGGCGTCGATGTATTCGGGGCGGCGGTTCTGGTAGCGGAGGTAGTAGGCGTGCTCCCAGACATCGACCCCCAGCAGCGGTGTCTTGCCGTCTGAGATCGGGTTGTCCTGGTTGGGGGTGGAGGTGATCGCGAGGCCCGACCCGTCGTGGATCAGCCACGCCCAGCCGGAGCCAAAGCGCGCCACGCCGGCGGCCTTGAACTGCTCCTTGAACTGATCGAAGGAGCCAAACGTCGCGTTGATCGCCTCCGCGAGCGCCCCCTCCGGGGAGCCGCCGCCCTGCGGGCTCATCAGCTCCCAGAAGAGCGTGTGGTTGTAATGGCCGCCGGCGTTGTTGGCGGCCTTCTGGCGTACCGCCTCGGGCAGCTCTGAGAGGCGCTTGAGCACCTCCTCGACGCTTGCCTGCTCAAGCGCGGTGCCCGCAAGCGCGGCATTGGCGTTGTCGACGTAGGCCTGGTGGTGCTTGTCGTGGTGCAGCTCCATCGTCTGCCTGTCGATGTGCGGCTCGAGCGCGTCATAGGGGTAGGGGAGGGGGGGAACCGTAAAGGCCATCTTTCGCTCCTTCTCCTTCGGTTGGTGGTGGACGGGAGGGTTCTATCAAAGCTGGTCGGGCGCGCAGGCGGCGGTGACCCGCCGGTCGGGGGGTGCCTGCCCTCCTCGGCTTGACAACGGCGATCGACCGCGCGAGAATGGGGTCAAAGGCGCTGCGCAGCGCGATCTCCGGCGCCCACGGAGGTTATGAGATGAAGATGCTTGCAACCGCTCGATCGATGGGGTCGCTGGCCGCAGGGCGTGTGCGCTGCAGGGGCATCGCCCTGCTCTGCGCCACCGCGCTCTTTGCCCTCGGCGGCGGGGCGGGCAGCGCTGCGGCGGCTGTCGAAGGCACGCCCGAAGCAGTCTGGCTGTGCAAGCCCGGCCTTGCCCACAACCCCTGTCTGGCAAGCGAGGAAACGACCGTTGAGCTTGCCGACGGCAGCTCGTTTGTGACCAACCCGCGGCCGGCCGGCAACCCGCCGATCGACTGCTTCTACGTCTACCCGACCGTCAGCTCGCAGGGCGCCGAGAACGCAAGCCTTGAAATCGACCCCGAAGAGGAAGCGATCGCCGAAGCGCAGGCCTCGCGCTTCTCGCAGGACTGCAAGCTCTACGCGCCGATCTACCCGCAGCTGACGCTTCAGGCGATCAACAACCCCGGCGGGATCTCGCCGGAAGGGGCGATCAAGGCCTACCTGGGCGTGCGCGCCGCCTTCCTCGAATATCTTGAGCGCTACAACCACGGACGCGGCTTCGTGCTGATCGGCCACTCGCAGGGCGCGGCGATGCTGATCCAGCTGATCAGGGAACTGATCGACCCCAACCCGGCGCTGCGGGCGCAGATGGTCTCCTCGATCCTGCTGGGGGGCAATGTGATCGTGCCGGAAGGCAGGAACGTGGGCGGCTCCTTCAAGAACGTCCCAGCCTGCCGAGCGATCTGGCAGACGGGGTGTGTGATCGCCTATTCGAGCTTCCTGCACGAACCGCCGAACCCATCCTTCTTCGGGCGGCCGCAGAGCCCGCTGCTCGGGCTGGGCACGGGCACAGAAGGCGTCGAACACCCGCAGGTGCTGTGCGTGAACCCGACGCTCTTCTTCCAGAGCGGCTCTGAAGGGCCGCTGCTGCCCGACTACCCCACGCGCCCCTTCCCAGGCCTGCTTGGGATTGTCACCCAGACTCCCAAGGCGCCGACGCCCTGGGTCTCCTACCCGGGCCAGTACGACGCCCGCTGCCGCAACGAAAACGGCGCCAGCTGGCTGCAGCTCAGCTACGTGGGCGCGCCCGGCGACGTCCGCGAACAGCTGCGGGAAACGCTCGGCCCGCAGTGGGGGACGCACCTCGTCGACGTCAATGTCGCGCTCGGCAACCTCGTCCTCGACGTGCGCCTGCAGTCCTTCGTCTACAGCCTCCGGCAGCGCTTCTTCCTCTAGCCTCAGCAGAGACCGCCGGCGGGCGATGCGGCCAGGCGCGGCAGCGACGGGCGCAGACGGGGCGCCGGTCGTCGCCTGCCCCAGGCCGGCGTCCATCCGACGCGCAGGCGCCCTCAGGCTCGGCGATGACCACAAGCGTGTACGCTCGCTCGCGCAGAGGATCGCGACCGACGATGACAAGGCTCTCTGAATATCTGCTGCCCACCGAGCGTGAGGCGCCGGCCGACGCCGAGGCGCTCTCCCACCGCCTGATGGTGCGCGCCGGCTTGGTGCGCCAGCTGGGCGCGGGGCTGTGGACGTGGCTGCCCGCCGGCTGGCGCGTGCATCGCAAGATCGAGGCGCTGATCCGCGCCGAGATGGAGGCGATCGGCGCCCAGGAGGTGCTGATGCCCGTGCTCGGGCCCGCGGAGCCCTGGCGGCGCACCGGCCGCTACGACATCCCCGAGCTCTTCAAGCTGCGCGATCGCCGCGAGGCGGAGCTGGTGCTGGCGATGACCCACGAGGAGATCGTCACCTACCACGCCGCGCAGCTGATCCGCTCCTACCGCGACCTGCCGCTTTCCCTCTACCACTTCCAGGTCAAGGAGCGCGATGAGCCGCGCCCGCGCGCCGGAGTGCTGCGCACGCGCGAGTTCATCATGAAGGACGCCTATTCCTTCGACCGCGACGAAGCGGGGATGAACTCGACCTACGAGCGCTTCGTGGGCGCCTACGACCGCATCATGGAGCGCACAGGGCTGCGCTGGTACCGCGTGCAGTCCGATGTCGGGATGATGGGCGGGCTCGGCGCACACGAGTACATGGCACCGTGCGCAGCGGGCGAGAACGAGATCGCCCTCGCACCGGGCTATGCCGCGAATGTCGAGGTTGCAAGCGCCCAGGCGCGCCCGGCCTCCCCGGACGCCGAGCGCGCGGCGCCCGAGGAGGTGTCGACCCCCGGCCTGACCCGCGTCGAGGAGGTCGCGCAGCTGCTCGGCGTGCATCCGAGCGCGCTGCTCAAGGCCTACCCGGTCGTGCGCGCGGCAGCGGGCGAGGGCGCTCTGGAGGGTCCGGCGCTCTGGCTTGCGCTCGTGCGCGGCGACCACCGCGTCAACGAGGTCAAGCTCGCGCGCGCGCTCGGCGGGCCGGTGCGTCCCGCTCGCCCCGAGGAGATCGAGGCGCAGATCGGGCCGGTCGGCTTCATCGGGCCGGTCGATCCCAGGAGCGGCGATGTCAGGATCGTGCTCGATCAAGCGGTGCCTGCGGGATGCTACGTCACGGGCGCAAACCGGCCCGGCGCGCACCTGCGCGGCGTGCGACCCGGCCGCGACTTTCAGCACATCAGCGCCGACATCAGGATGGTGCAGGAGGGCGACACCGTCGCCGGCCACCCGATCGTGATCGAGCGCGCGATCGAGGTCGCCAACATCTTCAAGCTCGGTGTGCGCTACTCCACCCCGCTGGAGGCAAGCTACCTCGATGAGGACGGCCGCGCCAAGCCGCTGTGGATGGCCTCCTACGGCATCGGCCCGGCGCGAATCGCGGCGGCCGCGGTCGAGCAGCTTGCCGACGAGCGTGGCATCTCCTGGCCGCGCGCGCTCGCACCCTTTGCGATCCACCTCGTCTCGCTCGGGCGCCCAGGCAGCGAGGAGCGCGCCGCCGCCGAGGATCTCTATGAGCGCATCTGCGCCAGCGAGGCCCTGCGCGCCGAGCACATCGACGTCCTCTACGACGACCGCGACCTCGGCACCGGCGAGAAGCTGACCGTGGCCGAGCTGCTCGGCTGCCCGCTGCGGCTGACGGTCGGTCGCAGAGCGCTTCAGCGCGGCGAGGTCGAGGTCCAGGTGCGCCGCGGCCTGCTCGAGGGCGCGCCGCTGCCGCTGAGCCTGGAGGGCGAGGAGCTCGTGCGGGCGCTGCGCGAGCGTTGGCAGGAGGCTCCCTGAGCGCGCTGCAGCGATGGGCGCTCCTGCTCGGCATCAGGCGGGGGGAGGAGCCATCGGGCACGGCGGGAGCGCAGGCGCCGCTGCGGCCGCTCACGCTGCCCAACCTAATCACATTCGCGCGTCTGCTCGGCATCCCTGCCTTCTGTGCCCTCTACCTGCTTGAAGACCCCACGCGGTCGACGCTCGCGCTGATCCTCTTCTCGCTGATCGCCTTCTCGGACATCGCCGACGGCGCGCTTGCGCGCGCCACCGGGCAGTACAGCCGCCTGGGCGCGCTTGTGGACCCGCTTGCCGATCGCCTGCTCGTGCTAGCGGCGGTCGCCGTCTGCCTGCGCTGGTCGCTGCTGCCGCTGGCCCCGCTGGCGCTGCTGGCAGCGCGCGAGCTTGCGATGATCGCGCTCGGACGGCTCGCCCAGCGTCGCGGTATCGCTCTGAAGGTCAACGTGCTCGGCCGCGCGGCGCTCGCCGGGGCCGGGGCGGCGGTCTTCTTCGCGCTCGCGGGCCTGCGCAGCGTCGGCACCGGCTTCCTCTACTGCGCGCTGGCGCTCGCCTATGGCGCAAGCGCCATCTATCTGCGCGGCGGGCTGCGCCAGCTTCCCGGTGCGCGCCGCGCCACTGGAGCCTGAGCGCGCAGCGGCCCTCGGCGGGCAGCCGGGCTGCCCGCGAGGGCCGATGCACTCGGCCCGCAGGGGCACTTCAGCTTTCATGTACGTCGTGGCACAATTGGGCGATCGGGTCGCGGCGCTGCGCCCGAGCACCTGTCGTGCGCACCGCCGCCGCGAAGCTTCCATGAGAGTCCGTGCAGCCCTGAGAGCAACACCCCCGCAGCCAAAGGGCCAAGGACGCTTCTCACGCAAGGTGCTCAGCCTGCTTGTCGTTGAGGACAGCGCGGCCTACGCCACGCTGGTGGACGCGATGCTCCGCCAGGCGCTGGGCGGGGCGCTCTCCGTGCACGCCGCGGCAAGCCTCGCGGAGGCACGCAGCGCGCTGCGCTCCCACAACATCGACTGCGTGCTGCTCGACCTCTCGCTGCCCGACGCCCATGGCCTGCAAGCGCTGGAGGTCGTGCAGGCGCTCAGCCCGAGCGTGCCCGTGATCGTGCTGACCGGCAACGAGGACGAGGAGCTTGCGATCAGCGCGCTCCAGCAGGGAGCGCAGGACTTCATCGCCAAGCGACGCGCAGACGGCGAGCTGCTCGTGCGCTGCATGCGCTATGCGATCGAGCGCAAGCGCTCCGAGCTGCGCCTCTCTCACCAGGCGCTGCACGACGCGCTCACGGGGCTCCCCAACCGCATGCTCCTGCTCGACCGCTTGGAGAGCGCGCTGGCCCGCTACCACCGCCAACGCCGCGCGCTGGCGCTGATGTTCATCGATCTCGACCGCTTCAAGACGATCAATGACTCGCTCGGGCATGAGGCCGGCGACGAGCTGCTGGTCGCCCTCGCCGGTCGCCTGCGGCGCATGGTCAGGCCGAGCGACACCGTCGCCCGCTTCGGCGGCGATGAGTTCGTCATCCTCTGCGAGGAGCTCCACGGCCAGGATGAGGCGATCCACGTCGCCGAGCGGGCACGCAGCGTGCTCTCGGCCCCGATCGTCCTGCGCGGCCGCGAGATCGCGGTGGACGCCAGCATCGGCATCGCCTTCGGCGGCCCGGAGGTGAGCGCTGAGGCGCTGCTGCGCCATGCCGACTCGGCGATGTATCGGGCCAAGCGCGAAGGCAGCGGCATCGCCCTCTTCGAGGCCGCCCTGCACGAGGCGGCGCTTGCCGCGCTGGAGCTCGAGCACGCGCTGCGCGGCGCGCTGGAGCGCGGCGAGCTCGAGCTCCACTACCAGCCGGTCGTGCAGGTCGGTGAGCGGCCGCAGCTCTTCGCGCTCGAGGCGCTGCTGCGCTGGCGCCACAGCGGGCGCGGGCTGCTGGCGCCCGAGGAGTTCGTGCCGATCGCCGAGGAAACGGGCATGATCGTGCCGATCGGCGCCTGGGTCCTCAGGGAGGGCGCCCGCCAGCTCTCGGAGTGGATCAAGACGGGCGTGCTGCCGCCAAGCACGCTGCTCTCCGTCAACCTCTCAGGCGCGCAGCTTGCCTCCCAGGCGGCGCGGCGGGCGCTCGAGGAGACCCTTGCGGAGAGCGGGCTGCCGGCGCGCAACATCTGCCTGGAGGTGACCGAGACGTCGATCGCCGGCGATGAGCGAGCGACCGTGCGGGCGCTCTCGCAGCTGCGCGAGCTCGGCGTCTCACTCGCCCTCGATGACTTCGGCACCGGCTACTCCTCGCTCTCGATGCTGCGCTCGCTGCCGGTGCAGGCGGTCAAGATCGACCGTGCCTTTCTGCGCCAGGCGGCCGACGACGAAGACCTCGCGCGCATGTTTGGCGCGGTGCTGGGAGTGGTGCATGCCGCAAGCCTGCACGCGGTGGCGGAGGGCGTCGAGAGCAAGGCGCAGCTCTCGCTCGTCCGCGCCGCAGGGTGCGAGCTCGTCCAGGGCTTCCTCTTTGCACGGGCGCTGAGCGCCGCCGAGCTGCCGCGGCGCGTGAGCAAGCTGGTGGGCGGCGGGGAGGCCTCGCGGTGAGCCCCTTCCGCGCCGCGAGCGAGCTGCTTGGCGATCCGCAGGCGATCCTGACCGCTCTTGCGCAGTCAAGTCCCGACGCGCTGATCTGCACGGATTTAGAGGGGCGCGTGATCGCCTGGACCCAGAGGGCGCAGCAGCTCTTCGGCTACAGCGCAGATGAGATGCTCGGCCAACGCGCGGCCATCCTGATTCCCGCTGACGGGCGCGAGCAGGAGCGGGCGATGCTCAACCAGCGCCTTCGCGCCGGAGAGAGCATCGACCCCTACGTAGCCAGGCTGGTGCGCAAGGACGGGCAGCTGATCGACGTGGAGTCGACGATCACGCCCGTGCGCGGGCGCAATCAGGAGATCGCCGCCTTCCTGTCGATCTCCCGCGACGTGACGGCGCGCATGCGTGCCGAAGCGGAGCTGCGGCGCTCCAACGAAGAGCTGGAGCAGTTCGCCTACGCCGCCTCGCACGATCTCTCCGAGCCGCTGCGCGTGATCGCCGGCTTCGTCGAGCTGCTTGGCGAGCGCTACGGCGAGCGCCTCGACGAGGAGGCCAGGCGCTTCATCGACTTCACGATCGGCGGCGTCGAGCGGATGCAGGCGGTGATCGACGACCTGCTTGCCTACTCACGCGCCGGCCGCGTCGAGCTCGCCCTCTGCGCCGTGGACGTCGGCGCGCTGATCAGGGAAGTGGCCGACTCGCTCTTTGCGATCATCACCGAAAGCGCGGCGACGCTTGAGACCGGCGAGCTGCCCGTGATCACCGCCGAGCCCACGCTCCTGCGCCAGGTCTTCCAGAACCTGATCGGGAACGCGATCAAGTTCTGCGAGCAGGGTCCCCCACGGGTGTCGGTCACCTCCCAGCGGGAGGGCGCAGCGTGGCGCTTCGATGTGATCGACAACGGCCCCGGCATCGACCCCGCCCATGCCGAGCAGGTGTTCATGATGTTTCGACGCCTGCACGGCCGCGAGGTGCCGGGCACCGGCATCGGGCTGGCGATCGTCAAGCGCATCGTCGAGCGCCACGGCGGCCGCATCCGCTGCGAGCCGGCGCCAGGCGGAGGCACGCGCTTCAGCTTCACAATCCCCGACGAGGTCGCCGCAGCAGCGGGCGGGCGACCGCCGCTCGCAGGCGCGGACGCAGCCACGTTCGCAGCGGCTCTGGCCGGCGCGGCGGGCAACGGCAGGGAGCGCCGATGAGCGAGCCGCCACAGCGTGCCTCGCCTGCCTGGGCGGACCAGGGCGCCGGAGCGCAGGTGCACCTAGTGCAGATTCTGCTCGTCGAGGACTCTCCAGGCGACATCGAGCTCACGCGCCAGGCGCTTGCGGAGGGCAAGTTCGCAAACCAGGTTCACGTTGCCCGCGACGGCGAGCAGGCGCTTGCCTTCGTGCGCCGCGAGGGCACATTCGCCGATGCTCCCCGCCCCGACCTGATCTTGCTTGATCTCAACCTGCCGCGCAAGGACGGGCGTGAGGTGCTGCTCGAGCTCAAAGGGGATCCCAACCTGCGCGCGATCCCCGTCGTCGTGCTCACGACCTCGGCAGCCGACCAGGACATCCTCTATGCCTACAAGCACCATGTCAGCTCCTACATCCGCAAGCCGGTCCGGCTGAAGGAGTTCATGCGTGTTGTTTACACAATTGACGAGTACTGGCTGGGGATCGTGACGCTGCCGCCTCACGCTCAGCCTTAGCTTGACGTTGCCAGCGCCTGCCTCTATACTTCCTCCAGGCAGGCGCCCGCCGTGCAGAGGGCGGTGGCGCGTAGGCTGCCTTCAGTCATCCGCGAGAGGAGAGCTAAAGACGCCATGGACAATTTCCCGGATCTCGGGTCGCTGTCGGACATCGAGCTCAAGGAGCTGATCGGCGAGCTGACCAAGGAAGAGCACGAGATCTCCTACCAGAGGCGCATCCTCCACGGGAAGATCGACATCCTGCGTGCCGAGTTGGTCAACCGTCTGCGCAAGCGACACGACGGCGGCCAGGAGGTGATCTCCGGCGAGGATGTCAGGCGTCTGACCGACATCCTGGCCGGGCGCGGCGCCGAGGAGCGGCCCGAGGGCGCCTGAGCGTCCGGCCGCGGAGAGGTCGCGAGGCGCGTGTCGCAGCGCTGCGCTAGCTGTGGTGCTGTCAACCCGCAGGAGGCGAACTTCTGCGCTCAGTGCGGGGCGCCGCTTGCGCAGGCGACCACCGCAGAGCCGCCGACAGCGGCCTGGCGCATCGACGAGGATCCCGCTGAGCCGCTGGCGCCGCAACGGCTGCGGGCGACGGCCGGGCCGGCGCTGGTGATCCGCGCCGGCGGCGGGCGCGAGGGAGAGAGCTTCCCGCTCTCGGGGGAGGAGGTGCGGATCGGACGCCGCCCGGAATCCGACATCTTCCTTGACGATGTGACGGTCTCGCGCGATCACGCCAAGCTCCTGCACGGCGAGGAGGGGTGGAGGATCCAGGACTGCGGATCGCTCAACGGCACCTATGTGAACCGGGTGCGGATCGACTCCGCGCTGCTCGGGGAGGGCGATGAGCTGCAGATCGGCAAGTACAAGCTGACCTTTCTGGGCCGGTGAGCACGATCGCCAACGACAGCGACGCGGCGACTGCCGGCGGCGCCGAGGCCAGGGCGCAGAGCGGTCCCGGCGGCCGGACGCTGCGCATCGGCGCCGTCTGCAAGACCTTAGCTCAGGAGTTTCCCGACCTCTCGATCTCAAAGATCCGCTACCTGGAGGAGCAGAAGCTGATCAGCCCGCGGCGCACCCCCGGCGGATACCGCCTCTACAGCACCTCAGACGTCGAGCGCCTGCGCACGATCCTGCGCCTGCAGCGCGATGAGTTCCTGCCGCTGCGGGTCATCCGCCAGGAGCTTGCCGCCGGGCGCGGCGGCGAGCTGCCAGAAGGCTCTGCACGCAGCGACGGGCGGCGCATCCTGCGCGCGAGCATCGACCCCAAGGACGCCGCCGGGCCGCTCTTCTCGCTGCAGAGCGTCACCGAGGAGACCCAGGTGGATCAGGCGCTGGTGGAGGAGCTGGTCGAATACGGGATCATCAAGGGGACGGTCAGATCGGGCCGGCGCTACTTCGATGAAACCGAGCGTGAGATCGTGCGCGCCGTCGCCGAGCTGGCGCGCTTCGGGGTGGGCGGGCGCAATCTGCGCCTCTTCCGCTCCTCCGCAGACCGCGAGGCGAGCCTGCTGGAGCAGATCCTCGCCCCGGCGCTGCGCTCGCGCAACAGCGAGCGCCGCCGCGAGGCGCTGGAGACGCTTGAAAACCTTGCCGCGGTCACCGCACGGTTGAAGCACCTGCTGCTGATCGCCGATCTGCGTCGCTCGCTGGCATAGACGATGGATCTTGCCGGGCTGATTCGCGAGATTCCCGACTTCCCGCGCGCAGGCATCGACTTCAAGGACATCACCCCGCTGCTTGCCGATGCCGACGCGCTGCGCCAGGCCGTCTCACAGCTGGCGAAGCTGGCGGCGCCGCTGCGCCCCGACTACGTGATCGCCGCCGAGGCGCGCGGCTTCCTGCTGGGGCCAGCGCTTGCGCTTGCGCTGCAGGCCGGGTTCGTGCTCGCACGCAAGCCCGGGAAGCTCCCGCACCGGACGATCGCCGTCTCCTACGAGCTGGAGTACGGCAACGACGGCCTCGAGCTTCACGCCGACGCGATCACCCCCGGGGCACGCGTGCTCGTGCACGACGATCTGCTGGCGACGGGCGGCACCGCGGAGGCGCTCTGCCGTCTGGTCGAGTCGGCCGACGCGACCGTTGCCGGCTGCTCCTTCCTGGTGGAGCTACCCGCCCTGGGCGGCCGCGAGCGGCTCGCCGGCCGCGAGGCTCACGCCCTCCTGCGCCTGGCCTGAGCAGCTCCAGAGCGCGTCATCCCCCAGCGGCTGCCTGCGCGCGGCACCCTCGGCCAAGGCGCCGATCAGCTGCGCCTCCGCGCTCCGGCGGTCGGGGGGCTCATTGCCCACAGCCATGATCGCGGCTACCTCCTGCGTGCAGAGCCCTTCAGGGAAGGCAGCCAGCGCCTCGAGCGCGCTTGCCGCCGGCGGGCGCCGCCGCAGAGCCGGGTTGAGGTTTGCGATCAGCACGTCATAGGCCTCGACCGGCTGGAAGCCGCCCGCAAGCAGCTCGCCGTGCGCGCCCTTGAAGCGCACGGTCGGCGCGGTGAAGCGCACCTGGCCGGCGCTTGCGGCTGTCTTCTCCTGCAGCTCCGCGGCGCTGCCGGCGGCGCTGCGGCTGTCGGCGCGGTCTTGCTCATAGGCGGCGGTGACCACGTCTGAGTCAAGCTGGGCGATCAGCGCTGCGGCGTCAACCCGATCGAGCGGCTCGAGCACGCGCTGGAGCTGCGCGTCGTCGTCAAGCAGCAGGCCACTGGTGAACTGCGCAAACGCCAGCGCGCGCAGCACCGCAAGCTCGCGGCCGGGGTAGAGCAGACGCGCGGCGACCACCGCTCGGCAGGCGCGCGCGGTGGCGCAGACGCGCTCCTTCGGCGCCAGCGCAAAGGGCATGCCGTAGCGACGAAAGTGCAGCGCCGAAAGCGCCATGCGGGCGGGCGTGAAGCCGCGCTCGGTGTACTCCTCCGCGCGCTCGGTCAGCCCGATCATCACCACCCGCCAGGAGAGCTGGCTGCCGTAGCGCCATTCGAGCACGCGCAGCGCCGGATTTGCGGAGTAGGCCCAGGGGCAGCCGGGGTCGGTGTAAAGGGTGGCCTCGATCGCAGCAGCGCCGCTCTGCGCGCTGCGCTGCGCCCGCGTGTGATGGTTGCCGTTGTCTTGCCGCTGCGCCATGCCGCTCAGCCGCCGCCCCGCGTCCCCAGGCTCAGCTTACCTTCAAGGACGATCTCGCCCGGATGGGTCGGCAGGGCGCTGCTCTCGCGGGTGATGATCAGCTTGTGGTAGCCGGCTGCGCCTTCGGGCAGCGTGCTTGCCGAGCCCGGCAGGCGGCCGTTGGATTCGACCGCCGGCGCGCGGCCGACCGCGAGGAAGGAGCCGGGGGAGTTGTAGAGCCAGACGATGTAGGTGGCGCCCTTGCCAGGCGAGAGCCCGTGTGCTTCGATCGCGATCTCAAGCGCGCTGCCCACGCGCGCGATCACCGCTTCGCCGTGTGCGCCCGAGCCGTTGGGGCTGGCGAGCTTGACCACCGCTTCCGGATGCGCTTCGCCAGCTGCGGCGCTGCTTGAGGTGCGGGTGGCAACGCCTGAGCCGGAGGTGCTGGAGGTGCCTGGCGCCGATGCGGATTCACCGGAGCCGCCGAGCGCCCCGCTCAGCGCCAGAGCCGCGATCAGGCCGCCGAGAATCGCTGTCAGCAGCAGCGCTCCGCCCAGCCGCGAGGCCTGCACGGGCGCCGCTGGGGTGGCCCGCCCAGCCCACGCCGCAGCGGCGCGCCGCCGCAGGCGGGAGCCTCCGGAGCGCACGCCCTGCGCTGAGGCTGCAAGCGCTTGGGCTGCGGCTGCGCGCAGCTGCTGCGGGCGCGCGCGCCCAGGCGCGCCGGCGCTACCCGGCGGGCGCGCCGCGCTCTCCCTGCTGGCATGCGTGCGCGCTCGGCTGGGCGGAGCGCTAAAGCCCGGAGCGGCCACGGCGATCGGCTCCGCAGACGCGGCCGCCGGCGCCGGCGCCCCGCCGCCCTCGATCACCCCCAGCAGCGCGAGCGGACGCGGCGAGAGCTCCGCAAGCGCCCCTGCAAGCTCCCTTGCAAGTGCGCGCAGCGGCTCGGAGCCATGGAGCTCCTCGAGCGTTACCAGCCGCTGCGCCTCATCGCCAAAGCCGAGCAGGAAGTCCGCAACCCGCTCGCGCTCGCGCTCTGCAAGCCCCGCGCCCGCTGGCGCCAGCGCAAGCGCCGCCGTGCGTGCCCGCGCGCGCACCGCCTCGGCGTCGATGCCAAGGGCAGCTGCGATCTGCTCGGGCGAGCGGCCGCGGCGCAGCAGCAGGGAGAGGGCAGCAAGCTGATCGGGCGGCAGGTCGGCTGCTCTCATCTGCTTTGCATCCTCTCCGAGCAAGCCTAGCCTCTCGTCTATCGTGAGGGCGCCGATGGATGACGCTCTGGACCTTGCGCAGATCAATGAGCACGTGAGCGGCTTTGACCGCCTCTATGGCCTTGAGCTGCTGGCGCTGACGCCCCAAGAGGTGCGTGGGCGAGTGCGCGTGCGCGAGGAGGTCAAGCAGCCCTACGGCCTCATCCACGGCGGCCTCTACGCCGCGATCGCCGAGAGCCTTGCCTCGCTGGGCACCGCGCTCGCCGTCGCTGCAGAGGGCAGCTACGCGGTCGGACTGGCCAACAGCACGAACTTCCTGCGGCCGATCGTCGCTGGCGCCGTCAACGCCTGCGCGCGCCCATTGCACCGCGGCCGCACGACCTGGGTGTGGGAGGTCGAGTGCCGCGACGATCGCGAGCGCCTCTGCGCGCTCACGCGCATGACGATCGCTGTGCGCCCCGGCAGCCCGCCCCAGGGCGAGCCCGCGCAACCGCCCGGCTAAGCGGACGCTGCGCTCTGCGCGCCGGCGATACGATCCGCACCATCTGGCCGGAGAGCGGCAGCCGCGCGTAGTCTCCGCCTGCGCTCGGCGCCGCCAGCGCGCTGTTGGGGAAGCGGGCGCTGTTGAGCGTCGCCAGCGAGCGTGCCGCGGCCGCCGCCAGCGCGCTCTGACGAGCGTAGATCGAGACCACAACGGCGCCCGTGGGGATCTCATAGGTGCGCCCCGAGCTTGCGATGAAGGCATCCACGCCGCGCAGCCTGTGCACGTGCAGCGGCTCGCGACCATGTGGCAGGAAGCTGTCTTCGGGCGAGGTCACGACGGTCAGGGGCGCGACGCACTCATACTGGCCCCCGCGCAGGCAGGCGCCGTACTGGAGGCTGACCGCCCCGCCGGTGTCGCGACTGACTTCCGTCAGCGGCAGACCGGCAAAGCTGCCCCCCAGCCAGTAGACGGGGAACTTCTGCAGCGCAACCAGTTCAAGCAGCGGGTCGGGCGGCAGGGGGCGAACAGCGACTTGGGCGCCGCAGGCGCCGAGCGCCAGCACCGCGAGCGCGGCGCCCACGACCAGCGCAGGCGCTTGCCGCAGCGACACCCTGCTCACGTCGCGCCCGCGCGATCGCGCGCGGCGGGACGGCGCGCCCTTGCGCTTGAAGCGCTTCGCCCACCGGCCGCGGCCGCCTGCCGGGGTCTGCGGACACCCCGCTGCGCTGCGGCTGCGCGCGCCAGCTCGCTGATCGCGTCCTCGAGCAGCTTTGCGATCTGCTCGAGATCGGGCAGCGCGTCGTAGTCGCCGAGCAGGCCGAAGTGCAGGCGCCCGTTGTAGCTCATCAGCGATATCCCGAGCGCCTGCCGGCCGGCGAGCGGCAGCACGGGGTAGACAGCCTCGAGCCTGCGCCCCAGCAGGTAGAGCGGCAGCTGAGGGCCGGGCACGTTGGTGACGACGAGGTTGAAGTACTGCTGGCGGACCTGCAGCCGCGCGGCCTGGCTCAGGATTGTCGGCGGCGCGAAGCCCGGCAGGCCGGTGAGGGCGCGCGCGCGCACCGCATGCGTGCGGCTGCTCTCAGCTCGTGTGGCACGTGCGATCAGGGCGTGGACCGCACGTATGTCCTCGAGACCCACCGGCAGCGGCACCCACATCGCGCCCAGCTCACCGACCGCGCGCGCGTCGCCTGCGCCGACGCGGACGCTCACGGGCACCATCGCCCGCAGCTCGAGCCCTTCGGTTTCATGCCCGTGCGCGCGCAGGTACCGGCCGAGCGCATGCGCGATCGCGGCCAGCACAGCGTCGTTGATCGTCCCGCCCAAACGGTCTTTGACACCCTGCAAGAGCGCAAGCTGGACGTCGAGGAAGGTGTAGCGGCGGTGGGGGCCGATGTCGACGTTGAAGGGGGAGGGCGGTGCGGGGGAGGCAAGGCCGGCGAAGGCGAGGGCGCCGCTCTCGGCAAGCGACTCGCGGGCGGCGCGCAGCAGGCGGCGGGGCCTTCGCAGCAGCGCGTTGGCGCTGCGCGCCAGCTCGCTCGGGGTACTCACGCGCTCGAGCAGCGCATCGGTCAAAAGCTTGACCGGGCGCGGCTCTGGGCGGGCGTCCCAACGCGGCGGCCGACCGTTCTCAGCTGCGGCGCTCGCCGCGCTGCGGTCCAGCAGCACGGTTGTGAGATCGACCCCGTCGAGGCCGTCGACCAGTGCGTGGTGGGCCTTTGCGATCAGCGCGAAGCGCCCGCCCGCAAGGTGCT
Organism: bacterium; assembly: GCA_021323635.1. GTDB lineage: Bacteria > Actinomycetota > Thermoleophilia > Solirubrobacterales > Solirubrobacteraceae > Palsa-744. The sequence continues at coordinate 91,286 of JAJPKQ010000036.1, read as the reverse complement.
CGACCAGCCAAAGCTCCCACAGCGGCCGATGGCGCGCGAGACGCTGGGAGAAGATCTCTCCCGCCAGCGCCTTCAGCTTGCTCTCACCGGCCGGCGCGGGCAGCGCAACCTGCCGGATGTGGTAGTAGGGGTTGAAGTGTGTGTCGTCGATCCAGACCGGGCGACCCTGCCCGAGCGGAACGAAGGCCAGGCGCTGCCGGTAGCGGGGAACCAGGTGCAGCCGCCGCTCGACGTGCTCGACCAGCGCGCTGTAGGCGGGGGCGCGACCGCGAAAGGTCATCACCGATGCGACATGCATGTGCGAGGGGCCCGAGGACTCGTGATAGAGAAGCGCAGTGTCAAGCGAGGAGAGGCGGACGGGACGATCCATGTGCACATTCTCGCGGTTTGCGCGCAATCCGTCAACAGGCGGCAGCGAGCGCCCAGCCGCAGGCGCTTCAGAGCGCGGGGTGGGTGGCGCGGTGGGCGGCGCCGCTCAGGCGCTCTGCCGACTCGAGGAGGCGCAGGAGAGCTCAGACGCGCTGCTGGCAAGCGCCGACCGCAGGCCGCAGGAGCGCCGCAGAATCAGCGATGTCGGGCAGTCGCCGAGCAGCACGAAAAGCCATTGGTTGATGCCCACGAACGCGGTGAGCAGCAGGAACCAGGTCGAGACGAGGGCCGCAAGCAGGGCGCTGAGCAGGGTGACGCTGCCGGCGAGCGCGAACAGCACGCGCTCGAGCGGTGGGCGAAGTCTCTGTTTCATCTGAGTCCTCCAGTTGCTCGTTTGCAGGGACCGTCAGACAGTAGCACAACTACACCGGCGTGGAGTAGTTGCACGAGGAAGGGGCGCTCAGGCGGCGAGGCCGAGCACGGGGCCGGCGCCATCGCCAGCTGCAGGCTGCTCGCCTTGCGCGGCATCCCCTGCGACGCAGACGCGGTTGCGCCCGCCGCGCTTTGCTGCGTATAGCGCCCTATCGGCGCGCTCGAAGACCGCCTCGTAGTCGAAGCGCTCGGGCGGCTTTGACGCGGCGACGCCACAGGAGATCGTGACCGCGATGCCGCCGCCGAGCGGCCGCTCGGCAACCGCGGTGCGCAGGCCCTCCGCAACCACCTGGACCTGGGCGCTGTCGGCTCCGGGGAGCAGGACCAGGAACTCCTCGCCGCCTAGGCGGTAGGCGAGGTCGAAGGCGCGCAGCTGCTTGCGGATGATGTAGGCGACGTCCTTGAGCACGGCGTCGCCGATCGCATGGCCGTAGGTGTCGTTGGTCTCCTTGAAGTGGTCGATGTCGGCGACGATCAACCCCACCGGCTGGCTTGTGATCGCCGACTGCTGTGCCAGCTCCTCTGCGCGCCCGGCGAGCGCAGCGCGGTTGAGCATGCCGGTCAGCGTGTCGACGACAGCGCGCGAGCGGTGCTCGACGTCGGAGCGCATCAGCGCCAGCGAGAACATCGTCACCGAGGCAATCAGCGCAGCCGGGGCAACGACGCGGGTCGGGTTTTCGATCACCGCGTGGGCGTTGACGCCGAAGGCGACCGCAAGCATCAGCACGTAGGTGATGGCTACGCCGATGGCGATACCGCGGTCGGAGAAGCGCGAGGCTAGCGTGACCACGGCAATGCCAAACCAGGAGATCGTTGCGACTTTCGGGCCGCCGGAGAGCGCGACGGCGATCGCGAGCACCACCTGCGTGCCGACCCAGGCCCCGAACATGAAGTACTCCGGGCGGCGTGCGCGCTCGGTGTGCTTGTCCGCCGCGGCAAAGAGCCCGGCGGTGGCCACGAGCGGCACCATGGTCCACCAGCCGAGCCATGGCCCGAGCAGGATCAGCGAGCCTGCCAGCACGAGGAAGGAGAGGCGGCGCACTGGCTGCAGGCGCCGGTCCATGTCAAGCATGCGCTCGCGGTCCATGCCGTCGCGGATAAGCCAGGATCGGTTGCCTGAGACGTCCTCCATGTGCTCTGCATCGTCAGAAATCATCAGGGAAGGAGGCTTTGTCACATTGCTAGGACGCGCGTCTAGTAATTGCCCCGAACTGAAGGCCGATTGCTCGAACATCCGTCCAGCAGGCGGAGCGGGCGCCGCTCAGCTTGCCCGTGCGCGTACGGCGGCGGCGATGCGATCGCGCTCAGATTGACTTCCGCCGCTTCAGGCTGGACGAAGCCGGTCACCGCAGTCGCCTCAAAACTGAAGCGATCGGCGGGCGAGCATGCCCAGGTTGCTTGCCTGCAAACTGCAGCGCTAGGCCGATGGCCTGCTACGCCGCTTCGCTGCGGTGGGAGGAGAGCAGCTCGAGCTCGAGAAGTTTGATTAAGGACAGTGGCAGGGCGCAGCCTCCTTCCGCTTCGATCAGCGGCTGCTCGAAATGTTGCTTGCCCTGGTCGGTGCGCCGATGGCCGAGACTCCGCCGCCGCACCGTGTTGGCCGGGCGGCCGATGAGCCTGGCAGCTTGCAGCACCGTGTGGCGCAGCTTGGTCGCGCTTGCTTCGACTCGGTCAACCATGCCGCGGGCATACCGAGTGACGGCGTCGCCTTCCTCGCTGATGGACGTCGAGCGAGATTCAGGAGCGGCTGAGCGATCTCGCGTTTGACGGAGGCCATGATCTGCAGCGTCGCGACCCGCAACGACTCGTGAGCAATTTCGCCGAAGGGAGCCTGCTGCGCTGCTTTCGGCCAGCGTTTCTGTGGGCGCGCCTGGCGTGTGGTGCCCATCCGGCTTCTGCAACTGCCTCACAAGTGTGACCCTTCTCACACTTCGTCATTCATTGCAGAAGAACGGAACGTCACTAACTGCCACTCGCGATAGGCTTCAATCCATGAGCAACCCAGAAGGGTTCTTTGTCCCTGGCGAAGGCGGCAAGCTCGTTCCAGTCAAGTGTGGGGCATGTGGCCGTGAAGGTCCGGGCAACTGGGCACGGGCGCCCGAAGTCCGCATGGCTGGCGCCCTCGACCCGGACAAGGGTGTCAACCTCTCGCCGATGGTTTGCACGACCTGCGGGCACGTCATGCTGCAGCTCGCTCCACCTCATGGCAACCCCCAGGAAAACTAAGCGCAGGCAAGAAGTGCGGATGCGCACAAGATCACATACGATCCGCGCCATGCAAACGCTCCGAAACGAGAACGAGCCGTCCGAAGCACTTCCCGCGCCGATGCCGGAACCGGATGCGCCAGCGCCGATGCCCAGCTCCGACCCATATCCGGCCACACCGATCGAGCGTGAAGAGAGCGGCGGCCGCGAGTCAACGGATCGCGTGGCTCAGTAGGGCAGCAGCGACCTCGACTACGCCAAGCGCCAGCACCCACCACCACCAGTACACTGCGCAGCCCCGAGACGGACTGCGGCCATCCCGGCCGTTGTCGAAGGCAGTGGCGCGTGCCCTATTCGCGGCTCGGGCCTTATCGAGGAGTTCGCAGTAGAAGTCGATCACCTTATGAGCGACCGCCGTTGGATCGGCCTCTACATCTGCCTGCATGGCGCGTACGCTGTTAGCTCCCACGCCGCGCTCCGTGCGCAGCCCCCAGACCTTCGCGGATGCGCGAAACAGCAGCAACACGGCGCCTGCTTGCAAGCCGAGGCCCACCGCTAAGCCGATCGGCCATCCCTTGGAAACATGGCCTGCCGCTAGCGCCGCCGCAGCGACAGCCTGAGTCACCGCGAACCATGCGCCAGCCAGGGTGGCTTGTCCACGAGCCTTTTCGTCTAATCGGTCCGATAGCTGCCACTCGGCGTCCACGGCGGCTCGCGCAGCATCAAGCACCAACGGTAGGTTTTTGGTGGCTGCCTCGGCCCGCGTCGGTGGCATGGGGCTCCAGTCTATCGGCGTCAGGGTACTTGACAATTGCCGCTCCGTAAGGTAGCCTTACGGTATGCCTCCGGTCAACCGCAACGAACCGAAGCGGACCGCGTGCTCGCAGTCCACCTACTCGCTCATGGAGTTCATGCGCGAGTTCCCGGATGACGCCGCGTGCCTTGAGCACCTGTGGCGTGAGCGCTATGCGCCCGACGGCGAGCACGCGCATTGCCCGAAGTGTGATCGGGAGCGGACCTTCCGCCGCTACGCCACGGGACGGCAGTCGTGGTGCTGCACAGGCTGCGGGCATCACATCTACCCGACTGCGGGAACGATCTTCCACAAGTCGTCAACTTCGCTGCACCTGTGGTTCTTTGCCTGCTATCTGATGGCCAGCACTCGATGCGGGCTCTCCGCGAAGCAGCTTGAGCGGGCGATCGGCGTGTCCTACCCGACTGCCTGGCGGATGCTCAACCGCATCCGCAACGAGCTCATGGCCGACGATGGCGCGAGCCTTCGCGGCGACGTGGAGGTTGACGAGACCTCAGTGGACGGCAAGCCGCGCAAGCCGCAGATGCGGCCGGGATCGGTACCGGGGCGTCGCTCAGAGGCGGCCAAGCTGCGCGAACGTAGTAGAGCAACGGTCTTCGCAGCGGTCGAGCGCGGCGGACGCATCAAGGCCACCGTACTGCCCTCACGGCGGGGTCCGGGGCTGAAGCGCCAGGTCATCGAGTGGGTCGATCCAGCGTCGATCGTCTTCACCGATGAGTGGCCTGCCTACAACGGTCTCGATCTGCACTTCATCTCGCATAGTCGAGTTCGCCATGCGGCGGGCGAGTACGTCGTGGGCGACACGCACACCAACACCGTCGAGGGCTTCTTCGGTCTCGTAAAGCCTGCGATCAAGGGCACCTACCGCAAGGTCTCGCACCGCTGGCTGCAGGGCTACCTCAACGAGTTCACGTGGCGCTATGACCACCGCAACCAGCGGGAGCCGTCGATGTTCCACGAGCTTGTCTCGCGCGCCTCGGAGCTTGCACGATGAACTCGGAAGCTCAAGCGTTGGCCGCGCTGCGCCAAGCGGCCCAGAGAAGGCGGGAGGCGGAGGCGGAGCGCCATGCTGCTAGCGCCGAGCTACACAGCTGCGTTCACGCAGCGCGCGATGCCGGCATCAGTCCGACTCGGATCGCTCAGGTGGCCGGCCTTTCTCGGCAGGCGATCTACGAAGCCCTGGGGCGACCTTCTCAAGCAGGCTGAGAAAGTCCTTGCGGGACGGGATGCCGACGCTGAGCGGCTTGCCGTCCTTGGTCGGGATGGACTGCGTAGGCTTTGGGTCGTGGGATTCCGCCCTCACGTCTCCAAGGGTAGTCCATGCCTGACGCGCTCGCAGGGGTAGAGCTAAAACTCAGTCGCGCCAAGGCCCATCTCGTCGAGCTGCAGAATGCCCTTGCTGAAGCCCTCGACGGAGATTGTAAGTTTGTCGGTGAGTTCGATCGACAACGCAAGTGCTACGTGTTGAAGGTCAGCCACGTCCCCACCGTCGATCCGGAATGGTCGATCCTGCTCGGAGAGATTTTCTACCAGCTCCGCTCCGCCCTTGATCATCTCGCCTGGCAGCTTGTTGAGCATGACGGTGGGACGCCGAACAAGCAAACGAAGTTTCCCATCCTTGAGTCGCTCCGTGACAAGAACGGTAAGCGAATGCGCCTGCGACAGCTCATGCCGCAGGTCACAGATAGCACTATCCTCACGATTCTCAACGAATGCCAGCCGTACTACTGGAGCGACACGGAAGGGCACGGGATCACTGGCATCGAGCGTCACCCGCTCCGGCTTCTTAAGTTGCTGAGCAATATCGACAAGCATCGGCTCCTGCTTGTCGTGGTCTGCGTGCTCGACATTGGCCGGATGTATTGGGGGCTGCCTCAGGGTGTCGCTCCGCCGAGTTGCGAGCTTAATCCGCAGCCGCTCAAAGATGGCGATGAAGTAGCGCGGTTCGACTTCGGGGGCCAGAATGCGCCCAACGAGTTTGACCCGCATCCATCCCTGAAGGTAGTTATTGATGAGGCGGAGGTCCCGTGCATCCGGCAGATGGATGTGACCCGGTGCGCCCGATACGTCAGTGACTTCGTTGAGGGGCGCGTACTGCGCCGATTTCAGCCACTGTTTCCGTAAGTGCTGGCGGTACGTAGTGATTACAGGCACTTCTGCAAAGGCTTTACAAGTGTGACCCTTCTCACAGAAGTGTCACACCACCGCCCCTACGGTCCCACGGACATTTAGAAGCGCCGAGTCGCCCTTAGGACGAGGGCGAACGGGGGACCCAATGCCGGAGCGCGTCAGGAGCGCCCGGACGGGGCGAAGCGGCCGCTGATGCGGTCGCGGCGCGGACGCTTGAACTGGTTGCTCTTGCGCTCCCTGCCAGCCCGACAGCTAACTCCGTAGGCGCCTGGCAGGAAAGGAGGTCCTCACAGGATGAGGACGGTCACCTATACCCTCGCGCACGCACTTGCGCTGCTTGCGCCTGCGCTGCCTCAGGGCGGGATGCCCGCGCAGCGCCCACCTCAGATCAGGGTGCGCTCCGCGCAGCTCAACGTGCTGCGCGGACAGCCCGCAACCGTGACGGGCACGCTCGGCGAAGCAGGCGCCGGCGACGCGGTGAGCCTGCAGGAGCGCATCGGCGGGCGCTGGCGCACTCGCGCGCTCACGACCGCCGGCGTCCACGGTCGCTTCGCGCTTGCCTTTCGACCCCAGGCGCTCGGCAGCGCGGCCGTGCGTCTGCGCGCGACGGGCGACGGCAGCGTCGCGGCGTTCCCACCGCCAGGATGCCTCGAAGCCTGCACGCAGGCCGCGCAGGCGGCTCGACTGTGGCTGCGGGCGCGGGCGCGGCCGCTCGGCACGCTGAACGTGTTTCGGGCGGTTGTCGCGTCCTGGTACTCAAGCGGCGGCACCACCGCCTGCGGGATCTACCTCACCGCCGCCACGCTGGGCGTGGCCAACCGGACGCTTCCCTGCGGGACGATCGTCACCCTCCGCTACGGCGCGCGGTCTTTGCGCGTGCCGGTCATCGACCGTGGGCCCTTTGTCGAAGGGCGCGAATACGACCTCACCGAAGCGACCAAGCAGGCGCTCGGCTTCCCCTCGCTCGGCGTGGTCTGGAGCACCTACTGACCACACGGGCAGCACTGGCGCCAGGGCACGCCGCAGTCGCTACGGTTGCGGTGTGCCCGCGATGGGCGTCGATGCGACAGAGGAGCAGAGCATGAGCCCAGGGACGGGACGCAAGCCGATTTCAGAGCCGAGGTGATCAAGTGACCTACGTCATCAACGAGCCGTGCATCGGCATCAAGGACGCCTCCTGCACGGAGGTCTGCCCGGTCGACTGCATTCACCCCACGCGCGAGGAGCCGGAGTTCGAGGAGGCCGAGCAGCTCTACATCGACCCGGAGGAATGCATCGACTGCGACGCCTGCGTCGAGGTCTGCCCGGTCGATGCGATCACCTCCGAGGAGGCCGTGCCGCCGCAGTGGTCGCGCTTCATCGCGATCAACGCGGATTACTTCCAGCGCTGAGCGCCTGCTTGTGCGCGCGCTTGACCGCGTACATCTCGGCGTCCGCGCGCCGCAAAAGGCTCTCGATCGCCGCCGCATCCGCGGGCCAGCTCGCCCGCCCGATCGAGGCCGCGACCTGCAGCAGCTCGCCCGCCAGCGCAAACGGCGCTGCAAAGGCCCGTTCAAGGCGCGCCGCGACCGCCGTCGCTTCGCGGCTCTCGCTGATGCCCTGCACAAGCACGGCAAACTCGTCGCCGCCCAGGCGCGCGACGATGTCGCCTGGCCGAATCGACTCAGAGAGGCGCTCCGCCACCTGCCGCAGCAGCTCATCGCCCGCGGCGTGCCCGAGCCGGTCATTGACCGCCTTGAAGCAGTCCAGGTCGAGGTAGAAGACGGTCGCGCCGGGCGCCTGACCCGGGCGATCGGCGATCGCGCTCTGCAGGTGCTCGCCGAAATGGCCGCGGTTGACGAGGCCCGTGAGGGAGTCGTGACGGGCCTGATGGGTGATCTGGTCCATGAGGCGGCCGTTCTCCAGCGCGCAGCGCGCCTGTGCGGCCACACCCAGGAGGCGATCGGCAAGCTCCGGGCAGGATCTCAGCCGCTCGGGGCGCTCAGCGACCGAGACAATCAGCGCACCAAGCAGGTGCTCCTGCGTGGCGATCGGGATGGCAACCGAGGCGACGGCGCCGATCGCCGCGAGCATCCGCGCCGCCCAGGGATCGCCGCTGTCAGAGTCGATGTAGATCGGCTCTGAGCGCGGCCGCTCAAGGTGATCGCGCAGCAGCGCGCCCCGGCTTGGATCCAGCGCCAGCTCGCCCATCTCGATGCCGAGCGACCGCGCTCCGGTGGAGGCCTTGCGCACGAGCGCTCCCGCCGCCTCCTCCCAGACGTAGACCTGGACCAAGTCGCAGTCGATCACCAGCGGCACCGCTGCGACCAGGCGCTCGGCGATCTCGGTGCTGCCTGCCGCGCTGGCAAGCTCGCGCGAGAGCTCAAGCAGCGCGGAGGCATGGCGGTGGCGCTCTGTCGCCTCCGCAAGCGCGGTTGCCGAGTCGAGCGCCGCCGCGGCGAAGCGCGCGAACATCTCAAGGATCCGCCGCTCCTGGGGGTAGATCAGGCCTGCGTGTTCGTAGATCGCGACCAGCACGCCGTAGTCGCGGCGCTGCGAGCGCACCGGCGCAAGCACCCACTCGGCGGGCGGCGAGAGCGGATCGCGCGTGACCCGCGCGAGCGCTGCGTTCACCTCGGCCGGCTCCATGCCGCGCTGATGCACCCGCGGCCCGCTGCGCTCATCGGTCTTGACCACCAGCAGGCAGCGCGGGTTGCGCAGCTCATGGACAGCGCGATCGGTGATCCGTGAGAGCGTCAGATCGATGTCCTCGGTCTCGATCAGGTCGGCGGCTGCTGCAAAGAGGCTCTCAAGCCGCTCGCTCATCGCCTGCACCTGCTCGCGCAGCGCCTTCAGCTGAGGCGAGGCCTCGTCCGGGCCGGCGGCCGCGTCGCTCTGCCAGATCACGCGGTAGACACAGCAGGGCGCGCCATCGGCAGCGCACTGCTCGTGCTCGACCAGCGCCGGCGGCAGCCCGAAGGCAAGCGGCGGCTGGGTCAGCAGGCCGCGCGTCCACTCGCAGTGCTGACGAGCGCGCGGAAAGCCGCCGCGCGCCCTTATCACGATCTCCGCATACCCCGGCCCGACGGCGCGAGCTTCGCTGTAGGCGACGCGGTTCATCTTGCCCGAGGTTGCCGAGATCTGCCGATAGACCTCCTCGAGGCAGCCCAGCTCGCGCAGCATCTGCGGAACCGGGGAGCCTTTCTGCAGCGGGATCGCGCGTTCCCCGACGCGGCGCGCAAAGAGCGCATCGCCGGTCACCTTGGCGCCCGCTTCAAGCAGGCCGATCGCCTCCTCGAAGCACAGCCACTGCGACCCTGCTTCAAGCACGCTGCGCGACTTGCGTGTGCCGCTCTGGCTGATCACGGTCTCGATCGCCGCCTCTCCGCAGAGCTCGCCCACGGTCGCAAGCAACGCCGAGGCTAGGTCGCCGGTGAAATGGGCGCCGTCGGCAAGATCAGAGGGCCGAGACGCCTCCCTCTCGTCTCCTGCGACCTGCTCGCTTGTAGTGGCCATGCACCGCCTCCTGCACAAAATGGTGGATTGCCCTCTGCTTCGACTGGGGCTCGCCGGCGCCATATCACGCCGCCTGCTGATCGACGTTCGTTCGAGCGCCGCGCCCATGCCCAAGAGGTGCGCTGGACAGCTGTATGAGCGAGCCGCTCTCGCCGCGCGCACCGGTACATTCGCGCGATGGAGCAGATGGCTGTCGCGCACCTCGATGTCGACGCTTTCTATGTAGCTGTCGAGTGCCTGCGCCGGCCCGAGCTCGCGCGCCAGCCGGTGGTGATCGCCGGCAGCTCGCCGCGCGCGGTCGTCACAACCGCAAGCTACGCAGCGCGCCGCTTCGGCGTTCACTCGGCGATGCCCGCCGCGCGCGCCAGGCGGCTCTGCCCACAGGCGACCTTCATCGCGCCGGACTTCCCCGCCTACCGCGCCGCATCCGCAGAGCTGATGGCGATCGTGCGCTCGCATGTCGAGCAGGTGGAGGTGGTCGGGCTGGATGAGGCCTACCTCGACCTGCGTGCGCTGGCGTTCCCGCGCGCCGCGATGCGACGGCTGTTGGCGGATCTGCGGCAGCGCACGGGACTGGTCTGCTCGGTTGGCATCGCTCCAAACAAGCTGCTTGCGAAGATCGCCTCCGCCGAGTGCAAGCCCGCGGGCTTTCTGACGCTCACAAGAGCGCAGGCGGCGGCGCGCTTTGCCCAGCGCTCGCCTGCGCTGATCCCCGGCGTCGGGCCGAAGACGACCGAGCGACTGGCGCAGCTTGGCATCCACACGATCGCGGAGCTGCGCGCTGCGCCTGCCGGCCACCTGCAGCGACGCTTCGGCGCGCGCCTCGGTGCCTGGCTTGAAGCGGTGGCGCAGTTCCGCGACGAGCGCCCGCTACAGCCGGTCAGAGTCGCCCGCTCGGAGTCGCGGGAGCGCACCTTCGAGCAGGACATCCGCGATCCTGAGCGCCTGCACAGCGAGCTGGCGCAGATGTGCGAGCAGCTCTGCGAGCGCCTTGTCGCTCACGATCGCCGCGGCCGCACGATCGCGATCAAGGTGCGCTTCGCTGATTTCCGAACGATCACGCGAGCGCGGACCCTCCCGCGTCCGACCGCCGATCGCTCGCAGGTCGCGCGCGTTGCCGCGGAGCTGCTCGCAGGGGAGCCCATCAGCGCCCCCGTGCGGCTGCTGGGGGTACGCGTCGAGAACTTCGCCCGCGGCGAGGATCAGGCGCAGCGCGGCGGTGTGCGGGCACAGGAGCGCCAGCCGCCGCTACCCTTAGAGGCCGGATGGCAAGCGCAAGCGTAGGCGCGATCGAGCTCGATTACCGGCGCCAGGGCGAAGGACCGCCGCTGCTGATGATCATGGGCATGAGCGGCACCTACGACCACTGGGATATGCGCTTCTTGGAGCTTCTCGCCCGCGAGCGCGAGCTGATCCTCTACGACCACCGCGGCGTCGGGCGCTCGAGCAGAGCGGAGGCGCCCTTCACGATCGCCGAGCTTGCCGCCGACGCGCTTGGGCTGCTGGAGGCGCTCGATCTGCCAAGCGTCGATGTGCTCGGCTTCTCGATGGGCGGGATGGTCGCCCAGGAGCTTGCGCTTGCCGCCCCGCAGCGCCTGCGCTCGCTTGTGCTCGCCTCCACGAGCGCCGGCGGCGCGCGCAGCGCGCACACCGCGCCGGAGGTGCTCGAACGCCTGGGCGGGGCGATGTCCTCGGGTGACCGTCAGAGGGCGCTGCGCGCCGCCTGGGAGGTCAACACGGCAAAGCCCTACAGCGACGATGCCGATGCCTACGAGCGCTTTTGCGCAATCGGCGCAGAGAGGCGCGTGGCTATGGCGGTCGTGCTCCTGCAGATGCGCGCGATCGCCGAACACGATGCCTGCGAGCGCCTGGCCGCGCTGCGGACGCCGACGCTTGTGCTACACGGGACGCAGGACATGATGGTGCCGCCCGCAAACGCATCTGCGCTCGCCGACGCGATGCCCGGCGCGCAGCTGCAGCTGATGGAAGGAGCCGGCCATCTCTTCTTCTGGGAAGCGCCTGAGCGTGCCGCCGAGCTTGTGCTCGAGCATCTTCACAGCAACAGCGATCGGCGCCTCGCCGCAGCCGAGGCCAGCCGCTCCCACTAGCGGCCGCGGGTGGCAGCTGCGATGCTGATCGGCGCCGCAAGCGCTTCAGGCACCACCGTGGGGATCCCGATCGCGATCGCCGCGGGGCTCGTCTCCTTCCTCTCCCCGTGCGTGCTGCCGCTGGTGCCCGGCTACCTCTCGACCGTCTGCGGCGTCGCGCCTGCGGACATGGAGCGTGCCGGAGCAAGGCGCCTGCTGCCGCCAAGCCTGCTCTTCATCGCGGGCTTCTCGATCATCTTCATCCTGCTCGGGCTGGTTGCGACAAGCGTGGGGGCGACCCTGCACTCGCACCTGGAAGCGCTGCGCGTGGGCGGCGGCGCTGTGATCATCGCGCTCGGCGTCGTCTTTCTCGCAAGCCCCTTTGTCGGCTTCCTCAACTTCGAGCTGCGCTCGCGGCGGCTGCTCGGGCTCGCCGGCCGCGGCAGCCCGCTTGCGGCTGGCGCGGCCTTCGCCTTTGCCTGGACGCCCTGCACCAGCGTCACGCTGGGGGCGATCCTCACGCAGGCTGCGATCTCAAGCTCGGTGGGCTCCGGCGCGCTGCTCTTAGCCTGCTACTCGGCCGGGCTCGCAATCCCCTTCCTCGCGCTTGCCTTTGCCTTCGAGCGCCTGACCGGCGCGCTCGCGGTCGTGCGCCGCCACTTCCCGGTCGTGATCGGCGCCGGCGGCGCGGTGATGATCGCCCTCGGCGTCCTGATCGTGACCGGCGAGTTCACGATCCTGAACGCCCAGGCAAACGAACTGCTGCACGGCACCGGCTTGGCCAGCATCTAGCAGCCCTCCCGTCGCCAGGAAGCGCTGCTCCCAGGCACGCTGATTGCGCCGTGCCTCGGCGATGAAGGGCGAATGCGCGATTGCTGCGATCACGGCACGGTTGAGCTCGCGCTCAGGGCGGGGGAGGGGGCGGATCACGTCCAGGAAGAGCACCGCCCGCAGCTGATCGCTCTCATTTGCCACCTCGTGCTCGTAGGTGTCGTCGAAGAGGAGGCTCGCCCCCTCCTGCCAATGGCGGACCTCCGTCCCCACGCGAATCCAGCAGGAGGCGGCAGGCTGCGGGACGATCAGCCCGAGGTGATAGCGCAGCAGGCCCTTGTAGGGGCCGCGGTGCGGCGGGATGCGCTTGCCGGGGGAGAGGATCGAGAACATCGCGGTCAGCATCCCCGGCACGCGCTCGACCAGGGCCGTGGTCTGCGGGCAGAGCGCTCTGCCGAGCTCCGTGCGGTGGCCGTAGCCGTAGAGGAAGAACGTCTTCCAGCGGTCATCATCGGTCAGCGCGCGCTGGTCGGAGGAGATCTCCTGGAAGCTCGGCAGCTGCTCGCGTCGGCGCAGCAGCCGCTCGAGCTCGGCGCGCATCAGCGGAGCGCCACGCTCAAGCTCAGCGACCCAGCCGAAGCGGGAGGGCTCGAAGAAGGGCGCCTCGCCGCAGAGCGAGCGGCGCCCGAGATGGCGCTCGATCGGCGCCAGCAGCCGTTCGCCGGCGCCGATCGAGAACGCCGTCAAGCGCTTGCGCAGGAGCCCTCCCGCGCCCGACACCGATCAGGCGGCCTCGCGCAGGGCGGCAAGCTCGGGGATTGAGGCCAGCCGCTTGAGCGCCCGCTGCTCGAGCTGGGAGGCCCGCTCGGGCGAGAAGCCAAGGCGCTTGCCGATTGCCGTGAGCGTCTGGGGCTCCTCATGCCCGGTGCCGAAGCGCAGCGCCAGCACCGTGCGCTCCGTTTCGGGCAGCTGAGCGATCGCCTTGTGCACGATGCGGTCGCGCTCGTTGTCCCAGACGATGCTCTCCGGCGCTTCCTGCTCTGCGGGCAAGAGCTCGCCAAGCGTCGTGTCGCCGTCCTCGCCGACCTGCTGGTCGAGGCTGACGAGCGCCGAGCGCTGGTGGTGGACCTCTTCGATCTCTTCGATCGTCAGGCCCGCCTCCTTGGCGATCTCCTCGATCGTCGGGTCGCGCCCAAGGCGCACCGAGAGCTCGCGTTCGATGCGCCCGATCTTGCGCGAGCGCTGGGCGACGTGGACGGGCAGGCGGATCGTGCGCGCCGAGTTCTCGAGCCCGCGCTGGATCGCCTGGCGGATCCAGAGCGTGGCGTAGGTCGAGAAGCGGAAGCCCTTGCGCCAGTCGAACTTCTCCGCCGCGCGGATCAGGCCGACCATGCCCTCCTGGACGAGGTCCGCGAGGGGAAGACCCTGGTTCTGGTAGCGCCGTGCGTTGGAGGCGACAAGGCGCAGGTTGGAGTTGATCAGCACTTCCTTGGCGCGCAGGTCTCCGCGCTCGATGCGCTTGGCAAGCTCGATCTCCTGATCGGGCGTCAGCAGCGGGTAGCGACGGGAGTGGGCCAGCAGCTGGTCGACCGACTCGGGGATGTAGTCCTCGTCGTGCTTGTGGTAGACCGCGAGCTCCTCGCGCGAGCGCAGGACATCTTCGGCTGCCTCCTGCAGCTCCTCGCTCTCGCCATCGATCTCGTCAGGGTCGATGTCGAGCTCGGAGGCCTCGATCTCAAGCTCCTCCTTGCCCTCAGGCTCGTGTGTCTGCTCTTGTTCTCTGCGGTTCATGGTGCCTTCTTCTCTTCTGCGACATCGCCTCCAGGGGCATTGTATACCCCGGTAGTTGCCTTGTCAACCACTTTTTCGACCAATCGTTGATATTGCTTCTGGCGTCCTGATCACCTTCGACACAAGTTGGGCTCTTCCCGCCGGCGAAGGCGCTCAACGGAGCTCATCTCTGCCCTGAACGCTGCCGCCGATTCTGCTGCACGATCCTCAACAGCGGATCAGCGGGCACTGAAAAGTTGCTTTCGGCTCGCCTTAGCCTGCGCTTAGAGTGCGGAGGCTGTGCCCTGCCCGTCCGCAGGCCGCCGCGAGCGCGCGCTTCTGAGCCCTGATCGCCAGGCGCCGCGGTGATCGTGGCAGCGTCGCCACGGCCAAGTATCCATTGTAGCGCGAAAATGCGGGCGAGACGGATATCCTCGACGCGATGGGATCGCTCGAGGGCAAGGTCGTGATCGTCACCGGCGCCTCCTCTGGCATCGGCGAGGCCACCGCGATCGCCTGCGCCCGCGAGGGCGCGGCGGTGGCGCTCGGCGCACGGCGGCTTGAGCGCCTGGAGGCCCTTGCAGAGCGGCTGCGAGCGGCAGGGGGGAGGGCGCTTGCGATCCAGGCGGACGTCGCCGATGAGGGCCAGGCGCAGGCGCTCGTGCAGCGCACGCGCGCGGAGCTTGGGCGCATCGACGTGCTCGTGAACAATGCGGGCCTGATGCTGCTGGGCGCGATCGAGGGAGCCGACACCGAGCAGTGGCGGCGGATGATCGCTGTGAACGTCTTCGGCGTGCTCTACTGCACACATGCCGTCCTGCCGCAGATGCGCGCCCAGGGCTCCGGTCACATAGTCACCGTTAGCTCTGTCGCCGGTCGGGTCGCACGCGCGGGCGCGGGCGTCTACAACCTGACCAAGTTCGGCGTCGGCGCCTTCTGCGAGTCGCTGCGCCAGGAGCTTGCGCCCGCGGGCATCCGCGTGAGCCTGATCGAGCCGGGGGTGGTCGCAACGGAGCTGGCGGGCCACAACTCGCCGGAGGTGCTCGAGCAGATGGCACGTCGCTTTGCGGGCGTCACGGCGCTGCAGAGCGAGGACATCGCCGAGGCGATCGTCTTTGCGATCTCAAGGCCCGCAAACGTCGCGGTCAACGAGATCCTGATCAGGCCCGCAAGCCAACAGGGCTGAGCGCAGTCGGCGCAAGGGGAGGCCGGCGCGCATCGGTGCGGCGCAACTTCAGCGCGCGGCGGTGGTTGAGCAGGCAAAGGCACCGCGCGCGCACCAAGCTTGCACGGGCGGGCCGAATCAGATCGACAGTGCGAACAGGAGGCGTTCAATGATGTCAGGGAAGTTGACAAAGCTCGGCGGCCTGCTGGCCAGCGTCGCTGTGATCGTCGCCGCGATCGCGGCCGCCCCCGACCCCGCGCTTGCAGCGTCCGGCTACAGGCTGGCGCTCGGCGTGGCACCCAACCCGGACATCAGCGGCGACCCGCTGACGATCTATGGAACGCTCTCCAATCGCGCGGGCCTGCCGGTCGACAACGTGCGCATCATCCTGATGCACCGCGTGAACCCGGCGCCGACCTTCACGGTCGTGCAGCGGGGTCGCACGGGCGCCGGCGGGCTCTTTCAGTTCAACCGCGCCGAAGGCGTGGTCGTCTCCAATCGCGCGTGGTATGCGCTTGCGCTCTCGCCATCCGGGCGCGTGCTGGCGCGCTCTGCGATCGTGCGCGAGCGCGTCTACGCGGAGCTGACGCTCAGCGCCTCGGCGGCGGACGTCGAAACAGGCCATCCGATCACCTTCAGCGGAGCCGTCACGCCGGCGCACGCGGGTGCGCGCGTGATCCTCGAGCGCCAGGTGGGGGCGACGGGGACCGCATGGCGTCGCATCGGCGCCGCACGCATCGACGCCGGCGGCGGGTACGCGCTCACGCGCAGCTTCGCCCGCCCCTCCGAAAGCGGGGCGCTGACGATCCGCGCGCTGCTGCCCGGTGATGCCCGCAACATTCGCTCCTACTCGGAAGCGGTCAGCGTGACGGTGCAGCAGGCCGAGCGCCCGGACCTCACGCTCTCGCCCTCGGCGCCGGCGATCACGGTCGGCGAATCGATCGATCTGAGCGGCAGGCTGAGCAGCCCGTCCGCGGGGTCTGCGGGCGCCCAGCGCGTGACCCTGTATGAGCGGGTGCACGGCGGCCCGCTCACCCCCGTAGCGGAATCGACCACCAACGGGGAAGGAGGCTTTTCGTTTAACGTGGCGCCGCTGCGCAACACCGCATACCAGGTGCGCGCGGGGGGTCTCAGGAGCGCCTTTGTCTACGAGGGCGTTCATGACGCGATCAGCGCCCAGGCGAGCGCAAGCTCCGGCACCGTCGGCAGCTTCATCACAGTCGAAGGCCAGGTCACCCCCGCCCACGAAGGCCACGTCGTCTTCCTGCAGCTGCGCAACAGCGCCGGCCACTACCAGACGCTGCAGGCGACCTATGTCGGCGCCGGCTCTCGCTACGTCTTCTCCCACCAGCTGCACTCGGCGGGCACGAAGGTCTACCGTGTCTACATCCCCGGCGGACCGGAGAACCTCGGTGCCGCCTCGCCGCCGTTCACGGTCGACGTCGCGCCCGTGCCGGTGCTGCCGAAGCTGCAGAGCACGCCAAGCGGAGAAGAAGAATGAGGGCGGGAGTCGCGCCTATTCGCCTGCGCGAAGCCCCTCGAGCGCCTCGACGGGCTCCATGACGCCGAGCAGCTCGCCCACGCGACAGACGAGCAGGCGCTCCTCCTCGACTTCAACCCAGGTGCCGGCGGAGTAGGGAAAGACGACGTGGTCGCCCGGCTTGACGGGCATCTCCATGCCGACATGCGCCCACCAGTCCATCCCGGGGCCGACTGCGAGCACGATGCCGTGCTGCGGGGGCGGCTCATGCGAGCCGGGCGGGATCAGCAGGCCCGATTGGCGGACGCGATCGGGTTCGAGCTCCTTGATGACCACGCGGTCAAAGAGCGGTCGCAGCTGCTGCTTCATACAGCCAAGGTTAATCGGCCGCGGCGCGGAGCCGGCGCAGCGGCCACGGGGCTTATGGCTGGCGCCGGAGGGGCTTAGGTGTAGGAGGGGGGAGGCGCGGGTTCCTTGCGCGAGCCTTCGATCAGCGCGACCAGCTGCGCTCCGTTGGTGCCGCCGAGGACTCGGATGCGGGGCAGGCGGTAGGGTTCGCTGGCGGCGCTCGCCCAACCCGGGATGACGGTCGTCGCGCCGACGAAGCCCGCCTGCCTGACCGCCGCAATGACCGCTGCGGTGTAGTGACCGGAGGGATAGCAGAACCAGCGCACCGGGACGTGGTAGCGCCGACGCAGCGTTTGGCGCGCTACAGCGATCTGGAAGTGGAGCTCTTCGGGGGAGAGGATCGGCAGTTCGGCGTGACTGTAGCCCTGGGTGTCAAGTTCCCAGCCGGCCGCGATCAGGCCCCTGACTTCCGCTTCGCTCATCCCGCCCTGGGAGGGGGGCAGGCCGGAGAGCTGGATGTTCTCGATCGCCTGCCAGTGCAGCGCCTCCAGCACCGGCAGCGCGTTGTCGTACTGGGACTGGTAGCCGTTGTCGAAGCTGATCACTACCGGTCGCCCAGGCGGCAGCGGCGCGCCTTCGCGCCAGTTGGCGGCAAGCTCTTCTAGCGTCACGGCGACAAAGCCGGCGGCCTTGAGCGCGTGCATCTGTTCGGCGAACTCGGCTGCTGGGACGTAGAGGCCGGGGAAGGGAGCGCCCGCGGGCGGGGGATTGATGACGTGGTACATCAGGATCGGCGCTGCCTCAGGCGCGCTGTGCCCGCCGGCGCGATGCGCACTGGCGCTCTGGCCTGAGGCGCTGCGCGACCTGCCCGCCGAGGCGCTCGCGCTGCCCGCGCCCGCCGCGGGCGCTGCACCGGCACGCGCCGAGCGGCTCACTGCCGTGCGCCGCGCGCCGCCAGGCAGGGCAAGCGCAAGCGCCACCGCGATCACGAGCGCAAGCAGCGCGCCCGCGGCAAGCATGCGGCGGCGGCGAAGGCCGGCGGAGCGGGCGCTGCGTCTGTCGCTCAGGTAGGGATCCATCGGCTCGGCGCGCTATCGGCCTGCGCTCCGATCGGCGGGCCTCAGTGCGTCTGCAGCGTCGCCTTTTCGATCACCACGGGCACGCGCGGGCGGCTGGCTTCGCCGCCTTCGGGCGGGGCTTCGGTGGGGACACCGGCGATCGCTTCGACCGACTTCATGCCGCTGATCACGTGCCCGACCAGGGCGTAGATGGGCGGCAGGTTGACGTTGCTGCCGGTGACGATGAAGAACTGGCTGCCCGAGGCGCCGGAGGGCGCCGAGGGGCTCTTCGCCATCGCGACGATGCCCTTGACATAACGCAGGTTGGAGGGAGGAGGCTCGACGATCTGCCAGCTGGGCCCTCCGCTCCCGTTCCCGTTCGGGTCGCCGCCCTGGATGACGAAGTTCGGCACGATCCGGTGGAAGGTGAGGTCATTGTAGTAGCCGGTCTGAACGAGGTGTGCGAAGGAGGAGGCGGTTTCCGGCGCTTCCCGCACGGCAAGTTCGATCACGATCGGCCCGCAGTTGGTGCTGAGCCTCACCGTGTAACGGTGGCTCGGATCCAACGTTTCCGTCGGCTTCGATGCCTGCTCGCCGGCGCGCGAGGCGGGGCGAGGAACGTGGCGACAGCCGGGCGTCGGGATCGCCGCTTCCGCCGGCGAGACGGTCGCCGTCGAGGCTGCAGCCGACGAGCTGGTGCTCACCGGCGCAGTTGCCTGCGTCGCGGTCGATGCTTCGACGAGCGCGGTGCTGGTCGCCGAAGTGCCCGTCAACGAGACAGCGCCATGCGAGCTGGACGACCCACAGCCGGCGACCGCCAAGGCGACCAGGATCAGTCCCGCCGGCTTGCCCACGCGGGCGCGAGCCCCGCTGTGCCCGATCAAGGCTGCGCAGCTCGATCTGGCTTCGCTTGAGGGTTGGTCTTCTAGCACGCGGGCAGTGTACGGCAAGGAGCGCGATGATGGTGCCACAAGCAACGGGCCCGATTGGGGAGCAGGCCGCCGTAGGCAGCAGCGCTGCCAAAGCGAATGCGCGGCCTATCTGCCCCGCCGCCCCTCTACGCTCGATAATATATATTATGTAAACTACCGCGACACAGATGCTCTGCCGGTCGCCCATCCTCGGAGTAACATCACGGGAGTGGCCGTTTGGATTCTCATCGCTCTGATCGCAGTCGTGAAGCTGCCGATCGCGGCAGTGATGATCTGGGCGCCGTTTCGCAACGACCGAGACGCGCCTGATGAGCCAGGCGAAGAGCGCCTCGCTGAGGATCAGCCCTCGCCTGACGAGGGTCCGCCGGACGACGATCGCCCACGTCGTCCTGCCCCGCGGCCGCGACGCGGACCGCACGGTGAGCCTCAGCCGCCCGCTCCGCCGCGCGTTCGCGCGCCTGCACCCGCGCCGCAGGCAGATCCCTCGCGCAGCTGAGGACGCTGCAGCGCCCTCTCCGGCGTGAAGGCCCTAGAATGGCGCCCCATGCCGCCCAAGCAGCGACAGATCAAGGTTGAGCAGCGCGGCGCCGTGCGCGCGCTGGAAGCGCTGGACCAGCGCTCCGACGAGGAGCTTGAGGCCGAGACCCGCTTCCGGGCGGCCGCGCTTGCGATCCTCGGAGCGCGCGCCTCCGAGCGCTTCGACGCCGAGCGCGCGCGCGAGTACTTTCAGCGCGCCATCACCGCCGCACGGCCGCAGGAACGGCTGCAGATCAAGCGCATGGCAGATGCCTCGCTTGCGCTTGCCGAGCGTCGTCCAAGCGACCTCAAGGAGGCCGTCGAGCGCCTCGGGCAGGCTGCGCCGAGCGGGCGCCAGATGCTCGCGCTGCGACTGATCGGTCTGCTTGTGCCGCCCAAGAGCGCGGGCATGCTGGCGCGTGTGCGCGGAATTGTGCTGATTGTCGCGCTTGTTATAGGCGCGCTTGCGCTAGGCACAGGCCTGATCCTGCTCTTTGCGCTCCCGGCGGGCGGCATCGGGATCGCCCCGGCGGTCCTGTTCGGGATCGTGCTTGTGATCATCGTCGTCTCCGTGCTCGCCGTCGTCGGCCGAAGACGACGTGAGCGTGCCGAGCAGGCGCGTCGCGGCGGCTGAGCGCTCAGAGCGCTCGCGGCATCCTCTACTGGCCGCTGGCCAGCGTCGCGTGCTCGATCACGATCGCCCGCGCGGGCGTGCTTTCTTCGCCTTCGGGCCCCGAGACCCGCGGAGTGCGCGCAATCGCTTCAATGGCCGCGTCGCTGCCGACGACGTGGCCCACGAGCGCGTATTCGGGCGGCAAGCCTGCGTTGGCGGCGGTGACGATGAAGAACTGGCTGCCCGATGTCCCTGCGGGCTCGCTCTGTGTCTTTGCCATCGCCACCACGCCGCGCGTGTAGCTGGTGCCCGCCGGCGGCGCTTCCACCACCGAGTACCCCGGTCCGCCGGTGCCGTTTCCGAGCGGATCGCCACCCTGGATCACGAAGTTGGGGACGATGCGATGAAAGGTGAGGCCGTTATAGAAGCCCCGCTTCACCAGCCAAGCAAAGGACGCTGCCGTGCGCGGAGCGCTCTTGGCCGCAAGCGCGATCCTGATCTCGCCGCAGTTGGTTTCAAGCTTGACCGTGTAGGTGTGGGCAGGGCTCAGGCGCAGCTGCGGCGAGGGTTCGTGCGCGCCTCTGCGCGGCGCCGGTCGCGGCACTTCGCGACAGCCGCCTGTGGCAACCTGCGCACCCCTGTCGCCGGTCGCGCTTGTGGCAGCTGCGGCGCCGGCGTGAGAGCGACCCGCGCCGCCGCAGCCCCCCACTGCGAGCGCCACCGCTGACGCCGAAGCCGTCGCCCACAGCGCCCGCCACACGGCCGCCCTTGCTTCCATTCTGGGGCCGACCTCCGCGACTTCCGCTTGACGTGGCATGCGCAGAGCATACGGGCGGGCGCCGATCGGCGCACCAGCACCCTCGATCCGCAGCGTCTCGAGCGCCGGCGAAGGTCCGGGTAGGCTAAGGGGATGAACGTGGGCAATGGCAGAGCAGATCTGCTTAGTCGGTAACCCGCAGGCGGGCAGCGGGCAGGCGCATAACATCGCCTCGGCGGTGCAGGAGCGTCTGCGCGCTCGCGGCTTTGCCGTGCGGACCGTGCGCGTCGTCGCCCGCGAGGAGGTCAGCGCGCTCGCCGAGAGCGCGGGCGCTGAGGGCGAAACGCTCGTCGCGATCGGCGGCGACGGGATCATCGCCGCTGCCGCCGACGGCCTGCGCCGCGCAGGGGGCGGGCGCTTGGGCGTCATCCCCGCCGGTCGCGGCAACGATCTCGCCCGCACGCTCGGCATTCCGCGTCAGCCGACAGCGGCCTGCGAGGTGATCGCTGCGGGGGCCACGCGCGCTCTCGACCTCGGCGTCATCGGCGACCGGGCCTTCATCGGCATCGCCAGCGTCGGCTTCGACAGCGAGGCGAACCGGGCGGCCAACGAAGCGCCTGCGTTCCTCGGCGGTGGCGCATACGCCTATGGCGCAATGCGCGCGCTGGCAAGATGGCGGCCCGCTCATTTCGAAGTCATCTATCGCGAGGCCCCGCTTGGCGCAGATGGCGCGAGCCAGACGGGCGCCCGCGCGGAGCGCTTCTCCTTCGAGGGCTACACGGTCGCGCTCGCCAACACTCCCTTCTACGGATCCGGGATGCGCGTCGCGCCCCGGGCGCGCCCGGACGATGGCGCGCTCGAGCTGGTCACGGTCGGGCGGATGTCGCGCGGGCGCTTTCTCGCGAACCTGCCGCGCGTCTTCCACGGCACCCATGCGCAGCTTGCTGAGGTTCAAATGGCGCGCTGCACCGAGGCGACGGTGCGCGCCGACCGTCCCTTCGTGATGTACGCCGACGGTGACCCGATATCGCCGCTGCCGGCGCGCGTCAGGCTGCTGCCGAAGGCCATCGAGGTGCTCGCCCCTCCGCTCAGAGAGAGCGCAGGCGCCCCTGTCGAGCGCTCCGGGACGCTTCCCGCCAACCGATGAGCGCCGCTCGCACGAGGGCCGCGGTGGCCCTTGCCCGCTCCGCCAATGCGCTCGCTCGCCTTGCCGGCAGCGGCGGCACGAGCCTGCCAGGCCGGCTGCTGCTGCGCTTGGAGCCGAGCGCTCTGGGCCACCTTGCGGAGCGTCTGAGAGCCGGCTCGGCGGTGATCTCGGCGACCAACGGCAAGACGACAGCAACCGCGATGGCGGCTGCGATCTTCGCCGCCGGCGGGCAGCCGGTGCTGTTCAACCGCTCCGGCGCCAACATGGCAGGCGGCGTGGCGGGCACGCTGCTGGAGCTGCCTGGGAGCAACGGCGCGCAGCCTCCGCTGCTCGGCCTCTTTGAGGTCGATGAGATGTGGCTTGCTCAGATCGTGGACGCCCTCGCGCCGCGCCAGATCGTGCTTGTCAACCTCTTTCGCGACCAGCTTGACCGCTATGGCGAGCTTGAGGAGATCGCCGCGCGCTGGTCTACAGCGCTGAGCACGCCGCCGGGCAGCGCCGCCGACTGCGGCCTGTGCGCCGATGACCCCCTGATCGCTGACCTCGGCCAGGCCGCTGCGGGGCCGCCGACATACTTTGGAATCGAGGACGCGACGGCCGCTTCGGAGGTGCCCTTTCACGCGCTCGACGCGCGCCATTGCCGCCGCTGCGGGGCGCCTTATCGCTTCGAGCGCCTCTTTGTCGCCCACCTCGGCCACTACGACTGCCCATCCTGCGGCGCCAAGCGCCCTCGCCCGCAGATCAGCGCACAGCAGATCGCCCTCGACGGCGCGCGCGGCTCGCGCTTCACGCTCCACACGCCGGCGGGGAGCGCCACGGTGAGCCTGCGCGTGCCAGGCCTCTACAACATCTACAACGCCCTCGCGGCCGCCACCATCGCGCACATCAGGGATGTGCCGCCGGCGACGATCGCCCGCGGGCTTGGCTCTTTCGTGCCGGCGTTCGGCCGTGCGGAGGCGCTCGCACTCGACGGCAAGGAGCTGCGGATCATGCTGGTCAAGAACCCGGCCGGGGCAACGGAGGTCCTGCGCACGCTGGCGGGCGCGGGAGAGCAGCTGTGCCTGCTTGGCATCCTCAACGACCGCATCGCCGACGGGCGCGACGTCTCCTGGATCTGGGATGCCGAGGTCGAGCTGCTGGCGGGACGCCTCACCGCCCTCGTCTGCTCGGGGAGCCGCGCTGCGGAGCTTGCGCTGCGCTTCGCCTACGCCGGCGTCGAGCGCTCGCGGATCGCAGTTGAGAGCGATCTGCGCAGGGCGCTCGCGCAGGCCCTGGCGCAGGTGCCCCCCGGCTCGACCCTCTACGCCCTGCCCACCTACACCGCGATGCTCGAGCTGCGCCGGCTGCTCGGTCGCGGTGGCAGGAGCCTGCGGAGAGGCCAATGAGCGCCCGTGCGAGGCTGCGGCTCTGCGCCCTCTATCCGGAGCTGATGAACATCTACGCCGACCGGGGCAACCTGATCTTCCTGGAGCGGCGGTGCGCCTGGCGCGGCATCGAGCTGCGCTACGAGCGCCGCACGATCGGCGAGCCGCTCGAGGGTGAGCGCTACGACATCATCTACATCGGTGGCGGGCAGGACCGCGACCAGCGGCTGTGCGCGGAGGATCTGCTCGCGCACAAGGCGGCCGGCCTGCACGCGGCGCTTGCGCAGGGTGCGGTGCTGCTCGCGGTCTGCGGCGGCTATCAGCTGCTTGGGCGCTCCTATGAGATCTCCCCCGGCGATGAGCTGCCGGGCGTGGGAATCTTTGGCGCACGCACCGTGCGCTCGGCCAAGCGCCTGATCGGCAACATCGCGATCGAGGTGCAGCCGCAGGCGCTCGGCGGCCTGCTCGGGGGCGCCGGGCAGCTCTCACGTGGGGGCAGGCTGCTGGCGGGCTTCGAGAACCACGCTGGCCGCACGCTGCTCGATGACGGCCAGGCGCCGCTCGGGCGCGTCGTGCGCGGGCATGGCAACGACGGCGCCAGCGGCTTCGAGGGCGCTGTCAGGGAGGGGGCGATCGGCACCTATCTGCACGGGCCGCTGCTGCCCAAGAACGCCTGGCTTGCCGACCTCCTGATCGCGCGGGCGTTGCGGATCGACCCGCGCGAGCTTCAAGCGCTAACGGATGACCTCGAGCGCGCGGCGCATGCCTGCGCGCTGCGCGCCGCAGGCGTCCGAGCATGGGTCTAGGATCGCTGCCGTGCTCCTCTCCGAGTATCAGGCGCGCTCACGAGCGACAGCCCTCTATCCGCGTGATGTCGCCCTCTACTACCCCACTCTCGGCCTTGCCGGCGAGGCCGGCGAGGTTGCCGAGCACGCCAAGAAGCTGCTCCGCGATGATGCTGGCGTGCTCACCGATGAGCGCCGCGAGGCGATGGCCAAGGAGCTTGGCGATGTGCTCTGGTATCTCGCGCAGATCGCCACTGAGCTTGAGCTCGATCTCGACGAGGTGGCCGCCGCCAATCTAAAGAAGCTCGCCTCGCGCAAGCAGCGCGGCGTCCTGCACGGCTCCGGCGACGATCGCTGAGGCCCGTCGATCGCCTGCGCCCTGAAGGCAGCGGCTCTGGGCGGCGGGCTTTCGCCTGCAGAATGCCTATACCGCAACCGCGAAACGGGCGAAGCGCGCGACCAGCGCGGCGGGCAGCAGGGCGCGGACGCGGACGCCCTCGGGCGTGTCGGTGCGCATCAGCGGCGTGCCGAGGGCGTGAAGCTCGGCAAGGCTGGTTCCCTCGGCATACGGGAAGAGCAGATCCAGCGAGCGCAGCGCGGGACGCCGCCAGGCGTCGATGCGGGCCGCGAGCGTCTCGATGCCGCTCCCTGAGCGGGCGGAGAGGAGCACGGCGTCGGGGTGCGTGAGGCACAGCTCCTCAGCGCGGGCGCGATCGAGCAGGTCGGCCTTGCTCAGCACGAGCAGGCGAGGGATCTCATCGGCGCCGATCTCCGCGAGCGTGCCCTCGACGGACCGGCGCATCCGCTCCATCTGCTCGGCGCCAGCGGAGGCGTCGAGCACGTGCAGGATCAGATCCGCGCGGGTGCTCTCCTCCAGCGTCGCCGCAAATGCCTCGACGAGCTGGTGGGGAAGCTTGCGAATGAAGCCGACGGTGTCCGTCAGCAGGTACGGCCGCCCCTCGATGCGCAGCAGGCGGGTCGTCGGATCAAGGGTGTGGAAGAGGCGATCGGCGACAGCCACCCCCGCCCCGTGCGCTCCCTTCGTCGGTGCATAGGCCTCGACGAGCGCGTTGAGCAGCGTCGACTTGCCGGCGTTCGTGTAGCCGGCGAGCGCGATGCGCGCGATCCCCGCGCGCTCACGCTCCGAGCGCATGACCGAGCGCGAGCCATGGACCCGCTCCAGGCGTCTGCGCAGCGCAGCGATGCGGTTGCGCGCCAGGCGCCGGTCGGTCTCGATCTGGGTCTCTCCGGGGCCGCGCGTGCCGATGCCGCCACCGAGGCGCTCGAGATGGCTCCAGAGACCGCGCATGCGGGCGAGGTTGTATTCGAGCTGGGCGAGCTCGACCTGCAGCTTGCCCTCCGCGCTTGCGGCGTGCGTGGCAAAGATGTCGAGAATCACCGCGGAGCGATCCACGACCGGCAGTCCCAGCGCCGCTTCGAGGTTACGCTCCTGGCGCGCGGAGAGCTCGTCGTCGCAGGCGATCAGGTTGGCCTCGCAGCGCTCGGCAAGCGCCTTTGCCTCCTGCACCTTGCCTGGGCCCAGATAGGTGTTGGGGTCAGCTCGCGTACGCCGCTGGTGCAGTCTGCCGACGCTTACCACGCCGGCCGTCAGCAGCAGCTCAGAGAGCTCGTCGAGATCCTGCTGCTCGTCGGGAGCAGCAGCAACGCAGAGCGCCCGATCACGTGGACGTTGCGTGCGCTGATCGCTCATTCAGACGCAGTTTAGGCGCCGCAGGGGCCGCTTCCCGCCGCCCTCCCGGGCGCAGGGCAGGGCGCTTCTCAGCCGGTGAAGAGCGGCTGCGGCGCGCAGCGGGAGAAGTGCCGTGCAAAAGATGCGAGTGCGGCTCAGCAGGTGCCTGCCGCTCACGCTGACCGCCAGCTGGAGGAGGTCGCGCCCGATGCCGAAGTCTCTTGCGGGCACGCTGACGGTGAGGCTGGCGCCTCTGCGGCTCGCCACCCGGTGACCATCGATGCGCAGCACCGCTCGCAGCAGGGCCGAGCCGTGCAGCTTGCGCAGGCGCGCGAGCAGCGGGCGCGGGCAGAGCGTCAGATGCACGTGCAGATGCAGGGCGCTGCGCGTGCAGGAGCGCGGCAGGCCGCCGATCCGCGCGCTTGGACGCAGCGCAAGCTGCGCTTCGTGCTTGGCCTTCACTTCGATCCTCGCCGGCGGCGGGGTTGATGTGCTGGCGCTTGTCGTGATCGTGGCGCTCGCCGTGCTCGAGCTGGCGGCGCTTGTGGCAAGGACGCTCGAGGTGGTGGTCGTGCTTGTCGTGGTCGGTGGTGGCGGCGGCGGGCAGGCTGAGCCTTCGCCGCCGGTGACGTTGAAGAGCGCGAGCGCGCCCCCGGCCGACGCGCTCGCGCCGGTTTCCAGCGCCGGCCGGGCAGCGGGCAGGGACTCGGCGATCCCCCGGGAAGCCGGAACCGCTGACAACCAGGTCAAGCTTGCAGTTTGCCCTGAACGCGCCGGTCGCAAGCGCGCGGTCGCCGCCCTGGCACGAGGATTCCCCGCCGCCGATGCGCGAGGCGTAAGTGAAGCCGCCCGCGCCGTTGCCGGCAAAGAGAGCGACTTCGCCGCTGTAGAGGTCGCCGATGGCGACATCGAGCCTGCCGCCGCCGAAGGCGCCGACCGCAAGCGCTTCGCAGGACTTTTCGATATCCGGATGGCTGTTGGGAGTCAGGTATTGGACCGGCGCTTTAAGCTTGCCGGCGCCCTCGTTGAGGAGCACCGCAAAGCCCTCTTCATACCGACGCCTTCCTTCGGCTTCGACCTTGTGCGCCGAGGGCACGAGCACGTCGTCGCGGCCGCTGCCGCGCAGATCGACGGCGATCTGGCCGGCGCCGGCAACCTGATAGATGACCGGCGCCCCCAGGCGCCCGCCTTCGTCGATAAGCGTCTGCACGCAGTCGCTGGTCGCGCAGCTGCCGCTGCCGGTGCAAATGCGTTCGCTGGAGACGACCAGATCGCGCTCGCCCGTGCCGCTCAGATCGGCGACGGCCATCCCGGCGGCGCGACCGAGCGGTCCGTCGGCCAGCGCCAGCGCCTGCACGAGCTTGAAGGACGCTTGCCCTTCCGGGCCTTCGCCTTCGTGTTCGTAGACGTAGATGTGCGTCGAGGGCTCCTCGGCGGTGTACTCGGTTGCCGCAACGGCGATGTCGGCGCGCCCGCTGTCGGTGAAGTTGCCGATCGCTAAGGCCTGTGGCTCCCCTTCCAGCGCGATTCGAGTCGAGCCTTCGGTGCCCGAGCGCGGCAGGTATACGGGTGCTGAGAAGGCGCCGCTGCCACTGCCATAGAGGATCGCTGTGCAGCCTTCGCCCGTCTGGCACTGCGCACCCTTGGCCCCTGAGCCGCCGGCAAGCGCCACCACGAGGTCGCTGTTGCCGCTGGCTGTGAGTTGACCGGGGGCAAGCGCGGGCGGCTACCGCACGCTCGTCCTCTCCAACGAACGCACGCTCACCGTCTGGGCACACCCGGCGCAGGTGGCTTTCGTACGCTCCTCCCCCACCCCGGACGGCCGGCGGCTGACGACGCTTCATCTCTTCACAGAAGACGGCTTCCCGGAGGTCTACATGCGGCTTGCCGAGCGCATCTGGCGCGGCGGGCGCAGGTGGATGCGCATCCGCGTACCGGGGCGCCCGGATGGGCGCACGGGGTGGGTTCCGCGTGCAGCGCTCGGGCGCTTGCAGGTGACGCACTGGCAGCTGGCGGTCAATCGCGCGGCGCGCACCCTCTCGGCATACCGCTACGGGCACCTGCGCTTTCGGGCGCCGGTCGGGGTCGGCGCCCCCCAGACGCCCACGCCGGCCGGTCGCTTCTGGATCCGCGAGAAGCTCCCGATCGCCGATCCCTCCTCCGGCTACTGGCCGGATGCCTTGGGCACCGCCGACTACTCGACGCTCTCAGAATGGCCGGGAGGCGGCGTCGTCGGCATTCACGGCCCTTACTTCGCGCCGCAGGCGATACCGGCAACCCCTTACACGGCTGCGTCAGGATGCTGCCCGCCGCCGTCTCCCGGCTCTATCGCCACATCCCGGTTGGCGCGGCGCTGCTGGTGGCCTGAGCGCGCACGGGCGGGCGCTAGGCAAGCGCCCCCAGCCGCTCGATCGCCTCCTCGAGCCGCTCCTCGGGGGTGGTCAGCGAGATGCGGAACCAGCCCTCGCCGGAGGGCCCGTAGGCGCCGCCGGGAGAGACCACTACCGCCGCGCGCTCGAGCACGTGCTCGCAGAAGTCGATCGAGCTTGCAAAGCCCTTGGGCACCGGCGCCCACACGTAGATCGTCGCACGCGGCTTGGTGACGGCGACGCCGATCTTGCGCAGCGCATCGCAGACCAGATCGCGCCGGCGCTCGTAGAGGAGGCGCATCGACTCGACCTCGGCATCTGCGTCGGCCGAGAGCGCAGCCACCCCGGCCAGCTGGATCGCCTCGAAGAGCCCGGAGTCGATGTTGGTCTTCAATCGCCAGTAGGCCTCGAGCGCTTGGGCGTTTCCGACGAGAGCCGCGCAGCGCCAGCCGGTCATGTTGTAGCCCTTGGAGAGCGAGTAGACCTCGATGCCGACGTCCTTGGCGCCGGGGGTCGCGAGGAACGACGGAGCGCGGTAGCCGTCGAAGGTGATCTCGGAGTAGGAGTTGTCGTGCACCACCAGGATCTGGTGCTCGTGCGCAAAGGCGACCACGCGCTCGAAGAAGCCCTCCGGCGCGGTCGCCGCCGTGGGGTTGTTCGGGTAGTTGAGGTACATCAGCTTCGCCTTGCCGGCCAGCTCTGCGCCGATCGCGTCGAGATCCGGCACAAAGCCGAGCTCGGGCACCAGCGGCATCACGATCGCCTCGGCCCCGACCAGCAGCGGGCCGGCGGTGTAGACCGGATAGCCGGGGTCTGCGGCCAGCGCGACGTCGCTGGGGTCCAGGAAGGCAAGGTTGAGATTGAAGATCGCCTCCTTTGCCCCGATCGCCGGGATCACCTCGGTATCGGGATCAAGCGTCACGTCGAAGCGTCGCATGTAGTAGTCGGCAACCGCCACCCTGAGCTCTTGGCGCCCGCGATTGGTGGGATAGCGATGGGTGCTCGGGTCAGCGAGCGCTTCCTGGCCGGCCTCGACGATCAGGGCGGGCGTCGGGCGATCCGGATCGCCGATGCCGAGGCTGATCACGTCGACGCCCGCCGCGCGCTTGGCTGCGATCTTGCGCTCCAGCTCAGCGAACAGATAGGGGGGGATCCGCTGCAGACGCTTGCTTGGGGTCATGGCTCTCCTTGTTCTCACTCAAGCGCGGCAAGCTCGTCGATGAGCTCCTGCGCAAGTGTCGCTTTATACACCGGCAACGCCCACCCGCGCTGGTGGACGTGAAGGTCGGCGGCGACCTCCACGAGCAGCTCTCCCCCATCGAGCAGCACCTTCACCGTGCGCTCGCCGCCGCCGCTGGCGAGCGCGTGCGCGACGGCCGCACCGGCGGCGCCGGTTCCGGAGGAGAGCGTCTCCCCCACCCCCCGCTCGAAGATCCGTGCCCTGATCTGCTGCGGCGAGCGCGCGACGTAGAAGGAGACGTTGGTGCGGTTGGGGAAGCGCGGGTCGGCTTCGATCGCCGGGCCGATCGCGGCAAGGTCGAGCGCCTGCAGGAGCTCCTCGCTCTCGAGCGCGATCGCGCACTGGGGGTTGCCGATCGAGACATGCTGGAAGGCAAGTGCCCTGCCGGCGACCGTGACCTCCCCGCGCCCATCCGCGGGCGCGTCCGGATAGTCGGCCGAGCGGACGGCGGCCTGGCCCATGTCCATGCGGCAGAAGCCCTCGGGCAGGATCTCCGGGCAGACGATGCCCGCCGCGGTCTGGATCCCGAAGCGCTCCGCAGGCGCCCAGCCATGCTTGTGCATGTACAGCGCGGCCTCGCGCGCGCCATTGCCCGAGAGCTCAGCCTCGGAGCCATCGGGGTTGAAGATCCGCAGCGCGCCCGCAAGCGGCTCCTGCCCTTGCAGTCGCTCCACGAGCAGGATGCCGTCGGCGCCGAGGCCGAAATGCGGCGCGCAGAGGCGGGTGATGCGCGCACGGCTGAGCTCGAAGGGAAGCTTGGAGCGCTCGATGATCAGGTAGTCGTTGCCGAGCGCCTGCCACTTCTCAAGGTCCATAGCGCAAGCAGTCTATGGGGGTGGCGCGGCTTCAGGTGCTCAGCCGCCGCGCTCCCAGATCGCTGCGATCTCCTGCGCAACGACCTCCGGCTGGCGACCCGTGACATCGATCAGGCGCGCCCCGGCCAGCTTGCGCATCCAGGTGAGCTGGCGACGGGCATAGCGGCGAGTGGCAAGCTCCATCGCCTGCTCGTCGCCGGCAAGCAGCTCGCGGTAGCCGATCGCCTTGCGCACGGCCGCAGAGGCCCCTGCCTGCTCGGCGCGCAGCACCTCCTCACGCGCGCCCTGCGCGAGCATCGTGCGGACGCGCTCGTGGACCCGCGCGTAGAGCTCGGGCAGGGGCGTCACCAGGCCGATCAGCAGCGTCGGCCTGCGCATCTGCGCGCTCCATAGAGCGCCGGGGGCCTCGCGAGCGGCAGGCTCAGGAGGTCTGCGCCCGGCTTCGATCAGCTCGAGCGCACGGACGATCCGCTGCCGGTCGCGGCGGTCGATGCGCGCGGCCGCATCGGGCGCAAGGCGCGCCAGCCGCCCGTGCAGCGCCTCGGGGCCGCAGGCGTCAAGCTGCGCCTGCAGGCGCGCGCGCAGCTGCGGGTCCGTCGGCGGGCGCAGGTCCAGGTCGGCAAGCGCAGCGCGAAGGTACAGGCCCGTTCCGCCCACCACGATCGGCACCATTCCGGCCGCAAGCGCCTCATCGACGCTCGCGTGTGCGAGGGCGCTGTAGCGACCCGCCGAGAAGCGCTCGCCGAGCGGCGCGATGGAGACCAAGCGGTGCTCGAGACGTGCACGCTCCTGCGCGCTGGGCGCGCCGCTCAGGATCTCGATGCCGCGATACAGCTGCAGCGCGTCGGCGGAGATTGCAAGCGGGCGTTGCCCGCGGGAGCGCAGCAGCTCCGCAAACGCGATCGCGACGGCTGTCTTGCCGATCGCGGTCGGGCCGAATATCGCGATGACCTGCGCGCGGGAGCGCATTTGTCGTAGGCTTTCAGGTCATGCAGATCTCTGGAGCACGAGTGTTGATCACAGGCGCCAGCGGCGGCATCGGCCAGGCGATCGCGCGGGCCTTCCATGTTCGCGGCGCAAGCCTGGTGCTCTCAGGACGCGGCGGAGAGGCCTTGGACGCGCTGGCAGCCGAGCTGAAGGCGCAGGTCGCCGCCGCGGACCTGGCGCAGGTGGGCGCGCCGGAGCGGCTCGCCGAGCAGGCCGGGGAGGTGGACATCCTGATCGCCAATGCGGGGCTGCCGGGGACCGGCATGCTCGAGAGCTTCAGCGTCGAGGAGCTTGACCGCACGCTGCTGGTGAACCTGCGCGCGCCGGTCGTTCTCACGCGGCAGCTGCTTCCCGCCATGCGCGAGCGCGGCCGCGGCCATCTGCTGTTTGTCTCCTC
This sequence comes from bacterium, assembly GCA_021323635.1. Classification (GTDB taxonomy): domain Bacteria; phylum Actinomycetota; class Thermoleophilia; order Solirubrobacterales; family Solirubrobacteraceae; genus Palsa-744. The sequence goes on along the minus strand of JAJPKQ010000036.1, from coordinate 59,550 downwards.
GCTCGCAGGCAAGGCCGCAACCGCCCACTCGGCCCCTTACAACGCAACCAAGTTCGGCCTGCGCGGCTTTGCGCTTGCGATGCGCGCTGAGCTGCAGGGCAGCGGCATCGGCGTGAGCGTGCTCACGCCGGGCTTCATCCGCGAGGCGGGAATGTTCGCCAAGTCCGGCGCCAAGCTGCCGCCCGGGATCGGCACGCGCTCGCCTGAGGATGTCGCGCAGGCGGCGGTGCGTGCGGTCGAGCGCGATCTTGGCGAGGTCGACGTGGCGCCCCTGGGCCTGCGCCTGGCAAGCGCCTTTGCTGGCATCGCGCCAGAGACCGCAGCAAGGGTGACACGCCTCTCCGGCGGCGAGCGGATAGCACGCAGCCTCGCTGAGGGTCAGCGCACGATGCGCTGAGCGACCGCGCCTGAGCTCAGGCGCGGTCGCTCACGCTCAGGATGCCGGCCGCGTGCGCGCAGCTTGCAGAGCAGTAGAAGGCGCCAGCTGCCTCCACGCCGTGGCCGAGGATGCGCACCCCGCAGCGAGCGCAGGCGGGAGCGAGCGCATGTATTGCGCACTCGAAGCTGTCAAAGATGCGCTTCTCGCCGCTGCCGGAGAGGGTGATCTCAAGTGGCTTGTCGTAGTCGTTGCCGCAGACTTCGCAGATTGCCATCGTCATCGCGTCCCCTGATCGCTGAGCTGCATCCGGTCTGGGCGGCCGGGCCGCTGCAGATGATCGCTGCCGCAGCAGTCCTCTCCCTCGGTAGATTGCGGCGACTTTGCTTCGGATGACTACTTAGCGACCGTCGTCGCCGCGATCGCGCTCGACCCGTGAGGACTACGGAGGCAGGCGGCGGGCTTGGGCCGATGGCGGGTGCCGCGTGGATCAATAGCGTTGAGGCCCCATTGACCACCAGCTGCGCCCCGCGGGCAGCGCGGGCGCTGAGAGACCAGTCTGAGCAGGAGGCCGACAATGACAGAGAGGCAGACATCGGGTGCGCTCGAGACAACCGGCGTCGATGCGATCACCGACTATCTGCGAGGCGAGCGCGTCGCCTATGAGCTGCTGGAGCATGAGCCTGTCATGAGCGCCGCTGCGGAGGCGGGCGCAGCCCATGTATCAGCTGCGGAGGTGGCAAAGACGATCGTGCTTCACGACGGCAATGCCTACGTGATCGCCGCCGTTCCGGCCTCAATGCGCCTGGACCTGCGCAAGCTTCGCGCGCTGCTTGGCGCAACGCGCAGGCTGCGGCTGGCAAGCGAGGCCGAGATCGCGCGTGACTTCCCAAGGGTTGAAGTCGGCGCGCTGCCGCCGTTCGGGCCGATGCTGCCCGCCGCGGAGGTGCTCGACAGCGAGCTGCTGGACCATCCAGTGGTGCTCTGCCCGGCGGGCGACCACCGTCATTCTGTGCTCGTGAGCCCGCACGAGATCATGCGCATCACAGCTGCCCGCTCGGCCGCCATCTCCATGGACTGAGCTCGCGGCCTGCTGCTCGCTTCTACTGAGAGCAAACCGCAGCCTAACCCGATGATTGCGGCATGCGAGGCGTTGAGACTCTGCCGAGTGGGAGTGCAGGCAACCATCCAGGAGGTTCAAAAATGACACATACACGCTATTGGGCGATGAGCTTGGCGACCGCGGTCGCCGGAGCCTTCATCGCAGTCGAGCGCTTTGCCTTCTCGGCATCGGCCTCGATATGGATCACGTTTGCAGTAGCGATTGCGGCAACTGCGCTCTCGCTGGTCGCATTCGGCGTGGCGTTGCTGCGCGAAAACCGCTCCTTCTCGGGATTGAGCGCGCTGAGCGCGCTTGTTGGCGGCTTCACGATAGTCGCGATGCGCTCCTTCAACGCCCCCACCTCACTCTGGCTCGCCCTCGCGTCCGGTGTCGCGCTGCTTGTGATCTCGCTGCGCGCGCTCGCGCTTCACGAGACGACGGTCGAGCGCGTCACATACGCGCTCGAGCACCGGATCCCACTGGCGAGCGTCGAAGATGAGCTGCTTGCTCTCAGCGAGCCGCACGCGCGGGCCTCATCGGGCAGCGGCGCGGGATCGCTCGCGCGGCGGCTCGAGGTCAGCGCGCCGATGCGCTCGTGGACTTACTGGCTCGCACTGACCGCCATCGCGGTAGCGGGAGTGTTCGTCACGCTGATGACCTTCGCGCTGCATGTTCCCGGCACCAGCTACGACACCCTGCGCTGGCTGTCCTTCGGCGTAGGCGGCATCGGCGCCGGCGTGATTGCGCTGGGGGCCTTGATGCAGCGGCTGCTCGTGGCCGAGCCTTCGCGCGCGCAGTCTCGCAAGGACGCCGGACGTGCCTCGGCGATTCTGACTATGAGCGCCAGCTTCGCTGTCGCGGTGGCCATGATCGTGACGATGGCGGTCTACAGCACCGCGACGCTGCGCTGGATCGCATTTGGCCTGGCGCTCGGCCTTGCGGCGATCTCGCTGCTGGCTCAGATCGCGCATGAGCTGACGAGCGAGCGCGTCCGCCACGAGCTGGAGGTCGCCGCGCCAGCGCGGGCGCTGCAGGCGACCGGGCAGCCCGCGCAGCCAGGGACACCCGCCGCCTGAGCGCGCTGCCAGAATTCGCGGACGGCCGGGCCTGATGACATGCCGCCGGCGCCCTGGGCGCCGGCGGCATGACGGGCCCGTCGCGAGCGGCCTGATGCGCTCAAGCGCAGTTGCGGTGCGTCAGTCGGCGGGCTCGATCAGCCCGTAGTCGCCGTCGTAGCGCATGTAGATCACGTTGCCGCGACCGCTCTCCGCGTTGATGAAGAAGAGGAAGCGGTGGCTGAGCGCATTCATCTCCGAGACGGCCTGCGCGATCTGGATCGGCCCGCTGAAGCGGCTGCGCTCCGGCACCAGCGAGTCGCTGCGCCCCTGGCTCGCGTCGGGGCTCGCAGCCTCGATCAGGCCGGCCCCGCCATCCTCGCGACGGTAGACGACCGCATCGACGTCTGCGACTGCATCGTGGAACAGAAAGAAGTCGTGGTCTAGATCAAGCATCTGCGCGAGGGCCTCGAGTGGGTCAAGCGCGGTCAGGGCGTAAGACTTGCGGCGCACGATCGAGCGCTCCTCGAGGCGCTTGGGAGAGTAGTGCGGGCGTGGTGGCGACCATGCGCCGTGGAACCACTCTCCCGGGGGCGGCGCGGGCGCTCGGCGCGCCAGCTGGGCACGGCGATCGATGAAGCTGCGCAGCTGGCGCTCGAGGTGGGTGGAGAGCTGATCGATCGCCTGCGAGATCGTCTCCGCTGCGACCTGCCCGCGGATGAGGCGGCCGTTGACGTCAAGCTCGGCCTCAGCACGCGCGGGCAGCGCGATCCGGCGGTTGCGCTCCGCCCTGAGCACTACGCGCGCGCTCAGCACCGGCTCGCGGAGATGGCGATCGAGCGACGCAAGCCGTCGGCGCGCGTGATCCTTCTGCTCGTCGGACACCTGCCCCCTGGCCGTCACGTCGACGGCGATCACGGCCACGCCCCGCAGCGCTTCTCGCCCGACCGGCGCGCACTGACAGCCGACCGCGGCGCCCTGGGCAAGCCGGTCGGCAGAGCGCCAGGATGGATGTTCGGGAAAGGCTCGTTCATCGGGGAGCTCCCGCTTTGGAGCGGCCGCAGCCGAGGGCTCGATACTGCGTGGCACACGCTAGTCGGCGCACAGCGGGAAGTCATCGGGGGTCCGCCGCCGGGGTCACGCGGGCAATTACGGGCACTGCCGCCCAGCGCGGGGCCAGCGCGCCGGTGCGCCTGACCGCCTTGCGGAGCGGCCCTGCGAGGGCGCGCGCGAGCAGCGGCCTCCTCAGTACTTAGCCGCTCCGGGCGTGCGCGTTTCACACGATGGGTGCTGCCCCCGATTGGCCCAACATTGCTGCATGTGGCCGAGGGCCTGCACGCCCTTGGAAGTCGATGTTGACCTGGAGATAAGCCCATGAGCAAAGAGCACCTGGACATCATTGATCGTGCCGTCGAGAAGGCGCATGTCTGGCTGAACGAGCTGGCCTGTGAGCTTGACAGCGGCGATCGCCGCTACGCCTACCGCGTCCTGCGCGCCTTCCTGCACGCGCTGCGCGACCATCTCTCCGTCGATGAGGCTGCGCAGCTCTCTGCGCAGCTGCCGATCCTGATTCGCGGCATCTACTACGAGGGCTACGACCCCAGCCGCACGCCAGAGCATGCCCGCGGCCTCGAGCGCTTCCTGACGCGCATCGCCAAGGAAGCGGAGCTCGCCGGCGAGACCGAGGCCTCCTTTGCCGCTTCGGCGGCAAGCAGCGTGCTGCTGCGACATATCTCACCCGGTGAGGGCGAGGATGTCCTGCAAGCGCTGCCCGCGCACATTCGCGAGCTGCTCGCCGAAGGCCAGCCGGCGCGCTGATCGAGATGAGCGCCATCTCCGGCGACCGCAGGGGCGCGGTCAACTCGCTCGAGGAGCTGCCATTTGGCAGGCCAGACGATGGGCGCCGCTTCGCCGATCGCCATGACGCCGGCCGGCGCCTGGCAGTGCTGCTCGAGCGCTTTCGCGACCAGCATCCCATCGTCATCGGCATTCCGCGCGGCGGCGTGCCTGTGGCGGCGGAGATTGCCCGCGCTCTCTCCGCTCCGCTTGACATCGTCGTCGTGCGCAAGATCGGCGCGCCCGGTAACGCGGAGTACGCGATCGGCGCGCTTGCGGAGGGCGATGCGGGCTATGTCGATGACCAGACGATCGCTGAGCTCAACATCAGCCCCCGTGAGCTGAAGACGATGCTCGATCGCGCCCGCCAGGAGCTGGCAGAGCGGATCGCGCGCTATCGCCGCAATCGCCCGCCGCTGGCCCTCGCGGGCCGTACGGTGCTGCTGATCGACGATGGCCTCGCGACCGGGCGCAGCGCGCGCGCTGCCGCAGAGTCGCTGTACAGGCGCGGCGCGGCGCGTGTCGTGCTCGCGGTCCCGGTCGCCGCGCCCAGCTCCGCCCAGGAGCTGCGCGCGAGCGTGGAGGAGGTCGTGGCCTTGCAGGCGCCCGCAGACATGTGGGCGATTGGGCTCTGGTATGAGGACTTCAGCCCCACCTCAGACGAGGAGGTGTCGAGGCTGCTTGCCGCGCATGGGCACGTCGGGCAGCCGATCGCCAGAGAGGTCGAGATCGAGATGCAGCGCGGCGTGACGGTGACCGGCGACCTCGTCGTGCCGCTCTCAGCGCAGGGCATCGTCGCCTTTGCGCACGGGTCTGGCTCAAGCCGCCTCAGCCCGCGCAACCGTGCGGTGGCGGCCGCTCTCAACGACGCAGGGATCGCGACCCTGCTCTTCGATCTCCTGACGGGCAGCGAGGAGACCGAGCGTGCAAACGTCTTCGACATTCCGCTGCTGGCGCGGCGGCTGCTGGTGGCCACGCGCTGGCTGGAGCGCCAGCCGGAGACAGGCGCTCTGGCGCTCGGCTACTTCGGCGCCAGCACGGGCGCCGCCGCCGCGCTGATCGCCGCCGCTGCAGCCGGCGCCAGGGTCTGCGCGATCGTCTCGCGCGGCGGGCGCCCCGACCTTGCAAGCACCGCGCTTGCGCGGGTGAGCGCCCCGACTCTGCTGATCGTCGGCGGAGATGACCATCTCGTACTGGAGCTCAACCGGGAAGCCCGCGAGCAGCTGCGCTGCGAAAGCCGGCTGGCCGTGATTCCCCACGCCTCGCACCTCTTCGAAGAGCCGGGGGCGCTAGAGCAGGTCTCGCGGCTGGCGATCGACTGGTTCCGGCGCTATCTGGTGGCGAGAAGGCGTGCGGGCGGGATCGCGCCCGCTCGCGGCGCGCAGTGAGCGAGCCTGCCACCGCGGTGGTCGAGTCCGGCAGGGCAATGTGGGAGATCCCCGCGAGCGCGCGAGCGGGCATGCGCGTGCCCGCGCGGGTCTTCGCAGACCGCGAGCTGCTCGAGGAGATCATGCGCGACCGCTCGCTCGAGCAGCTTCAAAACGTCGCCACGCTGCCGGGGATCGTCGATGCGGCAATGGCGATGCCGGACATCCACCAGGGCTACGGCTTTCCTGTGGGCGGCGTGGCCGCAACTGCTCCGCCGGATGGCGTCGTCTCTCCTGGGGGCGTGGGCTATGACATCAACTGCGGCGTGCGTCTGCTCGCGCTGCCGATCGACGCCGCCGAGCTGTCCGGGCGCGCGCAGGCGCTCGTGCACGAGATCTCGCGGCGAGTGCCGGTCGGCGCCGGCCACGGCGGGTCGCTTCGCCTCTCCGAGCGGGCGCTCGATGGCGTGCTTGCCGAGGGGCCGAAGACGCTGCTCAGGGAGCATGGCATCGGAACGGAGCTCGACATCGAGCACACCGAGTCGCGTGGCAGCCTGGCGGGCGCCGACCCATCCTTCGTGTCGCGGCGTGCGCGTGAACGTGGGGCAGACCAGCTCGGGACGCTCGGCGCCGGCAACCACTTTCTCGAGCTGGAGCGCGTCGGGGCGATAATCGACTCCGAGGCGGCCGCAGCGCTCATGCTGCACGAGGGGCAGCTGACCGTCCTGATCCACTCGGGCTCGCGCGGCCTCGGTCACCAGGTCTGCACCGACTACGTCCGCACCATGGACGGGGTGGTCTCACGCTATGAGATCGCGCTTCCCGACCGCCAGCTGGCCTGCGCGCCGCTCGCCTCTCCCGAGGGCCGGCGCTACCTCGGCGCGATGGCCGCGGCGGCGAACTTCGCCTGGGCAAACCGCGCGACGCTCGCGCATCGTGTGCGCGAGGCGATTGCGGCGGTGCTCGGCGCAGAGGTCGCGGCTGGAACCCGTCAGGTATACGATGTCGCCCACAATGTCGCCAAGCTCGAGCGACACTCAGGGCGACTGCTGTGCGTGCACCGCAAGGGCGCCACGCGCGCCTTCCCACGTGGCCATCCCGAGATTCCTGCCGCCTACCGCAGCGTTGGGCAGCCGGTCTTCATCCCCGGCAGCATGGGCACCGCAAGCTTCGTGCTGGTTGGTTGCCCGCGCGCGATGATGCTCTCCTTCGGCAGCGCCTGCCATGGCGCGGGCCGGCGGCTGAGTCGAGCCTCTGCGCGGCGAGAGATCTCCGGCCGCGCGCTGCGCCAGCAACTTGAGAGCCGCGGGATCGTGGTGCGCTGCCCATCCGAGCGTGGGCTTGCGGAGGAGGCTCCGCTCGCCTACAAGGACGTCGAGCACGTGGTCTCGGTGGTCGAGCAGGCGGGCCTGGCCCGCCGCGTGGCGGCGCTCCTGCCCCTGGGTGTCGTGAAGGGCTGAGCGCCGCCGCTTGACGGCCGCCTTCAGGCGGCACTCGGTGTGATCGTGACCTTCTCCTTCTTCGCCGCCTGCGGCAGCCCGACCGTCACCTCCAGGACGCCGTCCTGGGTGGTCGCCTTGATGTCCTCCGCCCGTACTCCCTCGGGCAGCGCGATCGAGCGGCAGAAGGAGCCATAGCGACGCTCGCGGCGCAGGTAGTGCTTGCCCTTCTCCTCGTGCTCCTCCTTATGCTCGCCGGAGACCGTGAGGACGCCATCCTCAAGCTCGATCTTGACCTCGTCGGGCTTGATGCCCGGCACGTCGGCGCGCAGCACAAGGCTGCCGTTCTCATGGCTGACGTCGATTGCGGGCGCGTAGGTGCGCTCGCCGGAGGCGGGCGCAAGGCCGCCATCCCAGAGCTCGTCGAACAGGCGGTCAAGGCGGCCGCGCAGCTCGCCCAGCTCGGCGAATGGCTCCCAGCGGGTGAGTGTTCCAGGCATCGCATGCTCCTTTCTGAAGAGACATCTGGCGAGCGCCTGCGCTCGCGCAAGCCTCGCGAGGATCAGGATGCTTTGACCATAGGACGCTGCGCGCAAGCTCTCATCAGCAGCCCGTCCCACCTGCCTTCCGTAGTAAGCCGAAGTCGGCGCGCGCAGGCTCAAGCAGCTTAGGAGCGCTCAGCGCCGCTTAGAGAAACTATTAGGTGCCGCTTGCCGAGCGCCAAGGAGGGCGCTCAAGGATTGGAGCTGCAGTGAGCAGCATCCACCGACAACGACCCAAGGAGGTTCTCCAATGAAGCACTCGCGCATCATCAAGGCAGCGTTTGTCTCAGGCACGCTTGCTGCGGGCGGTGCGATTGCGGGCATTGCCGGAGCGGCGGCAGCGCCGTCCAGCTCGAGCAGCGCCACCACGATCACCACGCAGACGAGCAGCGAATCGACGCAGCGCAGGGGCCAGTCGGCACCCTACGGCGCCCATGGCCCCTGCCCGCACATGGGCTCAGGCGGCGCGACGGGCTCGACCGGCGCGACCGGCTCCGTCTATGAAGGCAGCGGCGCTGCCGGGCCGGCCTCCCTCCAGTAGCGCTTCGCACCGCCGATTAGAGCGACCGCAGGCGCCGAAGCTTCCTCCGGCGCCTGTGGTCGTCTGCAGGATCGCGCCATCGCCGGTGGCAGCGGACCATCGCCGCGTGCGGGCGCCGGGGGCGGCGCCGTGCCGCGGCGGGATCGAGCGGCTCAGAGCGGGTGAAAGCGCGAGGCGATGTCGTAGGGGAAGACCAGCGCCGTCAGCGTGCCGATCTTCGTGGTGGCGATCGGCGCGCCGAGCGCGGGGTCGGGCAGGCTCAGTTCGCCGTTGAGGATCAGCATCGATCGCGTCTGCGGACGCGGCGTGTACCAGCTTGAGATGCCGATGTAGTAGGGGCAGAGAACCAAGCTTCCTGAGATGCACTCGCTGACCGGGAAGACCTTGATCTGAAAGCCGCTCATCCACGTCAGATCCGCGGCGCTCCAGTAGCTGGTGTAGCCGTAGACGACGTGCTGTGCCCTGGCAAAGTGCGCCAGCGCGCTCGCCTGCCAGGGCTCCGGCGAGCTTTCAAGTCGTCGCTGGAAGGGCTGACGGAGCACCTGATAGGAGGCGATCAGCGCGAACAGGCACACGCCGGCGGTCACGCTCACCTGCCAGCTGCGATTGCGCAGCGCAAGCAGCGGCATCAGCGCGGCCACGGCGAGGTAGCCGGCCAGGATGTAGCGAGCGCTGTACTGATCGGCGGGAGCGCTGCTGAGCAGGAAGACGGCGCAGGTGATCACCAGCGAGCTTGACCAATAGGCGATGTAGGCAAAGCGCCTGGCCGCGGCCGGATCGAGCGAGACCGGCGCGGGCGGTGCGCGCGCGGCGAGCCGGCGCAGCTCAAAGGGCAGAGAGAGAAGCACGGCGAAGAACAGCAGCGCGCCGATCAGCATCGTGGCGTCGGGCAGGTTGAGCGCCGTCCCGAAGAAATTGCCCCCGGCCAGGTAGCTGAAGGAGCGCACGAGCACGACCACGTTGTTGAGCAGCGAGCCGGGCGCGACGATGCTGACGCCGAACGGCGCCGCGGTGATGCCGCTCTGCACCATGTCGTGGTGCAGCAGCGCGCCGCCGAGCAGCGCGATCGCGGCGATCGCGCCGGAGGCCGCCAACAGCAGCCAGTGCTCCTTGGCGCGCGTCCTCCACAGCAGCAGCGCGGCAGCGAGGAGCATCGGCAGGATCGCCCAGTAGAGAAAGAGCTCATCGCCGCTTGCCGGGGCCGCGCTGATCGCGCCCATCAAAAGCGCCACCTCGAGCAGCTGCCAGCCGGCGAGCCGCCGCAGGTGCCCGGCAAGCCAGACGAGCGTCGCCCCGATCAGAACCGTATGCAGCGCGCTCAGGCTGTGGTAGTCGATGCTCCAGAGCATGAAGCGCCCGCCCACGCTCAGGCACAGCAGCGCACTGGCGCAGAGGACCGCGGCCTGGCGCCCGAGCGCGCGCCACGCAGACCACGAGAGGATGCCGATGCCAAGGACATCCCAGGCCGCCGGCGCGATGTCCCACAGCTGCCTGTAGCCAGGGAGGCCTGCGGTGGCCCGCAGCAGCCAGAGCTCCTCATACCACGGGTGGTCACCAAGCACGACGTGGCTTCCCGGTGGGGCGCTGCCGAGTGCCTTGCCGATCACAAACGCGATCGCAACGTCGCTGTCGGTGTTGATCGAGCTGATGACCGCGGGGAGGTTGGCGAGCACGACGATCGCATATAAGCCGGCGAGCACGAGCGGCAGCCATGGCCAGAGCGCCGCCCAGCGCTCGCGCACCCGCTCCCAGTCACGGCGCCTCGCTGTGCCGAGATCAGGTTGCGCTGTCCTCCCGAAAGCGCGCATTGCCCCGATTCTCTCAGGTCAGGGCGCTCGCAGTGCTCGACCGGTCGCCGTGGGGCGCTTGCCGCCGCTCAGCCGGCGGGATTTGCGCGCGCGAGCAGCAGCTCCTCGCCGGAGAGCGTCTGACTGGTGGCTGAATGGATGCGCACGCGCGTCAGCTCGCCCGCGCTTGCCAGGCCGCTGAAGTTCACGACCTTGTTGTGACGCGTGCGTCCGCGCAGGCGCGTGGGATCCGTTCGCGAAGGCCCTTCGACGAGGACCTCGAGCTCACGACCGACAAAGCGCTGCGCGCGCTCTTGGGCGCGGCGCTGCACGAGCGCGACCAGCCGCTCCATGCGCTGCACCTTGACCTCGTGCGCAACGAAGCTGTCGTTCATCTGCGCCGCCTCCGTGCCCCGTCGTGGCGAGAAGATGAAAGTGAAGGCGCCGTCAAAGCCGACCGCGTCGACGACTTCAAGCGTCTCCTCGAAGTCGCGCTCGCTCTCGCCCGGAAAGCCGACGATGATGTCCGTCGTCAGAGCTATGTCTGCAACGTGCTCGCGGATCAGCGCGACGCGGTCGAGATAGCGCTCGCGGTCGTAGGTGCGGCGCATCGCCTTCAGGATCCGGCTTGACCCCGACTGCAGCGGCAGGTGTATGTGCTCGCACAGATGGCGGCACTCGGCGTGGGCGCGGATCACATCCTCGCGCATGTCCTTGGGATGCGGGCTGGTGTAGCGGATGCGCTCGATCCCCTCGACCGCGTCGAGCGCGCGCAGCAGCTCGGAGAAGCGGCGGGGCGATCCTGATGAGTCGCGCAGATCGCGGCCATAAGAGTTGACGTTCTGGCCGAGCAGGGTCACCTCCTTGACGCCCTCTGCCGCCATCCTTTGGGCCTCTGCCACCAGCTCCTCGAGCGGTCTGCTGACCTCGCGCCCGCGCGTGGAGGGAACGATGCAGTAGGCGCAGCGGCAGTTGCAGCCGACCGAGATCTGCAGCCAGCCCTGATGAGGGCGCTCGCGCCGTGCGGGCAGGTGCCCGGCGAAGCCCTCGAACTCGAAGTAGCCCTGGGCGGAGAGCGAGTCGCTGGTCAGAAACTCCGCGAGCTTGTGCACCTGCCCTGGGCCGAAGGCGACATCGACAAACGGAAAGCGCCTGAAGACCTCCTCCTTCACCGATTGCGCCCAGCAGCCGCCGACGCCGATCACCGTCTCAGGACGCTCCTGCTTGACCCGCTTGGCCGCTCCCAGGTGGGCGAGGAAGCGCGAGTCCGCGCGCTCGCGTATCGAGCAGGTGTTGAAGAGGATCAGATCGGCCGCCTCACGACTGTCGGCCTCGCGGTAGCCGAGCGTCTCGAGCATGCCCTTGATGCGCTCGGAGTCATGCTCGTTCATCTGACAGCCGAAGGTGGTGACGTGATAGCGCTTCATCGACACTCAAGCGTAGCTGCGCACAGCGACGATCGGCCGCCTGACCCCGCGGCCCCGAGTGATCGCAGATCGGCGCCCCGATGGGCCGGCTCTAGCCTGCCGCCCGCTGCACGCCCTCGGCCGCCGGCGTCCGGCCTCCCCCGCCCGGCGTGATGCCGAGCGCGGCATAGATCTTCGCTTCGATCTCGCCGGCGAGGGACCGGTTCTCCTCCAGGAAGGACTTGACGTTGGCGCGGCCCTGGCCCAGGCGCTCGGACCCGTAGGAGAAGAAGGCGCCTGACTTCTTTATCACCCCGCGCTCGATGCCGACGTCCAGCAGGCAGCCCATCGTGGAGATGCCACGGCCGAACTCGATCTCGAACTCGGCCTGACGGAAGGGAGCGGCGAGCTTGTTCTTGACAACCTTCACGCGCACGCGGTTGCCGACCGCCTCAGCGCCGTCCTTGAGCGTCTCCACGCGGCGGATGTCAAGACGCTGAGAGGCGTAGAACTTCAGCGCACGACCACCCGGCTGGGTCTCGGGCGAGCCGAACAGCACGCCGACCTTTTCGCGCAGCTGGTTGGTGAGGATGCAGAGCGTGTTGGTGCGATGCAGCGTGCCGGCCAGCTTGCGCATCGCCTGGGACATCATCCGCGCCTGCAGGCCCACCGTCTGGTCGCCCATTTCGCCTTCCAGCTCGGCCTTGGGGGTGAGCGCGGCAACCGAGTCGATGGCCACCACATCGATTGCGCCCGAGCGCACGAGCATGTCGGCGATCTCGAGCGCCTGCTCGCCGTAGTCGGGCTGGGAGACCAGCAGCTCGTCGATGTCGACGCCGATTGCCTTGGCGTAGATCGGGTCCATCGCGTGCTCGGCGTCGATGAAGGCGCAGACCCCGCCCCGCTTCTGGGCTTCGGCGAGGATGTGGTAGATCAGGGTGGTCTTTCCCGAGGACTCAGGGCCGAAGACCTCGACGATGCGCCCGCGCGGCACGCCGCCGATGCCGAGGGCGATGTCGAGCGTGAGCGCGCCTGTCGAGATCGCCTCCACGCGAACCTGGGCGCCCTCGTCGCCCATCCGCATGACCGTTCCTTTGCCGAACTGCTGCTCGATCTGCCCAAGCGTCGACTTGAGCGCCGACTCCCGCGCCTTGGCCGCCTTCTCGGCCTCGCCCGCGACCTTCTGGCGCTGCTGGGCGCCCGGCGCGCGCGTGCCAGGCGTGGGAGCGGTGGCCGGAGCGCCTGCCGGTGCGGGTGCCCCCACCGAGGCCTCCACCGTTGCCGTGCCGTTTGCTGTAGCTGTTGCCATCTTCAAAAAGCTCCTTGTTCGAGGTTCGCCAGCGGAGGCTAGCGAGCGCTGCGGACGGAACGTGTGTTCGTATCTCAGGAGAGGGCGTGCGTCGCGCCGGCGGCAAGCGGAACGTGGCGGGCGCCCTGCGCGGAGAGGTAGGAGCGGTAGAGGACGAGGCGATCGGGGAGGAACGAGAGGCTCGGCGTCGGCGGCAGCATGCGCTCGGGCACGCGCGTGCCCGAGCGCAGTCGCGCAACTGTGATGTGGGGATGGAAAGCTCTGAGCGCGCCCGACCCGCGTGGCTGCGCCGGGGCGATCGAGAGCTCCTCCAGCCCGCGCAGCACCAGCCGCCGCAGGCTGCGCAGGCTCTCCCCCTGCTCGCGGACCTCAACCGCAAGCGCGCGCGGACGCCGCACCGGCAGCCAGAGCGGGGCACCGAGCGCCAGCGCCTTCAGGCCGGCCGCGCCGCTGTCCTCGATCAGCGCAGCGAGCGCTCCCAGCAGCTCGAGCGGCTGCTGGCCGAGGAAGGCAAGCGTTATGTGCATTGTCTCCGGGTCCGCAAGCCGCAGCGCACCTCGCGCCTGCCCTGAGCGCCTGCCTGTGGGCGCGCGGCCGGCGTCTGAGCGCAGCAAGCCCTCGCTGCGCGCGGCGCGGTGAGCCCAGCCTGCAAGCGCCTCGCGCACGCGCTCGGGCAGCTCAAGCGCGATGAACAGGCGGGCTGTCCCTGCATCTGACATCCCACGCTGATGCTAGCCGGGGCGTGAGCGGTCAGCCTGCGCTGCGCGCGGCGGGGGCGCCGTCGTTGTTGCCATCGCTCAGCGCGCGCAGAAGCGCGCTGCGCACCATGTGCAGCGCCACCGTCGTCGCGCGCTCGCGCACGTCCGTGCGTGAGCCGGGGAGGTTGACCGAGCGAGTCAGCCCGCCCTGCAGGCCGCTGCTGAGGTGAACTGAGATCCAGACCAAGCCGACGGGCTTCTCCACGCTGCCTCCATCCGGCCCTGCGATCCCGGTGATGCCAACGCCGACCTGCGCGCCGAGCGCACGGGCGGCGCCGGCGGCGAGCGCGCGGGCAACCTCCTGCGAGACCGCGCCGTGGCGGGCGATCAGCTCGGCGGGGACCCCCGCAAGCGCCTCCTTGGCGGCGTTGGAATAGACGATCAGACCACCACGGAAGTAGCGCGAGGATCCAGGCAGCTCTGTCAGCCGCGCCCCCAGCAGCCCGCCCGTGCATGACTCCGCAATCGCGATCGCATCTCCGCGGGCGAGCAGCAGCTCGGCGACGATCGCCTCGATCGAGCGCCCGTCGGAGGAGAAGAGCTCGCGCGGGTGGCGCTCGGCGATGAATGCGACTAGGCGCCTGTAGTCATCCTCGGCTGCGGGCGCGTAGGCGCAGGTGACCTCGATCTCGCCGCGATGCAGGCAGGTTGTGATCTCAAGCGCGGAGAGGTCAAGGCCCTGGTCGGAGGCCAGGCGCAGCGTCTGCGCGATCTCCGACTCGGGGATGCCGAAGAGCAGGAGCGTCCCTTCCCTGCGCGGGCTGGCGCCGGCAAGCAGCGAGCGCAGCGGCTCGCTTGCAAGCGCGCTCTCGAACATCGGCTGCAGCTCTCGCGGCGGGCCGGGCAGGACAAGCACGAGCGGCGCCCGCTTGCGCGTGGAAGGCACGATCAGCCCGGGCGCGGTGCCCACGGGCGCAAGCACCGTCGCCCCCTCCGGGACGGTCGCCTGCTTGCGCGTGCCCGCCGCCAGCGCAGCGGCGTCCAAGCCCGGGTAGCGGCGCCGGAGCGGCTCCACGATCGCTGCGATCTGCTCGGCAAGGGGCTCATCGAGCCTCAGCGAGCGCCCCTGGCGCTCAGCGACCACCGCCACGGTGAGGTCGTCCGCTGTCGGGCCGAGGCCGCCGCTTGTGACGATCAGCTCCGCGCCCGCGTCCTCGAGGAAGCCCAAGGCGCGCCCGATCTCCTCAGGGTCGTCTGCGACCTGGATGATCTGCGCAGGCTCGGCGCCCAGCGCGCGCAGGCGCCGTGCCAGCCATGGCCCGTTGCGGTCCTGGCGCAGGCCGCTGATCAGCTCCGTCCCAGTGACGACGATCCCTGAGCGCACGCCGCCTCAGCCGCAGGTCGGTCGTTGGGAGGGGGCAAGCCGCTTGACTTCGCCGGCGCTGATCGCATACCCGATCGGTTCGGCGGAGGCGGGCACAGGATGAGGCTTGCCGTCGATCAGGAGCACCACGTGGCTGTCGCCGAGGTCGATCTTGAAGTGCCGAGCGCGATAGCGGCGCCCTTCAGCGCCGTTGCCTTCGGCGCCTTCTTCAGGCGTGAGGATCGCCCCCGGGATCAGCCGCTTCCCGTCGCCGAGCAGGCACACCCAGACGCGCGCGCTCGGACGCAGCGCAAGCGTGACAAATGGCGTCGCAGCGCTCTGCGTGCTTGTCCTCGTGGTCGCGAGGGCACTGGCGGAGCGCGCCGCACGGCGGCCTCCTGCCGCTGAGTGGCCCCCTCGCGCCGCCGCCCGCGCGCCTGAGGGGCGCTGCTGTTCGGAGGAGCCGTTCAGCGAGCCGATAAGCACCAGCAGCAGGATCAGCGCGAGCAGCACGCCGCCGATGACGTAGCCGCGTGGCAGCGGCGCCCGCTCGCTCGCGCCGCGCCCGGCGCGTCGGCCGGGCGGGTGGCGCAGCTCGCGCCGCTCATGCTCTGGTCCCTCGTAGCGGGCTCGGTACTCCTCCACGATTGCCCGCCCATCGAGGCCGAGCGCCTGGGCGTAGGTGCGCAGGAAGCTCTTGATGTAGGTTGGCCCGGGCAGCAGGCTCCACTCCTCGTTCTCAAGCGCGCGCAGATACTTGGCGCGGATCTTGGTCTTTGCCTCGATCTCCGAGACATCGATCCGCGCGCGCATGCGCGCTTCACGGAGCGTTGGGCCGATCTCTGACATCTCGGCCGCATTATGGTCGCAGCTACGCCTCTTCGGGGGCGCTCGGGGAGGCGCCCACGGCGCTCTCCTCGTAGGCGGCGAGCACGCGCGGCAGATCGGCGGCGGAGATCAGCACCGCTCGCGGCTTGGAGCCTTCATAGCCGGAGATGATCCCGCGGCGCTCGAGCATGTCGATCAGACGCCCGGCGCGGGTGTAGCCGACGCGCAGTCGTCGCTGCATCATCGAGGTGGAGGCCGTCTGCATCTCGACGACCAGCGTGATTGCCTCACGCAGCAGCGGGTCGGAGTCAGGGTCGCCCGGATCTTCCTCGCCATCGCCGGGTGCCTCCTCGCGCTCCTCCAGCAGCTCCTCGTGGAGCTCGGGCTCGCCCTGTCTGCGCCAGTGCTCGGTGAGGCGCGCGATCTGGCCCTCGTCGATGTAGGCGCCCTGGATGCGCTGCAGCTTCGCAGAGCCCATCGGGCTGTAGAGCATGTCCCCCTGGCCAAGCAGCGACTCGGCGCCGTTCTGGTCGAGGATCACGCGCGAGTCGGTCTGCGAGGAGACAGCAAAGGCGATCCGCGACGGGACGTTCGCCTTGATCATGCCGGTGATCACATCCACGCGCGGGCTCTGGGTGGCCAGCACGAGGTGGATCCCGACCGCGCGCGCCTTCTGGGCGAGGCGGATGATCGAGTCCTCGACATCGGCCGGCGCGACCATCATCAGGTCGGCAAGCTCGTCGATCACGCAGAGCACGTATGGCAGCGGCGCTTCGCCCCGGCGCGTGCGCAGCTGGTTGAGCTCCACGAGCGAGCGCGTGCGCGCGAGCGACATCACGCTGTAGCGGGACTCCATCTCGCGCACCAGGTTCGCGAGCGCGTTGGCGGCCATCCGCGGGTTGACGATCACCGGCGTCAGCAGATGCGGGATCGACTCGTAATGGTTGAGCTCGACCTGCTTGGGGTCGACCAGCACCAGGCGCACCTCGCGCGGGGTGGCTCTGAGCAGCACGGAGGCAAGCATCGCGTTGACCGCGCCAGACTTGCCCGAGCCGGTCGCGCCGGCAACAAGCAGGTGGGGCATCTTCGCCAGATCGGCCGCGACCGCCTTGCCCGCGACATCCTTGCCCAGCCAGACCGTGAGCGGCGAGAAGGAGCGCGGCGGGGCACCGAAGACGTCGCCCAGGTGCACGATCCGCCGGCGCGGGTTGGGCACCTCGACGCCGACGGCCTGCTTGCCGGGGATCGGAGCGAGTATGCGGATGTCGGTGGCGGCAAGCGCATAGGCGAGGTCGTCCTTGAGCTGCGCGACCTTCGCAACCTTGGTGCCCGGCGCCAGGCGCAGCTCGTAGCGCGTTATGTGGGGGCCGCAGACGGTTCCGATCACCTTTGCCTGCACCCCAAAGTGACCAAGCGCCTCGACCAGCGCCCCGCCGGTCTTTGCCTGCTGCTCGGCGGCTGCACGATCGGCGCTTGCGGATGACTCGGCGCGCGAGCGCGTGAGGACGCCGGCTGGATCGGGTGGGCGCCACTCGAAGGAGGGGTCATCTGTCGCCAGCTCGCGCAGGCGCCCCTGCGGGGTCAGCGCTCGCGGGTCGACCCCGAGAGCCTCCGCGCGGCGCTGCCGATGCGCCGAGCGCTCCGAGCCAGGCGGCTCCGCATCGCCTGGATCCTCCTCGGCGTCGAGCACTGGGAGCGTGTCGGGCTCCTGCTCGGCAAGCAGCGCCTCGGCGCCCTGAGGCTCCTCCTCGCCATATGGCTGGAGCTCGGGCGCTTTCAGCTCGGCGTGCTGGGGCGCCTCGCCCCCCTGCACCTGCTCGCCAGGCTCGATGTCCACCGCGGCGCCGGGCTCAAACGACGCCTCCTGCCCTGCGCCTGCGGGCAGCGACCAGAGCTCCGCGCCCTCCGGCGATCGCTCGTGCGCCAGGCGCGGATGGCGCCGCGGCGGCGCCAGCCCGAGCGCCAGCGCGCGCCCAGCGCGCAGCGCCAGACGGCCGAGCCGCGCGAGCACGCCGACTGAGGCGCCCGAGAGCAGGGTGATGGCCGCCAGGAAGAGGAAGGCGCAAAGCACTGCGACCCCGATTTCCTGCGCGAGCGCGTGCGCGATCACCCACAGCGCCTCGCCGGGGGCACCGCCACGTTCGCGCAGGAAGGAGAGCGACCAGCGCCCGCCGGAGGCGATCGGCACCCTTCCATCGCTCTGCCCGGAGCTCACGCCGAGCACGCCGTCCGCAAGCGCAAGCGTAACCGCCGCATAGAGGCAGATCACGCCGCCGCGCAGCGGTCTGGTTCCCTCGCCATCCTCTGCCCTTGCCGGCGCATCGCGATCGCCTCGCGCGCCTGGCTCGAGCGCTCCCGGCGCCGGACGCAGCAG
This sequence comes from bacterium, assembly GCA_021323635.1. Classification (GTDB taxonomy): domain Bacteria; phylum Actinomycetota; class Thermoleophilia; order Solirubrobacterales; family Solirubrobacteraceae; genus Palsa-744. The sequence goes on along the minus strand of JAJPKQ010000036.1, from coordinate 41,527 downwards.
GAACAGAGCGCCTCCTGCAAGAAAGGCAAGCGGCGCCAGGTAGCGCGCACCACCGGCAAGCAGCGCAAGCAGCGCGCCCAGAGCGTGCCCGACGCCGCCGCCGTCAAAGGAGCCGTAGATCACAAGCCCGGAGAAGACGGCGAGCGCGCACAGCGCCCAGCCGATGATCTCGCGGCCGACAGCGCTCAGCAGCGGCCCGCCGAAGAGGCTCTCGCGCGCAAGATGGACGAGCGCTGCGAGGACGCCTCGCAGCGCTCCTTGCGAGCGAGCGCGCCGAGCTCGGCGCCTGCGCGCAGGGCGCGCTCGGTGCCCCCGTGCCGGGCGCGTGCGTGTGCTCTTGCGCCTGCCGGCGCGGCTGCGGGTGGCTGCCATCGTCATCTGCGCGCTTCGACGCGCAGCGGCGCTTACCTGCCGAGGGCCCTTTATAAATCCGCTGCCCTCCCTTACGATTGCTTTAGCGGCCGACGCTATCCAGGCTTCATGAGCACCGTCACCAGATCACCCCGCGTCCTCGTCGTCGAGGACGACCGCGAGATATCCGAAGTCCTCCAGCGCTCGCTGCGGATCGAGGGCTATGAGGTTCGCTGCGCGCGCGACGGCGAGAGCGCCCTCACCGACGGCAGGACCTTCGCTCCCGACCTGGTGATCCTCGACCTCGGCCTGCCCGGGGCGGTCGACGGGATCGAGGTGGCGCGCAAGATGCGCTCGCAGACCGACACGCCGATCCTGATCCTGACCGCCCGCGACGCGCTGGAGTCGCGCGTGGAGGGGCTTGACAGCGGCGCTGACGACTACCTTGTCAAGCCCTTCGAGCGCCAGGAGCTGCTGGCGCGGATGCGCGCGCTGCTGCGGCGACGCCCGCCGCGCGGCACCGCTGCGCTGCGCGTCGGCGACCTGGTCCTCAACCCCGACACGCACGAGGTTCGCCGCGGCGATCGTGCAATCGACCTGACCCAGCGTGAGTTCGAGCTGCTCGAATACCTGATGCGCAACGAGCGCATCGTCATCTCCCGCCAGCGCCTGCTCGACGAGGTCTGGGGATATGAGCCGTTCTCGATCACGAACACGATCGAGGTCTTCATCTCCAACCTCCGGCGCAAGCTCGAGGCCGAGGGCGAGCCGCGCCTGCTGCACACGATCCGGGGAGCCGGCTACGTCCTTCGCGCGTAGAGTCGGCGCGCTGCCGCGCGCTCTGCTGCAGCGTCTCTCAGCCACCTTCGACGCCCTGCCGATCCGCATGCGCCTGGCGGCGGTATCGGCGCTGCTGACCTTTGCGATCCTCTGCGCCTTCGCGCTCGTGGTCGGCTTTCTGACCGCAAGCCGGCTGCGCTCGGACTTCGCCCGCCAGGTCTCCCAGGACGCCCAGCAGGTGGAGACCGAGATCCATGTCTTCGTGAGCCCCAACACCGGCGAATACGAATCGATCCAGCCCTCGCTGCAGGAACTTGCCGGCCCCTCCGACGCCGTGATCCGGCTCTACTCGGAGGCGGGCCAGCCCTTCGCGCAGTACCCGACAAAGGCGCCCAAGCTGTCTCCGGTCCCGCTCGGCCTGCGCCCGGGGCTGCAGGTCTCGAGCACCGCCGAAGGTTACCAGATCGTGACGATTGCAGCATTTGTGCGCAACCCGGCAACCGACGTCGGCTACGGCCACATGTATATCCAATACGCCCGTCCGCTCTCGGAGGTCAACTCCGCGATCGCGCGCGTCGAGCTGTTTCTGTTCTTCGGAGTGCTCGCGGGAACCGCTCTCGCGCTGCTTGCGGGCACGCTGATCGCCAGGCGCGCGATGGCGCCGATCGCCGCTCTGACCTCGACGGCGGCAACGATCGCCCGCACGCGCGACCGCTCGCTTGAGATGCCCGAGGTGCCCGCAAGCGACGAGGTCGGCGAGCTTGCGCGCACGCTCTCGGGGATGCTCCGCGAGCTTGACGCGGCGCACGCGGACACGGAGGCGATGCTGAGACGCCAGCGGCGCTTCGTCGCTGACGCCTCCCACGAGCTGCGCACGCCGCTGACGAGCGTGCTGGCGAACCTCGAGCTGCTGGCCGAACGCGCGGACGCGGGCGCGCTGGACGAGGACCTCGGCGAAGCGGCACGCTCGGCGCTTCGCTCCTCACGACGGATGCGCCGGCTGGTCGCCGATCTGCTGCTGCTGGCGCGCAATGACGTTCCGCGCGCGCTGCCCGAGCAGGCGGTCGACCTGGCAGAGGTCGCCGTCGACGCTGCCGCCGAGCTTGGCCCGATCAGCGAGGAGCACGAGGTCATCCTTGAAGCCGCCCCGGCGATGGTCACGGGCTCGCGCGACGAACTGGAGCGCGTGGCGATCAACCTGATCGAGAACGCCCTGCGCTACACCCCGCCCGGATCGCAGATCTGGGTTCGCACCACAGCGTCCGGGAGCGAGGCGACGCTGATCGTCGAAGACAACGGGCCGGGCGTCGAGGAGCAGCTGGCCAGCAGCCTCTTTGAACGCTTCGTGCGCGGCGGCGGCGATGGCGGAGGCTCCTTCGGGCTGGGCCTTGCGATCGTGCGCGCGGTCGTGAGCGCGCACGGCGGCTCGGTCGCGGTCGAGCGGGCGACCGGGCGCCCGAGCGCCGCCAACGGCGGTCGCGGCGGCGCCCGCTTCATCGTGCGGCTGCCGCTGCTGGCGAGCGCGATCGGCGATAGGGCCGCGGACGGGGGCGCGCGGGGGCGCTCAGACCTCGACCACGACCGGCAGGACCATCGGGCGGCGTCGCAGGCGGTCGTAGACGAGGCGGGCTAGATCGTCGTGAAGGATGCGCTGCAGCAGGTCTGTCTCGCGGATCTCCTCGGCTGCGGCGCGCTCGAGCGACTCGGCGACAGTGAGGCGGATCTCCGCGGTCAGCTCGCCAGCGTCGTCAAGGAAGGGAACGCCGCGGAAGGTGACCTCCGGCTCGGCGACCGAGCGCCCGTCCTGCTCGCTGATGGTAACCACCACGATGAAGATCCCGTCGGCTGAGAGCATGCGTCGGTCGCGCAGGGCGACATCGGTCATGTCGCCGATCTCCAGGCCATCGACATAGACGACGCCTGAGCGCTCGCGGGCGCCCAAGCGCGCGCCGCGCTCATCGATCTCCAGCGGCAGGCCGTTCTCGGACTGGAAGATCGCATCGGGGTCGATCCCGACCGCGCAGGCCAGCTCCGCGTGCAGCCGCAGGCGCTTGAAGTCGCCGTGCATCGGCATCACGTAGCGAGGAGAGGTCAGGTTGATCATCAGCTTCAGCTCCTCGGCGTGCCCGTGGCCGGAGGCGTGCACCGGTGCCTCACGTGCTGTGATCACGTCGCAGCCGATGTGGTAGAGGCGGTCGACCGTTTCGTTGACCGTGCGCTCGTTGCCTGGCACCGGCGTGGCGGCAAAGACCACCGTGTCGCCCGCGTGCAGCTTGACCTGCGGGTGGTCGTCGTAGGCCATCCGGCGCAGCGCCGAGAGCGGCTCGCCCTGCGAGCCCGTCGAGATGATGACAAGCCGCTCATCGGCATGGTCGGAGATCTCGCGCGCGCTCAGGATCATCCCCTCCGGAACCTCGATGTGGCCGAGATTGCGCGCGATCGCGAAGTTCTTGCGCATCGAGCGACCGACCAGCGCGACCTTGCGCCCGACCGCGGCGGCCGCGTCGCAGGCCTGCTGGATGCGGTGGATGTTGGAGGCGAAGCTGGTCACGAGAATGCGGCCGGAGCAGCGCGCAAAGAGCTCGGCCAGCTGCGGGCCGACGATCGACTCCGAGGGCGAGAAGCCGGGTCGATCGACGTTCGTGGAGTCGCCGCAGAGCAGCAGCACGCCTTCGCGGCCGAGCTCGACCAGCCGCGCCAGATCGGCCGGCGGACCGTCGACCGGCGTCTGGTCGAACTTGTAGTCGCCCGTGAAGAGGACCGTGCCAAGCTCGCATTCAAGCGCAGCCGCGCAGGAGTCGGGAATCGAATGGGTCATGTGGATCAGCTCCAGCGAGAAGGGGCCGAGCTCGACCACCTCCCCAGCGGAGAGCTTGTTCAGCGCAATGTCACGAAGGCGATGCTCGTCGAGCTTCGAGCGCGCCATCTCGATCGTCAGCGGCGCCCCGAAGACCGGCGGGCGGTGCTCGAGCTCGCGCAGAACCCAGGGCAGCGCCCCCAGGTGATCCTCGTGGCCGTGCGTGATCACGATCGCCTCGATGTCCGCCGCGCGCTCGCGCAGGTAGGTGAAGTCGGGCAGCACGAGGTCGATCCCGACCATCTCGGGCGTCGGGAAGCGCAGCCCGCAGTCGACGACGATGATGCGGCCGTCGTACTCGGCAAGCGTCATGTTCTTCGCGATCTCGCCAAGCCCTCCGAGCGGGAGGATGCGCAGCGCGCTCATCGCCTGCCGGCGCCCTCGAGCAGGCCGTGGCGCTCGAGCATCGCCGCCACCGCTGCGCGCTCGCGCTCGTCGGCCTCGATCAGCGGCAGCCGCAGGCCACCCACGGCAAAGCCCAGCAGGTTCAGCGCCGCCTTCGTGCAGGTCGGGTTCGAGGTCAGAAAGAGCGTCTCGTAGACATCGCGCAGCGAGGCGTCGATCTCGCCGCGGCGAGCGGGCTGCTCGGCCATCTGACGCATCTGGTCGCCGACGATGTGGCTGGCGACAAGGATTCCGCCCGCACCGCCCATGTCCAGGACGCGCGCGAAGACATCGTCGTTGCCCGCGTAGAGGTCGAGGCCCTCGATCATCTGAAGCTGCGCCGAGTTGGCCTCCTTGAGCGCCTCGACGTGCTCGATCTGCGCGAGCGCCCGCAGCAGCTCCGGGCCCATGTTGGTCCCTGTGCGCGCGGGGATGTTGTAGAGGACTATCGGCTTCTCAGTGGCCCTGGCGACCTCTTCGTAGTGGCGGATGATCCCGCGCTCGGAGGGGCGGTTGTAGTAAGGGGTGACAACCAGCGTCGCGTCGACGCCCAGCTCCGTCGCGCGCTCGGTCAGGTGGCAGGCATGGCGTGTGTCGTTGGAGCCGGTGCCTGCGATGATGCTCTTGCCGGGCGGACGCTCGCGCAGTGCCAGCTCGACCAGCGCCAGGTGCTCCTCGTCGCTCAACGTCGGCGCCTCGCCCGTCGTCCCTGCCACCACGAAGCCGTCCGAGCCGTGCTCGGCAAGGTGATGCATGAGCGCGACAAAGCGCTCCTCAGACACGTTGAGGTGCTCATCGAAGGGCGTGACGATCGCGGTCAGGGTGCAGCCGAGGCTGGCCATCGTGGTCTCAGTATCTCATGCGGCGCCACTGCGCGCGAAGCCGCTCAGGCGGCGGTGGCGATCCGGTTGCGCCCGCCGCGCTTGGCCGCGTAGAGGGCCTCGTCGGCGCTGGCAAAGAGGGCGTGGAAGTCAAAGTGCCCGTGGCCCTGCAACGCCGCTATCCCGCAGCTGAGCGTCACGGGCGCCGCAAGCGCCTGCGGGCACGCGCGCACGGCGGCGCGGATGCGCTCGGCAAGCTGCGCCGCGCCTTCGGCGTCAGCGCCGGGCAGCAGCACCAGGAACTCCTCGCCGCCGAGGCGAAATGCGTGGTCGAAGGTGCGCAGCTGCGCGCGGATCACCTGCGCCACGGCACGTAGCACCGCATCGCCGTGCGCGTGGCCGAAGCGGTCGTTGATCGCCTTGAAGTGATCGATGTCGGCAACCAGCGCGCCGATGCGCAGCGGGCCGAATCGCGCCTGCTGCTCAAGCTCCTCGACATGGCGCGCAAGCGCCTTGCGATTGAGCATCCCGGTCAGGGAGTCGATCAGCGCATCGTTGCGATGCTGCGCTTCAGACTCCATCAGGGTGAGGGCGTAGAGGCCGATCGCCACGAGCGCGCCGGCGGGGGCGATCAGCAGCGGCGGGCGTGCCAGCGCCGCTGCGGGGTGGCCGATCAGCACGGTGAGCGCAAGCGCTGCGAGGATCGCAGCGATCCCCACCGCGATCAGCCGTCGCGGAAAGCGCGCGACGAGCGGGATCACGGGAAAGGCAAACCAGACCAGCAGCGGCGGCGGCGCCCCGGCGAGCGCGATCGCAAGCGCGATCATCGCCACCACGGCCAGCCAGCAGCCAAAGACCGCAAGCTCGGGATGGCGCATCGCGGGCAGGCGGACGTCGACCAGCCGCTGCAGGCCGAGCGCAAGCAGCACGGGCAGCGGCAGCCACCATCCATACCAGGGCCCGAGCGCAAGCAGGCCGGCGATCATCACAGCTCCCGCGCGCGGCCTGACCGTGCGCAGGCGCTCCTCCATGTCGAGCATGCGCTCGCGCTCAAGGCGGTTCTCGATCAGCAATCTGGCCACTTCCATTGCGCTCAGTAGATCGGCCGTGCGCGCTCGCGCCTACAGCGCCAATCAGGTGGCTAATACATGAAAGCGGCGCCCCGCGAGCGCAAAATTCCTCGAACTGCGGGGGCTTCGCCGTTCAGATCTGACAGCGCGCCGCATCCGCCGCACTCCAACAACTGTTGAGGTGCATGCGGATCCCTCCGCGCGGGTGATCGTACAGACGCTGAGTGGGGTCGCTTCCGCCCAAGCCGCACCGGCCCCACGTCGATGCGAGAGCCATGGAGGATGTGCGAGCACCGCGCGCAGGCGCGACTTTGCTTTGCCCCGGCGAGGAGGAGCGCGGGCGGATGCTTGACATGAGCGCACGCATGCGCGGCGCCGAGCGGCTGATGATCTTCGCCATGATCGCCTTTGCCGGTGCGGTCGCACCCGCTGCAGGCCCGTCGCTGCTGCTCTCCTCGCTGCTCGGCGCGGGCGCCTTCGCAGCGCTGCTCCACGCTGTCGAGCGCCGTGGGCAGCCGGAGTACCGGATGGCTTGGGCGGTGCTGGTCGGCGGGATTGCGCTGGCGGGCGGGATCATCGGCGCGCAGGGGGCGCGCATACTGCTGCTGCCGCTGCTAATCGGCCCGACGCTGATCGCCGCCTGCGTCTGGCCGGTGCGCGGCATCGTGCTGGCAACGCTGTGGTCGGTCGCGCTGATGGTGGGCGTGGCCTTTGCGGTTGGCGCACATACCGTCATTGCCAGCCCCCCTCACCTCGTCGACCCGACCGCGCTGCTGATCGCGTGCGTGCTGATGGCCTCCGCCGCGCGGGGCGCGGATGTCGCCTCACGGGCCGCCGCCTCGGTCGACCGCCTGACGGGCCTGCTCAACCGCGCGGCGCTCTTTCCGCGCGCAGCCGAGCTCGCCCACCAGAGCGAGCTGGCCGGCGAGTCGGCGGCGCTGATGCTGATCGACATCGACCACTTCAAGGTGATCAACGACACGCACGGCCACGCCCACGGCGATGCGACGCTGCGTGCCGTCGCCCAGAGGCTGCGTGAGGCGCTGGGCAAGCAGGGCACCCTCTACCGCTTCGGTGGCGAGGAGTTCCTGGCGCTGCTCCCGGGCGCCGGCCGCTCCCAGGCCCTGGGCGTCGCCGAGCGGCTGCGATGCGCCCTCGCAGAGCAGCCGATCGAGGGCGAGAGGATCACCGCCTCGATCGGCGTGGCCGCAAGCGAGCGCGAAAAGCCCTTCGACTTCGAGGCGCTCTTTGGTGACGCAGACGATGCCCTCTATGCGGCAAAGCGCAGCGGTCGCAACCGGGCGCTGGGCGCGAGCGCAGCGGCGTGGGGCGAGCGCCCGGAGCCCACGAACGGCCAGGAGCGAGCGGCGCTCGATGCCTCGGCCGCTAGCCGCCTCGGCGCTGTGGCAGGCGAGCAGCCGGGCGCAGGCACGCAGGTGATCGCTCAGCGCATCGATCGCGAACGTGCCGCGATCGGCAGCTGGCTTGCGCGTGATGAGGCAGAGCGCGCGCACATGCTCGACCTGATCGAGCGCATCAAGTCCGTGCGCCTGATCGCCTACGGCGTGATCCTGGTTGCGCTGCTGCTTGCGGGCCCCTACCACTACGGCTGGCTTCCCTTCCTGCCGCCGCTGCTCTCCGCGGCGCTCATGGGCGCGACGATCGAGCTTGCCAAGCGCCACGCCAAGCCGGAGCTGATGATCGCTCTAGCGGTGGTGCTCTCCCAGCTTGGCAACGTCGCGGGCTTCCTGCTGACAGCGCATCATCCCTACTTTGCGCTGCCGCTGCTGGTGGCGCTGATCTTCGCCTGGAGCCCGATGTTCCCGGCGCGCGCGGTGGCCGCCGCCGCCGCGCTCGAGGCGATCCTGATCACGGCGGCGGCCTATTACATCGGCGGCGTGCACGCCTTTGATGATCCCTTCACGCTTGGGGTTCCGCTGGTGATGCTCGTGGCGGTCGCGCTGCTTGGCTCCTCGCTCGGTCGCTCCTCCGTCGACCATCGCGGCGCGTCGGTCGTCGATCCCCTCACAGGCATGCTCAATCGCCAGGCGCTTGACGTCCGCCTCGCGGTGCTTGCCAACGAGGCCGCCTACGCCCACGGCGCGCTGGCGATCATCGTCGCCGACATCGATCACTTCAAGACGATCAACGATCAGCACGGGCACGAGCGCGGCGATGTGGTGCTGCGCGAAGCCGCCGACCGCATGCGCCAGGCGCTGCGCGCCTTCGATGCCATCTACCGCATCGGCGGCGAGGAGTTCGTGGTGCTGCTCGACCACGCCTCCGAGCGCGAGGCCTGCGAGGTGGCCGAGCGCCTGCGCAGCGCGGTCGCTGCTCGCCCGCTCGGCGATCTGCAGGTGACGGTCTCCTGCGGGGTCGCGGCGGCGAGCGCGAGCGAGCGCTTCGACTACGAGCTGCTGTTTGCGCGCGCCGACCGCTCGCTCTATGAGGCCAAGAGCAGCGGGCGCAATCGCGTCTGCGTGGCCGCAGCGCTGCCCGCGGGCGACGCGCCGGCCGAGCACGCGCATCTGCTCGGGAGCGCGGCCTGAGCGCAGTCCGCCCGCAGAGCAGCGCACGAGAGCGGGCCGCAGCGGCCGGTATCTTCCCTCCGTGGCAACCCAGACAGAGAGCGAGCTCTCCGTGGAGGTGCTCGCGATCCGGTTTCGATCCGAGCAGAGCTCCTTTGCGGTCCTGCTCGCACACAGCGAGGAGGTCGGAGACCTGGTTCTGACCGGGCCGCTCGCATATGTCCATGAGGGCGAGGAGCTGATCGTGCGCGGGCGCCTGCGCGAGCACCCCCGCTATGGCGAGCGCTTCGAGGTCCGCTATGTCGCCCACCCTGAGCCGACCTCCGAGCGCGCGGTCCTGGCAGCGCTTGCGGCCGTGCGCCACATCGGCCCACGCGGCGCCGAGCGCCTCTATCGCCGCTACGGCGAGCGCACGATCACGGAGATCGACGCGGACCCTGCCTCCCGTCTGCGCGAGCTGCCAGGGATCGGGCGCAAGCGCCTTGCCGAGGCGGTGGCCTCCTGGAGCGAGCTGCGCGCCCAGCGCGCGCTGCGGATGTTCCTGGCCGAGCACGGGCTCTCTGCGGCGGTTGCAGCGCGCATCCAGCGCGCCTGGGGCGAGCGCTCGATCGCCCAGCTGCAGGCGGATCCCTATGCGCTCGTGGACCTGCCGGGGATCGGCTTTGCGACCGCGGACGCGCTGGCGCTGGCGCTGGGCCTGCCCGCGGATGCGCCAGGCCGCATCGACGCCGCCCTCCTACACGCGCTCTCGCGCGCGGAGCTCTCCGGCCACTGCTATCTGCCCCGGCAGGCGCTCGAGCGCGACGCGCTGGCGCTGCTGACATTTGGCGCCGAGCAGGAGGCGGGGGCGCCGGCGCTGTGGGAATCCGCGGCGGCCGATATCAGCGAGCGCGTCAGCGCGCTGATTGCCTCCGGACGACTGGTTGCGCCCACGGCGGCCGGGGAGGGCGCGATCTACGCACGCGAGATGTACGAGATCGAGCAGCGGCTCGCAGCCTGCGTGCGCGCGCTCGCCGCTGCGCCGCCCGCGCTCTGCGTCGATCGGCGAGGGGCCGAGAGCGTCGCGGCGGGACCGCAGCTGAGCGAGCAGCAGTGGCGGGCGATCGAGCGGGCGCTCTGCAACCGCCTCTCGATCTTGACCGGCGGCCCGGGCACGGGCAAGACCGCGAGCATGCGCGCGCTGGTCGCGATCGCGGGCGAGCTCGATGCGCCGGTGCGGCTGTGCGCCCCCACCGGCAAGGCCGCGCGTCGCCTGGCTGCGGCGAGCGGTGAGCGCGCGACCACGATCCACCGTCTGCTGGAGTGGCAGCCCGGAGCCGGCTTTGCGCGCAACCGTGAGCAGCCACTCGAGGATGTGGGCGTGCTGATCGTCGATGAGGCCTCGATGCTGAGCGTCCGTCTGGCTGAGGCGCTCTTTGCCGCCGTCGGGGAAGGGACGCACGTGCTCCTGATCGGCGACTCCGACCAGCTGCCTGCGATCGGGCCCGGGCGCGTGCTCGAGGACATGATCGAGTCCGGACGCATCCCGGTGACGCGGCTGCAGAAGATCTTCCGCCAGGCGCGCCGCTCGCTGATCGTGCGTGCTGCGCACGCGATCAGGGAGGGCAGAGCGCCCGAGCGCGTTCCTGAGAGCACGGACGAAGAAGTCCGCCGCGACTTCTTCTTCCTGACCCGCGCGCGCGAGCAGGAGCTCGCCACAGAGGCGATCGAGCTCGCCTGCCGGCGGCTGCCGGCGCGCTACGACCTTGACCCCCTGCGCGACGTGCTCGTGCTCGCGCCGATGCGCCGCGGAGCGGTCGGTATCGAGGCGCTGAACGCAGAGCTTCGCGAGCGGCTGAACCCTGCGGGGGAGGCGATCGCGGGGAGCGAGCTGCGGGTCGGCGATCGCGTGATCCAGACGCGCAACGACCACGAGCACGAGCTGATGAACGGTGAAATCGCGATCCTCGCCGCCTACGACCGTGAGCACTCGCGTGCGCATCTGCAGCTTGAGGACGGCCGCACGCTCACCCTCCCCTTCGCCGCTTTGGCGACGATCGAGCCCGCCTACGCGATCTCGATCCACAAGGCGCAGGGCTCCCAGGCGCCGGCGGTCGTCGTCGTGCTCGCCCGCTCGCAGCGGCTGATGCTGACGCGCAACCTCCTCTACACCGCCGTCACACGCGCCGAGCGCCTCTGCGTGCTGCTCGCCCAGGGCGGCGCGCTGGAGCTTGCGCTCTCCCGCCGCGATGCGCGCCGCCGCTACACCGCTCTGGCGGAGACCATCGCGGGCAGCGCTTGATGAGCCACCGCGAGCGCCGCCCGACGGCTGTACTTGAGCCACAACGCACTTGAGCGCACGCGGTGCTACGTTTTCAGCGCGGCGAGCGGCCGAGGCGGCCCTCGTATGCAGCGGCAGGAATGGCGGTGAGCAGTTGACCGATCGGGAACATCCTCGAGCTGAGAGACTCATAGCTGGTCGCTACAAGCTGATCGAGCCCATCCGTGAGGATGCGCAGCGGCAGATCTGGCGCGGGCGCGACGAGCGGCTGCACCGTCTGGTCGCCGTCTCGATCATCCGCAAGGATGCCGGCTCGCAAGCGCCGGCGGCACCCGGCAAGCCGGAGGCGATCGGCGCAATCGGTGACCATGACAACATTCTCCCGATCTACGACATCGGCGAGGAGGAGGGCTTCTACTTCCTGGTCTGCGCCCTCTTCGCCCGCGGCACGCTCGAGGACGCCGTCCGCAAGCGCGCAGAGCGCCGCAAGCCGCTGAACGAAGTCGAGCTTACGCGCCTTGGTCGCCAGATCGCCCGCGCCCTCTCTCACCTGCACGATCGCCAGCTGGTCCACTGCGACATCAACCCCGCCAATATCTGGCTCGACGAACGTGGCGAGGCCCACCTCGGCGACCTCGAGTCGACCGCGCGCATGGGCGGGGCAGCGCCGCCGCTGGCGCACCCGGTGCGCACGGAGGCGTTCACCGCACCAGAGCTGCGATCCGCTGCCACAGCGACGCCCACCGCGGACCTCTACTCGCTGGGCGCGGTGCTCTACTTTGCAGCAACCGGCCAGGCGCCGCCACTGGATGGTGGGCGCTCCGCGCGCAGTGCGCTCGCCGAGGCTCGACCGGACCTGCGGCTGAGCCTGCGCGCGACGATCTGCGATCTGCTCGACCCGGATCCCGAGCGGCGCCCGCGTGAGATGGGGGATCTCATCGAAAAGGTGCTGCGCCCGGTCAAAGACGCCCGCATCGACGAGCTTCCCTTCCCGCTCGCGCTCGCGCTCTGGCGCGAACGAGCGGAGACGGACCCCGAGCGCAAGTCAAAGCTGCTGCTGCTGGGCTTCTTTGAAGCGCTTGCGATCCTGCGCGTGACGATACTTGCCGCTCCGCTGCTGAACCGTAAGGGGCCGCCGGAGAGTGGGCAGGAGCGCTGGGCGCATCCGGCCAACGCGCGCTCGGAGGGACGCGGCGAGGGATCCTTCGGCGTCTGGGTGGAGCTTGGTGAGCGCCTGGCCTCCGGCTGGCAGCGGTACCTGCGGGAGGCGGTAGAGGATCCAAGGGCGCTGCGGGAGAGGTTCTGCATGAAAGGCCTTGATCGTCTGCAGCGCCTGATGTCGGAGGAGCTCACCAAGCTGCTTCTGCATGCCAGGGACCTTCGCAACAACTGGCAGGGCCACGGCGGCATTCCGGCCTCCGGCGTCTGGCAGCAGCGGCTGGGCGAGCTGCACGAGATTCGCGAGGAGGCTCTGCACGCGCTTGGCGGCGTCTTTGACTCCTGGTTGCTCGTGCTGCCGCGCGCGCCGGAGTACGACGAGCTGGGCGAGGAGCCTGACACCTGGGTGCATCGAAAGGCGCTGACGCTGATCGGCCCCAACCCGACCTTCCCACTCTGCCAGCTGCGCGTGCGCAAGCCACTGCCGGACAAGCGTCTTCACCTGATCGAGGAGGGCGCCGATCTGGCGCTCGCGCTGCCGCCGCTCGTGCGCCTTCACCCGGCGGACCCGAGCGAGGGTCGAGTGGTCTTCTTCTTCTACAACCGCCAGGATCGCGGCGGCGCCCGCTACATCTCCTACCAGGGCGACGACGATGGCGAACTCCACTTTGACGACGCCGCAACCGGCCCGCTGCTGCCGGCGCTCGAACGAGCAACCGCAGCCCTCTGCGCGTCAGCCGACACCGAGCAGCGCGCGAGCACAAGTGACGCGGTGCTTGCGCGCGCGCCCGCGGCGCAGTAGGCGAACGCCGCGCTCTCCCTGCACGCCCGCTTCACCCCTGCGGCCAGAGCAGATGCTCGAGCCCGATCAGCGGCGAGCTCGGAAGCCCCGCAACGGAGCGGATCGCAAGCAGCACGCCCGGCATGAACGCCTCGCGGCTGGTCGTCACATGCCGGATCGAGAGCGTCTGGCCCAGATCGCCGAGGAGGACCTCCTGATCGGCCACCAATCCGGGCAGGCGCACGGAGTGGATCGGCACCTCTCCCCCTGCGGCCTGCCGCATCAGCGCCGCCGTGCGCTTGGCGGTCCCGCTGGGCGCATCGAGCTTTTGCTCGTGGTGCAGCTCGATGATCTCTGCTCCCGCCATGTGGCGCGCAGCCTCGGCCGCGAAGCGCATCATCAGCACCGCTCCGATCGCGAAGTTCGGAGCGGCGAAGACATTGGCCGGCTGATCGGTGGCAAGGCGCTCGAGCTCCTGGGGGTCAAAGCCGGTGGTGCCGATCACGACATGGACTCCTGCGGCAAGCGCCGCCTTGACATTCGCCAGCACGGCATCAGGGGCCGTGAAGTCGACCAGCACGTCGGCGCCTGCAAGCGACTCGGCGATGCCCTGAGCGCCGAGCAGCGGGTCGATCTGGGCCACCAGCTCCATGTCGGGCGCCCCTTTGACGGCCGCTGCGGTCGCCTGCCCCATGCGCCCGGCCGCACCGGCAAGCGCCACCGCTGTCGGGCGCTCGCTCATCTGCGCCGCCGCGCATCCCTGCGCCCGATCGCGGGCAGGCGCGCCGGGCTGGTCGCGACGCTGCCCGCTGCGCTGCCCGAGGATGCGCCCCAGAGCTCGATCGAGGGCGCGCCGGCGCCCTGCTCGTGCAGCGGGACAAGCGCCTCAGCGAGCGTCTCCTCGTCGGGCCCGATCGCAGCGACGCAGAGGCGCTCGGGCGCAAGCAGCTCCGCCGCGAGCGCCCGGCAGTCCTCGCTGCTCACCGCGTCGATGCGGGCGATCAGCTCGTCTATGGTGAGCAGCGGCAGCGAGAAGAGCGTGCTTGCGCCGAGGCGACCCATCCGCGCCCCGCTTGACTCCAGCGCCAGCACGGCAGCGCTCTTTGCGCACTCACGAGCGCGGCGCAGCTCCTCTGCGCTGGGCTCCTCGCCGGCGATGCGCTGCAGCTCCGAGAGGGTCACCGCAAGCGCCTCAGCGAGGTTCTCAGGGCGCGTTCCCAGGTAGACGCCAAGCTCGCCGCTTGCCCCGTAGAGGCTGGAGAAGGTGTAGACGGCGTAGGCGAGCCCGCGTCGCTCGCGGACCTCCTGGAAGAGGCGCGATGAGGGCGTAGATCCGAGTATCACCTCGAGCACGCGCAGCGCGTAGCGGCGCTCGTCCGAGCGCGCCAGGCCGCGTGCGCCGATGCAGAGGTGGTACTGCTCGGTCTCCTTGCGCTGCAGCAGCACGCGCGCGCCGATGGGCTCGGGCGCGCCCTCTGCCGAAACGTGATCCTCGGCGCGCGCCGCAGCGACCCCCGCCAGCGCCCGCTCGAGGGCGGCGAGAAGCTGCTCGTGCTGGAGCGATCCCGCGGCGGCGACGACGATCTGCGCCGGCCCGTAGGAGCGTGCGTGATGGGAGCGCAGGCGCTGCTCATCGAGAGCGCTGACGCTCTCGCGCGTGCCGATCACAGGACGACCGAGCGGATGGGCGCCGAAGAGCGCCTCTGAGAAGCGCTCGAAGACCTGCTCGGTGGGGTCATCTTCATAGGCTGAGATCTCCTGCAGGACGACATCGCGCTCGGCTGCCACATCGCTGAGCAGCGGCGCGAAGACCATCTCCGCCATGACCGGCAGCGCGCGCTCGAGGTGGCTGTCAAGGAAGCGTGCCGAGAGCACCGTCGACTCCTTGTCGGTTTCCGCGTTGATGCCTGCGCCAAGCTCGTCGAAGAGCGCGTCGATCTGGCTGGAGGAGTAGCTTGCGGTGCCGCGGAAGAGCATGTGCTCGAGCAGGTGCGAGACGCCCGCCTCCGCCGGGCGCTCGCTGACCGAGCCCGCGCCGATGAAGAAGCCGAGCGCGATCGACCGCAGCGCATCCATGCGCTCGCTGATCACCCGCACGCCGTTAGGAAGCGTGCTGCAGGCGTGCTCGGGAGCGATCGCCACCGCTAGGAGCGATCGCCGCGCGGCGAGCCCCGACGCGGACGTCCCGAACCGCGTCGGGAGGAGCGATCGCGGCGACCGTTGAGATCGCCCCCATCGCCCCCGCGCCCACCGCCAGAGCCGCTGCCGACCGCGGCCAGCTGCTCGACGCTCTTTCCTGCGATCTCCGGGTCGGAGGTCAACCGCAGGCCGATGCGCCCGCGCTCGCGGTCAACCTCGACCACGCGCACCTGCACCTCATCGCCGCGCTGCAGAACATCCTCGACGGACTCCACGCGCTCGCCCGGGGAGACGTTGGATATGTGCAGCAGGCCATCAGTGCCCTTTGTGAGCTCGATGAAGGCGCCAAAGGTGGTCGTCTTGACGACCTTGCCGGTGTATTCGTCGCCGACCTCAACCTCCTTGAGCATCGTCCTGATGCGCTCCACCAGCGCGTCGCCAAGTTCGCCGTTGGCGGAGTAGATCAGCACGGTGCCATCGTCGGTGACGTCGATCTGGGACTCGTACTCCTCTGAGAGGGCGCGAATCGTTTCGCCTCCCTTGCCGATCAGCATGCCGATCTGGCTGGGGTCGATCTGAATCGTCTGGATGCGCGGGGCGTGCGGCGAGAGCTCACTGCGCGGCCCCTCGATCACCGCTGCCATCTGCGCCAGGATCTGCGTCCGGGCGGCGTGAGCCTGCGCCAGCGCGTCGCGCAGGATCTCAAAGGTGACGCCGGAGATCTTGATGTCCATCTGCAGCGCCGTGATGCCGCGCTCAGTTCCTGCGACCTTGAAGTCCATGTCGCCCAGGTGGTCCTCGACGCCGGCGATGTCGGTGAGGATGATGTGGTCCTCCCCCTCCTTGATCAGCCCCATCGCGATCCCGGCGACCGGGCGGGCGATCGGCACGCCTGCCGCCATCAGCGACAGCGAAGATCCGCAGACGGAGGCCATCGAGGAGGAGCCGTTGGACTCGAGGATGTCCGAGACCACGCGAATCGTGTAGGGGAACTCGTCAACGGTCGGCACGACCGGCACGAGCGCGCGCTCAGCGAGCGCGCCATGGCCGACGTCGCGACGCTTGGGGCCAAGACGCCCGGTCTCCGCGACGGAGTAGGGCGGGAAGTTGTAGTGGTGGAAGTAGAACTTCTTGGTCTGTAGGCCGAGCGTGTCGATCCGCATCTCCTCACGCAGCGTGCCCAGCGCCGCGACCGAGAGCGCCTGCGTCTGACCGCGGGTGAACAGCGCCGAGCCGTGCGTGCGCGGAGCGACATCGATTTCGATGGAGATCGGACGGATCTCCTCGGCAGAGCGCCCGTCGGGACGCTTCTTGGCGACCGCGATGCGCTCACGGATCAGCTTCTTCTCAAGGTGGTCAAACGCCAGCTTCGTTGCGGCCTCACGCTCCTTGGCCGCCTGCGCCTGCTCTTCGCCCGCTCCTTCCGGGGCCGGCGGCGCGTACTGCGCAAGCACCGCCTCCTGCACGGCGTCCGTCGCCGCCTGGCGCTCGAGCTTGTCGATGACCTGCGTTGCCGCGTCGAGATCGGCGCCGTGGCTGGCGGTGATCTGCGCGAGCAGCTCCTCATCTACGAGCGGCGGCTGCACCACGAGCTTCTCCTTGCCCACGCGGGCGGCGAGCTCGCGCTGCAGCGCGCAGAGCTTCTTGATCTCGCCGTGGGCGATGTCAAGGGCGTCAAGGATCTCGGCCTCGGAGATCTCCATTGCGCCGGCCTCGACCATCAGGATCGCCTCCTCGCTGCCGGCGACGATCAGATCGAGCTCTGAGCGCGGGCGGGCGGTCCCGGGCGCGACGCCGTCGCCACCCTCGCCGGTCAGGTCGGCCTCGCTGGGGTTGACCACGAAGTTGCCGTCGATCTTGCCGATCCGCACAGCCCCGACGGGCACGTCAAATGGGATCTCCGAGATCATCAGCGCCGCCGAGGCTCCGTTCATCGCGAGGATGTCGTAGGGATTGATGTGGTCGACGGAGATCGGCATCGCGATCAGCTGCGTGTCGCGGTGCCAGCCCTTGGGAAAGAGCGGCCGCAGGGGCCGGTCGATCATGCGCGCGGTGAGCGTCGCTTTTTCGCCGGAGCGCCCCTCGCGCTTGAAGAAGGAGCCGGGAATCTTACCTGCCGCATACATCCGCTCCTCGACATCGACTGTCAGGGGAAGGAAGTCCACCTCCCGCTCGCTGCCGGCTGTCGCAGTCGCCAGCACCATCGTGTCCCCGGCCCGAACCAGCACCGCGCCTGAGGCCTGCTTGGCCATTCTGCCCGTCTCGAAGGAGATCTCGCTTCCTGCGATCTGCGCGGAGACGCGCGTCACCTGCTCACTGCTCATATTCGCTTTTGCCTTTCCTCGGCGCCCGTCTCTGCGTGCGAGCCGCGCTGGGCGCAATTTCTTCTCACTCGTTCTCTTCTATGGAACGCATGCAGCTTAGCGGAAGGCGCCGCGCACCCTCCCTTGGGCGCGTGCGGCACGCCCACGTCCGCCAGCGCTCAGCGGCGCAGGCCGAGGTCCTTGATCAGCGCGCGGTAGGCGTCGAGGTCGCGGCGCTGCAGGTAGCGCAGCAGGCGGCGTCTGCGCCCCACCAGCCGCAGCAGGCCACGGCGCGAGTGATGGTCGTGGCGATGCTCGCGCAGGTGCTCGGTGAGGTGGTTGATGCGCTCGGTGAGCAGCGCGACCTGGACCTTCGTGTTGCCGGTGTCGGACTCGGCGGCGCCGAAGCTGGAGGCAAGCTCGCGCTTGCGCTCAGCAGTGATCGTGCTCGTGCTCATCGGTCAGCGCAGGCTAGCAGACGGAGCCCTGAAAGCGGCCGCGCAGCAGGCCTAAGGTATCCCCGCCGCAAGCTCCCGCGCAAGCGCCACATCCTCGTGCATCTGCTCGATCAGGGCAGCCGCGGTGGCGAAGCGCCGCTCGCCGCGCAGCCGCTGGAGGAAGCGCAAGCGCAGCTCCTCCCCATAGATCTCGCCTGCGAAGTCGAGCAGGTAAGCCTCGATCAGCTCGCCGCGCCCGGTCGCAAAGGTCGGCCGCACGCCGATTGATACGGCGCTCGCATAGGACCGGGGAGCGTGGCCTGGGCGCTCATGAGCGCAGCGCAGCAGGGCGCGTGCGACATAGACGCCGTGGCCAGGGCAGGCGAAGCGCTCGTCAGGGATGATGTTGGCGGTCGGGAAGCCCAGCTCCCGTCCGCGCTGATCGCCCGCCACGACTCTGCCGGAGATCTCGAATGGACGCCCGAGGAAGTGCGTCGCCTGAGCGACCTCGCCGGCTGCGATCAGGCTACGGATATGGCTGGAGGAGACGATCTCGCCGTCGACCTCGAGCAACGGCGCCACGACCGTCTCGAAGCGATCGTCTTGCGCAAGCAGCTCAGGGGTGCCCCGCGCCCTGTTGCCGAAGCGAAAGTTCTCCCCCACGCTCACCCGCTGCGCGCACAGCCGCCCGACGAGCACCTCCTCGACGAACTGCTCGGCCGATCGCGCTGCAAACTCCCTGTCGAAGCGGATGACAACAAGCTCGCGCACCCCCAGCTCCGCGATCAGCGCCGCCTTGTCCTCAAGTGGGGTCAGCAGCTTGGGCGTGTGCTCGGGCGCGATCACCGACACCGGATGGGGATCGAAGGTCAGGACCGTGTCGGCGCCGGCGATCACGCGGCGGTGCCCGAGGTGAACGCCGTCGAAGGTCCCGATCGCGACCCGCCGGGGCCGAGGCTCCACCTCGCTGAGCTCAGTGATCTGCATCGCACAGAGAGCCTATTGCGCCCGCACGCGCGCTCGCGCCTCGCCGAGCGCCATCAGGCGCAGCGATCCTGGCAAAGTGGGCGAGGGCGGCGACTGCGCCTGATCGAGCGTGAAGGGACCGATCGCGGTGCGCCGCAGGGTCTCGCAGTAGGCGTCGCCAAGATCGGCGATCAGCGCGCGCACGTAGGTGCCCGAGGAGCATTCGATCCGAAACGCTGCGCGCGGCGGGCCTCCGTCGGGGGCGCAGCTACCCTCATCTCGCCAGAGCTCCTCAAAGCTGTGGATGGTGACCGGCCGCGGCGGCAGCTCGAAGCGCTCGCCGCGACGCGCGCGGCGGTAGGCGCGCTCCCCGCCCACCTTGATCGCCGAGTACGCCGGCGGGCGCTGCATGATCTCGCCCAGCGGCAGGGGCCTATCGCGTGCGGGGATACGACCGGTGTGGCGCAGCTCACCTTCGGGGTCGCCCGTGCTCGAGAGGGCGCCCAGGCGCGCGATCACCTCATAGCGCTTGGGCAGACACATCAGCTCTTGCTGCGCCTTTGTCGCCCGGCCGATCAGCAGGATCAGCAGACCGCTCGCAAAGGGGTCGAGCGTGCCGGCGTGGCCGATCTTTGCCGCCGGCAGCGCACGCCTTGCGCGCAGCACGACATCGTGCGAGGTGATCCCCGCAGGCTTGTCGATCAGAGCGATCGCGCCTTCGGCGGGCAGCTCAGCCACGCTCGGCGCTAGGCGGTCGGGACGAGATCCTGCGGATCCAGCTGCGCCGCAATCTGGCTGCGCAGGAAGGCGATCACCTGGGCGTCGCTCGACTCGCTCTGGAAGCCCGCTGCGCGGCGATGGCCGCCTCCGCCCTGCGCGCGCGCGATCGCCGAGACGTCGACGCTGTCGTCGGTCGCGCGCAGCGAGATCTTGTAGCCGCCCTCGGGCAGGCCGCGCAGGAGCGCCGCAACCCTCGTGCCGCGAATGGCGCGGAGGTGGTCGACCACGCCCTCCGAGTAGCTCTGCTCGGCGCCCAGCTCCTCGAAGTCGCGCGCCGCGAGCGTGGCGACCGTGAGCACGCCTTGGTCGTAGCGTGAGATGCCCTGCAGCGCGCGTCCGAGCAGCCTGATCTTCGCCTCGGGCACATCCTCATAGAGGCGGCGGTAGATGGCCTGGACGTCGACGCCCGCTTCGATCAGCGCTGCCGCCATGCGGTGGGCGGCCGGGCCTGTGCTCTCGTACATGAATCGGCCCGTGTCCGTGACCAGCGCGATGTAGAGCGCCTGCGCGATCTCGCCACTGGCGCCAACGCCAAGCCTGCCCATCAGCTCGAAGACGATCTCCGCGGTGCAGGAGGCCTCGGGCTCGATGAGGTTGACGTCGCCGAAGCCGGTGTTGTCGTGATGGTGATCGATGTTGAGCAGCGTCGCGGCGGCCTCGAGCACGCCGTCGGGCGTGCGGTCAATGTTGCCGCAGTCAAGAGCGATCGCTGTGCGCTGCCCGATGTCGGCGGGCGCCTGGTGGACAAGATCGTCGATGCGCAGCGAGCGGTACTCGGGCGGCAGCGGGAAGTCCCCCTCCGACATGAACGTCAGCACATCCTTGCCGAGCTCGCGCAGGATGTGGTGCATCGCGATCAGCGAGCCAAGCGCGTCGCCATCGGGGTTTTCATGTGTTGCAACAAGGAAGCGCTCGCGGTCGCGGATCTGCTCGAGCACGGAGCTGCGGGCATCGCCGCTCACGTGCCCGGCCCCTCAGCAGGGGGCTCGGCCGCCTGCTCGGAGCCGCCCGCAGCGACGGCTGCTGAGCTGCCCTCTGCCCGCGCCATGAGCATGCTCAGGCGCATCGCGCGCTCGCTGGTCTCGTCATAGACGAACTGCAGCACAGGCGTGCGCTTCAGGCGCAGCTCGCCGGCGAGCCGGCGCTGGAGGTAGCCGTGGGCGCTCTGCAGCCCCGCGAGCGTGCGCGCGCGCTGCTGCTCGCCGGGCGTCTCCCCGGAGGGCTCGAGCGCGCTGACGTACACCTGCGAATGGCTGAGGTCGGGGCTTGTTCTCACGGCTGTCACGGTCACGAATCCAACTCTCGGGTCCTTCAACCCGCCTGCGAGCGCAGCGGCAAGCACCTCTCTGATCGCCTCGTCTATGCGGCGCATTCGCGGGCTGGCCATCGCTTGCTCCGGGTATCTACCAGTCACTATATGCGCCCGGGCTGCGGACCGCGGTGCGCCCTTGGCGAAAGGTCGCAGAGCGTGGCAGAGGCGCTGCGGCGGCGATCGCTATCAGGCAAGCTCGCGGGCGACGGTGCGGGTCTCGAAGACTTCAAAGACATCGCCCTCGCGCAGGTCCTGATAGGACTGCAGGACGATCCCGCACTCGAATCCCTCGGCGACCTCGGTGACGTCCTCGTTGAAGCGCCTCAGGCTGGCAATTGTGGTCTCCGCCACAACCGTGCCATCGCGCACGACGCGCACGCGCGCGCCGCGTCGCACGGACCCCTCGGCGATGTAGGAGCCCGCGATCGTGCCGATCCGCGATGCGCGGAAGAGCTGGCGCACCTCAACCCGACCGAGCACGCTCTCGACCTCCTCGGGCTCAAGCATGCCCTGCATCGCCGCCTTCAGCTCTTCGATCGCGCGATAGATGACCGAATAGGTGCGGATCTCGACCCCCTGGCGCTCAGCGAGCTTTGCCGCCTCGCCGACCGGGCGCACGTTGAAGGCGAGGATCAGGCCCTTGGCGGCAGCCGCGAGCATCACGTCGGACTCGTTGATGCCGCCTACGCCGCGATGAAGAACCCGGACCGCAACCTCCGCCTGGGGCAGCCGCGCGATCTCGTCCTCGATCGCCTCGAGCGAGCCTGCGACATCCGCCTTCAGCACGAGGTTGAGCTCCTTGACCGCTCCCTCCTGAGCAAGCTTGAAGACATCCTCGAGGGAGACCCGGTGCGTGGCGCGCCGCGCAAGCGCCTCGGACTTGAGTCGCAGCTCGCGCTCGGCGGCAAGCTGGCGCGCGCGCCGCTCGCTCTCGACGCAGCGCACGCTCTCGCCCGCCTCAGGCACGCCGCTGAAGCCCAGCACCTCCACGGGCTCGCCCGGGCGGGCGTGCTTGACCCTGCCCCCGGCCCAGTCGTGCATCGCGCGCACGCGCCCATGGTGGATGCCTGCGACAAGAGCGTCGCCGACATTGAGCGTCCCGCGCTGGACGAGGATCGTGACGACCGGCCCGCGTCCGGGGTCGAGCTTTGACTCGATCACGGTGCCGGAGGCGGGAGCGTCGGGGTTGGCGCGTATCTCTGCGAGCTCGGCAACCACCTGGATGGTGTCCAGCAGCGTGTCCAGGCCCTGCTTGGTCTTGGCTGAGACGTCTACAAACTCGACGTCGCCACCCCAGGCGACGGGCTGCAGCCCATGCTGCGCCATTTCGCCTCGCACACGCTCTGGTGCAGCGCCCTCCTTATCGATCTTGTTGACCGCGACGACGATCGGCACGCCGGCCGCCTTGGCGTGATCGATCGCCTCCTCGGTCTGTGGCTTGACGCCGTCGTCGGCGGCCACTACGATCACCGCCACATCGGTGACCCGCGCTCCGCGCGCGCGCATCGCCGTGAATGCCTCGTGGCCTGGCGTGTCAAGGAAGGTGATCGGGCGGCCTGCGTGCGTCACCTGATAGGCGCCGATGTGCTGGGTGATGCCGCCCGCCTCCGAGTCGGCCACTTCGCTTTCGCGAATCGCGTCGAGCAGCGAGGTCTTGCCGTGGTCGACATGGCCCATGATCGTCACGACCGGCGCCCGCTCGACCAGCTGGTCGGGCCGATCTTGGGGCTCGAGCTCAGCCGCTGCCTCCTCGGCGGCGTGGACGATCTCGATGCTGCGCCCAAGCTCTTCGGCAAGCAGCTCGATCGCCTCATCGGAGAGGCTCTTGGTCAAGGTGGCCATTTCGCCGAGCGCCATCAGGCGCTTGATCACCTCCGGGACGGGAATGTCGAGATACTCGGCGATATCTTTGACGGTCGCGCCGGAGCTGATGCGAACGGCTCCATCCTGGCGCGCGGGCTCGACGATCTGCTCGAGCGGTGCCGCACTCTCGGTGTAGGCGCCGCGGCGCCTGCGCCCGCGCCTGGGCCGGCGCTGAGGCTGGCTCTGCGGCCCTGGGCTGGGAGCCCGGCGCGAGGCCTGGGAGTCGATCACGACTCGGCGCCGACCGCCGGGCGCATGCCCGCCGGGCGCGCGTTCGCCGGCGCGCATGTCGCGTCGTGGGCGTCCCCCCGCGGGCGGGCGGGCACGCTGGCGCTCGGCGTCATCCCTGGGCTTGCCCTGGCGCTCTGGGGCCCGCGGCGTGCGCTCAGCGCTGCGACCGCTGCTCTCGCCCGGCGGAGCCTGACGCTCGCCTACCGGAGGCCCCTCCACCTTCCTGGCGCGCCCAGGCTGACGCTCATGCCGGCGCTCCTGCGCCGGGGCCGAGGGCGAGGAGGGCGCGCTCGCCTTGCTGCGCGGGGCGGGAGGCCGGGCAGTCGCAGGGGCCGCCGGAGCCTTGCGAGCGGCTGGAGAAGCTGGCTCCTTCGCAGCTGGGGCGCCCTCCTCCGCAGCGCCGTTGCGCTTGGCGAGCACAGCCAGCGCAAGCGTCTCCTCGACGGACGAGGACGCGGTCTTTGCCGCCACGCCCGCGGCAGCGAGCACGCCAAGCAGCTCCTTGCTCGTCAGCCCCTGGTCCTTGGCTATCTCGTGAACACGTCGCTTTGCCACTAGTGCTCGATTCTATGTGCTTGGCGTCCTTTGTCCAGCAGCGGCGGGTCGCCGGCGGCTGCGGCGCTGGGCTGGCACCGACGGGCGAGCTCGAGCTCCGCGAGCGGCGCGCGCAGCGCGCGAGCGATAGCGGAGCGGCGCATCGCGGCCTGCAGGCAGCCCGGGGCCACGTTACCGCGATCGAGCTCTGAGCGGCAGAGATAGGCGCCACGCCCGGGCAGGCGCTGACGCTTGTCAACTGTCACCCGCAGCCGACCATCGCTGGTGCGAGCGCGCGCCGCAAGCCGGATCAGAGCTGCCTTCGGGGCCTTGCGCCCACAGCCGACACAGGTTCGCAGTTGCTTTGCGGCGGCTATGGCGAGGGCTCCTCGCCCGCCGGCTGGGCGCTCACCTGCGCACCCTCCTCCGCCTCCTCCTCTTCGACAAGCTCGCGGGCGCCCCCGTCTGCCGCGCCCTCAGCGCCCTGCTCGAGTGCGCCATCCTCGGCGCCGTCCTCTGCCCCCTCCTCGCTGAGCTCGCCCTCGCCGTTGCGCGCCGCTGCGCCGTCACCCTGCAGGTCCGCGACGCGGTCGGAGCCGATCTTTGCAAGCGCCTGGTGCGCCTCGATGCCGCAATAGCGCGATCCGGGCAGCGCCGCGTTCGGGCACCGCCGCCCGGAGGAGAGGATTGCCGCGCAGCGGCCCTGGACGGCCTCCTCCTCGTAGCCCTGCTCGGCCTCTTCGGCAGCAAACTCGCTCTCCGAGCGGATGTCGATTCGCCAGCCGGTCAGCCGCGCGGCAAGGCGCGCGTTCTGGCCTTCGCGGCCGATCGCAAGCGAGAGCTGGTCATCGGGGACGATCACGGTCGCCTGCTTGGCCTCGTCGTCGACGAGGACCTCGCGTACGCGGGCGGGCGAGAGCGCCTTGGCCACGAAGCGAGCGGGCTCTTCGTTGTAGGGGATGATGTCGATCTTCTCGCCGCGCAGCTCGGAGACGACCATGCGCACGCGCGAGCCGCGCGGGCCCACGCAGGCGCCGACGGGATCGACGCCTTCGCTGCGCGAGACGACGGCGATCTTGGAGCGGTAGCCGGGCTCGCGTGCGACGGAGCTGATCTCGACGAGGCCGTCGGCGATCTCGGGCACCTCGAGCTCAAAGAGCTTCTTGATCAGCTCCGGATCGCGGCGGGAGATGATGATCGAGGGGCCCTTGGCCTGAGATGAGACCTCCTTGATCACCGCCTTGATGCGCTGGGAGTGGTCGTAGCGCTCGCCGTCGACCTGCTCGGACTTGGGCAGCAGCGCCTCGACGCGCTCGCGCAGCTGAACGAGGGTGTAGCGGGAGTCGGACTGCTGGACGATGCCGGTGATCAGCTCGCCGACGCGGTCTCGGTACTCCTCGTACATCATCTCCCGTTCAGCCTCGCGGATGCGCTGCAGGATCACCTGCTTGGCGGTCTGCGCGGCGATGCGCCCGAAGCCGGCGGGCGTGACGTCTCTTTCCTGGATGCGATCGCGGAACTGGGCGACCTTCTCAAGGTCGAGCTGCGGCTCCTCGGGCTCGCGCGCCTCCCCGGTCTCGGGGTCGATCGAGCCGCCCTCGTCCTCGACTGCGATCACGACCTGGTCCTCGAGGTCGGGCGGGATGATCAGCTCGAAGACGCGGAAGTCGGCGGTCTCGCGGTCGATTTCCACGCGCGCGTAGCGGGCGGCATCCGGCTGCTTTTTGTACGCGGAGAGAAGCGCGTCTTCGAGCGCGACCATCAGCGTCTCGGGCTCGATGCCCTTCTCGCGCGCAAGCGCGTTCATGGCGTCAAGGATCTCGCGCGACATCTCAGTGCTCCGTCAGGTTCGAGCGGCTGATCTCGCTGTAGGGGATCGCGATCACGCCCTCGCCGACAGCAAGCGTGATCTCGTTGTCGGTGGCGTCGAGCAGCTCGCCGGTCACTGAGAGAGCGCGCGGGCGCTCGTGGCGGCGACGCCCGGAGCGGCGCTCCGGCGCCGCCGCGGGGAGGGCGCTGATCGGGCCGCGCGTGCGCACGCGCGCGCGGCGGCCGACATAGCGGCGGAAGTGCGCGGGCTTGGTCAGCGGGCGGCGTGTGCCGGGCGAGGAGACCTCGAGCGCGTAGCGTGAGCGCAGCGGCGAGAGCACGGCGCTGACGCGCTCGCAGAGCCCGAGCGTCACGCCCGCGGGATGGTCGATGTAGACGCGCAGCGTGCGCCCGCCGATGACCTCCGCGAGCAGCACCTCGACCTCGGGCTCGTGCTCGGCGAGCTCGTCTTCTACTTGCTGTTGGATGGCTGTGATGCTCATGGTGTATGAAAGTAAAAAGGCGGGCGAGCGCCCACCTTCGAAGAAGCTGCCGACGCTCTTGCGCCAGCCCGAAAGCTGTGCGCTGAGGATAGCACCGGCCATCATTGTGCGCTTAGGCGCATCGGCGCTTGCAGCTGGGCGGCTGCGGGCCGGCAGCGAGGCCAGGCGCCGCAACGTCGGCGCGACCGGGAGCGCATCCGAGCAGGCCGGCATATGCTGCGGGAGGGTCAATGCCCGCCCGCAGCGATACCAGTGGCTTGTCCCCGCTCAGTAGCGGAAGGTCACGCGCCAGGATTTGCGTTCGAGGCCGGGGCTTTCGGACTTGATAGCAATCTTGACCTCGTTGTAATGACCTTCAGATGCGCTGCCCGTGCGGCTGGCGCTGCAGGAGCTGGGCGAGCCGCTCTTCGCCGCGCAGCTCATCAGCGTCTTGCCCACGGAGTTGTCGATCACTGCAACCGTCGCTTCTTCGGCGTGTTCGGCCTTGCCGTTCGTGACCGCGTAGAGATCGCTAACGGTCGCACCGCCCACCGGCATCGGGCCAAGGAGCGCCGCGTCTTCGGTGAAGCCACCGGCGCTGACCGCTTCTGGGCATTTTACCTGACCGGGTGACCCGGTGGCGGTGCTGCACAGACATTCGCCGGCCTTGACTTCACGGTTTGCTTTGCCTCCCGAGCCAGGAATTTCGAGTGCGGCGAAGGTGGCAACCGAACCCGCTCCGGTCGGGCCGGTCGCCCCCGACGCCCCAGGGGCGCCGCTTGCGCCGGTTGCGCCGATCCCGGTCGCTCCGGTCGCTCCAGTTGGACCGGTGGAGCCCGCTGTTCCGGAGGCGCCTGTTGCGCCGGTCGGACCGCTCACCCCGGTCACGCCCGCGGCGCCCGTAGCTCCCGCTTCACCGCGTTCGCCGGTTGCGCCTGTGGCGGCCTTTTCGCCGGTGGGGCCGGTGGCGCCGATGGGACCCGTCGGGCCTGTGGGTCCAGCCGGACTACAGCTCTCAAAGAAGAAAAAAGCGGAAGCACGAATCGCGATCGCCCCTTAAAGCAGCGCCCTGCTCTGTGTTTATGAAGAGCGCCGAGACGATTACGAGTGTCGCTACAACACCGAGCGCGCGTGCCCCGATGCCAGTTCCGTCCCTCCCCCGCATGCCCGGGCAATCGCCTGGGCGATCTTGCCACCTATCCGACGGCTCCTTCGTGTTCTCCCAGCGCGCCCGCGCACCCATCGAGGGGCGTCTGCGCCTCTCACACGGTGTGAGAGGTTCGTGACGTATCACGTCGTCAGATTACGTGTCGGCTGGTGCAAGCTGACGGGAGATCGGGCCGCCAGGCGCTGAGCGCCCACGGAGAAACCGCGCCCACTCGCGCCGTCTCTCAGGCGCCGCGGTGCGCGTCGCGACGCGCGCGATCGCGATAGCGGCGGTAGTCCTCGCGCTCGGGCGAGAGCGAGCAGGCGAGAGCGAGCGGGTTGCAGGCCTCGCGGTGGCGCCCGAGCAGCTGCATCGAGCGACCCAGGCAGAAGAGCGCGTAGTCGTTGGTTGGCGCCGCCTCGGTCACCGCGCGAAACTCGGCCGCCGCTCCCTCGTAGTGCTGGGCATGAAAGAGCGCGCGCCCGAGCGCCTCGCGGATCGAGGTCTTGTCGGGCTCGAGGTCGCGAGCGCGGCTGAGCGGGACTATCGCCGCGTGATAGTCGCCCTGTCGCAGCAGCTCGCTGCCGCGCGTGTACAGCTCATAGACGCTCTGCTCGGGAATCTCATCGTGATTGCTGCCCATCCCCTCCACTCTAGGGCCGAATGTCCTCTCCGCGCTGAGGACTCGCGTCGCTAGGCGGATGTATCAGCCAGCTGCCGCGTTGCCCCAAGCTCGTGCAGCGCGGTCAGGATGCCCTCGGCAATCGTGGGCTTTGGGGCGCGCGCCAGGCGGCGCTCTCCCTCGTGCGCCAGCACGGTCACAGCGTTTTCCTCTGCGTCGAAGCCAAGCGTCGGATCGGCGATGTCGTTGTAGACGATCGCGTCGACGCCCTTCTCCTTCAGCTTGCGCCGCGCCTCGAGGATGCCGGCTTCGCCGTGCTCAGCCGCAAAGCCGACGATCAGCTGTCCCGCGCGCCTGGCCCCCACCAGCTGCGCGAGGATGTCGCCGGTGCGCTCGAGCTCGATCGTCAGCCGCTTTCGCCCCGCACGCTTGATCTTGCCATCGGCGGGCTCGCGGGGGCGAAAGTCTGCGACCGCTGCCGCCATCATGATCAGATCCGCGGAGGGGGAGGCAGCGATCATCTCACGCTCCAGATCGGCCGCGCTCTGCACCGCCAGCACGCGCACGCCGGCGGGGGCGGGAAGCTGCGCGTTTGCGGACACCAGCATCACCTCAGCCCCGGCCCTGCTCGCCGCGCCCGCAAGCGCGTAGCCCATCCGCCCTGAGGAGCGGTTGCCGAGGAAGCGCACCGCGTCGATCGGCTCGCGCGTGCCACCGGCGCTGACCAGCACGCGACGCCCGCGCAGCCAGGCCAGGCTCCGCTCATGCTCATGCCCATCGCCCCCAGCCAGCGCCTGCTCGCAGCGTGCCAGCAGCTCGCCCGGCTCCGCAAGGCGCCCCCAT
Organism: bacterium; assembly: GCA_021323635.1. GTDB lineage: Bacteria > Actinomycetota > Thermoleophilia > Solirubrobacterales > Solirubrobacteraceae > Palsa-744. The sequence goes on along the minus strand of JAJPKQ010000036.1, from coordinate 13,069 downwards.
CCCTCCTCGCCGCGGCTGGCAAGGCGCCCACGCCCGGGGGCGATCACCTGCACGCCCCGTGCCTTTAGCTGCGAGAGCGCCTGCTGGGTCGCAGGGTGCAGATACATGCGCTCGTTCATCGCCGGGGCCACCAGCAGCGGCGCCCGGCAGGCAAGGGCCGCCGCCGTGAGCAGGTTGTCGGCGAAGCCGTGGGCAAGCTTCGCGATGGTGTTGGCGGTAGCCGGCGCGATCAGATAGAGATCGGCGCGCTCCGCGAGCGCAAGGTGGCTGATCGGCAGCTCGCCTGCGGGCTCCTCGCCCGGATATGCGCCCCGCAGCGGGTCCGCTTCGTCCTCGAAGAAGAGGACCGGAGCGCCGCTGAGCGCGACGAAGGAGTCTGGGCCGACGAAGCGCCTGCTGGCGGGAGTCTGAATCACCCGCACGGCATGGCCAGAGCCCGTGGCCAGGCGCACAAGCTCAAGCGCCTTGTAGGCGGCGATCCCGCCGCTCACTCCAAGCAGGATGCGTGCCATGAGTGCCGCCCGAGGCGCTGCGAGGGCGCCTGTTCCTAGCGGTAGTGGTAGGCGATCTTGCCCGCAGCCACCTCTTCGAGCGCGATCGTCAGGTAGCTCTTGGACTTAGTCTGCACCATCGGCGGCGGGAATTCGTCAAATGTCCCTTCGCCGCGGTTGCGGTAGTAGTTGTTGATCTGGCGCGAGCGCTTGGCCGCGACGATCACAGCGGCGTAGTTGGAGTCAACATGCTCCAGCAGCTTGTCGATTCGGGGTGCGATCATCCTGCCTCAAGCATAGCGGCAGCACCACCGGAGCGCGCGCTCAGGCGCCCTGGAGCAGCGAGCAGCTGGCGCGCACGATCGCCTCGAGCTCCGCGAGGGCGCGCTCGAGGGTGTCGTTCTCAACGACATGGGCGAACTCTGACTGGGCACGCAGCTCCTGCTCGGCGAGGGTGAGTCGCTGCGCGACCTTCTCGCTCGAGTCGGTCCCCCGCGCCTGCAGCCGTCGGCGCAGCTCCTCGAGCGACGGAGGCGCAATGAAGATGAGGGTCGCCTCGGGCAGCGCGGCGCGCACCAGGCGCGCGCCCTGCACCTCGATCTCGAGCACGATCGGGCGTCCTTTGGCGATGCTCTGCTGGAGCTCGGAGCGCAGCGTGCCGTAGCTTGCACCTGCGTAGTGTACGTGCTCCAGGAACTCCCCCTCCTGCACACGCCGCTCAAATTCCGCCTCGCTGAGGAAGTGGTAGTCGACGCCGTCGCGCTCGCCCTCGCGCGGGGCACGCGTGGTCGCAGACACCGACAGCGCGAGCTTGGGGATGCGCTGCCGCAGAGCACGGATCAGCGTCCCCTTGCCGACGCCCGAGGGCCCGGTTATCACAAAGATGCACTGCTCTCCCGCCGCCATGCCCAAACTCTACGTCCGCCCCCCGCTGACGACCTCGCGATCCTCAAGGACGGCCGCGAGCGGACCCGGCGCAGCCACCTCAGCGGCGACGCAGCAGCTCTACCAGCTCGGTACGCTGGCGCTCGGAGAGGCCGCCGATCGTCTTGCTCGGCGAGATGCGACAGGTGATCAGGATCTTGTTCACCTTCACGCGCCCAAACTTGGGCACCGCAAGCAGCATGTCGAAGACCTTGGCAGTCTGCAGATAGTCGGGCGTATCCACAAGCAGCTCGTCGAAGCTGCGCCGGCCGCCCTTCAGATCGCGCTTGAGCTGTGCGCGCGCAGTGCGCACCTCGTTGGCCCGCGCCAGCGCGTCCAGGCGCTGCGCCAGTGAGCGCTCCGGCGTGGGAGCATCCGCACCCTGAGCCGCTGAGGCCGGCGCCGATGCCGGTGATCCATGACCTCTCTCCTTCACTGCCGCTCCTCCTGCTCGAAACCCGGCGGCATCGCGGCCACCGGCGCTGTTGTCGGTTCGTTCGGCTGCGCTGACCATGGCCGGCGAGTCTACACACACTCTGCCCGCTGCGCAAGCTCACCCTACACCTTTATATAAGCCTCAACTTGAGCCTCACTCTGTTTCAGCGCGCGCGGGCTCGCAACCTGCCCTGCGAGCGCCCTGCCGGTTCGGCGCAGGCGCCGCAATCGCAGCGCTGCGCGCGAAATTCGCGAGTGCGCGCTCGCCGCTCAGCTCGGCGGCGATCCGCGCCGCGAGGAAGGGGTCGCGGAAGGACTCGGTGCCGACCGCCACGACGCTTGCGCCCGCTGCGAGGAAGTCGCGCGCGTGACGCGCGCTCTGGATGCCGCCCATGCCGATCACCGGGATCTGCACACGCTCGGCGACGGCTGCAACCTGTGCCAGCGCAATCGGGCGGATCGCCGGCCCTGAGAGCCCACCGCTGCGCGCGCCAAGCCACGGACGCCCGTCAGAGCGCATCGCAGCAGCGCGGAGGGTGTTGATCAGCGAGAGCGCATCGGCCCCGGCCTGCTCTGCCGCCGCCGCGCACGCGGCAACATCTGCGGTGTTTGGCGTCAACTTGACGATCAACGGCTTGCTGAGCGCCGCGCGCGTTTTGCGGAGGACTTCGTGGAGGGTGCGCGGGTCCGAGCCGATGTCGAGGCCGTCCTTGACGTTCGGACAGGAGACGTTCAGCTCGACCGCAGCGATCGCCGGCTGCTCGGAGCAGGCCTCAAAGAGCTCGCGGATCTCATCCACGTCAGCGCCCATCACGTTCGTGATCAGCGGGACCGACAGCTGCTCCAGCAGTGGCAGCTCCTCCTCCAAATAGGCCCGCAGCCCTGGGTTGGGCAGGCCGATCGAGTTGAGGAGGCCGGCAGAGGACTCCCAGAGGCGCGGCGGCGGGTTCCCTTGCCGCGGCGCGATCGTGATGGTCTTGGAGACGTAGGCGGCAAATGGCATCGCATCGAGCAAGGCCTGCCCGAAAACCGACAGCGCCGCGCGCAGGTCATAGGTCCCTGACCCGTTGATGACCGGATGCGCAAGCGCGATTCCACAGAGCTCCAAGGCCCCTGCGCTGCTGATCCTCACCGGCGGGCGAGCGCCTTGGCGATCGGCTGGCATCGGGCGCTCACGCCTCGTAGTCCGGAATCGGGCCAAGGCGCTCGCCGGCAAAGACGGGCCCCTCGATGCAGGCGCGTGCGTAGGAGCCCTCGCGCAGCTCGAGCACGCAGCCGTGGCAGGCGCCGTATCCGCACGCCATGGGCGCCTCGACGGATAGCTCGCATGCCAGATCGCGCTCCCGGCAGAAGCGACGCAGCGCCTCGAGCATCGGTGGCGGCCCGCAGCCTGCCACCACCACCTGCCGACCGGCTGACGCCGCGGCCTGCCGCGCACGCGCAAGCTCCGCCACAAGCAGCTCGACAGCGCTCCCGCGCCTCCCGACGGAGCCGTCGTCTGTCGCGATCTGCAGCGCAGCAGGCCGCTCGCAGAGCTCCGCCGCCTGGGCGCAGGAGGCATCGCGAAAGCCAAAGAGCGCGTGTGCCCTGCCGGGCAGCAGATCGCAGAGCGCGAGCAGGGGCGCGATGCCGATGCCGCCGCCAACCAGCAGGACATGCGCCTGCGCGTCGGCGGCGCGCTGGAAGGGGCGCCCGAGCGGCCCAAGCATCCCGACACGCTCGCCGGGAGCAAGCGCGCACAGGCGCTTGGTGCCAGGGCCGACCTCCGCGATCAGAAAGTGCGCCTGCCCGTCGCGATGGCGAGCATAGGAGAGCGCGCGCGGCAGGTATGGGCGCCCGTCAGCCCCCGCCCCCCAGCCCTCGAGCGCGCTCAGCATCGCAAACTGCCCCGGCTGCGGCGTCGCTCCGTGCGGATCGTCGACCTGCAGCAACCGGTAGGGGCCACAGGGCTGGTTGGCGAGCACGACAAGCTCCCGCCGACCGGCGCCTTGACCGAGACGGCTGCCCGTGGATGGCACTGAGCCTGCCATCAGTGCGCTGGCGGGCTCCCGGAGCCAAGCAGCGCGGAGCGCTCCTGTGCATGCGCCTGCGAGCTGCCTGGCGCGCACCTGCCCTCATCCGCGTGCAGCTCCTGGAGCGAGACCACCTCCGGCGCGCGTTCCCTGCCGCTGACGCATGCGGAGACGATCGCCCGCACCGCGGAGGCTGCCGCGGGAAGGGTCGTCAGGCAGGGGATCCCATGGGCGACAGCAGCGCGGCGGATCTCCCAGCCGTCAGAGCGCGCACCGGAGCCGCTGGGGGTGTTGATGATCAGCGACACCTCGCCCCGCTCGACGCACTCGAGCACGTTGGGGGTGCCCTCGGCGATCTTCTGCAGGCGCGTCACGGGCACGCCCATGCGCGCTATCGCGGCGGCGGTGCCGCGCGTTGCAAGCAGCTTGAAGCCGAGATCGTGCAGGCTCTGGGCCAGTGCGCCAGCGGCCTCCTTGTCGGCGTCGGTGACCGAGATGAAGGCCGCCGCCCCGGGGCCGGGCAGCGGCACGCCGGCGCCTGCCTGCGCCTTTGCAAAGGCGCTTGGAAAGTCGCGGGCGATCCCCATCACCTCTCCTGTCGAGCGCATCTCCGGGCCGAGCAGCGAGTCTGAGCCCTGCAGGCGGTCGAAGGGCAGCACGGCCTCCTTGACAAAGACATGGGAGCCGCCCCCCAGCCCCTCGCGCTCGGTGGGCAGGCCGAGCTCTGCGATGCGCTCGCCGAGCATCACCCGACAGGCGGCCTTTGCGAGCGGGATGCCGATCGCCTTCGATACGAACGGGACTGTCCGCGAGGCGCGCGGGTTGGCCTCGATCACGTGCAGCTCGCCATCGTGGACCGCGTATTGCACGTTCAGCAGGCCCACCACCCCAAGCCCGCGCGCGATCGCGCGGGTGGCGGAGCGGATCTGCTCGATCATGCCCTCGTCGAGGGAGTGCGGCGGAAGCACGCAGGCGGAGTCCCCGGAGTGCACCCCCGCCTCCTCGACATGCTGCATGATGCCGCCGATCCACGTCTGCTCGCGGTCGCAGAGCGCATCCACGTCGACCTCGATCGCGCGCTCAAGGAAGCGATCCAGGTAGATCCTGCCGGAGCGATCGGCGCCCTCTCGGCGCAGGTAGCCGGCAAGCTGCTCAGGCGTGTAGACGATCTCCATCGCCCGCCCGCCAAGGACGTATGAGGGGCGCACGATCAGCGGAAAGCCGACCGCCTGCGCGCGCTCGAGCGCCTCCTCGATCGAGGAGGCGCTGGCGTAGGCAGGCGCCTTGTAGCCGAGCTCCCCCAGCAGCGCCGAGAAGCGGCTGCGGTCCTCGGCCAGATCGATCGCCTCGACGCCCGTGCCAAGCAGCGGCACGCCGGCGGCGTCGAGGCCGGCCGCGAGCCGCAGCGGCGTCTGACCGCCGAACTGCACGATCACGCCCTCCAGGCGTCGCTCGCGCTCGATCACCGCAAGCACGTCCTCGAGCGTGAGGGGCTCGAAGTAAAGGCGGTCGGAGGTGTCGTAGTCAGTCGAGACGGTCTCCGGGTTGCAGTTGATCATCACCGCCTCGCGCCCGCATTCGCGTACGGTCAGCGCCGCATGCACGCAGCAGTAGTCGAACTCAATCCCCTGCCCGATGCGGTTGGGCCCGGCCCCCAGCACGACGACCGTGGAGCGCTCTGCGGGGATGATCTCATCCTCGGCGCGCTGCTCAAAGCAGGAGTAGTAGTAGGGCGTGCGGGCCGGGAACTCGGCCGCGCAGGTGTCCACGGAGCGGTAGCAGCGCGCGCCCCGCTGAGCCCGGCGCGGGTCGCGGGCAAGCATCCGCAGCTCCCCCAGGAACCACTCGTTGATCGCCGTGCGCTGCGCGACCTCCGCGCAGTCGGCGCCGCGGCGGAAGAGCTCGAGAATCGCGTCATAGCGCTCTGCGTGCGGCACCGCGATCGCGCCGAGCAGCTGCTCGGTGGAGCGCTCGGAGAGATCTGCCACGCGGTCCAGCTCGCGCGAGCGCAGCGCCTTGGCGAAGGCCTGCGCGAAGGTGCGGCCGATCGCCATCACCTCGCCCACGGACTTCATGTGCGTGGAGAGCCGCTCGTCTGCGCCGGGGAACTTCTCGAAGGCAAAGCGCGGGAACTTGACGACCACGTAGTCGAGCGCGGGCTCGAAGCTTGCCGGTGTGACGCCGGTGATGTCGTTGGGGATCTCCTCGAGCGTGTAGCCGACCGCCAGGCGCGCGGCGATCTTTGCAATCGGGAAGCCGGTGGCCTTGGAGGCAAGCGCTGAGGAGCGCGAGACGCGCGGGTTCATCTCGATCACGAGGATCTCCTCGCTGGCCGGGTTGACCGCAAACTGCACGTTGGAGCCGCCGGTCTCCACCCCGACGGCGCGAATCACCGCCAGCGCTTGGTCGCGCAGCCGCTGATAGAGGCGGTCTGAGAGCGTCTGCTGCGGGGCGACCGTGACGGAGTCGCCGGTGTGGACGCCCATCGGATCCACGTTCTCGATCGAGCAGACGACAAGCGCGTTGTCGTTTGCGTCCCGCATCACCTCCAGCTCGAACTCGCCCCAGCCGAGCACCGACTGGTCGAGCAGCACCTGAGAGATCGGCGAGACCTCAAGCCCGTGGGCGACGATCTCCGCCAGCTCATCGCGGTCGCGCGCGATCCCCCCGCCGCGGCCGCCCAGCGTGAAGGCCGGGCGAACGATCAGCGGCAGCCCCAGCCCCTCGGCCTCCGCAAGCGCCTGCGCCAGCGTGGAGACGACCGCGGAGCGCGGCATCGCAAGCCCTGCGCGCGCCATCGCCTCCCGGAAAAGCTCGCGATCCTCAGCGGTGGCGATCGCATCCAGCCGGGCGCCGATCAGCTCGACGGAGCGCTGGTCGAGCAGGCCCGACTCGGCAAGCTCCTTGGCTAGGTTGAGGGCGGTCTGGCCGCCGAGCGTGGGCAACAGCGCATCCGGGCGCTCGCGCTCGATCACCGCAGCCACCGCGTCGGCCGTGAGGGGCTCGATGTAGGTGCGGTCAGCAAGCTCTGGGTCGGTCATGATCGTCGCCGGATTGGAGTTCACGAGCACCACCTCATAGCCCTCGGAGCGCAGCACCCGGCAGGCCTGGGCGCCGGAGTAGTCGAACTCCGCCGCCTGCCCGATCACGATCAGGCCCGAGCCGAGGATCAGGATCTTGCGCAGGTCGCGGCGCCTTGGCATCTAGCGAGCGTCCTTCCTGGAGCCCTCCGCAAGGGCGAGGATCTCCTCGAAGATGTAGAGGCTGTCGTGCGGCCCGGGCCCTGCCTCCGGGTGGTACTGGACAGCGGCGGCGGGCGCATCGAGCAGCTCGACGCCCTCGATCGTGCGGTCGTAGAGGTTGACGTGCGTCAGCCGCGCGGCGCCGAGCTCGGTCTGCAGCTCAAGCGGCTCATCGCGCTCCAGGCGCTCGGCGCCCGCGCAGGCGAGCACCGCGAAGCCGTGGTTCTGGGAGGTGATCGCTATGCGCCCGCTGCGCAGATCCTTCACCGGGTGGTTTGCGCCGCGGTGGCCGAATGGCAGCTTGAAGGTCTCAAGGCCGATCGCGCGGCAGAGAAGCTGGTGGCCCAGGCAGATGCCAAAGAGCGGGATCCGCCCGATCAGCGCTCGGATGCGCTCCACCGCCTCGGGCACAGCGCCGGGGTCACCCGGGCCGTTGGCAAGCAGCAGGGCCTCCGCGCCGTCGGCGAGGATCTCCTCCGCAGGGGTGCTGTAGGGATAGAGGATGAGGCTCGCGCCGGCGGCCAGCAGCGTGCGCAGGATCGATGCTTTCACGCCGGTGTCGAGGACCGCGATCAGTGGGCCCTCGCCGCCTCCCCTGGCACGCGCTCGCACCCGCTCATCGGAGACCTCCTCGCCCCGGCGCTCGCGGCTTGCCCCACCGGCGCAGAGGTGGGCTTCAAGCGCAGCGAGGTCTGCGATCGGCAGCGGCTCGCTCACGCACACCTCCGTGGCCAGGTTGCGTCCGCTCATCGGCGGCTCGGCGGCAATCAGCTCCTGCGCCCGCTGCTCGCTGGTCGCCGCCGAGAAGATGCCTCCGCGCATCGCGCCTGCGCTGCGGATGTGGCGCACCAGAGCGCGCGTATCGACATCGGTGAGCGCGGGGATGCCGCGCGATCGCAGCCAGTCCAGCCAGCCCTCGCCACCTTGCGCAGCGGGCAGGTTGCGAGCCGCGCGCATGATCGCTCCGCGCGCCCAGGGGCGCGTTGACTCCATTGCGCCGGCGGCCGTTCCGTAGTTGCCGATGTGGGGATAGGTGAAAGCGATCAGCTGGCCCGCGAAGGAGGGGTCGCTGAAGGACTCCTGATAGCCGGACATCGTCGTCGTGAAGACGACTTCGCCGACGGCCTCAGCGGGCGCCGCGCAGGCTATACCGTCAAAGCGGGCGCCGTCCTCGAGCAATACGTAGCCGTGCTGCTCGCTCGGCTGCTGGTCCTCGTGAGGCCTCGCCGCCCTCACTTGATCAGACCTTGGATCGCCTTGAACTCCGGAGCCTGCGCGCCGCCGATCAGCTCGAAGAGGACGGCCTCGACGCTGGTCGGTATCGCCCCGGCCTGCTCCAGCCGGCGCAGGGCAAGCTCGTGGTCGGACTCGTTGCGCGAGCCGCACGCATCGGCAACGAGGAAGACCTGGATGCCTCCTGCGAGCAGGTCCAGCACGCTCTGAGCCACGCAGACGTGGGTCTCCAGCCCGCAGACGATCGCCTGGTCGGCGCCGCCGAGCGCAAAGCCCTCGGCGTGTGCGGCCGAGAAGGCAAGCTTCTGGAGGGCGCTGTGCGCGCCAAGCTGAAGCTCAGGCACGGTCGGCCCCAGCCCACGCGGGTACTGCTCGGTCACGATCGGGGCGATGGAGAGGATGCGCGCCCCGGCAAGCAGGCGCCCTGCGCCGCGCGCGACGCGACTGAAGCAGCGGTAGGCGCGGAAGGCCTCCTGGATGTCGATCACCAGCAGCGCCGCGCGCTCGCGCGCCAACTGCGCCGGAGCACCGTCGCTGCGAGCAGCCGGTGCGCCTGCCCTCCCGCTGCTCACAGCGCCACCATCGCAAAGCTTCGCTCGCGGTAGGCGACGGTGCCGCCGGCAAGCGTCATCAGCACGCGCCCCCGCAGGGGGCGACCGGCCAGGCAGCAGTTGGCCGCGCGACTCTCCCAGCCCTGCTCGCCCGCCACCCAGTGCGCCTGCAGATCGACCAGCGCGAGGTTTGCGGGCGCCCCCCGGGCGATGGTGGGTACGGGAAGGCCGAAGAGCTCGGCTCCCGCGGTCAACGCCTCGATCAGCCTGCTCAGCGCAAGCTCGCCGGGCAGGACCAGCTCGCTGTAGAGCGCCGCAAAGGCGGTCTCCAGCCCGGTGCTGCCAAACGGCGCCTGCTCGATCGGAACCTCCTTCTCCTCGCGCGCGTGCGGAGCATGATCGGTGGCGATGCAGTCGATCAGGCCCTCGCGCAGCGCCGATCGCAGCGCGCTGCGATCGGCGGCGCTTGCCAGCGGCGGGTTCACCTTCAGCGCGGTCTCCAGCCCCAGCAGATCCTCGTCGCAGAGCAGCAGATGGTGCGGCGTCACCTCCGCGCTCAGCTGCGCGCCGATCGACTTGTGCGCTGCAAGCGCGGCAAGCGAGCCCTCACAGGAGAGATGCTGGAAGTGCACGCGTGCGTCCTCCGCGAGCGCGAGCGCTGCGTCGCGCGCGACCATCGTCGCCTCGGCAAGCGCGGGGATCCCACGCAGGCCCAGGCGCGCGGCTGTCGGCCCCTCGCGCATCACGCCGCCGGCTGCCAGCGAGAGCTCCTCCTCGTGCAGCGCGAGCACCCCGCCCGCGAGGCGCTGATAACGCATGGCGTCGCGCAGCAGCCCAGCGTCTGCGACGGGCCTGCCGTCATCGCTGAAGCCGAGCGCCCCGGCCGCTCTCAGCTCAACCATCTCGGTCAGCTCGGCGCCGCGCAGTCCCTTGGAGATCGCCGGCAGGAAGCCCACCGCGACGCGCGCCTCCTGTGCGGCAAGCTCGTGCAGCGAGCGCAGGATCGGCGCGCTGTCGATCGGCGGATCGGTGTTGGGCATCGCGATCACAGCGCAGAAGCCGCCCGCGGCGGCAGCGCGTGTGCCCGTCTCAAGATCCTCCTTGTGCTCCTGGCCGGGAACGCGCAGATGAACATGCGGGTCGAAGAAGGCGGGGAACAGCTGCAGCTCTCCGCGACCATCGATCAGCTCGGCATCCTCGCCCGGGGAGATCGTCCCGGGCTCGCCGATGGCGGCGATCTCGCCGTGACTCACCAGCAGGTCACAGCGCGCCTGTATCCCTGCGCGCGGGTCCAGCGCACGGACGTCGCTGAAGAGCACGCTTGCGGGATCGCGGGCGGCAGTGGTCAGCTGCGGCGCGCCGCTCATGCGATCTCCCGCACGTTTGCCTGCTGCGGCGCGGGCGCCGGCGCAAGCAGCTCGTAGAGGACCGCCATGCGCACCAGGATGCCAGCCTGCACCTGCGCGCCGATGCGCGATTGGGGGGAGTCGATGACAGCGCTGGAGAGCTCGACGCCGCGATTGACGGGGCCGGGGTGCAGGACAACCTGACGTGACCCCAGGCGCCTTTCGTCGATCTGAAAGCAGGCCGCATACTCGCGCAGCGATGGCAGCGGCAGCTGGTCGATGCGCTCGCGCTGCAGGCGCAGGGCGTAGATGACATCGGCCTGATGGAGATCGTCGAGGCTGTAGCGCACCGTGGCACCGAGCGCCTCGATGCCGGGTGGGATCAGGGTGGGCGGCCCGCACAGGGTGACGCTTGCGCCGAGCTTCTGCAGGGCGATGATGTTCGAGCGGGCCACGCGCGAGTGGGCGACGTCGCCGACGATCCACACCGACAGGCCCTCCACATGGCCGAAGCAGCGCCTGAGGGTGTAGAGGTCGAGCAGCGCCTGGGTCGGATGCTCGTGCGTGCCATCGCCCGCATTGACCACCGCTGCGCTGGTCCACGAGCGCACGAGCTCGGCTGCGCCGACATGGGGCGAGCGAACGACGATCACATCGGGCTGCTGGGCGTTGAGGGTCAGGATCGTGTCCTTCAGCGACTCGCCCTTCTCGAGGCTCGAGCCGGCAGCGCTGAAGTTGATGACATCAGCCGAGAGGCGCTTCGCGGCCAGCTCGAAGGAGGCGCGCGTGCGCGTCGAGGGCTCGAAGAAGAGGTTGAGCACGGTCTTGCCGCGCAGCGCAGGAACCTTCTTCACAGGGCGCTGCGCAAGCTGCTCGAAGCTCTCGGCGCGCTCGAGCAGGCGCTCGATCTGCGCGCGCTCGAGGGCGTCCATCGAGAGCAGATGGCGCATGGTCAGCTGAGGAGGCTCAGGCATGCGAAAGCGGCGATCGGCGTCTGATCAGCACCTCGTCGGCGCGATCGAGCTCGGCAAGGGCCACCGCGACGTGCTCGCTACGCGCTGTCGGGATGTTCTTTCCGACATAGTCGGGCCGGATCGGCAGCTCGCGGTGCCCGCGGTCGACGAGGACGGCAAGCTGCACCCGCCCGGGTCGCCCGAAGTCAAACAGCGCATCGATCGCAGCGCGGACGGTGCGACCCGTGTAGAGGACATCGTCGACGATCACCACCGTGCGCCCGGTCGGGTCGAACTCGATGCTTGATGCGTAGACGACGGGCGCAAGGCCGCGCACCGCCAGATCGTCGCGATAGAGGCCGATGTCGAGCTCGCCGTAGGGGACCGCCTCCTCCAGCAGCGCGTTGAGCGTCTCGCGCAGGCGGCGGGCCAGGAAGACGCCCCGCCGATGGATGCCCACAAGCGCGGGCGCAGGTCCCTCGGTATTGCGCTCCGCGATCTCGTGTGCGATGCGGACCAGAGCACTGCTCATCTCGCGCTCGCGCAGCACAACTTTCTTATCGGTGCTCAGAGTTGCTCCTTCTGGCCTCGCTGGACCGCGTTAAAGGACGTCGTGGAGACTCTACCAGCTGGCCCGGCGCTCGCGCGGCCCTATTGCGCTGCGGCGCAAGCGCCCGCCGCGCCGGGCCTCGCACCGGGCTCTTGATCGGGCACCTGCGCGGTGCGCGCTTTCTCAAAGGCGATCATCCGCGGCTCGCCGCGCTCCGGGAAGGGAATCTCGATCAGGTCGAAGTCACGCGGCGTGAGCGCGCCCGGGAAGCAGGCGCGAGCCTCCTCGCGCAGCAGCCGCGGCGGGTAGCGTCCGGAGATGTGCACGAGCGCAAGCATCCGCGCCTGCGCCTCGCTGGCCAGCAGCGCCGCCTGGCGTGCGGTCGAGTGCTCGGTCTCGCGCGCGCGCTCTGCATCCTCCTCGAGGAAGGTCGCCTCATGGATCAGGAGGTCGGCCTGGTGAGCGGCTGCTGCGAGCGCCTGGCAGGGCGCGGTGTCGCCGGAGATCACAACCTTGCGCCCCTGCCGTGGCGGCCCCATCACCTGCTCGGGGCGCACCCCGTCGACAACCTCGCCGCGCTGCAGGCGACCGAAGTCGGGCCCGGGCCTGATGCCGAGCGCAGCCGCCGCCTGCGGGTCGAATTCACCCGGCCTCCCCTCCTCGACGACGGCGTAGCCGAAGGCGCGCTGGCGGCGATGCGTGACCGGCACCGCGGTCACCGTGTAGCCGTTGCGCTCTGTGGGCTGCAGCGGCTGCAGCTCGTGCAGTCCCAGCGGATAGGGCAGTCGGCCGTAGATGAAGCGCACAGCGGCCATCACCTCGCGCAGGCCCGGCGGACCGTAGATCGAGAGCGGTGCGGAGCGCTCGCGCAGGGCATAGGTCTTCAGCAGCCCGGGTAGGCCCAGCCAGTGGTCGGCGTGAAAGTGGGTGATGAAGATCGCGTCGAGATCGAGCAGCCCGATCGAGCGCACCAGCTGCCGCTGCGTGCCCTCGCCACAGTCAAAGAGCAGGCGCTCGCCGCCCCGGCGCAGAAGCATGGCGGGCATCCCGCGGCGCGCGGAGGGCGCTGAGCCGCCGGTGCCGGCAAAGAAGATCGAGAGGTCCACGTGCAGAAGGTAGCGGTGCGGCGCGGCCCTGGCTCAGCTGCCCTCGCGGGCGCTTTCGACGGCAGCCGCAAGCTCGCGCAGGGAGAGGTCCAGGGCGCGGGCCACCGCACGGACCGTCGACCAGGCCGGGTCGGAGTGCCCGAGCTCAAGGCGCTGCAGGGTGCCGGTCGTGATCCCAGCATGAAAGGCGAGCGCTTCCTGAGAGTCGCCCTTTGCTTCGCGCGCG
>JAJPKQ010000038.1 GCA_021323635.1 bacterium | reverse complement strand
CCTGGGTAGCGGTAGCGCCGCTCCACGGTGGGCAGCTCGGGCTCGATGCGGGCCCACAGGTGATCTGAGACGAGAGCTTTGGCCATGTCTCCGGACTTCGAGGGAGGATGGCATATTCCTCATTTTGATAGGGGCTCTAAGCGACGAGCAAGCCGTGGCAGTGGACACCTTCACCGAGGATGAAGCGCGCTCACGCGCACGGCAAGATCCAGGCAGAGACGAGATTGGCGAAGACGAGATCGCGCGTCGATGGCGCGAGATGGCGCTTATCAGGGTTGATCCGGGCTTGCGACTGTGCGAGCGGCGCGACTCCGCCGCCCTGACAGCGATCAGCTTGGCTACGGCGTTGGTAGGCGATATCGATTGAGGATGCCGCTGCCGCTCCGACCGGCGTCGGGGATCTCTTGGCGAGTCGGCGCCGGACAGCCCGCGGTGCCGGGCTGATCCGGCCAAACTCAGCCGGCACACGAATGCCCCTCGGTGGTCACGCAGAGGCCAAAGTAGTGCCGCGCCCAACGCGCTCGATCGTGGCCGCAAGATCACTGAACGGCACAGGCTCGGCGTGCTTGCGTACCCAGGCGATGCTCACCCTCTTGTAGGCGCATTCCCGCACGCGCTCCGCCGCCACGACATAGAACTCCCACTGCGAGATGTCGAGCACGTCGTAGCCACGCGGGTCCTTGCAGGTCTGGACTGAGAAGACGAACACGTCCGCTCGGACCTCGGGCTCAGCGCCGAACTCGTTGGTGTTCGCATCCCACGTGCGGCCGATCACGCGCCCGAAGCTCAGCTGCGAGTGCGTGCGCTGCGCCCACGATTGCAGGTAGCCGCTCGCCTTGACCTCAACCCGCAGACCTGAGGCGGTGGTCACGTCGTGGTTGTCCCACGGCTTTCGTCGAGTCTCGGTGCGCCCGAGCGCGAGCGCTACAAGGAACTCGGCGAGCACTCCTCGCTGCGTGTTGTCCCGCAGGTCGGAGAACGCCCAGCGCCAGAAGTCCAGCACCCTCGCGTCCGCGCCGACGAAGCGATCGGTGCCCTCAAGCGCCTGTGGTGGCGATGGTACAAGCCAGCCATCGGGTGGCCGCGTCGCGGTCATCCCGGGACCATATCCGGCGCGGCCCGACAGCATGACCGGGGGTCGTCTGCGGCGGATTTGCGGGGCCGAGAACCGGCGAAAGCCCGTCGGCTCCCCTGGGCCGATGCCGGGGACACCGAGCTTGTCGCCGCGGCGCGCCGCCTGGGAACTCGCCTCATCTGCGGTCGGCTCATCCTCTCATTGGATTGGGCCTCCAAGATTCGCGGGGCGGTTCAATTCTGCCGTTCTCCTGGATCGTCGCTCCCGCGAACTCGAGCACGGTCGGGGCCTGCCGGCGGGCGGGATTGTCGACCTCCTCGCGAAGCTCCTCCAGGCAGCGCTCCTTGGCGACCTGGTAAGCCTCCATGCTCTCGTGCGTGCCGACCCATTTCTTGTGGCCCCAGTATTTGACGTGGCCTGCCCACCTCGGTCTGTGGCGCGTGCCCCGGTTCAGCGGCATGAGGATCTCTCCGGGGGGGCGTGGCGCTGGCGGAGCCTCGCCTCGACTGCCGACACCTTGTAGCGGTTGAGGCCGCCGAGGCGCAGGTCAGGCAGGCCGGCGCAATGACGGCGCTCGATCCACCGCGGCGAGACGCCCAGGTGATCGGCGAGCTGCTCCTTGGTAACCCACCGCTCGCACGCGGGCTCGACGGCGGGGTCGGTCATGCGCCTACGCCGTACAAGCGGGTCTCCTACATGAACCGTAGGTCACGCGCCCTCAGCTGGCAGCGACTGCCAGCGGCCATCGGCTGCTGCTTGGCCAGCGCGCGGCGCTCAGATGGCTTTGTGCAAATGGACGGCCGCCGCTCATAGATTCGCGGGATGGCCCCGACAGGATAAACAATCAATGGCATAGCCGATTGTACGACTAATCGGCTATACTCTAGATAATGATCTACGCTACGCCCAAGCCTGACGCGTCCTTGCGAGCTCAGCTTGCCGCGTTCGAGCAGCTGCGTGACGAGCTGGGTGCCCAAGCCCGTGCCGCTGGGCCGTGGCTCGGCAGCTTGAGGCGGCAGTGGCGGGCGTCCTGCGCTGAGAGCTCGATCGAGATCGAGGGCTTTCGCGTGCCGCGCGAGGAGACGCTCGCGATCGCGAGCGGGGCTGAGCTCCTGGATCCGACCGACGTTGATCGCATGGCGCTGTCCAGCTACGCGCGCGCGATGGACCACGTCGGCGTGATGGCCGCCGACGAGCGGTTCGAGTGGGTCGAGCGCGTCGTGCTCGACCTCCATTTCGATGCTTGCTACTTCCAGAAGGACAAGGACCCGGGCCAATATCGGACGCACGGGATCGAGGTCACCAGCCCCGGCGGCGGACCACCGGCTTACGTCGGGCCGCCTGCCGACGACGTGCCGGAGCTGATGCGCGAGGTCGTGCGGTGGTTGGGCGCTGGCGAGCCTGACGCGCATCTCGTCGTCCGGGCGGCGATGGCCCATCTGCATGTCGTCTCGGTGCATCCCTTCCGCGACGGCAACGGACGCATCGCGCGGCTCATCCAGTCGCTTGTGCTCGCTCTCGGCGGTCTCCTGGCCCCGGATTTCGTGACGATCGAGGAGTACCTCGGCGAGAACACGTCCGCCTACTACGCCGCGCTCGGAGAGGCCCAGGGTGGTTCTTACCAGCCACAGCGTGACCCGATGCCATTTGTACGCTTCTGCGTCGATGCCCACCTCGAGCAGGCACGCCGCCGACTGCGTCAACTCAACGACGCTGGCGAACGCTGGGGATACTTGGTGCGGCTCGTGGAGCAGCGAGGCTGGCCGGATCGTCTCGTGATCGCGCTCGAGCAAAGCCTCTTCCACGGTACGGATCGCGCCACGTACGCGGAGGAGGCCGACGTTTCCGCGCCCACAGCGAGCACCGACCTGCGGCGGCTGGCGGACGCGGGCCTGGTTCGGCGGCGAGGCAGAGGTCCCGCGACGCGATACGTTGCAAGCGAGCAGCTGGCTGACGAGGTCGGTCGATGGCTCGGAGGTCATGCGCATCGCGGGTGATGGCCGGTGGCTGCTCACGAAGGTTGGGGTAGCCCCAGCGGAATCTGGTAGACGTGGCGGTGTGCGCCAACTGCGTCTTTGTTCTCGCCCACGCTGCGAGCCGGAGGCCGGTCGCTGATGACCGCGTCCGAGATCAGCGAACGACCCGTGATCTACTCGATGGGAGCGGTTTCGCTGGACGGGCTCATCGCTGGGCCCGATGGCGACATCGGCTGGGGCGAGCCCGACGAGGAGCTGTTTCGCTTTCACACCGAGCAGATGCGAGAGGTCGGCGTTCAGCTCTGCGGGCGCCGGCTCTACGAGACGATGCTCTACTGGGAGATGCCAGAGGAGGAGCTTCCCGGGCCTCTGCACGTTGAGTGGGCGCGAGTCTGGAGGCCGGTGCCAAAGCTGGTCTTCTCGACGACGCTCGAGGCAGTCGCGGGAAACGCCACGCTTGCGAGGCGCGGTGTTGCCGAGGAGGTGGCCGAGCTCAAGCGGCAGCCGGGGAAGGCCATAGCCGTCGGCGGCGCCGGGCTTGCCTCGGCGCTGATCGCGCTCGACCTCGTCGACGAGTACCGCCTCTTCCTCAGTCCGGTGGTGCTTGGTGGCGGCACGCCCTACTTCCCGGCTCTGGAGCGAAGGATCGACTTGGAGCTGGTCCAGACGCGTACGTTCGGATCGCGCGTCGTCTACGTCCGCTACCGGCGCCGGTGAGGTCGCCACGTCCGCAGCAGTGACAGCTCCTCGCCGCCCGCTTCGGTCGCTGCGAGGCTGAAGCGACGGATGGGACGCTGCACCCCGACCTGGCCGCCGTAGAGGAGCTCGCTGCGGATCGGGTCTTCGGTGGCGATCGCCCGCGCGAGCGCGCCGCGCAGGGGTCATCGCCGTTGCACGGCCAGTCTTGCTCGGCAATGCGGGCGCTGCGCCTGGAGGAGCGAACCGATGCGAAGGTTGCTGATGCGAGCATGAGCGTGCCGGCGCGCAGCCGCTCTCCACGCAGGATTTCGAGGCGCACTTCGGGCATCTGCCCGCCGACGGCGAGGAGTAGGCGCCGCCCGCCCCGGACGGCCCGGCCTCCGCTGTCATCGTCGACGCGGAGGCGCTGGCTGAAGACCTCGCTCACGCCAGCGGCGCGGCGCGCGCAGCGATCGAGCCGATGGTCGCCCGGCTGGAGGACGGCGCCCCCGCCCGACGGCTCAAGCGCTGCGAGGAGGAAGCGCGGGAAGGAACAAGCCTCCCTGGCTGCGTGAAGTTGTACAAGTTGTACATCCCCATCCGGATGGGCAATGGGCGCAGTCTTCCTACGCGCCACGGTGAAAGGAGCGCCCACCCTGCGCTTGCTTGCAGGCGGCGAGCGTCACCCCAGCGCCACGTGGCGACCCAGCATCTACCAGGTCGCCGACCGCCGCCTGAAAGGTTGAGATACCCGCCGACGGGAGCATTCATCTCACGCATCCAGTCGCGCTGTCAGCTCGGCGGGGTCGCTGGTGAGGATCTCGTGCTCGGCGGGGCTCGCCTTCACGGAAAATGGGATGCGCTGCTCGCCTGCGATCAGCAGGCTGCTGCCGACCGCGCCGACCTGTGGATGCAGCGAAGAGAACCGGTAAGTCTCACTGCGGCAGCGCCCACGGAGGTGAATGTCGCACGCTCGCGCGGGACCGATTAGCCTGTTCTGCGAGATGAGCAGGCGTCCGACCAGCGGTGGTGCCCGCGCCCGACGGGAGCGCGCGCGCCACGCTGAAGGTGATGTGCGCGCCCTCTACCACAAGCACTTCGCCGAGAGGCGCAAGGAGCGCCAGCTCTTTGCGACGGGCTCCTTCTTCCTGACCTTTGCGGCGGTGCGCGCGATCACCCACGCCATCCGCGCCGAAAGGGGCCCGTTCCGAAACATCACGCCGGGCGGACGTCACATTCACCACATGACCTTTAGGATCAGCGGGCTGCTGATCGTCGGCTATCTGTGGATGATGGAGCTGTGCATCAAGGAAGGGCGACGCTCCTCGCGGCTGACGGCGGCGGCATTCGGGGCCGGCGCCGCGCTCACGCTTGACGAGTTCGCGCTGTGGCTGAACCTCGAAGATGTCTACTGGGCCAAGCAGGGCCGCGAGAGCATCGACGCGGTCGTGCTGTTCGGCTCCGCGCTCTCGCTCAGCGTCATCGGCAGGGGCTTTCTGCTCGAGCTCGCCGGGCTGCGAAGGGCGCTGCCGCGAGCGCTCTCTGGGCGCGCTCGGCGCCGCAAGTGAAGCGCGCGCTGAAGCCCCCAGAGGTGGCGAGGCGCTGCCGCAGGGCGCTCGAGCTGCCGGCGCCGGGTGCCCGATCGTCGCCTAACTTGATGGCTTCTCGGCGTGGCCGCCGAACTGCTTGCGCATCGCCGAGAGGGTCTGGTTGGCGAAGCGATCGAGGTCGCGGGAGGCAAAGCGCGAGAAGAGCGCGCTTGTCAGCACCGGCGCCGGCACCCCCTCCTCGATGGCCGCGATCGCCGTCCAGCGCCCCTCGCCGGAGTCTGAGACGCGACCGGAGAGCTCATGGAGGTCGGGCGACTCAAGCAGCGCTGCCGCTGTCAGGTCAAGCAGCCAGGAGGCGATCACGCTGCCCCGCCGCCAGAGCTCGGTGACCGCGGGCAGGTCGATCTCATAGCGGTAGTCCTCGGGGTGCTCGAGCGGCGCGGTCTCGGCGTCAGCGTCGCGCTTTGCGCTGCCCACGTTGGCGTTGCGCAGGATGTTCAGCCCCTCGGCATAGGCGGCCATCATCCCGTACTCGATGCCGTTGTGGATCATCTTCACGAAGTGACCTGCGCCCGCGGGACCGCAGTGCAGATAGCCCTGCTCGGCAGCGTCCGGCTCGCCGCTGCGCCCAGGCGTGCGCGCGGCGGCCTCCACCCCCGGCGCGATCGCCGCAAACAGCGGCTGGAGGCGCTCGATCGGCTCCTGCTCGCCGCCGATCATCAGGCAGTAGCCGCGCTCGAGCCCCCAGACGCCGCCGCTGGTGCCGCAGTCGATGTAGTGGATGCCCCTCGGCGCCAGCGCGGCGGCGCGGCGGATGTCGTCGCGGTAGTAGGTGTTGCCGCCGTCGATCAGGACGTCGCCGGCCTGCATATGGCGCGCAAGCTGCTCTATCGTCTGCTCGGTGATGTCCCCGGCCGGCACCATCACCCAGGCTGCTCGGGGAGGCTGGAGCGTCTGGACCAGCTGCTCGAGCGAGGAGACGCCGGTGGCGCCCTCGGCGGAGAGCGCCTGCACCGCCTCGGCGCTGACGTCATACACCACGCATTCGTGTCCGGCGCGCATCAGGCGCCTGACGAGGTTCGATCCCATCCGTCCGAGGCCGACCATGCCCAGTTGCATCGGCATCCTCCGTGCTTGGTTGTGGGTTTCCGCTGGCGCGCCCGGCTGCGGGCGCGGCCGCTGCGCCGCGATGCCCGCAGGCTGCTCCGCGGCGCCGTCGGGTCGATCCTACAGCGCGAGGTCGCTGGGAGATGTCGGGCCGCCGCCGCGCCGGCGCGCTGCCCGGCGGCGGGCGCCATGCCTCACGCGCGGTCCTGGCTGCGCCTGTGCCCGACAAGGCCAACCTGCGCGATGAGCTCGATCGCCCTGCTGCTGGCGGATGTCGATGGGACGCTGGTCACCTCCGAGAAGCGCCTGACGGAGCGCGCGGTCGCTGCGGTAAAGCGGCTGCACGCCGCAGGGATCCGCTTTGCGCTCACCAGCGGCCGTCCGCCGCGCGGGATGCAGATGCTGGTGGAGCCGCTTGGGCTGCGCACGCCGATCGCCGCATTCAACGGCGGTCTTGTCGTGGAGCCCGACATGACCGTGATCGAGCAGCGGACGATCCCGCAGGAGCTGGTATCGCAGATCATCGGGACGCTTGAGAGGGCAGGGCTTGACGTCTGGCTCTACCGGGGAGCCGAGTGGTACCTGCGCGATCCAGATGCGCCGCATGTGGCGCACGAGCGCTCGACGGTGCAGTTCGAGCCGACCGTCGTCAGCAGCTATGAGGGCCTCACCGCAGAGGTCGCAAAGATCGTCGGCGTCAGCGACGACCACGAGCTGGTGGCCAGGGTCTCAGGCGAGGCGCACGATCGCTTCGGCGATCATGTCGCGGCGGCGCGCTCACAGCCCTACTACCTCGACGTCACCCACCCGCAGGCAAACAAGGGCGCTGTGGTCAGGCTGCTTGCAGCGCGCTACCGGATCCCCGAGGAGCAGATCGCCACGATCGGGGACATGCCAAACGACGTGCTGATGTTCGCGCGCTCGGGGCTCTCGATCGCGATGGGCCAGAGCGACCGCGAGGTGCAGCGCGCGGCGAGGCGCATCACCGCATCCAACGATCAGGAGGGATTCGCGCTCGCGGTCGAGCGCTTCATCCTTGACGGTACATCCGCTCGATCACGCGCAGCTTGAGCGCCACCGGCGCGGGGCGGTTCAAGCGCATGTACCAGCGGATCACGGTGCCCGGGATGATCGAGCGCCGCCCGCGCTCGAAGGCGCGGATGGCCTCGCGGGCGACCTGCTCGGCCGAGATCTTGCCGGGAACGGGCGGGAGGTGGTCAGGCGAGTAGCCTGCGACCGCCTGCCACTCGGTTGGCACCGGGCCGGGGTTCACGCAGAGCACCTTCACGCCGGAGCCGCGCAGCTCCGCGTGCAGTGCGTCGGAGAAGGCACGCGCAAAGGCCTTGGTCGCGGAGTAGACGGCCTCGTAGGGCAGGGGCTGCATGCCGGCGGTTGAGGCGATCGTGATGATGCCGCCGCGGCGGCGCTCGAGCATCGCGGGCAGGAAGGCGTGGCTGAGGGTCACGATCGCCTCGCAGTTGACCCGCACCTCTTCTGCCTCGCGCACGGCGTCGATCTCCGCAAAGCGCCCGTGGGTGCCGAAGCCCGCATTGTTGACGAGCAGGTCGACGCTCAGGGAGAGGGCGGCGACCTTGTCCGCCAGCGCGCCCGCTTCGCCGGCGAGGTCGCAGGCGATCACGTGCGCCCGGCCGGGCAGCTGCTCGGCCAGCTGCTGCATGCGCTCGGCGCGTCGGGCGACCAGGATCAGCTCATAGCCGCGCGCTGAGAGCTCGCGCGCGAGCGCTGCACCGATCCCGGAGGAAGCGCCGGTGACAAGCGCTGTCTGAGCCATCGGGCAAGACCCTAACAGCGCCGCGGCGCCCCTGCATGTGCGAGCAGGCTGCATTCCGGGCAAGGTCCTGCGCTGCCGCGCGCCCGGCTCAGCTGGCGGCGATGCGCTGCAGCAGCGCGAGCGCTTCCGCAAGCACCCTGCGCTCGCGCTCGGAGAGCGAGGAGCTGATCTCCTGCGCAAGCCACCCCTCCCGCCGGCGCCGGTCAGCGGCGATCGTCTGCCGGCCCTTATCGGTCAGCGTGAGCGGCGCCCGGCGGCGGTCGGCGGGGTCCGGGCGCCGCTGCACGAGCCCCTCTGCCTCCAAGTCCGCGACCGTCTGGGCCATCGACTGCGGGCGCACCCGCTCAGCGGCCGCGAGCTCGCTCACGCAGCGCTCCCCCTCGCGCTCGAGCCTGCTCAGCACCGCAGCATGGGCGAGCGGAAAGCGGTTCTCGGCGCGCAGGCGCCGGATCAGCGTGCTGAGCACCGCGCGCAGGTCGCTTGCGATCTCGCCTGCTTCCGGCGTCTGCGCTCTGCGCTGCGCAGCCTGCGCCCCCGGAGCCTCTCTGGGAGCGCGGGCATCCTCGCGCGCTTGGGGGCTGCTTGTTGAAGACCTCATTGTTATGCAGGCAACCTGTACAGTTTGCCTGTAGAATCATAGCGATGACAAGGGACCGCTACAAGTGGATCGCGCTCTCCAACACGACGCTTGCGGTCCTGCTTGCCACGCTCGATGCCTCGATCACGCTGATCGCGATGCCCGACATCTTTCGCGGCATCCACCTAGACCCGCTCGTGCCGGGCAACTCCTTCTACCTGCTGTGGATGATCCTCGGCTACATGGTCGTCTCGAGCGTCCTTGTCGTCTCGCTCGGGCGCCTGGGCGACATCTACGGTCGCGTGCGCATCTACAACGCTGGCTTTGTGATCTACACCGCAGCCTCGCTGCTGCTCGCCCTCGACTGGATGCAGGGCAGGGCGGGCGCGGGCTACCTGATCGCGCTGCGCATCGTGCAGGGGATCGGCGGCGCCTGCCTGCTCGCCAACTCGGCGGCGATCATCACCGACGCCTTTCCCGCCGACCAGCGCGGGATGGCGCTTGGCATAAACAACATTGTCGGGGTCAGCGGGATGTTCATCGGGCTGGTGCTCGGCGGGCTGCTCGCGCCGATCGACTGGCGGCTGGTGTTCCTGATCTCGGTGCCCGTCGGCCTGTTTGGGACCGTCTGGGCGTACCTGAAGCTGCAGGAGCGCGGCGAGCGCCACCGGCGGCCGATCGACTGGGCCGGCAACCTGACCTTTGCGGCGGGGCTGGTGATGGTCATGGTCGCGATCACCTACGGCATCCGCCCCTACGGAGCGAGCGCGACCGGATGGGGAGCTCCGCGCACGATCGCACTGCTTGCGGGCGGCGCCGCAAGCCTCCTCGCCTTCATCCTGATCGAGCGCCGGGTCCAGGACCCGATGTTCCGCCTCAGCCTGTTTCGCATTCGCGCCTTCACGTTCGGAACGGCCTCGACCTTTCTCTCGG
>JAJPKQ010000027.1 GCA_021323635.1 bacterium | reverse complement strand
CTGGTGCCCGATCGGGCCAGGTCGACGACCTGCCTGCGGACCTCGGCGGAATAGCTGTTTGGCATCGGATTCCTCCTTGTCGATTGCCGGAGGATTCCAGAAAGGCGCGTCCATTATTTCCGGGGTAGATCAGACTCCCTTCGGCAGCACCGCGCGGAAGCTCAGGTTGTAGCCGTAGGGCTTGCCGGCGGGATTGGCGGCGGTCAGGGTGACAGTAGCGCTTGACCCATACAGCGACTGCGCAGCCGCCCCCGCCGAGAGCGTGATGTCGGGACTGCCTGCTGCCAGCGCAACGCCCGGCGCCACAAGCAGGCCCGCGGCAGCAAAGGCGAGGGCGAGCCCTGCGCGCATGCTGTCAGTGGCGTCGCGCAACTTCTGAAAGGGACTCATGAGGCGCTCCTGACTTGCGTGGTGATGGCAGCGAAGCGGCTCGAATCACCTCCCGAGCGGTGCGCTCTTGTGCCGGCGATCGGCAGCGCTTGTCGCGACCTTAAGCGCTGCGAGCTCTCTGCCCAGCTGCACGGCAGCCATCGGCCCGAGTGTGCCTCCTGGTATCGTTCGTTCAAACGAACAATACCCACTCCACTCTCCGCCCTTGCCATGCCTGCCGCCAACCCCTCCTCACCATCGCGCACGGACCTTTCTCCCTCTGCCGCCGAGCTGCCTCCCCGCACCGCGACGCTCGGCGAATGCGTGAGCGCGCTCGCGGAAGGGCGCGCAAGCTCGCTCGCGCTCGTGGAGCGCACGCTTGCGGACATCGCGGCGACACAGAGCTCGCTCAACGCCTTCCGCGTCGTCTGCGCCAGGCGTGCGCTTGCGGATGCGGCGAAGGCCGACAGGCGCCTGGCCGCCGGCGAGCGGCTGCCGCTGCTTGGCGTGCCGATCGCGGTGAAGGATGACATCGACGTGGCGGGGCTGCCGACCGCGTTCGGCTGTCGGGGAGAGTTTGCCCCAAGCGAGCGCGACTGTGAGATGGTCGCGCGCCTGCGATCCGCAGGCGCTGTGATCGTCGGCAAGACCAACACGCCCGAGCTCGGCCAGTTCCCCTTCACCGAAGGCGGCGCGTTTGGCATCACGCGCAATCCGTGGAGCCTCGATCACACGCCGGGGGGCTCAAGCGGCGGCGCGGCCGCTGCGGTCGCCGCCGGCATCGTGCCCGCGGCCATCGGCTCGGATGGGGCCGGATCGGTGCGCATTCCGGCGTCCTGGTGCAACCTGGTCGGCGTCAAGCCGCAGCGCGGGCGCATCTCGACTTGGCCGGAGGCGGAGTCCTTCAACGGCCTGACCTGCCTCGGTCCGCTGACGCGCACCGTCGCAGACAGCGCGCTGCTGCTCGACGTCCTGAGCGGCAGCCATCCGGGCGACCTGCACCGGCCCGCCCCGCCCGAGCGCCCATACGCCGAGGCGCTCAGGCGGGACCCGCCGCCGCTGCGCATCGCGCTTTTACTCTCACACCCCTTCAGCGCGGCGCCGGTGCGCCTGCATCCGCAGGTGCAGAGCGCGGTGCAGCGCCTGGCCACTCGGCTGCGCGAGCTCGGGCACACGGTCGTCCCTGCCGATCTGCGCTACGGCATGATCGGGCTGGCATTGCTCGCCTGCGGCGAGGCGGGCGTGCACGAGTGGGTAAAAAAGGTGCCCGATCGGGCGCTGCTCGATCGCCGCACGCGCGAGACGGCAGCGCTCGGAGGGCTGCTGTCACGGACGCTGCTGGGCCCCTCGCGCCGCCTGGAGGAGCACTATCGCCGTCGCATCGGGGCGCGGTTCAAGGACTTCGACGTTGCCCTCACCCCCACCACCGCGGTGCCGCCGCTGCGCGTCGGCGTCGGCGCGCGGCTCGGCGGCTTTGCCACCCATCAGCTGATCGCGAGCGCGTGCCCCTACGCCTGGCCGTGGAACGTGCTGGGCTGGCCCGCGCTGAGCGTCCCTGCGGGCCTCACCGATTCGGGGCTGCCAATCGGCGCGCAGCTGCTCGGCCCAGCCGACAGCGAGGCGCTCCTGCTTGCGCTTGCCGCCCAGCTTGAGCGCTGCGAGCGCTGGGCGCAGCGGCTTCCCCCGCACGGGCCGGCTGCCCGATCGGGTGCGTCAGAGATTGCCGGGGGCGCGGCGTGAGCGCCCCGGCTGCGACCTCGGCAGGGCCTGGCGACGTGCTGCGCGGGGAGGCGCGCGAGCGCATCCTGCGGGCAACCATGCAGCTGATCGCCGAGGGCGGGATCGCAAACGTCACCAATCGCCGCGTGGCAGCGCGCGCGCGCGTCTCGCTCGGCTCGCTCACCTACCACTTCTCAAGCCAGGTGCAGCTGCTGCGCGAGAGCCTGCTGCTCTACGTCGAGGAGGAGACCGACCGGCGCGAGCAGATCGCGCAGGAGCTGGCGCGCCGGCGCCCGACCGCGGAGCAGGTTGCGGAGGCGGTCGAGCGTGTCGTGGCAAGCGCCGCGGACATACCGCAGCAGATCGCCGAGCTCGAGCTGCACCTTCACGCCGCGCGCGACCCGGAGCTGCGCGCCGCCTCCGAGCGCTGCTTTGCCGCGCATGAGCAGATCGCAAGAGCGGCGTTGGCTGCGCTGCAGGTCGGCGACCCCGAGCGCGACGCCTACAAGGTCGTCGCGCTTATGAGCGGGCTCGCGCTGCGCCGGCTCGCCGGCGGCGCCAACGACGCACGCGGCACCTCAGAGGCGCTGCTGGCGCTGACGCGCGGATTGCGCAAGCCGGCCAGATCGGAGCGCTGAGAGCGCCATACACTGGGGCGATGGCCACGAGCACCACAGTGGCCCTCGGCGAGCACGCCATCCTGCGCATCGGCCTGGGCACCAATCGGCTCACGGAGAGCCCCGAGCATGTGCGCTTCGTGAGAGAAGCGGTCGCCGCCGGGGTGCAGATGATCGATACCGCGCACATCTACGCCGGCGGGGAGAGCGAGCGGACGATCGGCGCCGCCCTCGCGCCGGCCCCTGAGGGCTGCGTCGTGGCCACCAAAGGTGGCTTCAGCGGCGCTGAGGCAGCCCCGCAGGCGCTGCGCGCGCAGATCGAGGAGAGCCTGAGGCGACTGCGCCGCGAGCAGATCGACCTCTACTACCTGCATCGGCTGCACGATGAGGTGCCGATCGAGGAGAGCATCGGCGTGCTCGAGGAGTACCGCAGCAAGGGCGCGATCCGCCACATCGGGCTCTCGGAGGTGAGCATCGAGCAGATCGAGCGCGCACGCGCGCTGACATCGATCGCCGCCGTCCAGAGCCACTACAACCTCAGCGAGCGCAGGCACGAGGCGGTGGTGGACCACTGTGCGGCGGAGGGGATCGTGTTCGTGCCCTATTACCCGCTGCGCGGAGCCCACTCGCCCGCGCTTGCGCAGATCGCCTCAAGACACGGCGCCAGGCCCGCGCAGATCGCGCTCGCCTGGCTGCTTGCGCGCTCGCCCGCGATGCTGCCGATCCCAGGCACCCTCTCGCTCTCGCACCTGCGCGAGAACCTTGGCGCGCTGCAGATCGAGCTGAGCGAGGAGGAGCTGCAGGCGCTCTCCTGAGCGCCGCCGCGGACGCTCTCACTCTCGTCGGCGCGCACCGCGCCGCAGCGCTGTCGCGGCCCTCTCCGTGCAAGCGTGCAGCAGCCGCGCGGGCAACCCGCAAAATGCGCGCTCGAATTGCGCTACTACTTAACAGCGATGAGCGCGAGGCCATCTGAGCGTGCGCACTCCGAGACGCTCACGGGCAGCGCTGAGCTGCCTGCACTCGACTCCGAGCAGGAGCAGCTGCTTGCGGCGCTGCGCGCCGCCGGTCATCCCCTGAGCTTCGCCGAGCTGCGCAAGCTCGGCATCGAGAACCCGGCAAGCCTCTGCTACGAGCTTGAAACGGCCGGCTATCCGATACGCCGCGAGGAGCGCATCACCGCCGGCGGGCTTTCGGTCGCCGCCGGCGTCGCGCTGATCGCAGGCGCCGCGGGTGCGGACGCCGGGGCGAGCGCCGCCGAGGAGCAGGCAACCGTCAGGCACGAGCTCCGCGTGGCGCAGTCCCCCGCACCGGAGCCCCCGCCATCGCGCGAACGCAGGCGAGCGCACCCGACCCAGGCCGAGCAGGCGCCTGCGGCCGCGCCGAAGCCGCGCGCGTCCGAGCCCGTCACTGGCGTGGCTGGCGCCGAAGGTCGCCCCCTGCGAGGGCTGCCGGTCTCGCGCCCTCTCGCCCTCACGGCGCTGATCCTCGCCGGCGCGCTCGCCGGCGGGCTGGCCGGCGCACTCTCCTCAAGCTCGCCCGCGCGCGGGCATGCGGCAGGCGCTGCAGGCGGCGCAGTCGGCGCCGCGCACCCGGCCGTGGGCCGCCCCGCGCCGGGGTCGGCGGCACTGAGCGGCGCACAAGCGCAGCGGGCAGCCGGCGCGGCGCACCAGCACGCTTCCGCTTCGAGCGCCTCTGCGAGCAGCGCCGGCGGCGCACCCTCAAGCGCGCCCGCCGCAGGCGCGATCAAGCATCAGGTCGCGCCAGTGCGCGCGCGGGCACGCGCCCACCCCGCCCCCGCCGCGACGCCGGTGCATCGCCACAGCGCGAAGCCCCCGCAGGAGAGAGCGAGGCCAAAGCGCACCGCGGCGCCCCCGCGGCCTCGGCGCCACCACCGGCCGCCGGCGAACACCACTGAATCGGCAACCACCCAGAGCAGCGAAAGCACCACCGGCGGCACGAGCTCCGCGGCCAGCACTGAAGCGCAGACCCAAACGCAGGAGAGCCTCTCCCAGGGCGGGTCCTCGGGAGGCCCTTAGCGGAGCTTGCAGATCGCCGCCTGGCGGAGGGGCGCGGCCGCTGCAAGCGCCTCAGTCGACGCGCGAGAACTCGGCGATCGCCACCCCAAGCATCACCAGGCCCAGCGCGGCGACCACGCCCGCCTCAAGCAGCGTCGGCACGCGGTAGCCCCACCACGTCACCCCGCCGGCAAAGGCCAGCCGTTCGGCGCCGCCGAGCTTCAGGTGCGCGAAGACGATGCGCCGCATCGGATCGACCGCGTAGGTGAGCGGGTCGATCCGGTTGAGCACGGTCAGCCACGAGGGCAGGCCCGAGACCGGGAAGAGCGCCCCCGAGATGAAGAACATCGGCATGATCGCCATCTGCGTGACCGCCATGAAGGACTGCATCTGCGTGATCCGCGCTGCCGCCATCACGCCGAAGGCCGTGATCGAGAAGGCGACCAGCAGCTGCAGGCCAAAGATCTCAAGCAGCATCAGCGGTTCGTAGGGCACGCCCACCAGGCCCGCGATCGCGATCACGATCAGCCCCTGGAACGCCGCGACAGTGGCGCCGCCAAGGCACTTGCCGAGCACCAGCGATGCGCGCTTGACCGGCGCCACCATCATCTCGCGCAGAAAGCCGAACTCACGATCCCAGACGATCGAGGCCGCCGAGAACATCGCGGTGAACATCACCGCCATGCAGAGCACGCCCGGGTAGAAGAGCGTCCGCAGGCTGATGCGAAAGTGCCCGTGCGCCGAGAGCGTCGAGAGCCCGGTGCCGAGGATGAAGAGAAAGAGGAACGGCTGCACGAGCGAGGTGATGATGCGCAGGCGATCGCGCGAGAAGCGGATCAGCTCACGCCACCACACGATCCTGATCGCACGCAGCTCGCCGCGCGCGCCGCCGCTTGGAACATGGATCTGGGCGGGTGGCCCGGCGCTCCTGGCCGCCTCGGCAGCGGCATCGGCGCCTCCCGTCCCGGCCGCGCGCGCTGCGCTGCTCACCGGCGCCTCCACATCGTCGCCATCTGGCGCAGCTGGTCGGTGCCCGAGGCCTCGCTGTCGCGTATCGTGCGCCCAGTGTAGGACATGAAGACATCGTCCAGCGAGGGGCGCGAGACCGAGACAGAGCGGATCGGGACGCCCAGCTCGGCAAAGAGCCGCGGCACGAACTGCTCTCCCTCCGCCACGCCGAAGGTGAGCATGCCTTCGGCTTCGCTTGACTCGATCCCAAAGCGCTCACGCAGCGCTGCAGCGGCGGCCGCGTCATCCTCGGTGCGGATCTGCACACGATCCTTGCCAACGCTTGCCTTCAGCACATCAGGGGTGTCAAGCGCGACGATCCGGCCCTGGTCCATGATCGCGATCCGCCCGCAGTGCTCGGCCTCATCCATGTAATGCGTCGTCAGGAAGATCGTGATGTCCGCCCCTGCCTTCAGGAGCCGGATGTAGCTCCAGATCGAGCTTCTGGTCTGCGGGTCAAGGCCGATCGTCGGCTCATCCAGGAACAGCACCCGAGGGGAGTGCAGCAGCCCTCTGGCGATCTCTAGCCGCCGGCGCATTCCCCCCGAGAACGTGTTCACGAGCGACCTGCGCCGCTCGTGCAGCCCCATCATGCTCATCACCTCCGCGATCCGTGGCGCGATCGTGCTGCGCGGCATGCCGTAGAGCTCAGCATGCAAGCGCAGGTTCTGCTCCGCGGTCAGGTAGCCGTCAAGGGTCTGGTCCTGGAAGACCAACCCGATCTGGCGGCGCACCGCGTCGCGTTCCCGCGCGACATCATGGCCGGCGACATAGGCGACGCCCGAGCTTGGGCGCACAAGCGTGCAGAGCATGTTGATCGTCGTCGACTTGCCCGCGCCGTTTGGCCCGAGGAAGCCAAACAGCTCGCCACGCGCAACCTCGAAGTCGATGCCTGCGACCGCTTCCAGATCACCGTAGCGCTTGACCAGCTTGCGCACATAGACCGCATAGGCGGCGATCTCCTCTGCCGCTTGATCCTCCTGCGCGAGTGCCGCAGGCGCCGACCCGTCGGCCCTCCTCCTGCCGCTTTCCTCCGCATCGCGCATGCGCCCCGTTCTAGCAGTGCCGCCTCCCGACGGCGCCAGGGCGTCCGCGCAGCTGCGCCGATCACCACTGCGCTAATGGCGAAAGTGGCGTGTGCCGGTGAGGACCATCGCGATCCCCGCCTGCTCGGCGGCCGCGATCACCTCCTCGTCGCGCACCGACCCGCCCGGCTGGATGATCGCCTTCACCCCCGCCTGCGCCGCAACCTCGACGTTGTCGGCGAAGGGAAAGAACGCATCGGAGGCCATCGCACATCCCTCAAGCAGCTCCGGCTGGGCGCTGCGCGCCTTCTCCACCGCGATGCGCACGGAGTCCACGCGGCTCATCTGGCCCGCGCCGATCCCGACCGTCGCCTCGCGGCGGGCGAGCACGATGGCGTTGGAGCGCACATGCGCACAGATCCGCCAGGCGAAGAGCAGGTCCGCCCACTGGGCCTGATCGGGCTCGATCGACGTTGCCACGCGCATCGACTCGCGGCCCTCCTGCGCGCTGTCGCGCGTCTGCGCGAGGATCCCGCCCAGCACGCTGTGCTCGACGACGCCGACCGTGCCACGGTCGCGCAGCTGCGCCAGCCATTCGGGCGCCACCAGCAGGCGGACGTTCTTGCGCTCTCGCAGCAGCGCGAGCGCCTCCTGCTCAAAGTCGGGCGCAAGGATCACCTCCACGAAGTGGCCCTGCAGCGCGCGCGCGAGCGATGGATCGACGGCGACGTTCAAGGCGAGGATCCCGCCGAAGGCACTCTGCGGGTCGCACGCCAGCGCGCGCTCGTAGGCCTCGCGCGCATCTGCCCCCAGCGCGCAGCCGCAGGGGTTGTTGTGCTTGACGATCGCAGCGCTCGCGCCGCCGGCGCCGGCAATCCCCTCAAGCTCCTCTATCAGCGCCCGGGCGGCGTCGACGTCAAGCAGGTTGTTGTAGGAGAGCTCCTTGCCGTGCAGCTGCTTCACACCGCCGAGCAGATGGCGCTCCGCGCCGACCTCCGCAAAGTAGGCGGCCTGCTGGTGCGGGTTCTCGCCGTAGCGCAGATCCTGGACCTTCTCGTAGAAGGAGGCCCAGCGCGGCGGAAAGCCCTCGTAGGTGCGGCTTGCAAACCAGCGGTAGATCGCGGCGTCGTAGCGCGCGGTATAGGCAAAGGCGCGTGCGGCCAGCCGCAGCCGGGTGGCCTCCGGGAGGCGGCCGCCGCAGTAGCGAAGCTCCTCGAGCACCTCCTGATAGTCGGCCGGATCGACGATCACGACAACATCGCGATGGTTCTTTGCTGCAGCGCGGATCATCGTCGGGCCGCCGATGTCGATGTTCTCGATCGCCTCGGCCATCGTCGCGCGACCCCCCGCGACCGTCGCCTCAAACGGATAGAGGTTGACGCAGAGCAGATCGATCGGCTCGATCCCCTCGCTCTTTGCCTCGGCACGGTCTGCCTCATTGTCGCGCCGCTCCAGCAGGCCGCCAAGAATGCGCGGGTGTAGTGTCTTCACGCGGCCGCCCATGATCTCCGGGAAGCCGGTGTAGTCGCTCACCGAGCGCGCCGGCACCGCCGCCTCCTGCAGCGCGCGTGCGGTGCCGCCCGTGGAGAGGATCTCGACGCCAAGCTCGCGCAGACCGCGCGCAAGCTCGATCAGGCTGCTCTTGTCGTGCACGGATATCAGCGCGCGCCGCACACGCACACCGCCCGTTTCCGAGAGGCCGCTGCTATCTGCAGACTCTGAGAGGGCGCCGCTCTCTGAGGGATCCTGCGCCTGGAGCTCCGTCTCCGGTGTCATAGGCAAGAGACTACCCGCCCCGGGCTCTGGCTCGCAGCGCCGATCTCCGGCCTGGCGCGCGCAGCCTCAGGCGCGCTCCACCTCGCGCACCAGCACGCGCCGCGGGTTTGCGGGGTCGCGCGAGAGCGCTCCACGGGCAAGCAGGCGCACCGCAGCGGGCAGCAGCTCGTGCTCGAGCGGCCGCAGCGCCGCAAGCACCTCCTCGTGAGTGCGCGCCGCAGGCAGCTCGATCGCGCGCTGCAGGATCACCGGGCCGGTGTCGACGCCGCTGTCGACGAAGTGCACGGTGACGCCAAAGACCTTCACCCCGTAGGCGAGCGCCTGCTCGATTGCGTGCAGGCCCGGGAAGGCTGGCAGCAGCGCCGGATGCACGTTGATGACCGCGTCGGGGAAGCGCTCCAGAAAGGGCTCGCCCAGCAGCTCCATGTAGCCGGCGAGGACCACCAGCCGCACGCCAAGCTGCGCCAGCCACTCCGCAAGCGCCGCGTCGCGCGCTGCGCGATCAGCGAAGCGCTCGCGCTCGAAGACGCCCACCGTGATCCCTCGACGCCGCGCGCGCTCAAGCGCGGGCGCGTCAGGACGATTGGAGGCGACGGCGACGATCTGCGCCTCAGCGCCGTGGACGGCCTGAAGCAGCGCCTCGAGGTTGGTCCCCGCGCCGGAGGCCAGCACGGCGACCGGCAACGGCGCGCTCTCCTGGGTCATCCGCGCAAGCGTAGCGCCCCTGCACGGCCGCTTGCAAGCGCACGCAGCTGTGCGCTCACTCACACAGCTGCGCGCCGCACGCGCCGATCATCGCAGCAAGGCCGACATGCGGCCGACGGCAACCAGCACAGGCAACGAAAGGAGAGTGAACGCAATAGATGGCAGTCGCGACATTCATCCTGCTTGTGATCGTGCTCTCGCTGGGAGCGGCACTGCGCTCAGGGACGCGCAACGGGCTGATCACACGCAGACCGTTCAACAACCGCTATAGCGACGCCTCGGGCGCGCGTGACGGCGCCTGGGCGCACTAGCCACCGAGCGGCTCAGCCGGTGCGCGGCGAGCTGCCCGCAAGCGCCAGCTTGCCCGTCGCCGCACCGCTGCCGGCAACCGGGTAGCGACCCGAGAAGCAGGCGTCGCAGTGCTCGGCGACCTCTACGCCAAGGGCTTCGTAGAGGCCGCGCAGGCTGAGGTAGTGCAGCGAGTCGCAGCCCAGCTCGGCGGCTATCTGCTCGATGCTGCGGCCGTGCGCGATCATCTCCTCATGCGTTGACATGTCGATGCCGTAGTGGCAGGGATGGCGAATAGGCGGCGCTGAGATGCGCATGTGAACCTCGCTCGCGCCGGCCTCGCGCAGCATCCCCACGATCTGGCGCGTCGTGTTGCCGCGCACGATCGAGTCGTCCACGACGACAAGGCGCTTGCCCGCGATCACCTCCGGGATCGGGTTGAACTTCAGGCGCAGGCCGTGGCGGCGGAGCTCTTCGCCGGGCTCGATGAACGTCCTCGCGACATAGCGGTTCTTGACGAAGCCATCATCCTGGGGCAGCCTCGCTGCGCGCGCAAAGCCGCGCGCTGCGGCGTTGCCCGAGTCGGGAACCGCGATCACGAGGTCTGCCGCCACCGGCGCCTCCCGCCAGAGCGCCGCGCCCATGCGGCCGCGCGCCGCGTGCAGGCGCTCGCCGCCCATCAGCGAGTCTGGACGTGCGAAGTAGATGTACTCGAAGATGCAGAGCGCGCCGCGCGCGGAGGGCATCGCCATGCGCGAGCGCAATCCGTCCTCAGCGAGCGTGACTATCTCGCCCGGCGTCACATCGCGCAGATAGCGCGCGCCGATGATGTCAAGCGCGCATGACTCGCTCGCCACGCAGTAGCGCTGCGCGCCTGCGCGATCCTCGAGCACGCCGAGGACAAGCGGCCTGATGCCGTGCGGGTCGCGGAAGGCGACCACACGATCGCGGGTCATCGCGACGACCGAGTAGGCGCCGCGCAGGCGCGCCATCGTGCCTGCGATCGCATCCTCCAGCTGCTCCTGTGGCCCGCCCGCGATTGCCGCGGCGATGATCTCCGAGTCTGAGCTCGAGCTGAACTGCACCCCTTCGCCGCTCAGCTGCTCATGCAGCTCGAGCGCGTTGATCAGGTTGCCGTTGTGAGCCAGGGCGAGCTCGCGCCGGGAGCCGTTGCTGCCGCTGAAGACGTGCACCGGCTGGGAGTTCTCCCAGGCGTTGGCGCCGGTCGTCGAATAGCGCACGTGCCCGATAGCAAGCTCGCCGGCAAGCGTGCGCAGGTCGTTCTCCGAGAACACCTGGCTGACCAGGCCCAGCTCACGCCTTGTGATGATCTCCCCGCCGCGATCGGCGGCCGCGATCCCGGCCGACTCCTGCCCGCGGTGCTGCAGGGCGTAGAGGGCGAAGTAGCAGAGGCGGGAAGCGTCGTGGCCGGGAGCAAACAGCCCGAACACGCCGCATTCCTCGCGCGGCTTATCGCCGCGCTCGCAGGAGGTGGCGGACATCGCAAGCCCAACGCTAGCAGCGCAGCTCCCCGCGGCGGCGCCGAAGCTCAAGTGAACAGCTCCGCCAGGCTTGCGTAGGCAGCGCGGAGCGCCGAGATCTCAAGCGCAAGCGCGCCCTCCTCGCCGGGGCCCCCGATGCCTTCGATCACGAGCGCCTCACCGCCCACGCCGCCGATGATCATCAGCGGCGCGCCCGCTGCCAGCTCCGTCAGGCTCGCCTCCTCGCCGCTGACCAGAAAGCCCCCCGGGCCCTCGCCGAAGAGCGCCGTCTCGGCCGCCGAGAGGCCTCTGGCGCCCTCCTTGCACTCCGCCGCGCCGATCCGCGCCAGGTGCTCGAGCACCCTGCGGAGATCGATCCGCGCGCCCAAGCCGGAGGCGAGGACGCACTCGGCAAGGGCGACCGCAAGGCCCCCGTCGGAGATGTCGTGCGCGCTCTGGAGCCTGCCCTGAGCGAGCGCAGCGCGCAGCGCACGCTGAGCGGCGACCACAGCGGCAAGATCGAGCTCAGGCAGGCCCTCCTGCTCCTCGCCGCGCAGCCTCGCAAGCTCGCTTGAGCGCAGCGAGGGCGCAAAGGGCCCGAGCAGCGCGAGCGCCGCGCCAGCGCCAGCAAAGCCGATTCTCGCGCCGGCGCAGGGCCTCTCGAGGCGCCCGAGCATCCCGACAACGGGCGTTGGATGGATCGGCCCCTGCGCGGACTCGTTGTAGAGGGAGACGTTGCCGGAGACGATCGGCACGCCGAGCGCCCTGCAGCCGTCGCCGAGCGCGCGCACCGACTCGCACAGCTGCCAGGCGACCTCGCCGCGCTCGGGGTCGCCGAAGTTGAGGTTGTCGGTTGCGCCGATCGGCTCGGCGCCCACGCAGGCCAGGTTTGCCGCGCACTCCAGGAGGACCTCGAGCGTGCCGCGGTAGGGGTCCGCGGCCACCCGCCGCCCATTGCCGTCGATGGAGAGCGCCAGCGCGCCGCCGTCCGGCAGCGCCAGCAGCGCGGCATCCGCCTCGGCGGGCCGGCGGATCGTGCGGCCGCCCACGAGGCAGTCGTACTGCTCGAAGAGGGGCGCGCGCGAGGCGATGTTCGGAGAGGCGAGCAGCGCCAGCAGCGCGCTGCGCAGCTGCGCGGGAGGATCGGCGCCGCAGCGCTGCTCTGTCCCGGTGGCGAGGCTCGCCGCCGGCGCCGGCCGCGCCGGCGGCTGCGGGCGCAGCTCATAGAGCGGGCATTCGTCGACGAGCGCGCGCACCGGGAGCGTGCCCAGCAGCAGCTCGGAGTCGAAGATGCGCAGACAGCCGCTGTCCGTCACCGAGCCGATCGCCGCCGCCTCGACTTCGTAGCGCTCGCAGATCGCAAGCGCCTGCCCCACCCGCTCCGGCGCCACCACAGCGACCATCCGCTCCTGGGACTCGGAGACCATGATCTCGAAGGGCTCCATCCCGGCCTCGCGCAGCGGCACGCGCGCAACGTCGATGTCCAGGCCGACACCACCTTTGGCGGCCATCTCTGAGCAGGCGGAGGTGAGCCCGGCCGCGCCGAGGTCCTGCAGGGCGATCAGCAGCTGCGCATCGCGCAGCGCAAGCGCGCAGTCGATCAGCTTGTTGCCCGCGAAGGGGTCGCCGACCTGCACGGTCGGGCGCTGCGCGTGCTCCTCATCGGCAAGCGTGGTCGAGGCGAGCACGGAGGCCCCACCGATGCCGTCGCGCCCCGTGCGCGCGCCGAACAGCAGCAGCGTGTTGCCGGGCCCGCGCGCGGCGGAGGAGAGCAGCTCCTCGCGCCGCGCCAGGCCGATCGCCATCACGTTCACCAGGCAGTTGCGCTCGTACGGCGCCTCGAAGTAGAGCTCGCCGCCGACCGTCGCGACGCCCACGCAGTTGCCGTAATGTGCGATCCCGCGCACCGCGCCGTCGAGCAGGTAGCGGCTGCGCGCGCTTGTGGGCAGGCCGAAGCGCAGCGAGTCGAGCACCGCCGCCGGCCGCGTTCCGAGCGCGACGATGTCGCGCAGGATGCCGCCCACGCCGGTGGCCGCGCCCTGGAAGGGCTCGACCGCCGAGGGATGGTTGTGTGACTCGACCTTCAGCGAGCAGACCAGGCCGCCGCCGATGTCGAGCGCGCCGGCGTTCTCGCCCGGACCGACCACCACCGCCGGACCGGCGCTGGGGAGCGTTCGCAGCAGCAGCTTCGAGTGCTTGTAGCCGCAGTGCTCCGACCACATCAGCGAGTACATCGCAAGCTCCAGGAGATTGGGCGGGCGGCCGTGGCGCTCGCAGAGCAGCTCGTACTCCTGCTCGCTCAGGCCGAGCGCAAGCGCGCGCGCAAGGCCCTCCTCGGGCGAGAGCGCGGGCGCGCCGCCGGCGCTCATCGCGCGCTCCCGCTCCCCGCTGCGGCGCCCGCGCCGGTCGCCGCCACCGCGCTGCGCAGCGAGGCGAAGATCAGACGGCCGTCCGCGCTGCCGTCACGCTCGCGCACGGCGTGCTCGGGGTGGGGCATCATCCCCATGACATTGCCCGCCGCGTTGCTGACCGCGGCGATCCGCTCAACCGAGCCGTTGAAGCTCTCGCCGGGCGCGTAGCGGAGGATCACCTGGCCGCGCTCCTCCAGCTCGCGCAGCATGCCCGCGGGGGCGTAGTAGCGACCGATCGAGTGCTTGGCGGGGATGCGCAGCGCCGCTCCGGCCGGCACCGCCGCAAGGAAGGGGCTGCGCGGGTTTGAGACCTCCAGGCGCACATCGACGCAGCGAAAGCGCAGCGAGATGTTGGGCAGCAGCGCGCCAGGCAGCAGCCCCGCCTCGCAGAGCACCTGAAAGCCGTTGCAGATGCCGAGCACCGGACCACCCGCTGCGGCGAGCTCGCCGACCGCCTCCATCACCGGCGCAAAGCGCGCGATCGCCCCCGCCCGCAGGTAGTCGCCGTAGGAGAAGCCGCCGGGAATGATCACCGCATCGGCGCCCCTCAGATCGCGATCAGCGTGCCAGAGCTCGACGGCCTCGCCGACCGCCGATGCCGCGGCGATCGTGTCGCGGTGATCGCAGGAGCCCGGGAAGCGGACGACGCCAATCCTCACCGGACCCCCCGATCCGCCATCGCGCCGCCGCTCACCTCAGCCCAGCAGCTCGATCTCGTAGTCCTCGACGAGCGGATTGGCAAGCAGCCGCTCGCACATCGCGCCCACCGTGCTGGGGTCATCGACCTCGAGCTCGATCATCCGCCCGACGTGCACCTCATGAACGCCCTCAAAGCCAAGCGCCGGCAGCGCGCGCGCGACCGCGCCCCCCTGGGGATCGAGGATTCCCGCCTTGGGACGGATCAGCACGCGCGCGCGCACCGCGCCCGCCCGCGCTCGTCTGCCTGCCACACGCGCTCCTGCAATCCGCGTGCGCCTCCGGGCGCGCTCACTGCCGCGGGGAGCCGGGGGCGCCGGCGCGCTGCAGCCACGCAGAGAAGGGCTCGCCGACGATCCGCTCGTAGGCCTCGATGTAGCGGCTCGTCGTTCCCTCCACGACATCCTCGGGAAGGGCTGGGGCCGGCGGCGACTTGTCCCAGCCGCTGGCGGTCGCCCAGTCGCGCACGTACTGCTTGTCGAAGCTCGGCTGTGAGCGCCCGACGGCGTAGTGATCCGCGGGCCAGTAGCGGGAGGAGTCCGGCGTCAGCACCTCGTCAGCGAGCACCGGCCCCTGCTCGGGGCGCTGCGGGTCGATCCCGAACTCGAACTTGGTGTCGGCGAGGATCACGCCGCGCTCGCCGGCGTGCTCGGCGCCCGCGCTGTAGAGGGCAAGCGAGAGCTCGCGCACGCGCTCCATCAGCGCGCGGTCGCCGACGAGCTCGACTGCCTGCTCGAAGTCGATCGCCTCGTCGTGTCCGCTCGTGGCCTTGGTTGAGGGCGTGAAGATCGGCTCCGGAAGGCGCTCGGACTCCTGCAGGCCCTCGGGCAGAGCGACGCCCGAGACCCGACCGCTGGCCTGGTAGTCCTTCCAGCCCGAGCCGGTCAGGTAGCCGCGCACGACGCACTCCACCGGCAGCATCTGCAGCCGCCTGACCGCAAGCGCGGATCCGCGCAGCTCCGCGGGGACGTGCTCGGAGAAGGAGATCAGGTGGTTGGGGCAGATCGACGCTGTGCGCTGGAACCAGAACACCGAGATCCCGGTCAGCACCGCGCCCTTCTGCGGGATCGGTGTCGGGTGGATGACGTCGTAGGTCGAGATCCGGTCGCTTGCGACCATCAGGATCCCGCCTCCCGGCGCCTCGGGCAGCGGCCCGAGGTCATACATCTCACGAACCTTTCCGGAGCTGATCAGCGGGAGGTCTGGCGCGGCCGTGCTCATCGTCTGCGGCGGACTCTAGCGCGCAGGCCTGACGTCTGCTCAGAGGGCGGGAGCGATCGCATCGAGTCGCGCGATGATCTCCGGCACATGGCGCACGTAGTGGCCGGGGTCGAAGATCTGATCAAGCTCTGCGCCCGACAGCGGAAGCTCCTCGGGCAGGCACTCGCGCAGCCCCCTGCCCTGCTCGCGCGCCTGCATCGCCGCCTGCTGGACGACCCGATAGGCGCGGTCGCGCTCCATCCCCGACCGCACAAGCGCAAGCAGCAGCGCTGCGGAGTAGACGCCCCCGCCCGTCAGCTCGAGGTTTGCCGCCATCCGCTGCGCATCGACCTCCAGGCCCGCCACCAGCTTGATCGCCCGCTCCTGGAGGTAATCGAGCAGGATCGTCGCGTCCGGAAGGATCACCCGCTCGACGGAGGAGTGGGAGATGTCGCGCTCATGCCACAGCGCTACGTCCTCGAGCGCCGCGAGCGCGTTGCCGCGCAGCAGGCGAGCAAGGCCGCAGAGCTGCTCAGAGCCGATCGGGTTGCGCTTGTGGGGCATCGCCGAGGACCCCTTCTGGAGCGAGCCGAAGGGCTCAAGCGCCTCGCTCACCTCGGTGCGCTGCAGATGGCGGATCTCCGTGCCCAGGCGCTCGATGCCCGCGCCCGCAAGCGCGATCGCACACAGCAGCTCAGCGTGGCGGTCGCGCGGGATCACCTGGGTCGAATGGCGCTCGCCCTCAAGCTCAAGCCGCGCCAGCACGCGCCGCTCATACTCGGGCCCGGTCGCGGAGTAGGTCCCGACCGGGCCTGAGATCGCGCCGATTGCGACGCCGGCAAACGCGCGCTGCAGCCGCTCCGCGTTGCGGTGTGCCTCAAACGCGAAGCCGGCGAGCTTGCAGCCGAAGGTTGTGGGCTCGGCGTGGATGCCGTGCGTGCGCCCCACACAGAGCGTCTGCGCGTGCTCGCGCGCGCGCTCCGCAAGCACCTGCACGAGGCGCTTCGCACCCGCGAGGATCGGCTCCGAGGCGGCACGCAGCTGCAGCGCCAGCGCGGTGTCGAGGACGTCCGAGGATGTCAGCCCGTAGTGGACCCAGCGGCCGGCGGCGCCGGCGGCGGCGCCCAGCACGTCGACGAAGGCGGCCAGGTCATGGCCGGTCTGGCGCTCACGCTCTGCCACCGCCTCGACGCTGAAGTCCGCTGCGCGGATCGCCGCCAGCTCCTGCTCGCTGGGGCCAGGGCCCTGGCCGCCTGACTGAAGCAGCCAGGGCAGCTCCTCGCAGGCCGCCACCTCGACCTGCCGCCAGCGCTCCATCCGCGCGCGATCCGACCAGATCGCGCCAAGCTCCGGCCGGGTGTAGCGGGCGATCATGCGCCGATGATGCGCGCCGCAAGCACGGCGGCGTTGCGGGCGTTGTTGAGCCCCACGCACGCAACCGGCACACCCGGCGGCATCTGCACGATCGAGAGGATCGCATCCAAGCCGCCCGCCGCGCTCAGCCTCCCCGACAGCGGAACCCCGACCACGGGGAGGTCGGTGCGGGCGGCGACGACGCCGGGCAGGGCCGCGGAGATCCCTGCGCCGGCGATGATCACGCGCAGGCCCCGCGCACGCGCGCTCTTGGCGTACTCGTCGACGACATCGGGGTCGCGGTGGGCGGACATAACCCGCACCTCGTGCGCGATTCCGCGCTCGGTGAGCTCCTTGGCGGCCGCGCTCATCAGCTCCATGTCGCCTTCGGAGCCCATGATGATGCCGACCAGCGGCGCACCCTCGTTGCCTGCCTGAACCTCGCTCATCGCCTGCTCATTCCTTTCTTATACCTCCGCCGCTATGTCCGGGCGCATCTGCACGCCCTCGAAGTCGATCTTCCGGGCGGCAGCATATGCGCTCGCGCGCGCCGCCCGCACGTCGGCGCCGAGCGCTGTCACGCACAGCACGCGGCCACCGGCTGTCACGATGCTCCCGTCCTCTGCGCGGGTGCCGGCATGAAGCACCTCCACATCGACCGCGCCCTGCTCGAGCCCACGTATCTGCGCGCCGGTCCGCACGCGCTCGGGATAGCCCGGGCTCGCCAGCACAACCGTCACCGCCGCCTCCTCCCGGACCTGGATCCGCCGCCCGGCAAGCCCGCCCGGCGTGGTCGCGCACAGCAGCAGATCGAGCAGGTCGGAGCGCAGGCGCGGCAGGATCGCCTGCGTCTCCGGATCGCCGAAGCGCGTGTTGAACTCAAGCACCTTGGCGCCCCCCTCGGTCAGCATCAGCCCCGCGTAGAGGACGCCCTGAAAGGGCGTGCCGCGCGCGGCCAGCTCGGCGAGCACCGGCCGGTGCACGCGCGCGACGATCTCCGCCAGCTGCTCCTCGCTCACATCCGGGACGGGCGAGTAGGCGCCCATGCCGCCCGTGTTGGGCCCGCGGTCGCCCTCTTCAAGGCGCTTGAAGTCGCGCGCGGGCGGCAGCGCCAGCGCACTCTCACCGTCGCAGAGGCACAGCACGGATAGCTCCTTGCCGGAGAGGCGCTCTTCGATCAGCGCCGAGCAGCCCTCGCCAAAGCGCCCCTGCTCGAAGATCTCCTCCAGCGCGCTCTCCGCCTGCCCGCGGTCCTCTGCGACGGTCACGCCCTTGCCGGCGGCAAGGCCATCGGCTTTGACGACAACGCCACCGGCCTGCAAGCCTGCGCCGGCCGGCTCGCGCCAGAGCTCGGCGACCGCCTCTCTCCCCTCCTGCAGAGAGGAGGCTGCGCGCCAGCGCGCGGTCGGCACCCCGGCAGCGGCCATCACCTCCTTGGCGAAGCGCTTTGAGCCCTCCAGCGACGCTGCGGCGCGCGTGGGGCCGAAGGCGCGCAGCGATCGCTGCGCGAGCGCATCAACAACGCCGGCGACCAGCGGCGCCTCCGGCCCGACCACGGTCAGGTCGATGCGCTCGCGCTCAGCGAGCTCCGCGACGGCCCCAATGTCGAGCGGATCCACCTCAAGCAGCTGCGCCTCGCGGGCGATCCCGGCGTTGCCCGGGGCGCAGAAGAGCTCCGGGGACTTCGGAGAGCGGCGCAGCGCGCGCACGATCGCATGCTCGCGCGCGCCGCCACCGAGGACAAGCACCCTCATAGAGAGGCGATGAACTCATCCACCGGGATCGCCGAGAGGGTCTCGTAGCGGCCGGTCCCGCGCGATCCCAGCTCCAGCGAGACACGCGCCATCGTCGCCTCATCAGGCGCCTCGACGATCGAGATGAAGTCGAAGTGGCCGAGCGTCGCCCATTGCGCCTTCACTCGCGCGCCGAGCTTCTCCACTTCGCTGTTGACCTCCTTGATGCGCTGCGGGTTGTTCTTGACCGTCTGCACGCCCTCCGGGGTGAGGGTGCAGAGCATGATGTAGGTGGCCATGGGCTGCTCCTTGTCTCGTCGGTGGAATCGCCTTGCGCGCCCGGGCGCCGTCGGCCTGAAGGCGGGCTGCGGCGGCCGCAGCGCGCGGCAGAGCACCGTTTGTAGCGCATTGCGCCGCGGTGCGCCGTGCGCACTCGCCGCGGCCGGAGGGCTCAGTTGATGCTGCTCACCTGAATCGCGGCGATCGTCGCCTTCTGAGCGTTCGCTCGGAAGGTGCCGCCGGATCCTTCCTCGTGGCCGGTCCAGCACTCCAGGCTGAGCGTGCTCGCCTGCGATCCGGCTTCAAGCGCCAACATCAGCGGAATCGTGTTGTTGAACACGTAGACGCCATAGAACGGCACGACCATCGCGCCCGCGGTGATCGACTCGTCTTGGCCGAGCACGGCACCATCGGCGAGCGACCGGTCCACCAGCCTGCAGATGGCTGCCCCGGTTGCGCCGGTTGCGGTGTCGTACATCACCGTCTCCACCTTCGCCTGGACAATGAAGCGACCCGCGGGCAGCGAGAGCGAGGCAACAGTTGCCGGGCTTGCTTCGCTTGCGCCTTCAAGCGCCACTTCTTCCCCTTCCTTCTCCGCCGCCGCAAATCCCGCAAGCGCTCCGGCGGGCCCTTCGCGCCCCGTTGCCCCGGTCGCTCCGGTCGCGCCGGGCAGCCCAAGCTGACCCACCGCGCCGGTGGGCCCTGCCGCACCGGTGGGCCCGGTCGCACCGGGCAGGCCGCGTGCGCCCCTTGGGCCGGTGGCGCCGCGAACTCCCACCGCGCCCGCCAGCCCGGGCGCTCCCGTCGACCCGGGCGCGCCCTTCATGCGGTGTCGCGCGCGCGAGCGCCGCCGCTGCCGCAACAGCAGCAGCCTCAGCGCTCGTTCGCCGCTCTGGCAGCGTGCCCCGGCGGCGGGAATGCGCAGCTCGTTGCTCCCCGCCTCCACGCATCCCTCGATCACGCCGATCGCCCCCTGGCCCCGGGCTTGCCCGCTCGCTCGAGCGCCAACTTCGCCGGCTGGCGCCGCGTGGGCCATGCCGACTCCCGCCAGCGCGAGCGCCGCTGCCAGCATCGGCGCCCGAAGCAGGCCTCCGGCGCCACGCGGAGCGCGGCAGGGAGCGCTGTCAGGCCTGCGCTGCGCGACGGTCAAGAGCGGAACCTCAGCAGGCATCGCACAAGCGCATTCGCCGCCGCGCGCGCCGCTCCTGCAGGCGCTCCCGGGCACATGAAGCCCTTGCACGATCGAGGCTCCCGAGCTAATCTTTGCCCACTGCAGCAAGCGCGCGGCGCAGGGCGCCGCGCTCAGACACGACGCAAGGAAGGAGAGAGAGGGGACCGCACACCAGATGCGATTCTCCCCGACGATGATGAGAGCAACACCAACGAAGTCATTGCTGGGCATTGGGCTCTGCCTCGCGCTGGGGAGCCTCGCCGCGACCGCGCCCGCCGCGCTGGCGGCAACGCAGCGCGGAGACGGCCACCACTACGTGAGCCATCAGGCGAAGAATCGCCGTTCCAAGGGCCGGCACTCCAAGCACGGTCACGGCAACTCTGAACCGCTCTTTGGCTACGGGCACAGGGGCCCCACCGGCCCCACCGGCCCCACCGGGCCAACAGGGCCGGCAGGGCCGCCAGGGCCGATCGGCGTGACCGGCGCCACCGGGTCGACCGGCGCAACGGGCGCCACAGGCGCCACAGGCTCAAGCGGCGCGATCGGCGCGACGGGAGCTGAAGGCAAGGCGGGCAGCAACGGCGCCACCGGGCCGACAGGAGAAAGGGGCGCAACCGGCGCCAGGGGCGAAACGGGGCCCACCGGCGTCACCGGCGCAACCGGCGCAAACGGAGCAACCGGGCCCACGGGACCTGAAGGCAAGGGTGGCGGAGCCGGCGCCACAGGGCCGACCGGCCCGGGCGGCTCCACCGGCCCGACCGGCGCAACTGGCGCCACCGGAACCACCGGCGCAAACGGCGTGACGGGTGCCACAGGCCCGACCGGCGCCACAGGCCCGACCGGCGCGACCGGGCCGACGGGCACCACCGGGGTGACCGGCGCCACCGGTGAAGTCGGTCCCTCCGATGTCTACGAAGTCGCCCTCGACGCCAACACGCCCGAAACCGAAGGCGCCGCGAAGGCGCGCGCGCTGAAGCTCGAAGGGCTGCCCTCAGGCGCTTACGCGATCTACGGCGAGGCGCTGATCAAGCTCACGCCCTTCTCCGAAGCCACCGCCGGCGCAGCAAGCAAGCTCGCCAACGGCAGCTGCAACCTCAGCGCCGGGACCGGCGCGGACACCGCCACCATCCCGCTGCCGGCCGAAGAGATCCTGCCGGTGACGGTGACCACCAAGCTGACGGCGCAGCTGACCGGCAGCTCGAACACGGTCACGATGTCCTGCAGCGCCTACGCTGAAAAGTTCCAGCTCCTGGCAGGCGGCACGCGGATCGTGGCGATCAAGGTCAAGGAAGCGCACCACAGCGAAACCGGCGAAACCGCAGAAGAAACGATCACGACCACCACGACAACCTGAGCTCCGGCTCAGACGGAGCGCCTACGGCCGCCGCGGCTCCCCGCGGCGGCCGTCGTGTCTTTGGCGGCAGATCGGGCAGCCCAGGTGCACTCGCCCGACGCGCGCGGATGCCTGCCGCCACGCGCAGGCCGCCGACGCCTATGCGGAGACCGGCTGCGCCGCAGCGCGCGAGCTCGTGAACGTCAGCTCGCCGTCGGCCACATCGACGGTCACGGTCTCGCCCTCGCGGATGCTCCCTTCAAGCAGCTCCAGGGCGAGGCGGTCGGTCAGCCGCCGCTGGATCACCCGCCGCAGCGGCCGCGCCCCATACGCCGGGTCATAGCCGAGGTTGCCGAGCAGCTCCTTGGCCGCATCGGAGAGCACGAGCTCGATCCCGCGCTCAGCCATGCGCGCTGCGACCTGGCGCACCTGCAGCTGCACGATCGCGCCGATCTGCTCCCGGGTTAGCGTCTTGAAGCGGACGATCTCATCCAGGCGGTTGATGAACTCGGGCTTGAAGTAGCCGAGCAGCGCCTCGCGCACCGCATCCTCGGAGGCACCCTCAGGAACCGGGATGTTCGAGGTCATGATCAGGACGGTGTTGCGGAAGTCCACCGTGCGCCCCTGTCCGTCGGTCAGGCGACCGTCGTCGAGCACCTGCAGCAGCGTGTTGAAGACATCGACATGCGCCTTCTCGATCTCGTCCAGCAGCACCACCGAGTAGGGGCGGCGGCGGACAGCCTCCGTCAGCTGCCCGCCCTCTTCGTAGCCGACGTAGCCG
The DNA here is from genome assembly GCA_021323635.1 of bacterium. Lineage (GTDB taxonomy): Bacteria > Actinomycetota > Thermoleophilia > Solirubrobacterales > Solirubrobacteraceae > Palsa-744. The sequence goes on along the minus strand of JAJPKQ010000027.1, from coordinate 91,337 downwards.
GGCGGCGCGCCGACCAGGCGCGAGACGGTGTGGCGCTCCTGGTACTCGGACATGTCGATGCGCACCATCGCCTGCTCGGAGTCGAACATCAGCTCCGCGAGCGCGCGCGCCAGCTCGGTTTTGCCGACGCCGGTGGGCCCGAGGAAGAGGAAGGAGCCGATCGGGCGCCGCGGGTCCTGCAGCCCCGCGCGCGAGCGGCGCAGCGCCGAGGCGACCGCCGCCACCGCCTGCTCCTGGCCGACCACGCGCTCATGGAGGCGCTCCTCCATGTGGATCAGCTTCTCCACCTCGCCCTCCATCAGGCGCGAGACCGGGATGCCGGTCCAGCGCGAGACGACCTCGGCGATGTCATCTGCATCGACCTCCTCCTTGAGGAAGGTCGCCTTGCCCTGCTCGCCGGCTTCAAGCTCTGCGAGCTCCTTTTCAAGGGCGGGGATCTCGCCATAGCGGAGCTCCGCCGCGCGCTGCAGATCGGCGGCGCGCTCAGCGCGCTCAGCCTCCGCGCGAGCCTCCTCAAGGCGCGCCTTCTTTGCGCGAACCGCGCCGATCGCCTCCTTCTCGCGCTGCCAGGCAGCCTTCATGCCATCCGCGCGCTCGCGCAGCTCCGCCAGCTCGCGCTCGATCGCCCCCCGGCGCTCCAGCGAGGCCTCGTCGCGCTCCTTGCGCAGCGAGGTCAGCTCGATCTCCAGCTGCATGATGCGCCGCTGGACCTCGTCGATCTCGGTCGGCAGCGAGTCGATCTCGATCCGCAGCGAGGAGGCCGCCTCGTCGATCAGGTCGATCGCCTTGTCAGGAAGGTGGCGGTCGGCGATGTAGCGGTGCGAGAGCGTCGCCGCGGCGATCAGCGCGCCATCCTGGATGCGCACGCCGTGGTGGACCTCGTAGCGCTCCTTCAGGCCGCGCAGGATCGCGATCGTGTCCTCGACAGAGGGCTCGCCGACAAATACCGGCTGGAAGCGGCGCTCGAGCGCCGCGTCCTTCTCGATGTGCTTTCTGTACTCATCAAGGGTCGTTGCGCCCACCGCCCGCAGCTCGCCCCGGGCAAGCATCGGCTTGAGCAGGTTGGCCGCGTCGACGGCGCCCTCTGCAGCGCCCGCCCCGACGATCGTGTGCAGCTCGTCCAGGAACAGGATCACCGATCCGCGCGCCTGAGAGACCTCCGCGAGCACCGCCTTCAGCCGGTCCTCGAACTCGCCGCGATACTTCGCGCCGGCGATCAGCGCGCCGATGTCAAGCGCAATCACGCGTCGCTCGCGCAGCGACTCGGGAACGTCGCCGGAGACGATTCGCTGCGCCAGCCCCTCGACGATCGCGGTCTTGCCCACGCCGGGCTCGCCGATCAGAACGGGGTTGTTCTTGGTGCGCCGCGAGAGCACCTGGATCACGCGGCGGATCTCCTCATCGCGACCGATCACGGGGTCAAGCTCGCCCGCCTCAGCGGCCTTTGTCAGGTCACGCCCGAAGCGCTCGAGCGCCATGTAGGTCTCCTCGGGATTCTGCGACTGCACGCTGTGCGGCCCGCGCACCTCCGCAAGCGCGCGCAGCAGCGCCTCGCGCTGCACCCCCGCTGCGCGCAGAAGCTCTGCGGCGGCCGAGCGCTCGGCGACCAGCGCCAGCAGCAGGTGCTCGGTCGAGATGTAGGCATCCCCCAGCTCCTGCGCCTGGCGCTCGGCGGCCCGCAGCACCGCAGCGAGCTCCGCTGAGGCCTGCGGCTCCGCCGCGGCTCCGGTCAGACGTGGCAGCGAGTCAAGCTCTCCGAGCGCCTGCGCCAGCAGCGGCTCAGGCACTACGCCGAGCTTCTCCAGCAGCGGACGGATGATCCCGGCCGGGGCGCCCGATCCGCTCGCTGCGGGCGCCGGCGTCTGCAGGAGCGCCGCCAGCAGGTGCAGCGGGCCGACCTCCGGGTTTGAGCGCTCAGCTGCAAGCGAGACGGCGCGACGCACCGCATCCTGCGATGCGATCGTGAAGCGCTCTGGCTGCATCAGCGATGCCTCCTTTCACGGTTGCTGTTTCGGTTTCGCCCGCGTGCCAGGGCGCGCTTGCGCGGAGTCCGCCACAGCCACTGCAGCGAGCGGCGGTAGTCGCGGGCGGGCACAAGCTCGGTGCCGGCGGCGGGAACGTAGGGAACCAGCTCCGCACGAAAGCTGCGCCTGACCTCCTCGATCGCCTCTGCCAGGCGCTCCTGTGCCAACGCCTCGCGGCGCTCGAGCTCGCTGATGCGATCGCGCAGGTCAAGCACCTCGGCCTCCAGCGCAAGAACGCGCTCGACGCCGGCCAGGTTCAGCCCCAGCTCAGCTGTCATCGCCTGAATGCGCCGCAGCAGGTCGACATCGGACTGCGAGTAGAGGCGCGTTCCCTTGGCGGAGCGCGCCGGGGTGATCAGCCCGCGCGCCTCGTAGGTGCGAAGCGTCTGCGGGTGCATCTCGGCCAGCTGCGCGGCAACGGAGATCATGAACACGCCCCGGCGCGCCTCAGGCGCCGCCTCGCCGGCGCGCGTCGGCAGGCCGGAGGCAAGACGCGGCGCCCGCTGCTTGGCCCCCTGCGCGGCGCGGCCGGCGCCGTCCCTGGCTTGCCCGTTGCGCTGCTGAGAGCTCATCGCGCCCCTACCTTGAGGATCCGAGCGCGCGGGTTGCCGTTCATGACCTTGGCCAGCTCCTGCGCGGCGCGGCGCTGCTCCTCTGTGAGCTCGCTCGGGACATCGATCACCAGGCGGTAGCGGATGTCGCCCCTGCCCTGACCGCCCAGTCGCGGCGGGCCGGCTTCGCGCAGGCGCTGGATCGTTCCATGCCTGGTGCCGGGACGCACGCGCAGGCGCTTGGTCCCCTCAAGCGTCGGAACCTCCACCTCGGCGCCGAGCAGCGCCTCGGGGACGGTAAGCGGAACCTCGACCTCGAGATCGTCTCCGCGACGAACAAACAGCGGCGAAGGCTCCACGTGGGTGACCAGATAGAGGTCGCCGTGAGGGCCGCCATCGCGTCCCGGCTCGCCCTTGCCCGCCAGACGGATGCGCGAGCCCTCGCGCACCCCGGGCGGGATGTTGACGCGCAGTCGGCGCACCGTTCGGACCGCGCCGGTGCCGCCGCAGGTCGGGCAGGGCTCCTCGATCACGGTGCCCCGGCCGCCGCAGCGCGAGCATGGCTGGGAGATCGAGAAGGGCCCCTGGCCGACCGCCTCGACGCCGCGCCCCTCACAGACCGGGCAGACCTTGGGCGTAGTGCCGGGCTTGGCGCCGGTCCCATGGCAGGTTGGGCAACGCTGATGGGTCGGCACCGAGAGCGCGACCTGCGCGCCGCGGATCGACTGCTCGAAGGTGATGCGCACCTGCGCTTCGATGTCCGCCCCGCGCTGGGCACGTGCGCGCGTCTGCGTGCGCCCACCGCCGCGCCGCGCCGCCGCGCCGAAGAGGTTCGAGAGGATGTCGCCCACGCCGGCGCCGAAGTCAAAGCCTGCGAACGGGCCCTGTGCCCCGGCGGCGCCCGCGAAGGCGCCGCTGCCGGCGTCGTACTGACGGCGCTTCTCCTCGTCGGAGAGGACGTCATAGGCGGCCGAGATCTCCTTGAAGCGCTCCTCTGCCTGCTTGTCGCCGGGGTTGCGGTCGGGATGGTAGCGGCGCGCAAGCTTGCGGTAGGCCTTCTTGATCTCCTCCGCAGAGGCCTTGCGATCGACCCCGAGGGTCTTGTAGTAGTCAGGCCGTGACGCCATGCGCGCGCCCCCTCGCCTCGCTAAGCCGCCACGACCACCCGCGCGGGGCGGATGATCTGGTCGGCCATGCGGTAGCCGGACTGGTAGACCTCGATCACGCAGCCGCTCTGGCCCTCCTCCTCGGCCGGTCGCTGGGCGATCGCCTCCTGGCTTGAGGGATCGAAGCGCTCGCCCAGGGGCGAGAAGGACTCGATCCCCACCCGCTCGAGCGCCGCCTGCAGCTCGTTGCGCACCAGCCTCACGCCGGCGACAAAGGGGCCGTCGTCATCGCCCGCTTCCGCAAGCGCGCGATCTAGGTTGTCAAGGGCGGGCAGAAGCTCCTTGGCAAGCTTGGCGATGCCGCGCGCAAGCGCAGCGCTCGACTCGCGTGCCACGCGCTTCTTGTAGTTCTCGAAGTCAGCCTGCGTTCGCTGTGCGAGCGCGAGGTACTCGTCGCGCTGAGCGGCGACCGCAACCAGCTCGGCGACATCGCCGCCAAGCGCCTCCTCGGGCTCGGGCTGCCCGCCGCCCGGCTGCGCAGGCGCCTGCGTCTCGCCGGCAGGCGCCTCGCCGCCGCCTGCCGGCACGTTCGGGCTTTGCACCGCCTGATCGCTCTCTCCGGGCCGCATCAGCTCTTGTCCTCGACGACCTCAGCGTCAACGACTTCCTCTTCGGCGGCGCCATCGCCGCTCGCGCCTTCGGCGCCACCGGGCGCAGAGCCCTCAGCGCCGCCGGGCGCCCCAGCGCGCTGGTAGAGCGCCTCGGAGACCGCGTGGAAGGCCGCCTGGAGCGCCTGCGCCTTGGCGCCGATCTCCGCTGCGTCCTCGCTCTTGAGCGAGTCGCGCACCTCCTTGATCGCGCTCTCGATGCGCTCCTTGCTCTCGGCGTCCACCTGATCGCCGAGGTCGGCGAGCTGGCGCTCGGCCTGGTAGGCGGCGTTCTCGGCGTTGTTGCGCGCCTCGGCAAGCTCACGCGCGCGGCGATCCTCCTCGGCGTGCGCCTCGGCGTCGGAGACCATGCGCTTGATTTCCTCAGCCGCAAGCCCTGAGCCGGCCTTGATCTCGATCTTCTGCTCCTTGCCCGTGCCGAGATCCTTCGCGGAGACGTTGAGGATCCCGTTCGCGTCGATGTCGAAGGTGACCTCGATCTGCGGGACGCCGCGCGGCGCCGGCGGAATGCCCGTCAGCTGGAACTTGCCGAGCGACTTGTTGTAGGCAGCCATCTCGCGCTCGCCCTGCAGGACGTGGATCTCGACCGAGGGCTGGTTGTCCTCGGCGGTCGAGAACACTTCGGACTTCTTTGTCGGGATCGTCGTGTTGCGCTCGATCAGCTTCGTCATCACGCCGCCCTTGGTCTCGATGCCGAGCGTCAGCGGCGTGACGTCAAGCAGCAGCACGTCCTTGACGTCGCCGGCCAAGACGCCCGCCTGAATCGCCGCGCCGACCGCGACCACCTCGTCGGGGTTGACGCCGCGGTGGGGGTCCTTGCCGGTCAGCTCCTTGACCTTCTCCTGAACCGCGGGCATGCGCGTCATGCCGCCTACCAGCACAACGTGGTCGACCTGCTTGACGCCCTTCTCGCGCGCGTCATCAAGCGCCTGGCGCACGGGCGCGACGACACGATCGAGCAGCTCAGCGGTCAGTTCGGAGAGCTTCGCGCGCGTCAGGCGCGTGTCCAGGTGCTTGGGGCCGGAGGCGTCAGCGGTGATGAAGGGCAGGTTGATCTGCGTCTCCTGGGTCGTCGAGAGCTCGATCTTCGCCTTCTCCGCCGCCTCGTAGAGACGCTGCAGCGCCATCGGGTCCGCCGAGAGGTCGATGCCCTGGTCACGCTTGAAGTCCGCGACCAGCCAGTCGACGATCGCCTTGTCGAAGTTGTCGCCGCCCAGGTGGTTGTCGCCGGCGGTCGCCTTGACCTCGAAGACCCCGTCGCCGATCTCGAGCACCGAGACGTCAAAGGTGCCGCCGCCGAGGTCGAAGACGAGGATCGTCTGATCGCTCTCCTTGTCCAGGCCGTAGGCGAGCGAGGCGGCGGTCGGCTCGTTGATGATGCGCTTGACCTCGAGGCCCGCGATCGTGCCTGCGTCCTTGGTGGCCTGACGCTGGTCGTCGTTGAAGTAGGCGGGAACGGTGATCACGGCAGAGTCGACGGTCTCGCCGAGGTAGGCTTCCGCGTCGGCCTTCAGCTTCTGGAGGATCATCGCTGAGATCTCCGGCGGCGAGTACTGCTTGCCGCCGACCTCCACCCGCACGTCGCCATTGGGGCCGGAGACGACCTTGTAGGGGACGATCGCCTCCTCGGCCTTGACCTCGGCCTCCTTGCGCCCCATGAAGCGCTTGATCGAGAAGACCGTGTTCTGCGGGTTTGTGACCGCCTGGCGCTTGGCGACGGTGCCCACGAGGCGCTCGCCGGAGGGCGCGAAGGCAACGACCGACGGGGTCGTGCGACCGCCCTCCGCGTTCTCGATCACGGTCGGCTCGCCGCCCTCGAGGACGGCCATGCACGAGTTGGTCGTGCCCAGGTCGATTCCAATTGTCTTTGCCATCTCTTAAAGCTCCTTGTCTCGCTGCATTTCGCTTTCTTCTTGATTCCTCACGGATCTAAGCGGCGTTATAGCAGATTTCTTTTGCGTGCCTGACTAAGAGAGGTTTGATGGGCCGCTGCGATGCGCGCGATGACCGACGTCACCAAGATCCCCGGCCATCGGCGCGGGCGGCTGCTGCCAGCCTCATGGTCGGGGAAGGGCGGACGCCGCCGCAGCGGATCGTGCTGGCGCCAAGGCTTTCCCGCGCGCGTCGCCGCCGGCGCCGCGGCCGCGCAGCCACCCGTCGGGTCGCATGTAACCGACCGGTACGGCGGGGTAGTGATCTCACAATGACCCGCCTGGAGCGCAACGCCAACATCGCTGCGGTGATCATCCCCTTCGCCGGGGTGATCGCCGCCGGCGTGCTGCTCTGGCACCACCTGCTCGGTCCGCTCGACATCGCGCTCTTTGCGGCGATGTACCTGACTACCGCGATCGGCATCACGGTCGGCTTTCACCGCCTGCTCACCCATCGCGCCTTTGAGACCCACCGCCCGCTGCGCTACGCGCTCGCTGTCCTTGGCTCGATGGCGATCGAGGGATCGGTGATCGACTGGGTAGCGGACCACAGGAAGCACCACACCTTCGCCGACGAGGAGGGCGACCCCCACAGCCCCCACGTGCACTCTGCGCCCGGCCTCAAGGGGATGCTGCAGGGTCTCTGGCACGCGCACGCAGGCTGGCTCTTCTCCGAGCACGGCCAGGCCTCCTCGCGCCGCTACGCCGCCGACCTGCTCGCCGACCCGACCATGCGCCGGATCAACCGCTCCTTCCCGGCGCTCGCGCTTGCGAGCCTCCTGCTGCCGGCGCTGCTCGGCTTCGCGCTGAGCGGCGGCTCCGCGACGGCGGCGCTTGCCGCCTTCATCTGGGCGGGTCTGGTGCGCATCTTCCTCGTCCACCACATCACCTGGTCGATCAACTCGGTCTGCCACTTCTTCGGCCGCCGGCGCTTCGACACGCGCGATCGCTCCACCAACGTCTTCTGGCTGGCGCTGCCGTCGCTGGGCGAGGCCTGGCACCACAACCACCACGCCTTCCCGCGCTCGGCCTTCCACGGGCTGCGCTGGTATGAGCTCGACCCGTCCGGGTGGATCATCCGCGCCCTTGCCGCGATCGGGCTGGCGTGGGACGTGGTGCGGGTCGATCCTGCGCGCGCCGCGGCGCGCGAAGTCGCCCGCAACGATGACCTGCCCGCCGAGGCGCCTGCGCAAGACGCCGGCGAGGCCGCCGAGCGCGAGCTGCTTGGCGTCTCTGCCTGAGCGCTCGCACGCGATACCTGCGTTCAACGTAACCGACGCTGAGCGTCACCGACATCTCATGTAGGTGACGTCAGATGCGGGTAACAGATGGAGGTGTTCGTAAACCGCAGCGAGGAGCTTGCGGCGCTTGAGCGTTGGTGGAATGAAGCCGAGACGAGCCGGATCGCCCTGGTATGGGGTCGTCGCCGCGTCGGCAAGACCGCCCTCATCGAGCGATTTGCAAGCGGGCGTCGCACGCTCTTCCACACCGCCTCCGCGCGCCCCCTGCCTGATGAGCTGCACCTCTTCGCGCGCTCGCTGGCGCCATTTGCGGCAGAGATCGGCCGGGACTGCTCGCACCGCCCGCCCGCAGACTGGGAGGAGGCGCTTACGGCAGCCGCCGACTGCGCACGCGAGCAGCCGCTGCTGCTCGTCATCGACGAGCTGCCCGAGCTCCTGCGCACAACGCCTGAGCTGCCGAGCGTCTTGCGCGCAATCTTGGAGCGAGCGGGGCCCAGCACCCATCTGCGCCGGCTGCTGTGCGGATCGGCGGTGCGCGTCATGGAGGCGATGCGGCAAGAGCGCGAGACCCTCTACGGGCGCATCGATCTCTCCCTGCTCGTCCACCCCTTTCGCCCACACGAGATCGCGCCGATGCTGGGGTCCCTGGCACCGCCCGAGCGGGCGCTTGTCTGGGGGCTTCTGGGCGGAATACCGCTCTATCTGAGCCGGTGGAGGTGCGAGCAGGATCCGCGCTCCAACCTTCTGCATCTGGTGTGCAGCCCCGGCGGCAAGCTCCTTGAGGAGGGAAGGCTCGTTCTCGCAACCGAGGCAGATGCCGGCGACCTTGCCCAGCGCACACTGCGGGCGATCGCCAGCGGGCGGACCAAGCACGCAGAGCTCCGATCGGCGCTGCGCGCCGATCCCTCGCGCACGTTGGAGCGCCTGATCGAGCTGCGCTTGATCGAGCGCCTAGAGGCGGTCACCGCGCACGGGCTCCCCACGCGCCGGCGCACCTATAGGATCCCCGACAATTTTCTTGCGTTTTGGCTTGCGCTGATCGAGCCAAGCAGCGGTGAGATCGAGCGCGGGCTGGGGCCGAGCATCGTCGATGCGATGATCGCAGCGCTTGACGATCACATGGGGCCGCGCTACGAGGATGCGTTCCGCACTACGCTCCGCCGCCTGGCCGCCGCAGGTTGCCTCGGGCCGCAAATCGTCGCGGTCGGCCCGTTCTGGTCCGATCGTCCCTCCGTCGAGATCGACGCCGTGGTGCTTGCGGGACGGCGTCGCGAGGCGGTGCTCGTCGGCGAGGCCAAATGGCGCAGGGTGGTCGATGCGCGTCCGCTGCTGGCGGATCTTCGCCGCAAGTCAGAGGCGCTCCCGATCCGCGCCGAGCATCTTCGCTACGCCCTGTGTGCGCGCGAGCGGGTGGACCACGCCGAGCCGACGACGCTCGCGCTTGGTGCGCGCAACATCTTCTGAGGCAGGCGTCATGTCAATGCTCGCCGCACGTGCGGCGCGGCGCAGCCGCCACGCGCTACCGTCAATGCATGACGGTGCCCAAGCCGCTGAAGGCGCTTCCGGCTCCTAGTCGGCCGGCGCTGCTCCCCGCCGGCCCGATCAAGCCGCGGCTGCGGGGCGTCCTGCACAAGTACGGCTTCTTCGTCTCGCTTGCCACCGGCATCGCGCTGATCGTGAGCGCGCCCGGCCCTCGCGCGCGGGCGGCGGCTGCGATCTTTGCAGGGGCGGCCTCAGCGCTGCTTGGCACAAGCGCCCTCTACCACCGCGTCGAATGGCGGCCTGCGCTGCGGCGCTGGATGCGCCGCGCCGACCACGCAATGATCTTCGTCCTGATCGCCGCCACCTACACGCCGGTGGCGCTGATCGCGCTGTCGGGGACGCTGCCGCGGCTGATCCTGATCGCGGTCTGGGCGGGAGCGCTGCTTGGCGTGCTTGTGAAGCTGGTCTGGATCGACGCCCCCAAGTGGCTCTTTGCCCTGATCTACGTGCTGCTCGGCTGGACGACCGCCGCAGTCGCCGGACAGCTGCCCGCCGCGGTCGGCTGGCTCGGCGCCACCGGCTTCCTGCTCGGCGGCCTCCTCTACACCGCGGGCGCGCTCATCTACGCCACGCGCAGGCCCGACCCCGCGCCGCGCACCTTCGGCTACCACGAGCTCTTTCACGCCTTCGTGCTCGCCGCGCTCGCCCTCCACTACGCGGTGATCGCCTTCCTCGTGGTGCCTCGCGGCTAGTCAGTATGGATGCCGAGTGGGGGATCTTCGCATTCACACCGGTCTGGTGGCTGATCCTGTGGAAGGACTCTCGGGAAAGTCTCCGTATTACACAGGCGAACTCGAAGGAGCCGTCCGAGCGCAACGTGAATGGAACGCAATAGTCGGAGACGCACTGGGTACCGCTTCGGCGATCGAACAACGCGCACGTCGCGGCTGGCTTCGCTGCTCATCGGCGCTGCTGCGCTGATCCCGTTCTTCCCTGCAGCGGGCGCGCGTGGACGAGACGCGAGCATGCGCTTGAGCGGTGCAAACACGCCGCCCATGACTATTCCGGGGACGCAGCTGACGGGCGCAGGGGCCTTCATGGGGCCTGTTCGCGCCGTCGCGGTGGACGGTGTGCGACTCGCATACCGGCAGTTCGGTCATGGTCCCGACCTGCTGATGATCACAGGCGACACCGCGCCGATGAGCCTGTGGATGCCCTACCTGCTGAGACCGCTCGCGCGTCACTTTCGCGTGACGATCTTCGACAATCGGGGCGTCGGCTATTCGACCGACAACCCCTCGGTTGCGCTCTCGATCCCGCTCATGGCCAAGGACACCGTCGGGCTGATCAGAGCGCTCGGCTTGAGACGGGCAACTGTGCTGGGCTGGTCTATGGGCGGCGAGATCGGTCTCACGATGGCCGAGCTCTACCCGCACGCCTTCGCTCGCCTGGTCATCACCGGAGGTGATGCAGGCAGCAAACATACGGTCCCCCCGCCCGCAGGACTGCTCGCAGAACTCAGCAACCCGAACGCGGGGCCTGAAGTGGTGCTGCGCTTGTTGTTTCCCGCCACTCGCGCCGGCAAGCGCGCCACCGAGCGCTTCCTCCGCGGATATGAGTCGATCCCGCAGGAGCAGGTATCGACGACGACCCTCGCCCGCCAACAACAGGCAGAGAGCGCTTTCCTGCGGTATGGGAGAACGTGGGCCGGGCTGCGCTCGATCCGCATGCCCGTGCTCATCACCAACGGTGCGCTCGACTACGGGGTGCCGCCGATAAATGCCAAGCGGTTGCACCACGAAATCCACGGTTCGAAGCTCACGATCTACGCGGGTGCCGCACACGGCATGCTTTTTCAGGACGCAGCTGCATTTGCGCATGAAGTCATTCGTTTTGCCCGTGCGTGAGGTTCCTCGCTTTTCCCGCTCGAGCGTTTATGACTCCGATCGCCGAGCGCACGGTCGGTGATGCAGAGGTTCTTCAAGAACGACGACTTCCAGTTTGGGCTTGAGATCGTCCTCGGGTCCGTCTACCGGGAGGCGGCGGATGCCGGTGAGGCGCTTGCGACGGCAGGGCGCATCAAGGACGGCGATGCGGACTCGTGGGTGAGAGAGTGGTCCGCCACAGCCGAGCGTGTCCACGCGTCTGCGGAGGCGGCCTGTGCGCAGGGACGGCGCGCAAGCGCTCGCTCTCACTATCAGCGGGCGGCCAGCTACTACGCGACGGCGCTCTACACCATCACCGCGAGCGGCCAAATGGACACACGGGAGAAGCTGTGGCGCAGTCAGCGTGACTGTTGGGAGCGTGCCGTCGAGCTCTTTGCGACGCCCGGCGAGCGAGTGAGCATCCCCTACCGGGACACGCCGCTGCCGGGCTGGTTCTTCCGGGCGCCCGACGCAGCCCCCGGAGAGCGCCGCCCGCTGGTCGTGCTCAACAACGGCAGCGACGGCGCAACCGCGCAGATGTGGGTCCAGGGAGGCGCGGCGGCAGCGGAACGCGGGTATCACTGGATGACCTTTGACGGCCCCGGACAGCAGTCGATGCTCTTCGAGCACAACGTCCCCTTCCGCCCCGACTGGGAGGCCGTGCTGACCCCCGTCCTCGATGCGATGCTCGCGCGCGGGGACGTCGACGGGGAGCGTGTCGCTGTGATCGGCATCAGCCAGGGCGGCTACTGGGTTCCACGGGCGCTGTGCTTCGAGCATCGCTTCGCCGCCGCGGTCGCCGACCCGGGGGTCGTCGACGTTCTCGCGTCGTGGATCAAGCCGCTGCCCGAGTTCATGCGCAAGCAGTTGCGAGAAGGAAGGCAGCGGGCGTTCGACCGGATCATGCGGTTGACCGAGCGCGTCTCCCCTGCCACGCGCGCCGCGCTCGACTTCCGCGGCGAGCCCTACGGCGTCGCGGGCGACTCCCGCTACGACCTTTACCGGGCGGTCGCTCGCTATCGACTCGGCGATGAGACGAGCAACATCAACACGCCGTTGCTGATCACCGATCCCGAGGAGGAGCAGTTCTGGCCGGGGCAGGCGCGAGAGCTCTACGAGCGCCTGTCCGGGCCGCGGGAGCTCGCGAAGTTCAGCGCCGCAGAGGGCGCCGCTCGACACTGCGAGCCGTTGGCCTGCGCTGTCCGCGAGACCCGCATCTTCGACTGGCTCGACCGTTACTTGACTTGATCGAGGTTGAAAACGGAGACCAGGCGGCGGTCGTCGAATCGATGCGATCGTGGAGGCTCAACTCAGACTGAGCATTGCCGATACGGATGGTGATGTGTTCGATGCGTCAGATGAAGGCAACAACGAAGTGGGGGTGTCGATGAACCGCCAATCGATCTCCGAACATGCAAGCTCAAGCTCGCGCGGTGCAACCGGCGGAGGCGTACGCCGTCGACTCACCGCCGCCGGGGCGCTCTTGGCCGGATTCGCATTCGGCCTGGCCGCCATTTTCGCGACGATTGCTGCGACGGTGGACGCAGCAGGGCGACACGCGGTCGGCCGGCTGGCTCCCGGCCGGCCCGAGCCAGTCCGCGTGGGCAGCTGCGCGCTGCACGCACGCTCTCACTGCGTGAAAGCGGATCTGCGCGGGGCAGAGCTCCCGCACGCGCTGCTGGCCAACGCCGATCTGCGCGGCGCGCTGCTCGCCGGCGCGAACCTGACCGGCTCGCATCTGGCAGGGACGCGTCTGGCGGGAGCAAACGCCATCGCGACGACGCCACACGCGGCGACCGTGCTGTCGCTTGCCGATCTTCGCAGAGTCGATTTGTCGCGCGCGAAGCTCGACCGTCTGATCGCGACGGGAGCCGAGCTTCGCAACGCGAAGCTCGTTGGCGCGCACCTCGAACACGCCGTGCTTCAGGATGCCGACCTCCGCGGCGCTGACCTGCAGCGCGCCGATCTGAGCAAGGCCGACCTGCACCATGCAGACCTGCGTGGCGCGGACCTTCGCGACGCAGATCTGCAGGAAGCGCGCCTGCGCGGCGCCGACCTGCGTGGCGCGCGCCTGCGCGGCGCCGACCTGCTGCGGGCGACGCTTGAAGGCGCCGCGATTTCCGCGCGCCAGACACGCTCGGCGCGCACGCTTTGCGAGACGATCTCCGCCTCCGGCACGCCGCTGGATCGCGACTGCTCGAGGCTCGGCATCAGATCGATCTACCGCCTCCGGCCACCGCACTCGCTGCCAAAGCCACACGGCAAGATCGTAGGGGTGAAGACGCGCCGCCGGCTCCCGCACGCAGGTCCGAGCCTGGCCAAACCCCGCCGCGGAGCCCGTGTGGCGGCGGCTGGGTGCAGGCCGGGCGCCGGAGCGGACTGCGTCGGATTGGACCTGGTCAGCGCGAGATTCCCGGGCGTTCAGGTGCCTGAAAGCGACTTCTACGCGACGGACTTCGACAGGGCCGACCTGGAAGGCGCAAACCTGGAAGGCAGCTTTTTGGCGGTGGCCCAGTTCGACGAAGCCAACCTGTCGCACGCTGACCTGGCGCACACGACCGGCGGCCTCAAGCTCGAAACCGACACGGGCATCATCTTCAACTACGCCAATCTCGAAGGTGCCGACTTGGAAGGTGCCGATCTGAGAGGCGCTCAGTTTGAGTTCACGAATCTGAGGGGCGCCAACCTGAGGAACGCTAACCTCTCCGAGGCGAACCTCTGGGGGGCAAACATGCAAGAAAGCAACCTCCAGGGCGCGATCATGGAAGGTACGCAGTTCCCGCGGACATCGCTACGCGGCGCCGATCTCGTGGGATCGTTCATTTTGAGCGCACAGTTCGACGAAGCTGACTTTACAAATGCCCTGATTGGCGCCTACTACAAGGAAGCGCCGGGCGGCGGGTTCAGCGGGGAGCTGAACAGCCTCAACATCGATCAGGCGGGCTGGACGTGCAAGACGACCCTTCCCAACAAGGCCGTCGACAGCAACGACTGCGAATACCTTGCGAAGCTCTTCCAAGAACTGCTTGCCGGCATCGCGACCAGCCTCGCGGGCTTTGACTTCGGCATCGTCTCGGCGTCACCGGTGATAGAGGCCGCCATACGGGGGCTAACCGAGGACGCGACCGAGAGCGCCGGGGCAACCGCCCTGAAGGCGATCAACTGGGCGCTTTTCGACGGGACGCCTAGCAGCCTGAAAGAGATCGTGGAGAGCTCGCCGACGCTGGGGAGGCTCTCGACCGAAATCGTGCCGGTGGTAAAAGAGCTTTCGGTGAAAACCGGTAGCTTCCTGTGGGAAGTGCTCGCTCCTCCCTCAACATCGACCGCGTCGCACGTGCAGCATGCCATCGCCGAAGCACTCACACTGCGCCGCGACACTGAACTTGGAGGATTGCCTCTTTTGGTGTGGGCCACACCCTACCTTTCCTACGGTACCGAAGGCTCGCAGCATTCCTATGCGTACAACCCGATCGAAGAATGGCTGATCGAATGGGAACGGGAGCTGTACACCTGGTGGGGATCCAAGAACAGGGGAGCGGAATACGCGCGTGAGATGCTTTGCCCGATGTACTACGCTAACGAGTCCCCGGCATCAGCCTACGAGCAGTGCCAGTTCACCGGCAATCCAGTTGACCCGCCGAACATGCCTGCCATCGAATCGGGTGGGGAAGTGTCGGACACCGAACACGCGATCGGTTGACGCCCGCTGCTCCTCGCGCTCGGCGCGTGGCGTGCACGTGCGATCGACACGTGAGCTCGCTGAATCGGGATCACGCAGAGCCGAGTGTGGCCTCCGTTGAGCCGCACCATGGGGCCGGCGGGCGCGGTTCCCGCCCGCGGCCGGCGCGGTCGCGCTCTGGTCCGAGGCTGTGCGCGGGGTGGTGTCTGTCTCATCGGGACTTGGCTTGAAAACAGCATCCGCGGAATGCTCCTTCGGGCGCTGGTTGCGTTCGCGCTCATCACCCCGCTGGTCTTCGCCGCCAAGCTGGCGCTCTCGCCGCTGGCCGGCACGCCGAGGGCGGTCGTCGGGGTCGCCCTGTACGTCTCGTTCCTCTTCTGGTAGCACCCCGGGCACCCGCATCTCGGGCAGCCGCTGCCGCCCGTGGAATCGCAGTGGCATCGCCGGCGTGCTGAGTGAAGACTCGCCGCCGCCGCTGCCGCCTGCGCCTGCCCGGGCGCCGCGCGCTCGGTCGCTAGCGCTCCGCGCCGGCACCCGCAGGCACACGGCCGGGCACGGGCTCTTCCGACATCGCCGCCTTTGGCGCGCCGGCCAGCCCGCCGCGGCCGATCGGAGGCGGCGTCGCGAAGCGCACGTCGATCCGCAAGCCACCGCAGTCGCGGGCCTGCGCGGTCAGCTTCGCGCCGTGGGCGGCCGCGATCGCGGTGACGATCGAGGGGTCGAGACCGTGCCCACCCGCGCCGGCGCTGCGCTCGGGCCCGAACCGTCGGGCCGGCTCGAAGAGCTGCTCGTAGAGGGCCTGCGGTATGCACGGGCCGCCGTTCGAGATCGACAGCCATGCCTCTGCGGCGTCGAGCGCGGTCGTCACCCGGATCCAGCCAGCGGCCCAGTCATTGTGGCGGATCGCGTCTTCGACGAGATTTGCGGCGAGCCGCTCCACGGGACGCCGGTCGCCTCAGACGAGGCCGCTCTCGAGGTTGCTCTCGAGCTTCAAGCGCCGCCTGGCGATCTCGGTGCCCCGCGCCGCGAGCACGTCGGCGACCGGGGCGCGTAGGTCGAAGAGAACGCGGCTCTCGAGACCTCGCTTGGAGCGCGCGAGCACCGACAGCGCCTCGATCATGCGCTCCTGCTGCTCGCCGATCACCAGCACCCGCTCGCACGTTGCGCGCGGCTCGCGCGAGGCGTTCGCGACGAACTGCCGCTGGGCGGCGCAAGAGCGCTGCGGTGCTCGAGCAGCTGGTCGAACGTGCCGCCGAGCTCGCGCAGCTCGTCGCGCGGGCCGCACAGCGCAGATGGCGCACGCTCGCCTGGCCGGAGAAGCCCGAGTCAACCATGTAGATCGCGTGGCCAAGGCGCCAGCCGCTCAGGTTGGCCTTCACCTCCTCGATCACCGACTGGTCGTTGGTGTTCTGCGGCCAGACCCAGCAGCGCACGGAAACCCCCTCCCTCGTGGCCGCGAGGCCGATCACGACCGGCGGGCGGTCCGGGCGGTGGTCCCTGGAGTGACCGAGGCGGCGCAGTGGCCCAGCATCCTCGCGGGCGGCGCCCTCCTCCTTCGCCTCGTTCCCGTCTGCCGCGGGCTCCTCGGCGGGGTCACTCGCCCAGCTGGTCGAGGCGGTGTCGAAGAAGATCACATCGACCTCGAGGTTCAAGACGGAGGGCACGCTGAACAACACCGACTCCTGCACGCGCTCTACGCAGCAGAAGAGGAAGTCCGTCGCGCGGTGGAGCTGATCGTCGCTGACGCCCTCGATGCCGTCGATCACGACGTCGCGACCCGCCCAGCGCGCGGCCTCCAGCTTGTACGCTGGCTCGGGGCAGCGCTGACAGACCATCGTGAAGATTGCCCGCTCGACCCCAGAGCGCCCCGCGCCTGCCACGCGCGCGATCGCCTCGCCGATGCCGAGCTCTTGCCACAGGCCCCCCACGACGTGCGGGCCGCCTGACTCCGGCGCGCCGAGGAAGTCGAAGCCGCTAGTCGTGGCGGCCCGCAGGCCGTCCTCGCCCCCGAGGAAGCGCTGGATCGAGGCCACCAGACCAAGCAGGGCATCGCGGTCAGGGGCATCCTCGCGGCCGAAGTTGTGGATCACGCGGGCGACCGGAGCTCCGCGCTCGTTGCGCTCGTTGTGCGCCGGGGCCAGATAGCGCACCACCTCGCCGCTCTTCATCCGCCGGGCTGTCGTTCGCAGGTACGCCCCGCCTGCATACGAGCCCTCGCACAGGATGGATAAAAGCGCAATTCCCGAAAGCGTGTGCTTACCGCATTGCGGGCTGCGGAGAGCACGAGCCCAATGAATGCGGGCGATTCAGGGCGCCGGGGCCAGACATCGGCCTACGCCGTGCGGAATTCGGGTTTACGGACAACTCGCCGGTTGAGGGGTCGAGCACCGCGGTGACGGTTTGGGAGTGATGGACATCGAGCCCGACGAGGGCCATGCTCTCCGACATCGTCGGCACCGCCCACAGCTGGGGTGTCGGCGCCAGGGATTCCTGACGCCCGGTCCCCGCACATCCATCGGGTGCCGGCCGATCCCGCCTCATGCGCCGGAGAGCCGACGCTCCACAGGGTCTGGCGGTCGGATCGGGTGGGCTCCATGGACGCAAGCTTCGTCGATACGACCTCGGCTCGACCGGTCGGGCGCGGAACTCGTCCTTGGGAGGATCACGCTACTCAGACGGCACGTCCAAGCGACGAGTGGGGGCGCGCGAGTGGGTCTCAGAAGTACACGATTCGGCGATTTGTGCTCCGAAAGACAAGTCGATTTCCGCGATGCGATCAGAGCGCGATTATCGTGAGTCCTGGTACACGCTCGAAATCGCGCGCGTTGCTCGTAACTAGCGCCATACCGTGACCGAGCGCCGTCGCCGCGATCCAGAGATCGTGTGCGCCGATGATCTGCCCGTCGGCTTCGAGGCGTGCCCAGATCTCCGCGTGAACGCGCGCAACCTGTGTGCTCACGGGCACCGGCTCGAGCCTCGCCAGCAGCTGCTCGACGAATGCCCGCCTCACCAGTCGGCGTGCCTCGGACTCAGCTCTATGCACGCCGTGTAGAAGCTCGCTGACCGTGATCACGCTGATCGCGCGGTCCGCATCGCCGACGCGCTTCTCCAGCGGGTCGCCGCGCCGCTCGGCGTCCACGAGGACCGAGGTGTCGATCAGGACCGGCGCCACTTGCCCGTCGGCGGGCCGACAGCCGAGCGAGCTGCTTCGACGTCACGGGCGAACTCATCGTCCACCGCCGGCAGGCTCGCAATCAGCGCCCGCCATTCGGTGCTGCTTAGTCCACACGGCGCCGAAGGAGCTCGAAGCTCGGCCACCGGGGCACCGTTGCGCACGATCTCGACCTCCTCGCCAGCCCCCACCCGGTTGATCACCGACGAGAAGTTGCGCGCGACATCGGTGGCGCTCATCCGGATCATGGGCGTGATCGTATCAGATAAATCAGACTCTCCTCCTCCTCAACCGGGCCATCGCGATCGCCGAGGCCGAGGGTCCTGATGCCCCCTGCAGATCCTCGGCGGGCTGCAGCTCCAGGACTTCCACTACTTCCACGCGAGCCGGGGCGAGCTGCTGATAAGCCTCGGTCGCTCGCGAGAGGCCCGCAATGCCTACCAACGCGCGCTCGAGCTGGTCCACGATGACGCCGAGCGGCGCCCGCTCGAGCGAGAGCTCGCCGCGGTCGCGGTTGCACCGCAGCGCGGTAACAAGCTCAGCGGTAGAGCGTAGGGCGAGCATTGCGGGCGACTTCGGGCGGGCCAACGAGGGCAGCCCGTTTCCTTCCACGGTCGTGAGCGCCGCCGGCTACAACAACCCGGAGTCAGCCGAGGGCGACGCGCGGGGGCTGCGCATCCGCAAACGCGCGAACGGCGTGCGCCTCGCTCTGTGGGGCCGGGTGCGCCGATGCAAGCTGCGCTGTCCGCCGCGACCGCACACGCCCCCGGCCCTTGGCCGCGCCCAGCACGTGTTCGGCGAGCTCCTTGGCGCCTCGCGCCGGGTGGGTGTCCGGACGCGTGAGCGCCTCCAGCAGCACTCCGTCGATCAGCAGCAGGAGCTGGTCGGCGGCGTGCTCGGGAGCGGGGTGCCCCAGAGCTTCGAGCTCGCGCACGAACAGCGCCTGCAGGCGCCCCCGGACGCGCGGGTCTCCGCGTGCGCCGGGTGGCCGGGGTCGGCGAGTCGCTGGCGGGCCACCCATGCTCAGTGCATATTGGTCCACTGGCTCTTGCCCTCCCGGTAGACACGTCCGTGGCGCAAGAGCCGCTTGGCGACTCGGTGCCTGGCCGCCGTCCTTGCGCAGCGCAGGTCATCGCGGCAGCGCACCGGGTCCCAGAGGCCCTCGGTCTCCGGGGTCGGGGGCGCGACGAACGAGGGCTGGCCGCCGTGGTAGAGGCGCACGAGCTTCTTGGCTTCACGCCGGTCGGACCTGATGCGGTCGCCGGCGCGGACCGCGATCGGCGAGGGCGCGATCACGTCGCAGGCCACCTGCAGCTCGGCACGGACGCGGAGGAGGTCAAAGCCGCCGGGGCCCGCCTCGCAGCAGACGGCGAGGCCCTCCGGACCGCCCAGGCGGTCGATGAAGCGGCGGATCGCCACGCGGGTGGTCTCGATCTGGCAGACCTCCGGCTCACCGCCCACCGGCGGCAGCGTTGCGGCGAGGATCGAGAGCTTGTGCACGTCGAGGGCGACCCACAGACGAACGTCGGTGGGCCGGTTGGAGCTGACGTCAGGCACGGGGCTGGTTCTCCTTCGTATGCGGCTCTGGCCGATGTCGCCCTTACACCGCCGAGGCTGACCCGCGAGAAATGCGAACGCCGAGGGCCAGCCCCACTCGGCATCCATACCGACTAGCTCCCGAATCCAGACGAGCTGCCGGGCGCCCTTCAGCGCGCAGCCTCAGCGTACGCAGGCAGCAGCGGCCCGGTGAGCAGCGCGATCGCCCGCTCCAGCGTCGCCCGCAGGCTGCCGCGCACCGCGCCTTCGGCCCAGGACTCGAAGGCCGCCGAGATCGCAGCCAGCAGGGCGCCGGCGGCAACCCTTGCTCTGAGGGGCTCCGCTGCCAGCGCCGGCACGCGCTCCGCCAGCACCTGCGCGAAGGCAACCTGGCGCGTGTAGACCTCCTCGCGCCAGCGCGCGCGCAGCGCGGGCGTGCGCGCGAGCATCAGAAAGAAAGCGCGCACCTCCTCCTCACTGCTTGCCTGCGCATAGATCGGCGCGATCAACGCCGCCGCCAGGGCGTGCTGCAGCGGCTCCTGCGCCGGTCGCATCCGCAGCTCTCCGATCACATCGTCGAAGCCAAACTGCGCAAGCGCCACCACAACGCCCTCCTTGTGCGCGAAGTAGCGGTAGAAGGTTCGTGGCGAGACCTCCGCGGCGGCTGCGATCTCCTCGATCGTCGTCTCCTCGTAGCCCTTGCTCGCAAACAGGCGACTGGCCGCCTTCGCAAGCTCCCGCCGAGTCCGTGCCATGCGCCGCTCCGTGAGCGTCGCCTCAGCGAGCTCCGCAGCCGGCCCGCGCAGGCGCTGCGGGCGCCTGGCGCGGCTGCTGCGGGCATCCCTCCCTGCACCCGAAGCTACGTCCATCACGACAGATTATGCCAGCAGCGAGTGCGCCGCTCACGCTCTGCTCGCAGGCCGAGCACGCAGGGGTGACCGCTCATCTGCTGCCCGTGATCAGGCGCTCGCGGTCGAATACCGCAGTGGCCACGCGCCAGCCGATGCGGTTTAGCACAAGCAGGCCGACGCCGAATCCAAGCGCGACGCGGAGGTTGGCGGGGATCACGTTGAAGGCGATCAGCGAGGTGATCGCCACTGTCGGCAGGCTGACGAGGATCGCAACCTGCGTCGCCGCGCGCGGGTCGGCAAAGCGCGCCGAGATCACCATCCCCAGCCAGATCGACCACGTTGCCAACAGCGGCGTGAAGATCACCTGAGCGAGCACATATGGGGTGCGCAGCAGCGCTCCCGCCACGCCCGCCGCCGAGAAGAGCTCCACGATGATGACAAAGAGCGCGAACACCACATAGGCGACCGCAAGCGAGGGCAGGAAGACCGCGAGTGCCTTGCCCAGGATCAGCTCGCGACGCTGCACAGGGGTGGAGAGCAACGGCTCGAGCGTCCCCTGCAGGCGCTCCCCGACGATCGCGTAGGCAGCGAGCGCAGCCGGCACAAGCGTCGGAATCGCAAGCAGGTAGGTCAGCGTATGCTCGCGGCGCAGCACCGCCGCGGAGTGGGCCGAGAGCGTCAGCACCTCGACAACGGGCTGAACCAGGAAGATCAGCGGCAGCACGAGCATCGTGTAGACGACATTGCTGTTGCGGCGCAGATCGCGCAGCTCCTTGTCGACGACGCCCCGCACGCGCCGTCTGCTCAGCCTCATCTCGCGGCCTCCTCCCGGCGCTCGCCGACCAGCTCGAGGTAGACGTCCTCGAGCGAGTGGCGGCGCTCCTCGACCGCGAGCACGTCAGCGCCGGCTGCAACCAGCGCGCGCACCGCGTGCGGCGCCAGCGCGCTGATGTCAGCAGCTTCAAGCAGATATGCGCTATCGCCCTGCGCATGCCAGCCCTCGAGCGCAGGCAGTGACGCAAAGACCGCTGCGGGGTCCGCAAGCGCGCTTGCGGTGCGCACTAGGAGCGCGCGCGTGAAGAGCTGATCGCGCAGCTCCGCCGGGCGGCCGATCGAGCGCAGCGTCGTGTTCAGGATCGCAACCCGATCGCAAAGTCGCTCAGCCTCCTCGAGGCGGTGGGTGGTCAGGAAGACGGTCACACCGCGCTCGCGCATGCCCTCGATCAGCTCGTGGACATCGCGCGCGGCGGCCGGGTCAAGCCCCGAGGTGGGCTCGTCGAGAAAGAGCACCTGCGGCTCGCTGAGCAGCGCGCGCGCCAGCGCCACACGCTGGCGCAGGCCCTTGGAGAGCGCCCCGCAGAGCTCCGCCGCGCGCTCCGCAAGGCCGACCATGCTGAGCACCTCAGCGATCCGCCGCGCCGGTGCCGGGACCTCGTAGAGGTCGGCAAAGCAGGCCAGGTTGTCGCGCACGCTCAGCCGCTGGTAGAGGCCGGGCGACTCGGGCATGATCGCGATCCGCCGGCGGATCTCGACCCCGTTTGCCTCGCTCAGCGGAACTCCCGCGACGCTCGCGCTACCCGCGCTTGGCGCAATCAGGGTGCCGAGGGTGCGAACCATCGTGGTCTTGCCGGCGCCATTTGGCCCCAGGAAACCGAAGACCTCCCCGCGGCCGACCTCGAAGGAGATCTGCTCGTAGGCCATGCGTTCGCCGAAGCGCTTGCTGAGCGAGCGCACCGAGAGGGCGGGCTGCTCAGCGGCGCCCGTCACGCTGTGGCCTCTCGATCGTCGTTCGCATGCCTAGCTGCAGCGCGCGTGCGGCCTCTAAATGACGTGCCGCCGCGCCGCACTTCCGCGCGGAGTATCTCAGTCCCACCGGCAGCCGCACGAGCGCCGGACTCCTGGTGAGGGTGAGCGCGGATGGCGCGGAGCAACCCCAGGCATGGAACAGATCACACAAGTTGTGGCAGTATACGCCGAATGGCAGTTCCTGCCATTTATGCTATGCTCCGCCCGTGAGGCCGAACGCAACCCTCAGAAGCCCTGCCGCCGTGACGGTGGGCAGGCCGCTGTCACACGCCGCCGCCCGCTCCCGCAGGCCGCTGCGCGGCAACCCCTGGCTGACGCTTGCGACGGTCTCGCTCGGCGTGCTGATGGTCGGCATCGACGGCACTGTCGTCTCGATCGCCAACCCTTACATCGCCCGCTCGCTGCACGCCTCCCTCGCCGACCTGCAATGGGTCACCAACGCCTACCTGCTTGCGCTCGCGGTGCTGCTGATCGCAGGCGGCAAGATCGGTGACCGCTACGGCCGCAAGCGCATCTTCCTGATCGGCGTCGTCGGCTTTGCCGCAAGCTCCGTGGGCGTCGGCGTGATCGGCACGATCGACGGGGTGATCGCCATGCGCACGCTGCAGGGGCTCTTCGGCGCGCTGCTGATGCCAAACACGCTCGCCCTCCTGCGCGCCACCTTCCCCGTTGAGCGCCTCAACCAGGCGGTCGGCATCTGGGGCGGCACCTCCGCGCTTGCCACCGCCTCCGGGCCGATCGTCGGCGGGCTGCTCGTGGAGCATGTCTCCTGGCAGTCGGTCTTCTTCATCAACGCCCCGATCGCGGCGATCACGCTGGCGCTCGGCCTCTTCGCATTGGCGGAGAACCGCGAGCGTCTGCGCCAGGCCCTCGACGGGCTCGGGCTCACGCTGCTTGCGGGTGGCCTCTTCTGTCTGGTCTTTGCTTTCGTCGAGGGACAGAGCTGGGGCTGGGGAGCTGCCAGGATCGACGCCCTGCTCGGCGGCGGGATCGCGCTGCTGATCGCCTTCGGCCTGGTCGAGTCGCGCGTGCGCGCGCCGCTGATCCCGCTGCGTGTGATCCGCCAACGCTCGGTCGCGCTGGGAACGCTAACGGTAATGATGACCTTCTTTGCGATGTATGGGGTGCTGTTCTTCGTCTCGCTCTATCTGCAGAACGTGCATGGCCTTGACCCGGTGGCTGCGGGCGTGCGGACGCTGCCGCTGACGCTCGTCTTCGCGATCTCAAGCCCGCTTGGAGCGCTCCTTACCGGGCGCCTCGGGCCGCGGGCACCGATCGCGCTCGGGCTGGGGCTGACCGGCGTCGCGCTGCTGCTGCTGCTCGGACTTGAGCCCTCCTCGCCATACAGCGCCCTCTGGCCCTCATTCGTGCTGCTGGGGATCGGCATCGGGCTGGTCGTGGTCGCCTCGACCGATGCGATCGTCGCCAACGCGCCCGTCGACGAGGCGGGGGTCGCGGGCGGCATCCAGACCACCGCGGTCCAGCTGGGCGGCGTCGTCGGCACCGCGATCCTCGGCTCTGTGCTGGCGACGCAGGTGGGCGCGGTGCTCGCGCGCTCCCTGCACGCGGCCGGCGTGCCAAGCTCGATCGCAAGGCAGCTGGCAGCCGCCAAGGAGCTTGTCGGCCAGGGCGCGACGCCAGCGCTCAAAGGCGCAAGCCCCGCGCTTGCCCACGCGGTTGCGACCGGCAGCCATGCCGCCTTCATGAGCGGCCTGCACACCGCGCTCCTGGTGGCCGCGATCGTCAGCTTCCTCGGGGTGGCGGCGGGGCTGTTGATCAGGCGCGGGCGGGCAGGCGCAGGCGCCCATGCGGCGCTGCTCTGAGCAGCCGCGTCCCGCTCAGAAGCGCACGAGCATCAGCCCGACCGTCACGCCCGGGCCGATCGTGACCAGCAGCCCGTGCTGGCCGGTCTGCGGGGCGCGCTTGCGCAGCGTCCGCTCCAGGACGTAGAAGATCGAGGGGGTGCCAACGTTGCCGCGATCTGCAAGCACCTCGTAGCTGATCGCAACCGCGTCGCGATCGAGCCCGAGCGCGGACTGCGCGCATTCGATGATGCGCCGCCCGCCCGGGTGAAGCAGCCAATGGTCGACCATGTGCGCGGTCAGCGCATGGCGGGCCAGGAAGGAGTCCACCAGCGGGCGCAGCTGCGCGCCCGCGATGTCCGGCAGCTCGCGGATCAGGCCCAGATAGGAGTCCTGCGAGTCGCAGGCCATGGCAACCGCATCGAGCGAGCTTGGAACCTGGTGCACCGCGCTGGCGATCACCTCAGGCAGCGGGCGGGGCCCGCTTTCGGGAAGCGCGCCCGCGCCGGGCCGCTCTGCCTCAAGCAGCAGCGCCGCGCAGCCATCGCCGAAGATCGCCGAGCCGATCGTCTTGGCTCGCGGGTCATCGCCGGAGGCTTGGCAGAGCAGGGCGCTCATCGACTCCGCCGCCACCACAAGCACCTTGCGCGTCGGGTCCCCTGCCAGCGCCTGGGCACCGAGGCGCACCAGCGGCACAGCGCTCGCGCAGCCAACGCCCGTCAGGTGGTACTTGTCGGTGCTCGGGTCCATGCCCAGCCGCTCGATCAGACGGTGGGCAAGCGAAGGGCAGCCCAGCGAGACAAGCGAGGCGCTGATCACGGTCGAGACCTCGGAGGGGTCTGCGCCAAGCAGCTCGAATGCCGCGCAGGAGCGCTCGAGCAGCAGCTCCTCCACGCGCGCGCTGCGCCCCTGCAGGCTGCGCCCGAGCATCGCCGCGTCGAGGTCAAGGCATCTGCGCTGCACGCCGCAGCGCGCGAAGACCCCCTCCGCAAAGGCCTCGCCGCGCAGCCCCAGCAGGTCGAGCACCTCCTGCTGGCTCAGCTCCCGCGGCCCATCGACGCACGCCAGCGCGCCAATCCGAACGGAGGGTCGCCGCTGCATGCCGGCACCGGCGGCCGGCTCGCCGCCTGAGGCGACGCGGGCGCGCGCGCGCTCAGCTTCGCCGCGTATCCGCCGGGCGTAGCGCGGGCGCGGCGGGGCGCCGGCGACGTCGGGCAGCTGCTGGGGGCGCCGCGTGATCAGCGCTCCAAGCTGCGCTTGACCCTCAGCCTCGCCGCCTGCCGCCTGCCGCCCGATCCGTGTCCAGAAGACCTCACGGCCGTTGAGGTGCGGAAAGGGCGTGCTCGGCTCGGGCACGCCCAGGAAGGCGCACAGCGGCGCCCAGCCTTCGCGCACGTCGTATACGAGCAGCTGGGAGGCGGGCACGCGCGCGATCACCTCCCTGCTGTGGCGGTCAAAGACGGCAAGGGCATGCTCGCGCTCGCAGAAGCGCCCGTCGAAGAGCTCCTGCCAGATCGCACGATCGACCGCCTCGAGGAGCGCGCCCTGCGACCTGCCATCGGGCGAGGAGCGCCGCAGCGAGCGTGCCGCGTGCAGGCTCGCGCTCGCGCTCTCATACCAAGCCTGCGGCTCACGCACCGAGAGCACGACCTTGACCTGCGGGAAGGCCTCAAGGATCTGCTCGTAGTAGCGGGCGCAGAGCCAGTCGACGCTGGAGCGAAAGCCCGCAAGCGCCTCGCGCCAGTCGATCTGCTCGCCCGCGGCAAGGCGCTGCCAGTGCTTGCTGGCGCTGAGCGGCGCGCGGGACTGCAGCGAGTGCAGGCAGGGAGCGACACCCAGCTCCTCGAGAGCGACCTTCAGCGACAGCGTGCCCGTCCGCCCGAAGCCGGCGCCAAGCACCTGCAGCTGCTCTTGTGGATTGCTCGCCTGCATCTGCCTTTCTCCTGATCGGGCGCCGCGCCGGCGCCGGCGGGCTGCAATCGCCCGCGTCTGCCGACAGAGACGATACCCGAGCCTGAGGCCGATGCCGCGGGCAGCAGGCGATCACAGCGCAGCGCTCGCGCTGCCCTGGCACAATCGCAGCCCCGACCGTGCAAAGAAGGAGGCGCAGTTGTCAATCAAGCTGATCGGCGCGGGCATGCCGCGCACTGGAACCCTGACGCAGAAGGTGGCGCTTGAGATGCTCGGCCTGGAGCCCTGCTACCACTGGGTCAACGTGCTTGCAGACCTCGACCAGGTGGCGGTCTGGGAGCGGGCGCTGGACGGAGAGGAGGTCTGGGCGGAGGTCTTCGCGGGCTTCCAGGCGACCGTCGACTGGCCCGGCGGGTACTTCTGGGAGCGCCTGCTGGCAGCCTACCCCGACGCCAAGGTCCTGCTCTCGGTTCGGGACCCGGCAGCCTGGGAGCGAAGCTTCCGCGAGACGATCTGGAGCATGGGCCATGGCGAGTCGCTGATCCATCTGCTTTCATCCGCGCGCGCCTTGGTCGATCCGCGCTGGAAGCGTTACGTCGCGCTTGTCGAGCGCATGTTCTGGGGCGAGCAGGGGAGCTTTGCGGGTGGCCACGAGACACCCGAGCAGCTGATCAGGGCCTTTAATGCGCACAATGAGGCGGTCAAGGCGACGGTGCCGCCTGAGCGTCTGCTGGTGTGGGAGGTGAAGGAAGGCTGGGAGCCGCTCTGCGCTTTTCTGGAGGTCCCCGTGCCGCAGCAGCCGCTGCCGCATGTCAACGACCGCGAGACCTTCCTCGGCCGGGTGATCGACGGGGCGCTCGAGCAGATCAGCGCCGCGCGCGCCCAGGCGCTGGCACGCGCCGCCTGAGAGCCTGTGCCAGCGGGTCACGCGAGCGCCGACACTGCAGCTCAGGGCAATCGCGAGGGGCACATCCGCCGCAGCACGCAGCCGCCGCAGTCAGGTGCGCGCGCATGACAGGTGCGCCGCCCGTGTCGCAGCAGGTTGACATGCAGCTCGAGCTCGGCGCCGGTCGGCGTGAGCGCGAGCATCGCTTCATGCAGGCGATCGAACACGTTTGTGTCAGGCAGCAGGCCCAGCCTGCGACCGACGCGCCCGACGTGAGTGTCGACCGGGACATCGCGCAGGCCGAAGGAGAAGAGCAGCACACATGCTGCGGTCTTGCGCCCGATGCCCGGCAGGGAGGTCAGGAAGGCGCGGCCCTCAGGCACGCTCGCCGACCGCATCCACTCGAGCGAGAGCGGCTCGCTCGCATCGCGCGCACGCTCGCTGATCGCAGCGAGGATCGCCTTGATGCGCGCGGACTTGACCTTTGAGATCCCGCCCGGGCGGATCGCCTCCTCGACGCAGTGCAGCGGCGCATCGCGCACCTGCTCCCAGCTCGCAAAGCGCTCGCGCAAACGCAGAAAGGCGATGTCACGGTTGCGGTCATTCGTGGACTGGGAGAGCACGGTCAGGACCAGCTCGGCCAGCGGGTCCCCGTGCGGGGCCATCGTCGGCGTCCCATAGACACTGCGCAGGGCAGCGCGGATGCGCTTCACCCGCGCGCGCGACGGGGGCGCCGCGCGTTGCTGCGCCCGCACTGGTCCTCCTTCAGCTTGGAGCAGGCGCGCGCGAGCAGCCATCGCGTGCGTGCGCTCAGGCGTCCTTGCGCACCGCCCGCTCGGCGCGCTCCAGCAGCGCCTGCGTAGCGGCGAGTGACCGAGCGACCTCCTGATGGTGGGCGTGCATGCGCTCGAGCATGCGATGGAGCTCCTCGCTGCGACGGTGCTCGCGGCGCACCAGATGGACGGTGAGCCCAGCGGCTATGCACGCGCCCAGATCTGAGGTGACGTTGGTGTAGTTGCCGCCGATCAGCTCCGCCTTTGCGCTGACTCCCACGCCGACCAACGGCAGCAGCACCAGGAACACTCCCAGGCCGGCGAGGAAGATGATGTGGAGGTGGCTTGAGAGCGCTCGCGGCACGAGCGCAAGGATGCGGTCTATGCGCGTGGTTGGGGCAAGCTGGGCGGTCGCAGCCTGACCGATGCCGCTGCTCTCCTCGGCTGTCTCCTGTTGCACTCCAGTTCCTCGCTCTGCCAACGGACTCGCGATCTGCACGCCCCTGAAGCCTCTTCCCGCTCCTGAGGCAAGCGTCGCATGGTCCCTGCAGATGCTTGCACGCCGGGCGGCGGCTGCCTGCGCAGAGAGGTCCAACCGCTCTTGCGCCAGCGCCCCTCAGCGCGGCGCGCGCTGCCCTGCCGGCTCGACCGTGAGCACGCTGGGCAGCTGCTTGCGCGAGCTGATGTCAAGCTTCTGGTAGGCATGGCGCAGGTGGGTTTCAACGGTCTTCACCGACAGATACAGGCGCTGCGCGATCTCCCGATTTGTCATCCCGGCGGCCGCCGCCTCAGCCACGCGAAGCTCTGCGCCCGTCAGCGACTCCGGCCCGCTCAGCAGCGCCCGTCTGGGTCTGAGCCCAGCACTTGCAAGCTCCGCCCGCGCACGCTCTCTGAGCATGCCCGCCCCCAGCCGCTCGGCGAGGTCGAGCGCCTTCTGCAGCAGCTCTACCCCTGTGCTGCGCCTGCCCTCGCGGCGATGCAGCGCGCCCAGCTCAAGCAGCGCGTGCGCCCAGTCCAGGCGCGCACCGCAACCGCCAAGCACCGCCTCCGCCTCCTCAAGCAGCGCCCGGCGCTCGCGGCGCGAGTCCGATAGCAGCGCCGAGGTGACCAGCGCGCAGCCAAAAGCGCTCTCGGAGCCAAACGCGCGTGCGAGCCCCATCTCCTCTGCAGCCAGCGCGCGTGCCTGCTCGTGCTTCTCCTCCCCCGCCAGGGCAAGCGCGCACAGCGATCGCCAGCGGCTGAGCGCGGGGTTTCTGGCCCCGATACCATCGAACTCCGCGCCGCAGGCCTCCAGCACGGCGACCGCCTCGCGATAGCGTCCGCAGAGTAGGTGCACACGGCCGATCGCGACGCGCAGTGCAAGGCCGATCAGCCCGGCGCCGGCGAGCTCGCCGGGCACAAACTTCAGGCTCAGCTGCTCAGCCTCGGCCACCCTGCCCTCGCCCAGCAGCGCTTCGATCAGGTTTGCGGCCGCAGCCGGACGGCCGAGACGCCAATGATGAGCATCTTCGCTTGCCAGGCAGGCGCGCGCATCCTCCTCGGCCAGGCGCAGGTCACCGGCGCGCAGCGCAAAGTGCGAGCGCCAGCAGGAGGCGATCGCGAAGCCGAGCACGCTGCCGCTCTTCTCTGCGCGCTGCAGCGTCTGGCGGGCAAAGCAGAGCGCGGATGCAAGATCGTCGCTTGCTGCCGCCGCGTAGGCGGCGAGGTTCAAGGGCGGCGAGTGGGCGGAGTGCTCGATCGACGCATCGCCGCTGAGCGCCCGTCGCGCAAGCGCAATGACCGCGTCCGCCGATTGCAGTGGCAGGGCGCCGACCTGCATCCCTCCGGCGATCAGCGCCTCGAACGCGACCACACCGAGCAGCAGCCGCTGCTCGCGACCTTCACCCTCCGGCATGCCCAGTCGCTGCAGTCGCTGCAGGATGTCGGCGTGTTTGGCGCCCCCTATGCGCGCCGCCGCAAGCAGCTCCGCCTCCAGGCGAACGCGCAGCCGCCGATCAGCGGCGGGCCCCTCGCCCAGTCGGACGAGCGCCTGGTCCAGCACCGCGACCGCCCCATTTGGATCGCCGCGCGCGATCAGCGCGAGCCCGAGCTCGAGGTGGGCGCCGGCGCGCTTGCCCGGATCGAGGAGCGAGCGCGCCGCAACGCGCAGATGGCGGATGGCATCCGCCTCGCCAGCCCTGATCTCGGCGGCCCCGAGCTTGAAGAGCAGCGTCGCTCTCTGGCTTGCCTCCTGCGCCTCGATCAGCGCGCGCCGCAGCAGCCGCGCGGCATCTGCCGGAGCGCCCTGCGCCAGCGCTCGCTCGGCCTCTCGCTGCAGCAGATCGAGCGCCCAGCTGCGCGCCGCCGGGGAGCCCTGCGGGACCGGCGCGGCAAGCAGATGCGCTGCGACCACCGCCGGCTCGGCGTTTTCCCGATCGAGCATCTCAGCCGCTTCAAGATGCATGCGCACAGCCGTCCCTGGCGCAAGGTCGGCGAGCAGCGCACGCCGCAGCAGCGGGTGCGAGATCGCGATCTTCTCGCCCTCGATGTGCGCGACCGCAAGCGCCGCAAGCTCGTCGATTGCCTGCAACGCATCCGGCGCGCTCAGGTGAGCGAGCGCGATGCAGCTGTCCAGGCGCGCTCGCGAGCCCAGAATCGCCGCGGCAGATGCCAGCGATCTTGCAGTT
Source organism: bacterium (assembly GCA_021323635.1). Lineage (GTDB taxonomy): Bacteria > Actinomycetota > Thermoleophilia > Solirubrobacterales > Solirubrobacteraceae > Palsa-744. Next base: position 61,327 of record JAJPKQ010000027.1, on the reverse strand, counting down.
GTCGGCAGCTCCGCAAGGCGCGCGTTGATCACGCGGCTGAGCGATTGCGGCGAGAGCATGAGCAGCTTCTCGATCTCGGCTTCGGTTGTTTGGAGACCGCGACGCTCGATCTCCGGCGCCAGATGCTCGAGCAGGTAGGGGACGCCGCCGCTGAGGCTGCGGGCCGTCTCGGCAAAGGTCACATCGACTGGGCCTCCCAGGCGGTCTTCCAGATAGCTCCCGACCGCCTCGGCGCCAAGCGGCGTGAGCGTGTGCACGAGCACGGATCGCTCGGCGGCAAGCCGCTGCACCAGGCCATCGAAACGCCCGGACCGCGGCGGACGGGTTGCCATCACGATCGCCACCGGCAGGCCCTCCAGCCGCCGGATCACGTAGGCAAGCAGGTGCAGGCTGGAGTGATCGACCCAGTGCAGATCGTCGAGGACAAGCGCGAGCGGCGCCCGCACGGCGAGGTTCACGAGCAGGCAGTAGAGGCCGTGCAGGATGCGGCCGCCGCCCTCGGCGCCGCTTGCGGCGCCGGGCCAGGCGGACGCCGGCGCGCCGCGAGCTGCCCGGCCAGCAACCCTGCCTTCAACTGAGCGCGTCCCCGTCCCAATCCCGAGTGCAGCGCAGGCGTGCCCAGCCGGTCCGGTCAGCGCGCGCCTGCGCGCTCTCTGATCGAGCGCCTGCAGTGCCCGCGCGAAAAGGTCGCGCGCGACCCCGAACGCGAAGCCGCGCTCAAGCTCCTCGCCGGCACCGTGCAGGACCTGCAGCCCGCCCGCACCTCGCCGGGCGGCGCGCAGCAGGGCGCTCTTGCCCAGACCGGGAGCGCCTTCTATGAGCAGCGCGCCGCCGCTCCCGCCGCGCGCCTGATCAAAGACCTCGCCGATGCTTGTGAGCTCGCCCTCGCGGTCGTATAGTCGCTCCTCGCCGACGGTGGTGTGCACCGCCTAAGCGTGCCACCACGCCCGAAAAGGCGTCGTCCGGTGGCGCCCTATGCGCGTCCGGCGGCGCTATGTCGCAAAGCAGGTGTAGGTGACCAGGTAGTCGGCGAACTTGCCATGCCAGGGTCCTGTGGGAGCACCGAAGTAGGCACCGAACTCATAGGTGTTTCCCGCGCTGACCGCGACCTGCATCGTGCGCGAAAGGTCGATGGATTCCACGCCGGCGGAGCCCTCGAAGTAGTGGCCATAGAGCCCGTCGTTCTTCTCCGTGGCGCCTTCCTTGATCGCGATCCGGAAGAACGGTCCGTTGGACGTGACACCCGAGACTTCTTCGATCTGGGCACTCGCGCTCACGAGACAGGTGCCGTTGGCGCTTGCCGTAAACGAGCCCGAGGAAGGGGATGACGGGTAGCAGAAATTGCCTAGTTCGTTTTCGAGCGCACAGCCTCCCTTATTGGAGGCGTAAGCCATCAGCCCCGGCCCTGCAGGCCCCTGCGGCCCGGTCACGCCCTGCGGGCCGGCCGCTCCCTGAGAGCCTGTGGCGCCCTGCGGGCCCGCTGCTCCGCTTTGACCAGTAGCTCCGCGCTGGCCGTTGCGACCGCGCAGCTCGCGCAGCACCTTCGGGCTGATCTGCCTGGTTGAGGTGATCAGGTAATGGCGTGCGGCGATCGCAGCGCCACTCATCGAGAACAGCAGCGCGATCACGGCCACGACGTTGGCGAATGTGAAGCGTCGGCGCATCTGACGGAGAAGACCGGAGATCGGGTGCAACGAAGCCCTCCTTGGATCGGTTACTTGCAACTTGGCCGATCCTCGCCGATGGCATCCGTGCTCGCATCGGGGAGCGTGCCCTGATCTTTTCTGCAGGCTTCGCTCAGGAGAGCAGCGTCGACCCTGAGGGCAAGGGCTGGGAGGCGCGCTGCCGCGGGCGCGCCGGGGCCCGCTCAGGGCCCCGGCGCTTGGGCCGAGGTGAGGCGCCCACCGGATCTCTATCTGCATGCGTCTGCGCACGAGCCGGCCGTGGCGGCGGATGCGCGAGACCAGGGTGAAGCGACCGGGCTGCAGAGCTACGCCGCGCGCAAGCACCAGCTCGCTGCGACCGTGCCCGAGCGCGATCTCCTCGCCGTGCGTGTAGAGATGACCGCCATGACGCAGAGCGACCCGCGGCCCGGTGAGGGTGAGCTTCGCGGTGCCGCTCACCGTCTTTGTCGTGCAGTGGCGCCCGCGCAGCTTGCCTACGTGCCCATGCCGCCCGACCTTCTTGACGCCAACCGAGCAGGTGAGGAGCCCGACCTTCCCGGCAGGCCCGGTGGCGCCCGTTGGGCCCGCGGCGCCGGTCGGCCCCGCTGCTCCCCGCAGGCGCAGCGCTCCCGCAGCAGAGCCCGGCGCACAGCCGCTGCCGGTCAGCGTGATCGAGGCACGCGACCGCTCGTTGTCTTCAAGCCTCAGCGTGGCGGTCTCAGCTCCTGTGGTGGCAGGCGCGGAGCTGACCGTGAGCACGCAGCTGTCGCCCGCGGCAACCGAGAGCCCGACGCAGAGACCTCCGTCGAGCTTGAAGTCAGCGGCATCGGCCCCACTGAGCAGCACGCCTCTGATCCTCAGTTGACCTTGCCCTCTGTTGCCGACGGTGATCGTGCGCGCACCAGCGCTTTCGCCGACGCCCACCGCTCCGAAGCCGCCGCCGATCATCGAGGCCATTGGAACGACCGCCGCGATTTCCTCGGCAATGCCGACAATTCCGTTTACTGCGCGATACCACCTGCGATCAGCCACGGGCTCTTTGACAGCGGCGCCACCACCGCGTCCCAGCGCTCTTCAAGCGGCCGCCGTGCAGCCCTCGAGAGCGTGAGCGTCTTGCCGTCAGTTGAATCGACGCTGCGCAGATAAGAAGAGCTGTAGCCGGAGCCGATGAACGCTTCGCCGGCTTCGGAGGCAAGCGACCAGGCGCCATACCGACGCCCGGTCAGTTTGCCGATGCCGGCGGGCGTCTCAAGCTGCCGGTCTTGGCGTTGTAACGATCAGCGCTACTGCGATAGCTTTGACCGCAGCCGCCTGCGATCAGCACTTTTCTTCGCGGATCAAGGCCGCTGCGGGATTCTCGCCGCCTACTACCTGCGGTTCGCCGGCGATGTGTTCAAACGCATCGGTGCTCGGGTTGTAGAACTCTGCCGTCCCCAGATTCGCTTCCTCCTTGCCGTTGCTGCCATGCCCGTCGGCATTCAGAGCCTTGCCGCCCCGGCGCCGCTGCAGTCGCATACGCCCTTGCTGCCAGCGCTTCGCTCGCTAGCGTTTCAAAGCGCGCGCTGACCGGTTTTACGCTTCGGCGCTCTTCAGCTGCTGCTTGGATTCAGTGTCGTAGCCGGCCACGATCAGCGCCTCGCCGCTCGGCAGCACGGCGCCGGCTGCGTAATCGCGCGATGCTGTCGCCTGTGCGCTGTGCGCTTCAAAGCTCTTGGTGGAACGGTTGTAGACTTCGGCGCTCTTTGTAGACGTTTGACTTTTCTTGGTTTTCGTCTCACCACCCACGATGCGTATCTTCCCATCGGGGAGCGGCGCCGCCACGGCGCCTGCACGGACGGTCAGCATCTGCGCTCCAACTTGCCTCGGCTAATGTCCGCTCGCAACTGCGTCCGGTGCCAGATAGGCCGCACCAACACCCAGGCCGAGCGCAGCGCCGAAGAAGACCTCCCGGGCACCTGCCGGCAGCCTCAATCCCATCGTTGCGATCCTTTCACATTGACTGTGTCGCCACGCCACCCGGAGGTTCGTGGCGGGCCATACTGCTGAGCTGCAAACCGCCACAAGGCTCGCGCGGCGCTACGCCGACGCGTGATCGCCCCCTGCCCGAGCCGCGCAATCCCACCAGCGAGCACATCCCCTTGCTGCACGATAATCGGGCGCCCGATGTCACATCTGCAGACAGCCGAGCCAGCCTCCGCAACCCTGCCGCCCCCAAGCCCGCGCGCAATCGGCTCCCCGCGGCTGACGGTTGCAGCCGCGCTCGCGCTTGCGATCCTGCTCGCCGCCATCTATCTGGCGGTCTCGCCGCCATCGGGCGACCTCGCCGCCGCCACCTACCGCGCCGACCTCTTCTCCCGCTACGGCCTCCTGCTTTATGACACGGGCTGGTATGCCGGCCACTACCTGCTTGCCTACTCGATCATCGTGCCGGCACTGGGCGCGGCGATCGGCCTGCGCATGCTGCTTGCGCTCTCCGCCGTGGTCGCGGCGGGCGGCTTTGCGCTGCTTGCGCTGCGCGCCTTCTCAACAGCCGGCGCCGCACGCGCCGCCGCGCTCAGCTTTGCCTTCGGCTTCTGCGCCGAGCTGCCCTCCGGTCGCGTCCCCTTTGATGTCGGCAGCGCGATCGGGCTGCTCGCGCTGGTTGCGCTCGCCCATGCGCCGCCCGCAGGCCCAGCGCGGCTGCTCTCCCTCATGGCCGCCGGCGCGCTCTGCGTGCTCTCTGCGACCGCAAGCCCGGTCGCGGGCGTTTTCTTGGCGCTTGCCGGCGGCGCGCTGGCGCTCAGTGTGCTCGCGGGGCGCCTGACCTCCTTCACGCGATCACCGCGCCGGCTCGCAAGGCGATCAGATGAGTGCCCGCGCCACGCGCTCGCGGTCGCCCTGCTGCTGATCTCAGCCTCGCTGGCGCCGATCGCCGCGCTCGTGCTCGCCTTCCCCGAAGGCGGCTATGAGCCCTTTGTGGCGGGCGCCTTCTGGCCTGAGCTCGCAGCAGGCCTCGCGGTCGCGATGCTGCTGCCCCACGGGCACCTGCCGCACTGGCTGCACCGCACAATCCGCATCGGCGCGCTCCTCTACGCGATCCTGCTGGTCGGATCGTTTCTGATCGAGAGCCCCTTCGGCGGCAACGCGGTGCGCGTGGGCGCGCTCTTCGGTGCCCCGCTCCTGCTCGGCTGCCTCTGGAATGCTGCGATCGCGCGCAGCTTGAGGCCGCGGGCCTGGATTGCGATCGCCGCGGCGATCGCCCCGCTCCTGCTCTACTGGCAGCTTGCAACCGCGATCGACGACCAGCTTGCCCTGGCCGGCGATCGCACCGTGAAGCGCACCTTCTATGCGCCGCTGATCGCAGAGCTACAGCGCCTCAGCCGCGGCAGGCCGACGCGCGTGGAGATCCCGATGACCGGAGCGCACTGGGAGGCTGCCTACCTGCCCGGCGGCGGCCTGATGCTCGCGCGCGGCTGGGAGCGCCAGCTTGACACCCGCTACAACGCCCTCTTCTACCGACCGCAGCTGAGCGCCTCCGCCTACCGGCGCTGGCTCTTAGAAAACGCCGTCTCCTACGTCGCCCTCCCGCAGGCGCGCCTGGACTCCGCCGGGCGCCCCGAGGGCAGGCTGATCCGCGCCGGCCTGCCCTATCTGCACCGGCTCTGGCGCAACCGGGACTGGCGCCTCTACGCGGTCGAGCACGCGGCGCCGCTGGTGCAGGCGCCGGCGCGGCTGCTTGAGCTCGGCCCGCAGTCGCTGCTTGTGAGCGCTCCGCATCCGGGTCGCTACCGCTTGGCCTTCCACTTCTCGCGCTACTGGACGCTCGCGCAGGGCTCGGGATGTCTCGTTCGCGCGGCGGGCAACTGGACGATCCTCGAAGCGGCGGCCGCGGGCACCCTGCGGATCACGGTCAGCTTCTCACTCGGCGCGCTGCTGGGCGACAGCCATCGCAGCTGCCGGGGGCCGACTGCACGCTCGCCGGGGGCGCGCGGCGCAGGTGGCGGCCTGCGCTAGGCTCCCGCGGGTGCGCACCCCGCTCAAGCGCATACGCTGGCCGGGCTTTCCCGCCAGCCCCGTCGATCTCCTGCGACAGGTCGGCTACTTCGCCCTTGCCTACGTCGCCTACCGTGTCGTGCGCGGCGTGGTCGAGAACGACGGCACCGCGGCATTCCAGCATGCGCGCGAAGTGATCTCGCTCGAGCGCTCGGTGCACATCTTCGTCGAGCCCGCCGTCCAGACCTGGGCCTCGGGCTCCCACACGCTGATGGCGATCGCCGGCTGGTTGTACGTAAACGCGCAGTTCACCGTCACCGTCGCTGCGCTTCTGTTCATCTACTTCTACCGCAACCCCGTCTTCGTCACGGTGCGCAACACCCTGCTGATAGCGCTGGGGCTGGCGCTGATCGGCTACTACCTCTATCCGACGGCACCGCCGCGCTTCCTTCCCGAGTGGGGCTTCGTCGACTCGGTCTCCGATGTGACGGGCCTGAAGATGTCCCAGTCCAGCGCCCTCTTCTCCGACTTCTTCAACCCCTATGCCGCGATCCCCTCGATGCATATCGCCTTTGCGCTGATCATCGGCTGGCCGCTGGCACGAGAGACGAAGCTGCTGCTCGTGCGCGCGCTCTGGGTCCTCTACCCGCTGCTGATCGCCTTCGTCATCATTGCGACCGGCAACCACTTCATCCTCGATACGATCCTTGGCGTGATCACCGCAGCGCTAGCGCGTCTGCTCGCCGGCTGGGCGGAGCGCGCCTGGCAGACGCTCTACAAGCCACTGACCCCGGCGACGAGCACAACCGGCTAAGGTCGCACTGGGCATTCGCACATGGATCGTCCCCCCTCATCCGACCGCGGCGCGACTCCCTCCCGGACGGCGACCGCCAGGGCGCGCCGAACACAGCGGCGTCGCGCGCGCTCGCATGAGCGTGCAGGTGCCAGGCTGCGCGCAGGCGGACGGGCCACCGCAGGCTCGCTGCGTGCGCGGGGCCGCAGCGCCGCGGAGCGCCCCCCTGCGCGGGCGCTCGTGCGCGAGCGCCTGATCGAATCGCGACTGACCCCCAACGCGATCTCGCTGAGCGGCCTGGCGCTCAACCTGGCCGCGGCGGCGCTCGTGCTCGAGCAGCTCTTCTTCCTTGCCGGGATCACCTTCATCATCGGCTCGATCATGGACACGCTCGATGGCACCTACTCGCGCATGTCCGGCAAGGGAACGCCGTTCGGCGCCTTCCTCGACTCGACGCTCGACCGCATCGAGGAGGGGGTCGTGCTGGCAGCGGTCGCCGCGCGCTTTGCCGCCGAAGGCCGATCGGGCGCTGTCGCAGCCGTCGTGATCGCGGTGCTTGCCTCGCTGATGGTCTCCTACACCCGCGCCCGCGCGGAGGCGCTGGGCGTGGAGTGCAAGGTCGGCCTGGCAAGCAGGCCGCTGCGCGTCGTGATCATCGCGATCGGCCTGCTCTTTGCGCGCGGCGCCTCGCTTGCGCACTTCAGCGCGCTCGAACCGGCGATCTACGTCCTGGCGGGGCTTGCCGTGCTGACCGTCGGCCAGCGGATCGCCCACGTCCGTCGCCAGCTGCTGCGCGAAGCAGCCTCCCCCGGCGCGTGACGATGAGCGCCTTTGGAGTAGTCTGAGCGCCCATGGCAGAGCGCAGCCTCGACAACGCGACCGCCAACGGCACACACGCTGTGCAGCAGCCGCTGCAGCACCTGCCCGCGGTGCAGAACGGGCGCTCGCGCCACCAGAGCGAGCAGGTGCGGGTGGCGATCATCGGCGTCGGCAACTGCGCCTCCGCGTTCGTCCAGGGCGTCCACTACTACGCTGGCGCCGACCCCTCCGAGCGCGTCCCCGGGCTGATGCACGTGGACCTCGGCGGCTACCACGTCCGCGACATCGTCTTCACCGCCGCCTTCGACATCGACCGGGCGAAGGTGGGCAAGGATCTCGGGCAGGCGATCTGGGCCGGGCAGAACAACACTATCCGCTTTGCCAAGGTGCCAAGGAAGCTCGGCGTGCCGGTGCACCGCGGCATGACCCACGACGGGCTCGGCAAGTACCTGAAGGAGAAGATCACGAAGGCGCCGGGCGAGACCGCCGACATCGTCTCGATCCTGAAGGAGACGCGCACCGATGTGGTCGTCTCCTACCTCCCAGTCGGCTCCGAGCAGGCCACCAAGTGGTACGTCGAGCAGATCCTCGAGGCCGGCTGCGGCTTTGTCAACTGCATCCCCGTGTTCATCGCCCGCGAGGAGTACTGGGAGCGGCGCTTTGCCCGCGCAGGGCTGCCGATCGTGGGCGATGACATCAAGTCGCAGGTCGGGGCGACGATCGTGCACAGGACGCTCGCGCGGCTCTTCGCCGACCGCGGCGTGAAGATGGTGCGCACCTCGCAGCTGAACGTCGGCGGCAACATGGACTTCTACAACATGCTCGAGCGCGAGCGCCTTGAGTCCAAGAAGATCTCGAAGACCAACGCGGTCACCTCGATCATGGACGAGCAGCTGCCCGCGGAGGACATCTACATCGGCCCCTCCGACTACGTGCCCTGGCTGACCGACCGCAAGTGGGCGCACATCCGCGTCGAGGGCCAGGCCTTCGGCGACGTGCCCCTGAACGTCGAGCTCAAGCTCGAGGTATGGGACTCGCCCAACTCCGCGGGGATCGTGATCGATGCGGTGCGCTGCTGCAAGCTCGCCTTGAACCACGGCGTCGGCGGCCAGCTCGACGGTCCCTCCTCCTACCTGATGAAGTCGCCCAAGCACCAGCGCCCCGACAACGAGGCGCGCGCGGAGACCGAGCGCTTCATCGCCCGCTACGCGCGCGGTGCGAAGGCGCCCGCACGCCCCTCCAAGGCGCCGCGCCGAGCGCGCGGCGCGACTCGGGCCTGAGCCCCATCGCCAGCCACAGGCCCGCGCCAACGGCGGCGCGCGCGCCAGAATGCATGTACAGCGCATGATAAGATGCTGTGGTGTATGGGCGTCTTGGTCCAGGTTCGTGACGTGCCCGATGAGGTGCACCGCACCCTCAAGGCGCGCGCGGCCGCGGCGGGGCTCTCGCTCTCCGAGTACCTCAGAGGCCTCCTTGCCCGCTCGGCAGCTCGTCCGACCCCATCGGAGCTGCAGGCGCGCATCCAGGCACGAGGAGCCCTCCAGCCCCCAGAGCCAAGCGAGCAAGTCGTCCGCCTGCTGCGAGAGCGGGGCGAGTGACCGTACTTGATACCTCAGCCCTGATCGACTACCTGCTTGGCGGCGGCGCCGCCGACCAGGTGCAGAGGCTGTTCGACGACGAGGGCGAGCTTGCAGCTCCCGACCTCATCGTCTTCGAGACCCTTGCGGTCTTCCGTCGCGAGGCGCTTCGCGGCACGCTCCCGGAGCAGCGTCTCGCCGGGGCGATAGCCGACCTTGGAGATGTCCCAATCGAGCTCTTCCCCTCGCTTTCGCTGCGCGAGCGCGCATGGCAGCTGCGCCACAACCTCACGATCGCAGATGCGCTCTTCCTCGCGCTGGCCGAGAGCCTCCAAGAGTCGCTGGCGACGAAGGACGCGGCGCTTGCCGCTGCGGCCGAGCAGCACGCCTCCGTGCGGGCGCTGAGGCTCAGCTAGCCTCGCCGGGCAAGACCCGACGCGGGCACAAAGCCGACGGCGGCGCGACCCGGGTACACCCTGATCGCGCCGCCTAGCGATGCCGCCGAATACGTGGGGCCGACTAGGAGGAGGCGCCGACCAACACAAAGACGCGCCTGCAGCCGCCCGCGGGCCCATGGGCGATGCGAGGGCTGCTGCGGGCGCCCTCGCGCGGCTCGGAGGCTGCCGGATCCGCCATCCGCGCGCTGCGCTGCTGCAGCTCGTAGCGTCTGAAGGCCTGCTCGACAAGCTGATCGTGTATCGACATCTGCAATGCCCTTCCTGCTCGTGGGTGGTTTTAGCTTGGGCGCTGCGCGGCCGCCGGGCGGGGCGCCGTCTGCCCGCTGCTTCCGCGTAGCGCACCAAGCAAGATCGCAGCGAGCACTCAGAAGTCGTAGGGCCGGATGGCCGGAATCTCGTGCGCTCGCTTTGGACAGCGGTTGGACTCCACGCAGCATGATGTGGGGCGGCAAGCGACGGTCGCCACAGCCAGCGTGCGATCCGCGCGATAATCGAGATGCCATGGAGAGCCGCCTTGCCATCGCCCACGTCAGCCCGTACCCGATCGAGAGCGAGCACCCGGTCAACGCGCACATCGCGCGTCTGACCGAGGCGCTGCGCGCGCGCGGACACACGGCGGTCGCGATCGCTCCTTCGCGCTCGGCCAATCGCGTCCGCGCCACCCGCGCCGCGCTGCGTGCTCACGCTGAGATCGCCACGCTTGCCCAGGCGGCCGACAGCGAGGGCTTCATCGCAATCGCAGAGGCTGTGCGCAGCGGCGCGCCCTCGCGCCCGCGCGCCCCGGGCGCCACGGTTTCGATAGAGCAGGGCCGGGCGCTCGAGGAGCTCTTCGCAGCGGTCGCCATCGACCTCCTCCACGTCCACGACCCATTGCCGGCCGGTGCCGCAAGCGCGGCGCTGCGCCACTCGCGCTCGCTCAACACCGCAACCTTCCACCTCGCCGCGGGCACGCCGCTGCGCGAGCTCAGCCGGCGGATCGGCGAGTCGATCAGCCTCTTCGGGCGCATCGATGCGGCAAGCGCCCCCTCTGCCGCGGCCGCTGCCGCCGCCGCAGAGCTGCTCGCCGTGCGCTGCGAAATCGTCGCACCCGGATGGAGCCTGCGCGGCTCTGAGGGCAAGCAGGGCGTGCCACAGAGCGCCTCGGCGCTCTGGCCGCTGGCGACCGGCTCCGCTCGCCAGGCAGCCGACGCCCGCGGGCAGGCGACGGACCCGACGCGCATCCTCTACGCCGCAGCCGAGGAGCGCGCCGCGCTGCGCCTCCATCTGCGCGCGCTGCGCCGCCTGCCCGAGCGCCTGCGCTGGCAGGCGCTCGTCGCGACGCCGACCATCGAGGATCGCCCTGAGCGTGCGCTCGCGACGCTGCGCGGTGCCCTGCGCGAGCGCGTGCGCCTCACAAGCGTGCCGGCCACCGAGCGCGAAGAGCTCTGCGAGGGCGCCGACATCGCCGTGTTCGCCTCAAGCGGCGCCGCTCCGGACCATCCCGGGCTGCTGCGAGCGCTCGGCTCAGGAGCCGCTGTGCTCGCCTCCCGCGTCCCTCTCCACGAGGAGCTGCTGGGGGAGGGGGAGCGGGGGCTGCTCTTTGAGCCAGGCGACCTCGCGGGGCTGCTTGCGCAGCTGCAGCGGCTGATCGGCGATCGGCCTCTGCGCGAGCGCCTCGCGCGGGCCGGAAAGTCGTTTGCCGCCGCGCACAGCTGGCAGCGCGCAGCGCAGGAGACCGAGGCGATCTACGAAGAGCTGATCGCGCGCCGCCACGCTCCGCCCGTGCCCCTGCGCGCGCAGGCGCGCACAAAGGCGATCGACGTCGACCTGCACATGCACACCGACCACTCCCCGGACTGCGCAACGCCCGTCGAGGTGCTGCTCTCGACCGCACGCGAGCGCGGCCTGGGCGCCATCGCCGTGACCGACCACAACGAGATCTCGGGCGCGCTCGCCGCAGCCGAGCTCGGCGAGCGCTACGGCGTGAAGGTGATCGTCGGCGAGGAGGTCAAGACCGCCTCTGAAGGGGAGGTGATCGGGCTCTTTCTGAGCGAGCGGATCCCGCGCGGCCTGAGCCTCGCCGAGACGATCGCTCAGATCAAGGCGCAGGGCGGCATCGTCTACATCCCGCACCCCTTCGATCGCCTGCACCCCGTTCCCGACTACGCCAATCTGCTGCCGCTGCTTGCGCAGATCGACGCGATCGAGGTCTATAACGCGCGCGTGGCGATCTCCGCCTTCAACGAGGAGGCGGCGCGCTTTGCCGCCAAGTACCGCATCCTCGCCGGGGCCGGCTCCGACGCCCATGTTCCCCAGGGGCTGGGGTCGGTGCGCGTGCGCATGCCCGACTTCGAGGGACCGCAGCAGTTCCTCTCCGCGCTCGCAGAAGCCGAGATCATCGCCAGCCCCAAGAGCCTCCTCTACGTGCAGGCGCTGAAGCTGATCCAGACGCGCGCCGGCGGCCCGCAGCTGCGACGGCTGCGCGAGGCGAGCCGGCAGGCGCGCTGAGGGAGCCGTGCGAGCGATGTTGCGGGCCGCAACCGATCCTGCACCGTCAAGGACACCGCGAGCTGCTGTCAAAAGCGGTCTAGCCGATGCCGCAGACCAACGATGAGATCCGCGAGCGCTACCTCGATCGCGCGATCCGTGAGCTGAACGCGCTCGCGCACGAGATCCACGCCTGCGCAGGCTGCCCGCGCGGGGCGCTGGTGCCGGTGCTCGGCTCCGGCCATCCGCAGGCGGACATCATGCTGATCAAGCATTCCGCCAGGCCCTCGGAGATCGAAGAGGGCGTCGCCTTCTACGGCCGCTCGGGCAACGCCCTGATGAAGTCCTTCAAGCGCCTCGCGATCGATCCACTGACCGTCTATGGGACGCTCTGCGTCAAGTGCCCGCTGGAGGACCCGACGCTCGCCGACCCTGCCTGCGTGCGCCGCCTGCTCGAGGAGATCGCGATCATCTCGCCAAGGATCGTCGTGCTGATGGGAGAGCCGGCGCTGGCGACCGTGAACGACCTACAGATCCCGCTCAGCCACGCCCTTGCCGCGACCCCGGGCCACGTTCAGGAGCTGACGCCGATGATCGACGCGCTGTTTGTCCCGAACATCGATGAGTGCCTGGACGAGCGCTCGGCCAAGCAGCGCTTCTGGGATGCCTTCCGCGTGCTCGGCGACTGGCAGGCGGCGCAGCCGCCGTATTGAGAGCGTCCGCGCTCAGCCGCTCATAGCTCAAGCACGATCTTGCCGAGCTTGCCCCCTTGCGCAAAGCGCTCGTATGCCTCTGCAGCGCGCTGCAGCGGGTAGGTCTGCGCGATCGGTACCCGCAGGCGCCCTTCGTCGAAGGCCGGCAGCACCTCACGCTCCAAGCGCCGGCTTGCCAGCGCCTTCTCCTCCAGCGGCCGCGCGCGCAGGGTCGAGCCGTGGATGCGCCCGCGCGCCGCCATCAGCGCCAGCAGGCTGACCTCGGCCTTCGCGCCAGCCCCCACCCCGATCACGACGATCCGCCCGCCGCCGCGAAGCGCGCTCAGGTTCTCAGCGATGTTGGGCGCCCCGACAAGCTCGAGGATCACGTCAAAGGGGCCGTGCTCGCCAAAGCCCTCCGGGGCGATCACCTGCGCGCCAAGCTGCGCGACCGCCGGACGCAGCGACGGATCGCGGACGGTTGCAAGCACGCGCGCGCCGGTGAGCGCACCCAGCTGAATCGCGGCCGTCCCCACCCCGCCCGCGCCCCCGTGGACGAGCAGCCGCTCGCCCGGACGCAGCTGCGCCTGGGCAAAGAGCGCATCGTGCGCGGTCAGGAAGACCTCCGGCAGCCCTCCGGCCTCCGTCCAGGAGAGCGCCTCTGGCACCGGCATGAGCTGGCGCTCATGCACGAGCGCAAGCTCCGCCTGACCGCCGCCGCCGACGATCGCCATCACGCGCTCGCCCACCGCAAAGCGGCTTGCGCCGGGCCCGAGCGCGGCAACCTCGCCCGCAAGCTCAAGCCCGGGGATGTCCTGCGGCGATCCCGCCGGCGCCGGGTAGCGGCCGGCGCGCTGCATCATGTCCGCGCCATTCAGGCCCGCGGCGCGCACCCGCACAAGCACCTCGCCGGAGCCCGGCAGCGGGTCTGGGTGCTCCTCGATCTCGATCGCTCCCTGGCGGATGCTCACCGCGCGCATCGACACCGGAGCCTACCAACGCTGCTGCGGCGCACGCGCGGCGCCGAGCACGGCGTCGACCGCTCCCTCCAGGTCCACCGCCGCGCGCAGGCGCCCGCCGAGCTGGCGCGCAGCGGCACTGAAGCGCACATCTGACAGCAGCCGATCGACCTCTGCGGCGATGCGCACAGGAGCCGCGCGGCGCAGACGCTCGCCCACGCCAAGCTCGACCACGCGCTCAGCGTTGAGCGCCTGCTCCTGCATCTGCGGGTAGACGAGCAGCGGCACCCCCGCCACCAGCCCCTCCTGGATGCTGTTGAAGCCGCCATGGGTGACAAAGAGCTGGGCACGGCGCAGCACCGCAAGCTGGTCGACGTGAGGGTAGGCATGAACGCCCTCAGGCAGACGGCCCAGCTCCCGCAGCCCAACCCGCCCGACGGAGAGGATGACCCGCCGCCGCGGCGCCGCAAGCGCCTGCGCGGCGGCACGGAAGAAGGCAGGACGACTCTCGAAGAGCGTCCCGAGCGAGACGTAGATGAGCTGCTCATCAGCGGCCAGGCCGGCGAGCGCCGGCTCATCGTCGCCGCTCGGCTCGCCGGCGGCGCGTAGCGGCCCCACGAAGCGCACCTGCTCGCCCTCGAGCAGCTCGGGCATGATCTGCAGCGCGCGGGCGGTCCCGATCAGCGTCGGGGCGCCGCAGCGACCGCCAAGCACCTCCATCCAGCCGCCGAGCGGTACCCCGTAGCGGGCCTGCAGCCGCCTGGCGACAACGCGCATGCGCAGCGCCTGCGGAGCGCCGCCGCCCAGCTGGACGAGCGCCGCCGGCAGCCTGCGCAGCGTCGCCGCAGGCATGCGCTGAAGCGCCGTGCGAATGCTCGCCGGAAAGGCCATCGCAGCGCTGAACGCCACCTGCGGGATGCCGAGCGCAGAGCCGGCATAGCGGGCGTAGTGGGCGAGGGTGTCGCGAAGGATCACCTCCGCGCCGACCTCTTCAAGCTCCCGGGCCATCCACGGCGTCAGCCGCTCGGCAGCGAGCGCCATGCGCTGCGCGACGCCCACGAGGTTGCGTGGCGGGCTCTCCATCTCGACCCCGACGTCCGGGAGCGGGCGAAACTCCCCGCCGGCGGCCGTGCACTCGGCCTCCCACTGCGGCAGCGCCCACTGGATCGTGCGCGCCCCACGTTCCTGCAGACCGCGCACCAGCGGCGTCAGCGGGCGCACATGCCCTCCCGCGGAGAGGTGCACGACCGCAACCGTGGTCATCGCGCCTGAGCTCGGGCGCAGGCGCCCGAGCGGGCGCGAGAGAGCAATGCGTCTCCTGTCGGCGGGGTCAACCATCGCCACCGACAGGTTAGGCTACCCTAACTAGCTGCTCCGCTCAAGCGCTGCGACGCACTCGATGTGGTGCGTCTGCGGGAACATGTCGACCGGGCGCACCTGCCGCAGCGCGTAGCCGGCCTCGCACATCCGTGCCGCATCGGCCGCAAGCGTGGTCGGGTTGCAGGAGACGTAGACGACGCGAGCGGGCGCGATCGCGATCAGCGCCTCGACCGCCCTGCGACCGAGCCCGGCGCGTGGCGGGTCGACCACGACGACATCGGGCCTGCCGTGGCGCTCGAGCACCGCGCCGAGCAGCCTGCGCGCCTCGCCCGCGTAGAAGGTCGCATGCTCGATTCCGTTCTCGGCCGCCGCGCGACGGGCACCCGCGACCGCCGACTCCTCAAGCTCGATGCCGACCACCTCGCGCACGCGCTCGGCGAGGAAGAGGCCGATGCTGCCAAGGCCGCAGTAGAGGTCGAAGAGCAGCTCGCCGCCCTGCAGCTGCGCAAGCTCGCCGGCGACCGAGTAGAGCACCTCAGCCATCTCGGTGTTCGTCTGAAAGAACGCCTCCGGGCCGATCCGGAAGGTCAGCCCGCCCAGGCGCTCGCTCAGCTCGGATGAGCCGTGAAGGAGCTCCGTGGCGCCGCCCGCGGTGGTCTCCGCGAGGCGATCAGAGCGGCTCCAGAGCACGCCTGAGAGCTCCTCCTCGCCAAGCGCGCCCTGCAGCGCGGCGATGAAGCCCGCAAGCTCGATCTCACCGGGGGTGGTGACCAGGCGCGCCTGCAGCGTGCCGCTGCGGCGCCCCTCGCGCAGCACCAGGTTGCGCAGCCGTGCCCGGCCGTCGGCTGGCACCGCCGCAGGCTGCGCGGGCGTGCCCACAGAGCGCTGCCAGGCGCGCAGCCCCTGCCCGGCGGCCCAGGCTGCCACCGCGCGCAGCGCGCGGTTGACGCGCTCGGAGGCAAGCAGGCAGTCCTCGATCCCCACCACCCGGTTCCAGCGCGCTGGGGCGTGGAAGCCGAGCACGAGCGCGCCCTGCTCGTCGCTGCCGAAGGAGAGCTCGATCTTGTTGCGGTAGCGCCAGCGCTCTGCCGCGGGCAGGATCGGCTGAAGCTCGAAGCCTGCGAGCCCGCCGATGCGCACGAGCGCCTCCTGCACCTGCGCAGACTTGACCTCGAGCTGGCGCTCGTAAGGGAGCACCTGCCATGGCGCCCCCGGATGGGGCGCTACCGGCGCAATCCGCTCCGGCGAGGGCTCAAGCAGCTGCAGCGTGCGCGCGTGGGCGTAGGCGCGCTTGGCCTTGTAGACGTGGGCGCGGACACGATCGCCGGGGATCGCGCCCGCCACGAAGATCACGTAGCCGCCCTCGCCGTAGCGCGCCACGCCCTCGCCGCCGTAGGCGAGCGACTCGATGAAGAGCTCGACCTCCGCGCCGCGCGCCGGTCGCGCCAGGGCTCCTGCGAGGGCGCCCTGATCGGATGTGCGCGGCCCGCTCACCATGCCTCCAGCAGCCACTCGAGCAGGGCCTTCTGGGCGTGGCGTCTGTTCTCGGCCTGCTCCCAGATGCGCTGGCGCTCGCCGTAGAGGACCTCCGCGGTGATCTCCTCGCCCGGATGAGCGGGCAGGCAGTGCAGCGCAAAGGCGCCATCGGCGCCCAGATCGAGCAGCGCGTCGTCGATCCGGTAGGGCTCAAGCGCGCGGCGGCGCGCCGCTGCGCTTTCCTCGTCGCCCATCGACACCCAGACGTCGGTGTAGAGGACGTTGGCGCCCGCGGCTGCAGCGCGCGGATCGCTGTGGAGGGCGACCTCCACAAGCCGCCCGCAACCCGCCCCCGCGCGCATCTGCTCGGCAAGCCCCCTGGCCTCATCGGGACTGAGCGCAAAGCCCGGCGGGGAGGCGAGCGCAACCTCCATGCCCGCCAGGACCCCCAGGCGCACAAGCGAGCGGGCGACGTTGGTAGCGTCGCCGACATAGGCGAGACGCAGCCCTTCGAGCCGGCCGCAGGCCTCCTTGATCGTGAGCAGGTCGGCAAGCGCCTGGCAGGGGTGCTCGCGCGGGGTGAGCATGTTGAAGACGGGCACGCTCGCGTGCTGGGCAAGCTCCGCGAGCGCCTGATCAGAGCCGCTGCGCAGGCCGATCGCGGCGACCTGGCGCGAGAGCACGAGCGCGGTGTCGCGCACCGACTCCCCGCGCGCGAGCTGCAGCTCATCGGCGCGCAGCACAACGGGGTGGCCGCCGAGCTCGACGATCCCGACCTCGAAGGAGACGCGCGTGCGCGTCGAGGGGCGTTCGAAGATCAGCGCGATCGCCTTCTCCGCGAGCGCATGCGAGCGCGCGGGCGCCGCCTTGAGCTCCTGCGCGCGCTCCAGCAGCCGCCCGAGCGTCGCGCGGTCAAGCTCTGCCCCAGAGAGGAAATGCCTGCTCACAGGCGCAGTCTACGCCCGCTCAGGAGCGCGCGCTGGCCTCCGCGAGCTCCGCCATCCCGCTCTCGGGGCTGGAGGGCAGCGCATAGGTGCGTCTGGGAATGCGACCCGCTGCGCGTGCGAGCGCCCCGGCCTGGACGGCTGCACGCATCGCCGCGGCCATTGCGACGGGATCGTGCGCGCGCGAGATCGCTGAGGCGCTCATCACCCCGTCGCAGCCAAGCTCGATCGCGAGCGCGGCATCTGAGGCGGTGCCGAGGCCCGCATCGAGGATCACGGGCACGCTGACGGCGCGGCGGATCAGCGTGAGGCTGTAGGGGTTCCTGATACCCATCCCCGAGCCGATCGGCGCGCCCAGCGGCATCACCGCGGCGGCGCCGACATCCTGCAGGCGCCGGGCGAGCACCGGGTCGTCGCTGCAGTAGGGCAGCACGACAAACCCCTCCGCAACGAGCTGCTCAGCGGCGCGCAGCAGCTCCACGCCGTCCGGCAGCAGCGTCTCCTCGTCGCCGATCACCTCGAGCTTCACCCACTCTGTGGCAAGCGCCTCGCGCGCCAGGCGGGCGGTCCTGACCGCCTCCGGCGCGGTCCGGCAGCCGGCCGTGTTCGGCAGCACTGAGGCGCCCGCTGACTCGATCGCGTCGAGGATCGACCCCTGCGCGCCCGGGTCCACGCGCCGCAGCGCGACCGTCACCAGCTCGCAGCCGCTCGCGGCGATCGCTTCTGAGAGCAGCTCATGGGAGGCAAAGCCGCCGGAGCCGAGGATCAGCCGCGAGGGCAGCTCCCTGCCGGCGATGGAAAGTGCTTCGATGCTCATCCTCCCTGGATAGCAGCTACCACCTCGACTCGCGCGCCATCATCGAGCGCTGTCTGCTCCCAGCGCTCGCGCGGCAGCACCTCGCCGTCGATCGCCACCGCGATGCCCCGCGCCTCGACGCTTAGGCTGAGCAGCGCGAGCGCCTGTGCAAGCTTCGCCCCGGGGCGAAGCTCGGTCGGCTCTCCATTCACATAGATCATCGCGCGCATAACCTCAGCTTCCCGGCCCGGCGGCGCCGGCGGCGAAGCGCTTGGGGTCGCAGCTGGCAAGCAGCTGCGCATCCGCCGCGTCCAGCGCTTCACCGCAGATCATGGCGCAGAGCAGCCTCGCTGAGAGCGCGGCAAGCAGTACGCCGTTGCGAAAGTGGCCCGTTGCCAGATAGAGGCGCTGCAGGGCGCTCTCGCCAAGCAGCGGCAGGTTGTCTGGCGTGCCGGGGCGGAAGCCCACCAGCACGCGCTCGAAGCGCAGCTCGTAGGTCGCGGGCACCAGCTCATAGGCGGCGCGCAGCAGCTCGTAGACGGTGCCGGCGCGCGGCGATCGCTCAAAGCCGCGCTCCTCCATGCTTGCGCCGACGATCACGCGCCCATCAGAGCGCGGCACCAGATAGACCCGGCCGGCGCGGATGCTACGCCGCAGGGGCGCGGAGCCGGAGGGGTCGCGCAGCCACAGCAGCTCGCCACGTACCGGACGCACCGGCACAGCCACCTGCTCAGGCAGCAAGCCAAGCGCGCCGCTCCAGGCACCGGCGGCAATCACGACGCGCTCAGCCGCCACCAGCTCGCCGCCGGCCAGACGCACGCCCGCGAGAACGCGGGTGCGCTCCGCCCCCTGATCGGACCTCTGCTCCAGCCCGACCGCCTCCGACCGGCAGCGCAGCTGAACGCCGGCGCGCTCGCAGGCTGACCGCAGCGCTGCAAGCACCGCGGGCGGATCGACGGAGTGGTCCCCGGGAAGCTCGAGCGCAAGGCGGATCACAGGCGCCAGCGCGGGCTCCAGCGCGCGCGCCTCGCTGGGCAGCAGCCGGCTTGCGCGAAGCCCGAGCGCGCTGCGCAGCTCCAGCTGGCGCTCAAGCTCCCGCGCTTCGTCCTCGTCGCGCGCGACCATCAGCGTGCCGGCCTGCGAATGGCCGATGCTCGCTTCCGCGGCCGCCTCAAGCTCCTGGGCAAAGCCCTCCCAGAGCGCGGCGGAGCGCAGCGCGAGCGCAAGCGCGCGACGCCCCTGCTCGCTGCTCTCCACCTCGCTCACAGGCGCGAGCATCCCCGCCGCAACCGAGCTTGTCCCCGAGCCGATCTCTTCCCGCTCGAGCACGCACACCGAGCAGCCACGCGCAGCCAGCCGCCAGGCGAGCGAGAGGCCGATGATGCCGCCGCCGATGATCGCGACATCGACGCCCCTCTTGCGCTCACCGCCTGCGCCCACCTCGGTCGCCATCCCTGCCCGCCGCGTGCTGCGCCCTCAGCGCCGATGACGCTGCGCTTCGATCTCAAGCGCACGTGCGACATCGCCTCGCAGCTGCCGCAGCACGCTGAAGCGGTAGAGGACGAAGACGCCGAGCGCTCCCGCCGCCAGCAGGATCCCGAAGCCCAGATAGTCACCCAGCTTGATCGCGGTGCTGACGGTAGCGACCGGACGCGGCGGCGGCGTCACGTTGCTCCTGGGCACCGGCGTGCCGCCGCTGCTCGCCTTGGCGATCGTGTTGCTGCTGAGAGGTCGCGTCTCACGCGCCAGCGCGACCATCGTCTGAGGCGAGAGCGTGTTGGAGAGCGTGTTTTCGATCCAATAGGTGCCACCGCCTTCGCGCCAGGCGATCGTCTTGATGCTTTCGCCGTCGTAGGCGAGGCTGTAGGTGCGGTGGCCGATCTTGAGCGTCTGCGCGGTCGCGCTCAGGATCGGCGGGTCACTCCAGGTCGTACCCTCGATGTCGTAGTACTGCCCCAGTTCGCCCTCGCCCACCACGACCACGAAGGCCGGGTAGCGCTGTCCGTGGGGACCGTCGATCTTGTAGGTGCGGATTTCATCTTCACCCGCTTCAGCCGTGCTCTTCTGGTAAAGCGGCGCCTCGATCGCGATCGGCAGCCGCGCCCCGTCGGCGTGCGCTGCTTCAAGCGTGCTCTGCGGGGTCGGGGAGAGCCCAAGCTGGCTCAGCGGATTGCCCGAGGAGCCGTGCTGGCGGACGTGGACCGAGCGCGCCGCCTGGTTGATGTGATGCTGGGGAAGCGCTGCGGTGCCGTGCAGGAAGGAGTAGACGGCGTTGTGAATCTCTTCAGGTGTTGCCGTGTCGAAGCTCTTGCCGAATTCGACCTGGAAGTGCACCTGGCGGACAGGCTTGCTCGCCGATCCGACGAGCAGCTCGAGCAGGTCGAGCACTTCTTCTTCGCCCTGTTCACCCTGCTGGAGATCGGATTCGACCGCCTTGCCGAAGATGTGCTCGAACTTTTCACGGTTTTCAAACAGCGTCGGCCCGTACTGCGCCTTCACTTCGAGCAGGAAGCGCTGATCGCGCGCGTCGCGCACCAGCGATGTGCTTTCGTGACGGTTGGCGACATATTCGAGCGCTTCGCTCCCGCACAGCCGCTGGTAGCCGGGCTGGAGGTGGATTTCCATGTACTGTTCATTGACGCCAGGAATGTTGGTGTGTTCGTAGTGCTTGTCCACCATCATGTAGACGCAGCCCATTTCGTTCACGGCGTTCTTGAAGCGGGGGAAGTTCGTGATGAAGACGTGGTTGATTTCCGGGATGCCGAACACCCGCTTGATCGTTTCCACCATCAGCTTGATGCCGCCCGCGGTGCCGCCGCCCTGAACGTATCCGTACATGTAGGCCGCATTGAGGCGCGTCTGCACTTCTTCCCCGTCCGGGGTCGTGAAGGGCACGAGCAGCTCGCGCGGCAGCGAGAGCATCGAGATCGTCGGCTTGCTCGGGTCGACGCGCACCAGCAGCATCTCGTTGGAGTGCGGAAGGACCGCGTTGTGGTAGTACTGCGTTTCGCGCCGTTCGTCGTTGCCGACCAGCAGCAGCGTCTCAGGCTTGCCCTTCGCGACAGGCGCGAGCACCTTCGGCGCCACCTTCACGGGCTTGTGCTGCCCGAGCGCTTCGACGATCTTGTGCACCTCGTTGAGCGCGAAGACAGCGGCGCCGGCGCCGGAGAGCACGATCACCGCAAGCGCACCTGCGATGAAGCGCCAGGCAAGCGAGGCGCCGCGCGGTGGCTCAGGCGGAGGCGGCGCGGGCGGCAGCCGCGGGCGTGGGGGCAGCGGCGGCTGAGCCTGCCGCGGAGGAGCGGAAGGGGGCGGAAGCTGTGCGCTCACGAGCCCTAAGGCTAGTCCACAGCGCCCGCGTGCTCCTCAGATCCACGCGGGAGCACCAGCAGCGGCGAGCGGGCGTGGCGGGCGAGATAGCGCGCAGTGGACCCCAGCAGCAGCGTGCGCAGCGGCCCATAGCCGCGGGAGCCGACGACCACCAGGCCTACTTCTTCGCCAAGCTCCGCAAGCGCCTCGCCGGCGATGCCGAGCATCGCCCGTGCTTCGCCAACGGGGCCGACCGCCTGCTCGAGGTCCTTCTGCACATCGGCGCGGATCTCCTCGAGCGCCTCGCCCCAAGCGACGCCGCCAAAGCCCGCATAGGCCGGGCCGGCGACGGGGACGACCTGGAGCACCTTCAAGTCGACCCCCATGCGCTCGGCCAGCGCGCGACCGAGCGTGAGCGCCTGCCTGCTCTCCGGGCTGCCGTCGTAGCCGACCCCGACCGCCGTCGGCCGGTGCTTGCTCTCGGCGTAGCCGCGGGGAGCGACGGCAACCGCACAGGGCGAGCCGGTGAGCGCCTCGCGCGTCGCGTTGCCCATCAGCACGCGGCCCAGGAAGCCACGGTGGGAGGATCCGACCACGATCAGGTCCGCTGACTCGGCGCCCGCCAGCTCGTGCAGGCCACGGCCCGGCGAGCTTGCCGGCACCGCGCGCAGCTGCGCCTGCACCCCGGATGTGGCGCGCTCGCGCTCAAGCAGCGCCAGAGCGTCGGCGAGCGGCTGCCCATCGTCGCCCTGCTCAGCCTCGGCGGAGCGCTCGCCTGCGTGATCTGGCAGCGCCCGCACATGCACCAGCAGCAGCTCGCCCTGCGGGTCGCAGAGCAGCCTTGCCAGGGCGATCGCGTCGCGGCCACCCTGCAGGCCGTCGACGCCGACTAGAACCGAGCCGAAGATCCGCTCATGCTCGGCCATTCAGCGCTCCTCGCTCTCGCCCTCATCGGCGCATGTCCTCCGGTCGCAGCACAAGCACGGAGCAGTCGGCGTCGTAGATCACCCGCTCGCTGACGCTGCCCAACGAGCGCAGGCCGCGCGTGCGCCGACTGCCAAGCAGCGCCAGCGTCGCGCCGCTCTGGCGGGCGCACTCGACGATCGCCGCCGCCGGGTGACCAGGCATCACGCAAACCTCGACCTCCGCGCCCATCAGCTCCTTGGCGCGCGCCGCCTGGGCGGCGATGCGCGTCGGATGGCGCGTGGACTCACCGTGCACCGCGTGCATCAGGACCAGGGAGAGCCCGCGCGCGGACGCTATCCCTGCAGCGATCTCGACGAGCGCCCCTGAGCGCTCCGAGGCGTCGCTTGCCACGACGAGCGTTGAGGCGACATGTCCCTGGCGTCGGCGCGGCCGGCGTGCGACCAGCAGGGAGACGGGAAGCTCGTGGGCAGCCTTGCTGGCAACGCCGCCGATCAGCAGATGCGCCAGCCGGGACATGCTCGGCGCACCGAGCGCAAGCAGCGTGTGCTCGCGCGCGCGCTCCAGCAGCACCTCGGCGACCGGCCCCCGGTCCTCGACCTCGGCGAGCGCCGCAACGCCTTCTTCGCGCGCGATCTTGCGCGCGTACTCGCTGACCGCGCGAGCGCGGGCGGGGGCGAGCGCGGAGGCCTCCTGGCGGCCGGCGCCCTGGTGGCCCGTGACCACAAGCAGGCTCAGGTGCCCCTCCGCCCCGGCCAGAAAAGCTGCCTGGCGCACGGCCTCATAAGCGGAGCGCGTCCCGTCGATGCCGCAGATGATGTCCGTGATCAGTGGCGGCGGCGCTCCGGGGGGATCGCCAGTCGCGGGCCTGCGCCTGGCGGCTGTGGGCTTTCGCTCTGCCGTGCTCATCGCTTTCTAAAGATATAGGGGCATGCGTCCGCGCGCCCGGTGCGATCTACGCGTGCAGCTGCGGGAAATCCGCAGCGCGGCGGAGGCCGGCTGCCCGCCGCTCCAGTCTTGCCGCTCCAATCGATCGCGCTGCCGGCCCCGGCAGCGCTCAGGTCACCTTCACGTTGACCGTCTTAGGCCGGTAGCCGGGGGCGGCAAGGGTGACGGTCAGTCTGCCTGGCGCGGGCGGGTCGAGCGTGATTGCGACCCTGCCGGTCGGCGTCGAGACAGTCTGCAGCCGCGGTGCGCCGGAGCCACCGCTGACGCTCACCGTCACGCCCGCGGCCGGCCTGCCGAACTGATCCGCAACGCTCAACGTCAACGTGCTGCGGACGCCGTGCGGGAGCGCGGACGGCAGGCCATGCACGCTGAGGGGCACTCCGCGCGCGCCGCGCAGCCGACGGCGGCCGAGACGCATCGTCGTAGGGCTCTTGCCGCTGCGCAGCGCCAGACGCCCACGCTCGCCCCTTCTGACCCTGAACGAGAACACCTCGCTCTGCAGCCCGTGCACACTCGAGGAGGAGACCACAAGCGTGGCGTGCCCACGCCCGGTGCCAGTCAAAATGAGTCGGTAGGCACCCGCCGGGAGCTTGAGCTCGCTGACCTCGCGCCCGTGGTGGCGGACGATCGCGCCGGGGATCGTGTCGAGTGGCCCGCCGCGTGCGCCGATGCCGGCCCGCTGCCCGTGTGCTCCGACCGCGAGCAGGCTCACGGGCGAGTGCGCGGTGATGTCCAGGCCACCGCCGCCGGTGCCGCCAGAGGCGCTCAGGCCACCGGCGTTCCCGCCGATGCATGCGACGAAGGCGCTGCGAACCGCCCCTTCTGCGCCAAACGGCGGATAGGGCCCGTACTCGTAGAGCAGGGATTCGTTGCCCAGCGGCGGCGGGAAGCCGGCGTGAGGCCTGCCGCGCGCGGGGATCGGTATGTGCGGGTGTTCGCCGCGCAGGTTTTCACCGATTGCGACAAGACTGCCGTTTTCCCACTGGGCGAGCGAGTAGAGGTGGTCGCCGATGACGGTGGTTGGATGTTCGGCCAGAAAGGTGGTGAAGTGAAGTGCCTGCATCCCGGCGATGTCGATCACGACCGCCTGGCTTTCAGGCAGCGGCGTGCTTGTCTTCTCATCGAGGTAGTTGAAGAGCGCCTCGCGGACTGAGAAGGCTTCCGCAAAGAGAGCTACGCCAACGTTCAAGATGCCGGCAGGGTCGCGCGAGAAGACCGGCATGAAGCCGACGCCGCCGAGGGCGCCGGAGGCCTTCTCCTGGCCGAGGAACTCAAGCACATCAGCAAGGCCGCTGCGGCGGAAGTTGACGAGCGTTTCATTGCTCTGGCTCTCCGAGTGCAGAATCGCAGTCAGCTCCGGAGGTAGTTCGCTGCGACCGCCCGTCGCTTCGCTCACCCCGACCTGCGCATGGGCCCACTGTGAGCGCGGCGCTTCTTCTTCACCGGCTTCAAGCAGCCAACTTCCTGCCACGGTTCCGGTGAAGATCGTCAGATGGATCTGGCCCGCTGCATTGGTCGTTCGGACGAAGTGCGCGCCGAGGATCGATCCGTCGGAGAGACGTCCCGGGTAGGCGAGCCTGCCGCCTTCATCGCAGATGATCGCCGGCTGTTCGTAGGTCACCGGCGGCTCGACGCTGATCGCCCGACCGGCGACCGGTTCGCCGTTGGGCGCGCTCACCGTGATCGTGGCGCTGACCACGCCGAAGCCATCGGCCGAGACGGACAGCGGTTCCAGCGCGATGCTCACCTGATTGTGCGGTGGCGAGTATTCGAAGCTCGCTTCGCTCGCTCCTGCGGAGACCCGCAGCGAGCAGCTTCCGCGTCCTTCGCTGCCCGGGCAGGCGAGCACCTTGTATTCGCCGCCGGCGGGCTGTCCCGGCGGGGTGCCTGTCGGCGCGACTGAATAGGAGCCTTCGGGCACGCTCTGCGAGTAGACGCCGTCAGCCGCTGTCGTGGCGGTGTCGCTCACGGCCTGCCCGCTCGCGCTGGTGCCGGTGATCGCGACGGTGACGCCTGCCAGGCCCTTGTGGCTCGGGCTGCTGACGCTGCCCGTGATTGTGCCGCCACCCCCCTCGATGATGAAGTATTCGCTGGAGTAGGAGGTCCCGCCGAAGATGCCCGGGTAGCTGACGGCGTGGGAGAAGACCTCCCACGTGCTTGACGCAGCTTCGGCGGAGGCCTTGACGGTGCAGCTTGTGCTGTCTTCGCCGCAGCCGGAGAGGACCTGCCCGCCGCCTACTTCCGCCACAAAGCCCTTCCAGCCCCACGACCATTCAGGGCGCGGATTGGTGCCCGGCACGGTCGCTGTGATCGCTTCGCCGACGGTGACGACCTGGGGGGAGATCGAGAGACCGCCGACGCCCTGGATCAGGCAGGCGCCCGACCGGTAGAGCCCTTCCGGTTCCGGCCACTGCCCGGTCGGCGTTTCGCTGCATTTGACAGGCGGCGGTTCTGAGGGAGGGACGCCCGCCGCCCGGGACGCGCTCGGCGCAAGCGCGCAAGCCAGCGCAAGCGTGGCTGCAAGCAGCCGTGCTGTCAGGTTGCCTCTCCGCATGGGCGCCTCCTTCACCTTCCGTTGAGTCATCGTTGGCCGTGGGTCGGCAGCTGCCCGCAGCGACGGTCAGCATCGATCTGGCGGGCGACGATATCGACGCTGCGCACTTGCCTGAATACGACAAAGCGCGTATATTTCGTCGGCGTCGGAGAGTGGCCCGAGAGCGCAAGGGGCGCCCCCGGGGCGCCGGTGAAGCGCTGAGCACAGCTGCCGGCGTCCGGCGCCGCAGCGGGCGATGGGTGCCAGGAAGGATGTCGAAGATGTCGTTGAGCGCAGACGATCTCGCTGCAGTGCTCGAGCTTTCGCTCGAGGCGCAGCGCAGCAAGGACATGGCCGAGCTCAGAGGCGTGCTCGTTCCAGGGCTGCGCAGACTGGTCGCCTGCGAAACCCTGGCGCTCAATGAGATCGACCTGGCACGCGCCAGCGCGTGGACGCTACACGACCCACCCGACTGCCTCTTCGAGGGCATCGGGGAGCGCTTCCTCGCGCTCGCCCACCAGCACCCGCTGGTAGCGCTCCAGCGCGCGGGCGATCTGCGCACCTATGCGCTCTCAGACTTCCTCTCCCGGCGCCGGCTGCACCACCTCGAGCTCTACCAGGACATCTACCGACCCATCGGGCTGGAGGATCAGCTCGTCTTCGGCCTGCCCGGAGATGTGCTCGTCGCGCTTGTGCTCGGGCGCGATCGGCGCACCTTCACAGAGCGCGACCGCGCGGTGCTCGAGGCACTGCGCCCCCACCTTGCCTGCGCCTACACGCAGGTGCGCGCGCGCCAGCACGCCGCCGCGCTGGTAGCGGCGCTTGACAGCGCGCTTGCGCAGCGCGATGCCGCCTTCATCCAGCTCGACAGCGCCTGGCGCGTGGCGCACGCCAGCGCGACAGCACGCGAGCTGCTCGAGGCCTATCTCGGTCGGCCTTGGGCTGAGTGCGCTGAGCTGCCCTCACCGATCATGGCCGCAGTCAGAGGAGCGAGCGGCAAGACGCTGCATCTGGAGGGCCCGCGCGGGCGCCTGCGCGTGCTCATCCTCCCCTCCGCGGGGCGCGACGCCTGCACCACGCTGCTGCTGGAGGAGCAGCGCTCACGCCCGCCGAGCGTCGAGTCGCTGCGCGAGCTTGGGATCACGCGGCGCCAAGCGCAGGTGCTGCGGCTGCTCACGCTCGGCAGGACAAATGACCAGATCGCGCACGAGCTTTCGATCAGCGTCGGCACCATCCGCAAGCACCTGGAGCACATCTACGCTCGGCTCGGCGTCTCCTCGCGCACGCAGGCCATCGCGCGCATACGCGCCTGAGGCGGCGATCGCCAGCCGGGCCCTGGCAGCAGCGCGCTAGATGCCGATCCCGCCGAAGACCGCAAAGGGGCTGGTCTGCCGGCCGCCCAGCGCGTAGGCGGCGCGCGCCGCCGGCTCCACGCTTGCGCTCGTGCCGGGCGGGGCCTCGCGCTCGATCCGCGCCGCCAGCTCACGCGCGCTGTCCTCGTCTGCGGCGCCGACCAGCAGGTAGTGCCAGCGGTGAACATGCGGCATCCCCTCCTGGCGCAGCGCCGCCGAGAGCGCGGCGGCATCGTGGTGCGATGCGCGCTGCACCCGCACCTCCCACTCGGCGAAGCCAAGGCGATCCGTATCTGCTCGCTCCTGCTCGATCAGCCTGGCGTGCTCAGCTGCCGCATCGGCGTCTGCTTGGGGCAGCGGCTCGTCGGGGTCCTCCCACGCCTCAGCGACGGGGTGCCAATGCGTGAGCTGCGAGCGCAGCGTCCAGCCATGCTTCTCGGCCAGCGAGTCGATCAGCCTCTGAGCGGCCTGCGCCTGCTCCCTGGTGGCGGTGTAGCAGAACACCACAGGCCCGTCGCGCGAGACGATCACGCGATCGTGGAAGGCGCCCCGGAGGTCATGCGCCAGCTCCTGCGCCTCGCTCAGCGCCGCGGTCAACATCTGCGCGTGGCTCTCCTCGCCAAGCTCGATGCGCAGCCGCCAGTCGTCGTTCATCGCAGCGCAGTGTATTGATCAGGCGTCGCACGAAGGATCTGACCGGACCGCAGCTCCAGCGCCTCCTGGGCGCGCTCGCCGGCAAGCTGCTCGTGGCTGATCAGCAGCACCCCGCGCTCCGCCGCGGCCGCCTCGATCGCGTCTAGAACGCTCTGCGCGCTCGCGTGGTCCAGATGGGCGGTCGGCTCATCGAAGATCAGGAAGCGCGCGGGTGATAGAAAGGCCCGGGCCAACGCGATGCGACGGCGCTCGCCGCCCGAGAGCGCCTCGCCGCCCTCGCCGACCATCAGCTCCAGCCCCTGCGGCTGCGCGGCGATGAAGTCGGCGATCCCCACCTGCTCGAGCGCCTCCCAGAGCTCTCGCTCGCCTGCTGAGGGGCGCGCGATCAGGAGGTTCTTGCGGATGCTCGTGTTGAAGAGGTGCGCCTGCTGCTCGATCAGCACGATCATGCTGCGCACCTGCTCCTGCCTGGCCTCGCGGAGGTCCACGCCGCCGATCCGCACCGCTCCGTGCTGCGGGTCCAAGAAGCGCACAAGCAGCTGGGCGATCGTGCTCTTGCCAGCGCCAGAGGGGCCGGAGAGCGCGATCAGCCTGCCCGGCTCGATCTGCATCGAGACCCCTTCGAGCAGCCAGCGATCGGCCGGGCTGTAGCGAAAGAAGACATCTTCCATGACAAGCTCGCCCTGATCGGGAAGGGGCGCCGGGCGCGCGCGATCGCGCACCGTGGACCGACGCCTGAGGAGCTCATGCAGCCGCTGCGCGGAGGCGCTCCCAGCGCCCAGGCGCCTCCCCGCATCAGCGAGCGGCGGCACCGCCTCAAATGCCGCGATCGCAAGGAAGATGAGCGCCGCAAGCATCACGGGGGCAAGCGCGCCTGAGCGCAGCGCCGGCACCCCGATCAGCACCAGCGCGAGGATCGTCGCCCCGCCGATCAGCGACAGCAGCGCGGCGGCAAGCCCCGCCGCGAGCCCATCGCGGCGCAGGTGGCCAGCCAGCGCGCGATCGAGGGCGGAGATCGCCGCCAGGCGCTCCTGCGAGCGCCCTGCGAGCGCAAGCTCGGGAGCGCCCTGCAACGTCTCCAAGAGCTCCGCGAGCAGCGCCCCGCGCGCCGGCGCCTCGCGCCTGCCTGCGCGCGTGCTCAGCAGCATCCCCCCAGCGGGCGCGAGCAGGCTGGCAAGCGCCATCCCCGCAAAGACGGCCGGGCCGGCGGCGGGCAGGATCAGGTAGGCGCCGAGCGCAGCGCCCGCGGTTGCAAGCGCAGCGATCAGCGGCGGCGCGATGCCGCGTGCATAGAGCTCCTGCAGCGCATCGACGTCGCTCAGGAAGCGTCCAAGCAGCTCGCCCGCCCTGGTGCCCTCACGTCTGCGCCCGTCCGGGTCGACACTCGCGCGCAGAAGCTCGCCCGGGACAAGCGGCGCAAGGCGCTCGAAGAAGCGCACGCGGACACGCGCCATCATCCGCAGCGCGCCATCATGAGCGGCCAGCCGTTCGCCGTAGCGCATCAGCGCGCGCGCGAGCGCAAATGTCCGCACAGCGACGATCACGACCAGCAGCGAGAGGATCGGCGGTCGCTGGGCGGCTTTCGAGATCAGATAGCCGGAGGTGGCAAGCAGCGCTGCAGAGCTTGCGACCGCTCCGAATCCGAGCAGCACCGCAAGCGCAAACGCCCGCCGCTCGCCCCCGCCCGCGCGCCCGAGCACAGCCAGCGCGCGCACGCCCCCGCGCAGGCCGGCGCGATCGTCGCTCGCCGCTGCGCCCTGCGCCTGCGCGCTCACGCGCGCACCGCCTCAAGCCGCCCGTCCTCCAGCGCAAGGACGCGCGCGCCCGCAGGCCACAAGCCTTCCTCTACAGACGCCCAGCCGGTCGCTCCCTGCGCCGGAGCATGGCCGATCACAACCAGCGTGCAGCTGCCCTGCAGAGCGCCGAGCTGCTCGGCGATCGCCATCCGGCTGCCCTGATCCAGATGCGCAAAGGGCTCATCGAGCACCACCAGCGCTGCGCGTGGGGCAAGCACCCGCGCCAGCGCCACGCGCGCTGCCTGCCCCGCAGAGAGCGCGCGGTTGCCCTCCCCGACGCGCGTCTGAAGCCCCTCCGGCAGGCTGGCCAAAAGCTCCCCCAGCCCCGCCGCCGCGGCCGCCTGCTCGATTCGATCAGCATCGATCCTGCGGTCATAGAGCGCGATGTTCTGCGCGAGCGTGCCCGCGTAGATGCGCGGGCGCTGGGGCAGCCAGGCGACCTGGGGCCACCATCGCTCCCGGCCAAGCTCGGAGAGCTCCTGCCCACCACAGTGCACACGCCCGGCGCTGGGCGAGCGCAGCCCGAGCAGCAGCATCCCTAGCGTGCTCTTCCCCGCTCCGCTTGCGCCGGTGATGAGGGTTGCCGAGCCGGGCTCAAGAGCGAGATCGACGCCGCGCAGGAGCTCCTGCGCACGTCCGGGGAAGCTGAAGCGCACCCCCTCCAGGCACAGCGGCGCCTGCAGGGGGCTGATCGCTGGGCCCCTCCGCGTGCAGCGTGCGCGATCGCGAGCAGATTCGCCAAGGGCACCTGCGCCGGCGCTCTCGATGGGCCGCCCAGTGGCTGCTGGCCCCTGCCCCTCGCCGCTGTCAAGCGCCCTGAAGATGCGCTCTGCCGCCGCCAGGCCGTCCGCACCGGCGTGGTAGCGCTGGCCGACCCCGCGCAGCGCGCCGTAGATCTCAGGAGCAAGCAGCAGCACGACCAGGCCGGCCTGCAGCTTCAGCGCTCCGCCGTCAAGCTGGACGCCGATCGTCGCCGCAACCAGCGCCATCGCGATCATCGCGCCCAGCTCCAGCACAAGCGCAGATAGGAATGCGATCCGCAGCGTGCCCATGGTCTCCGCGCGCAGGCGCTCGCCGACGCGCGCGATCGTCTGCACCTGCGCCTGCTCACGGCGGAAGACGCGCAGCGTGCTGAGACCGCTGACGACGTCGACGAAGTGGCCGCTCAAAATCGCAAGCGCGCGCATCCGCGAGCGCGCGGCCGCCCCTGCCCGCTTGCCGATCAGCACCATGAAGGCGATCAGCAGCGGGATGCTCAGCAGCAGCAGCACCGCGGCGAGCGCGTCCACCGCCGCAAGGTATGCAAGCGCGAGCGCGGGAACGGCTGCCGCAAGCACGATCTGGGGCAGATAGCCCGCAAAGAGGGGCAGCAGCGCATCGACCCCGGCGACCGCCGCGCCGGCAAGCTCGCCGCTGGCGCTCCCCTCCGCCGCATCCTCGAGCGCTCGCGCCGGATCCTCGATCAGCAGCGTGCGCGCAAGGCGCGCGCGCAGCTGCGACATCGCCTCCGCGGCAGCGATCCGTCCTGAGCTCTCAAAGGCGCCAGCGAGCAGCGCCCTTGCCGCGACCACTGCAGCGAGCGCGATCAGCTCGTCGCTGAGCGCGCCAAGCGAGGCATGGCCGAAGGCTGTAGCGGCGATCAGATGCGCAAGCAGTGCCGCCTGCGCGACGATCGCAGCCGCGCTTGCCAGCCCGAGCAGCGCAGCGCGCCGGATCGCAGCGCGTGCTGCTGAGCTCTCGCGCAGCAGGCGCCGCTGCAGCCCGCGCTCGCCGACGACGCTGACGGCAGCCATCGCTATGGACCCCCGCCCGTTCCTCCCCCGCCCGCGCCGGCCTCACCCGCGGTGGGCGACCCCGGCCCCGTGCCGCCGGCGCCGAAGGCGCGCTCGATCAATGCTCCAGGGGTCGGTGGCTGCGCAAAGTCCTCGCTGCTCAGCCGGTAGCGGAAGATCCAGTAGGTCCAGCCCTGGTAGAGCAGCACGACCGGCAGCAGCACCACCGCGACGATGCTCATCACGGTCAGCGTGTAGTGGCTCGAGGAGGCCGCGCGCAGGGTCAGCGAGAGGGCGCGTGCAGTGCTCGATGGCAGCGCCAGCGGAAACAGCCATACCAGCTGCGCGGCAAAGAGCGCCGCGATCGCCCCGGTCGTCGCCCCAAAGGCACCCGCCTGCCTGCCGCGCGCCAGCAGCGCCGGCGCCGCCGCCGCGAGCGCGACCGCGAGCGCGGCAAGCGCCGTTGCCGAGGCCTTCACGCCCCCCACGCGCTGGTCGAGCGCGCTCCAGAGCAGAAAGCCGGCAAGGGGACCGATGACGGCAATGCCCACCGGGGTGGCGACCCTGCCCGCGCGCTCCCGCAGCTTGCCGCGGGTGCGCAGCGTCAGAAACGCTGCGCCGTGGGCGAGAAAGAGCAGCAGGCTGGCCAAGCCCGCGAGCAGGGCGTAAGGGTGAAGCAGCGAGAAGATCGTCCCGGTGAAGTTGTGGGCGCCATTCAACGGCACCCCAGCGATGATGTTCGCAAACGCAACACCCCAGAGGAAGGAGGCAAGCGCCGAGCCGCCCGCCAGAGCGCCCTCCCAGAGCGCCCGCCAACGGGACGAGTCGATCTTGCCCCAGAACTCGAACGCCACCCCGCGCACGATCAGCGCCAGCAGAATCAGCAGCAGCGCGAGATAGAAGCCGGAGAAGAGCGACGCATACCACCCCGGGAAGGCGGCGAACGTCGCCCCGCCGGCGACGATCAGCCATACCTCGTTGCCATCCCAGAGCGGGCCGATCGTGTGGATCAGAGCACGCTTCTCCGCCTCGTCCCTGCCAAGCAGCGGCACGAGCATGCCCACGCCGAAGTCAAAGCCCTCAAGGATGAAGTAGCCGACCCACAGGATCGCGATCAGCACAAACCAGAGCGTCTGCAGAAAGTCCGGCTCGTGCGCCATCAGGCTCGCTCCATCAGTAGGCCAGCCCGAGGTCCTCGCCAAGCGCCGCGCCGCCGGCAGGCGCACCGCCCGGCCGCCCCGCGCCCGCGCCCGCCGGCCCTGGCGCGCCGGGCCCGTGGCGCATCTCGCGCAGGAAGAGCCGGCCGCCGATGCCGGTCAGTATCGAGTAGACGAGGATGTAGGCGGAGAGCGAGATCACAAGCTCGGTCGAGGTGACCGTCGGCGAGCGCGCTTGGCTCGTGCGCAGTAGGCCGTAGACGACCCACGGCTGGCGCCCCATCTCGGTGAAGATCCAGCCTGACCAGTTCGCGATGATCGGCAGCAGCACGGCGGCGATCGCGACGCGGTGAAAGAGCCGCGCACGCTGCAGGCGCCTTTTCCAGATCAGCAGGCAGCCGGCGATCGCGATGAAGAGCATCAGGAACCCTGAGCCGACCATCAGCCGGAAGGTCCAGTAGACGACGCCGACGATCGGCATGTACTGCCCCGGCCCAAATCGCTTTTCCTCTTCGCGCTGCGCCTGGTCGATGCCCTTGACGGTGCCGTTCCAGGAGAGCGTCGCGATCAGCGACTCCAGGTGCGGGATCGCGATGTTCGTGGAGAGGTGCGAGGGGTGCGCTTCGAAGGGCGCGATTGCAAAGAGCGAGAGGCCCGCGCCCTTGGTTGTCTTGTAGACAGCCTCCGCAGCGGCCATCTTCATCGGCTGCTGGCTCTCAAGAAGCCGTGCCTGGCCGTCGCCGAAGCCGATCGTCGCGATCGAGAAGACAAGCACCAGGGGCAGCATCAGGCTGGCGGAGCGCGCGAAGACATCGACGTCGCGCCCGCGCAGCAGAAACCAGGCGGAGATCGCCAATACCAGCATGCCACCGGTGAGAAAGGCGCCGAAGACCGTGTGCGGAAAGGCCATCCAGACGGTCGAGTTGCCGAGCACAGCAAAGATCGACGTCAGTTCGGCGCGATGCGTCAGGTGATTGACGACGTAGCCGACCGGGTGCTGCATCCAGGCGTTCGCAGCAAGGATGAAGTAGGCCGAGAAGACCGTCCCGAGCGCGGTCAGCCAGATCGTCGCCAGGTGCACCGCGGGGCGCATGCGGCCGGCGCCGAAGATCCAGAGGCCGATGAAGGTCGACTCCAGGAAGAAGGCCGCAAGGCCCTCCATCGCAAGCGGCGCGCCGAAGACATCGCCGACGTAGCGCGAGTATTCCGACCAGTTCATGCCGAACTGAAACTCCTGGACGATGCCCGTCACAACACCGATCGCGATCGAGATCAGCATGAAGCGACCCCAGAAGCGCGTCATGCGCGCGTAGACCTCATTGCCCGTGCGATAGTGCAGCGTCTGACAGATCGCCACCCACAGCGCCAAGCCGATCGACATCGGCACGAAGATGAAGTGGAAGAGGGTGGTGACCGCGAACTGCGTGCGTGCAAGTTCAAGCGTGCTCATGTCTGTGCGTCCCTCAAGGTCGCACACCGAGGCGAGGCGATCGCAGAGCGCGGCTCAGCGGGCCATTCGGCCTGAAGCTGGTGCCCATAACTGGCTGGTATGGCTCCCAGAGGCGAATGGCAGGCACCGTGGAGCGACCCTATGGCGGGCGGGCGCTCGCACGCATCCGCCGTTCTCCGCAGAGACGCTGCGGGCTTCTACTCGCCGAGGCTCAGCTAGGCTCCGCCTGTGGTGGAAGAGAGCAGCAGCCTGGGGCGCCACGCCCAGACCTTCGACGAGGAGCTGTTCATGTGGCTCGGCGACGAGCCCTCAGAGGTTCGGGCGGCCGATGCGGCGCGCATCCGCGACATCGCCGCCGAGCTTGCCTACGGCTTTGACGCGCTTGCGCAGGTGGGTCGAGCGGTGACGATCTTCGGCTCAGCGCGCACGCCCGAGGGCCACGAGGACTACACGCTTGTGCGTGCGGTTGCGGCGGCGCTCGGGGCGGCGGGCTTTGCGGTCATCACCGGCGGCGGCCCGGGGCTGATGGAAGCCGCAAACCGCGGTGCGCGCGAGGCCGGAGCGCTCTCGATCGGCTGCAACATCGAGCTGCCCCACGAGCAGATGCCCAACCGCTACCTTGACATATCACTTCGCTTCCGCCACTTCTTCGCGCGGAAGATCATGTTCGTGCGCTATGCCTCCGCATTTGTGGTCGCACCGGGTGGCTTCGGCACCCTCGATGAGCTCTTCGAGGCGCTGACGCTGATCCAGACGCAGACGATCCGCCACTTCCCGACGATCCTGCTCGCGCGGCCGGAGTGGGAGCAGATGCTGAGCTGGCTGCGCGAGCACGCGCTCCAGCAGGGAAGGATCGACGAGGACGACCTCAAGCGCATCCAGACCGCAGCCGACCCGGACGAGGTCTGCTCCCTGGTCAGCGCCGCGCACGAGCGCCGGCGTCAGCACATCCACGGCCAGCCGCGCCGCAGCGGGAGCTGAGGGCGGCAGGCGCGATCGCGCAGACGCGCTCATGCACGGAGCAGCCATCCGGCGCAGCAGCTCGAGGCCGGGGAGACGCTTATATCACCGAGGCAAAGGGGCTCGAGTTGCGGAAGAAAAGGGGCTCGAGTTGCGGAAGAAAAGGGGCTCGAGTTGCGGAAGAAAAGGGGCTCGAGTTGCGGAAGCACGGCTAGAATCCGCTGATGGCGGCGGTTCTGTCCAAGGTTGTTGAGCGGCGACTCGTGGAGGTCGTGCGGAGGCGCATGGAGGTCGAGGCGGTCGTCGTCCTGGAAGGCCCTCGCTCCGTCGGCAAGTCCACCCTGCTGCGCTGCTTGGCGGAGCCGTGGCGAAGCGAGATAATCGATCTCGACGACCTTGCCACCCGCGATGCCGCCCGTGCGGACCCTGCCCTGCTCGTGACCGGTGAAGCGCCGGTCGCGATCGATGAGTTTCAGCACGCACCGGAGCTTCTGGACGCGATCAAGGCCGAGCTCAACAGGGACGGCTCGCCAGGCCGATTCGTTCTCACGGGCTCCACACGGTACGCGACGCTGCCGGCGACCGCACAGGCTCTGACCGGCCGTGCGCACCGCATAAGCGTCCTGCCCCTCTCCCAGGGCGAGGCGGCGGAGAAGCACGAGGACTTCGCTGAGCTGCTCGTTCGCGACCCATCGTCGCTGGTCAGTCGGCGCCCGCTGCCAGGCTCGCGCCCGGACTACATAAGCCGCGTGGTGGCCGGCGGGTTCCCGCCCGCCCTGCGCCGTGTGCGCAGCGCCGACCGCGCGCGCTGGTTTGACGACTACCTCGACCTCGTGCTCGGACGCGACGTCTTGGAGATCTCGCGCGTGCAACAGCGGCGCCAGCTGCCACTGCTGCTGCGTGGCCTCGCCAGCCAGACCGGACAGATACTCAACATCGCAAAGACCGCGGCGGTGATCGGCATGGAGAAATCCACTGCTGAGAGCTACGTCAAGCTGCTGGAGGCCGTGTTCCTCGTCAACCAGCTCCCAGCGTGGGGGACGACGCTCGGCTCGCGGGTCGGCTCAGCGCCAAAGATTCACATCGTCGACAGTGGCCTCGCAGCGCGCCTGTTGCGCTTGACAGAGAGCAAGCTCTCCGAGGCGTCTGCGTCGGCGCTCACCCAGCTCGGTCACCTGCTGGAGACGTTCGTGGTCGGCGAGGTCTCAAAGCAGCTGGACTGGCTCGATGAGCCAGTTGCGCGCGGACACTGGCGGACTCACGACGGGGACGAGGTCGATCTTGTGCTCGAGCGCGAGGACGGGCGGGTGGCAGCCGTCGAGGTCAAGGCCACTTCGCGGATCGGCCCCGGTCAGCTGCGCCCGCTCGTGAAGCTGAGTCGCAGGCTTGGCCGGCAATTCCTCGGCGCGGTCGTGCTGTACACAGGCGCGCGCGCCTATACGGACGAGAATGGCATACACGTCGTCCCGCTGGCGAGGCTTTGGCAGGCGTCGGAATGAGCTTAGCTATTTGTCCGCCCGCTCCCACATGCCCCCTCTGGGAGACGGAGCGCGGCAACGAGGGTCTCGCCTCACCGCGGCCGCGCCGATGTTACGGTGGCGGTGCGATGCTGGCCAAAGGCCCGGATGCCGCCTCGCTTGAGCGCTTCATTGCCGCCGCCCCGCTGGGGCAGCAAGCAGCGATGCGTGCGCTGCTTGCGCTTGCGCGCCGCCCGCGCGGCGCGGCACTGCTCTCCCTTCTCTCGCCCCTGGACCAGCTTCCAAGCGGTCTGCTGGCGATGGCCCGCTACGACGACCCGGACATCAGCCGCCCGCTGGGGTGGGACGCTGCGGCCGTTATCGCCCGCGGTCGCAGGCTGCGCCGGGCGGAGGGGCGGCCGTGAGCGCTCGCCTGGCGCAGCGGCTACAGGCGGAGGTCTGCGTGATCGGCTCCGGCGCCGGCGGGGCGCCCGTCGCCGCCGAGCTTGCCGAGGGCGGCGTGCGCGTGGCGCTGCTCGAGGAAGGCGCCTGGCATGACCCCGACCACTTCACCGCCCGCAGCCCGGAGATGCTTGCTCGCCTCTACCGCGAGGGCGGCCAGACCTTCACGCTCGGGAGGCCGCCGATCATGCTGCCGCTGGGGCGCGGCATCGGCGGCACGACGCTGATCAACTCCGGCACCTGCTTTCGCACCCCCGCCCACGTGCTGGCGCGCTGGCAGCGCGAATACGGCATCGAGGTCAGCGAGGATTCGCTGCGCCCCTGCTTCGAGCGCGTCGAGGAGGCGATCTCGGTCGACACCGTCACACCCGAGCTTGCGGGAGGCAACGCCGCCGTCGTCCGCCGTGGCGCCGAGCGCCTTCGCTGGTCGTATGGCTACCTGCGTCGCAACGCGCGCGGCTGCGTGGGCTCGGGGGTCTGCACGCTCGGCTGCCCGACCTCCGCCAAGCAGCACACCGGCATCACCTACATCCCGCGCGCGCAGCGCGCCGGCGCACAGATCCTGACCGGCGCTCAGGCCAAGCGCGTGCTGATCGAGCGCGGGCGCGCCGCGGGCGTGCTTGCCAGGCTTGAGGGCGGCGCCACCCTGGAGGTGCGCGCCCCGACCGTGGTCGTTGCGGCAGGCACGATCAACACGCCGCTCCTGCTCAAGCGCAGCGGCCTCGCCGGGCGCTCCGGCCAGCTTGGGCGCAACCTCTCGCTGCATCCGGCCACAGCGGTCTTCGCGCGCATGGATGAGATCGTCGACATGGCCCGCGGCGTCCCCCAGAGCCTCTATATCGACCACTTTGCGGAGCAGGGGATCATGCTCGAGGGATCAGCCGGGCCGCCCGCCTACGCCGCGCTGGCGCTGCCGCTCACAGGCGCCCGCCATGCGGAGGCGATGCGTGCCTTCAGGCAGCTGGCGGTGTTCGGGCTGATGGTCTCCGACAGCTCACGCGGCTCCGTCGCAGCGCTCGGCTCGCGCCCGCTGATCCGCTACGACATGAATGCCGCGGACCTGCAGCGCTTTCGCGACGGCCTTGTGCGCATGCGCGAGCTCTTCAGCGCGGCGGGCGCGCGCGAGATCTACCTGCCCCTGCCCGCAGGCGTCGATCCCGAGATGGCCCGCAGGCGCGACCTGAAGCTGATGGCCTTCCATCCGCTGGGGACAGCGCGGGCTCACGCGCGCCCCGACCAGGGCGTGGTCGACGGCAGCCTCGCTGTGCATGGGCTGCGCGGCCTCTACATCGCCGACGGCTCGGTCCTTCCAAGCTCGCTGGGGGTCAACCCGCAGCTGACGATCATGGCGCTTGCCACGCGTCTGGCCCTCTCGCTGCTTGAGGGCGACGGCTCCGTTTGAGCGACCGCGTCGTCCAGCCGTCGTGACGCTCAGCCGTCGGCGAAGGGCTGGATCGGCATCGCCGCATAGCGCTCGCTCATCTGCAGCTCGTATGCCGCGGTCCCCTTCGCCTCCAGCTCCAGCGGTGGGCCGGAGGCGCGCTTTATCCGCAGACGCATGTCCGCAATCGAGCAGTTGACGGTCTGGCGCTCGCCGCCGGAGGGCTGGGCGTAGAGCCAGCTGACAAAGCGCTGCGGGGGCGCGCCCACCTCGCCCGCGAGCGCAAGGCCATCGCCGCGCAACGAGAGCTCACAGCGCTCGGGCCGCTCGTGCACGTGCGTGCTTTGCATACGCGCCAGCCCGCCAAGCCGATGGCGCTCGCCCTCCAGGCAGAGCACTCCATTGGCGATCCAGGGAGTGGTGAGCACCCCCAGTCCGACGCGGCCGATCGCCAGGTCAAGCCAGGAGTCCGCCTGATTTTTGAAGCCGGCCCCGTGAATCCAGATCGCCCGCCGGGCGTGCTCCGCGCCCCAGTTGTGACCGATCGTCCCGCTCCAACCCGCCAGGTCGATCGTGCGCCCCCCGGCCCTGACCGTGCCACTGAGCAGGACCGCCGGGTGCGGGCTGCAGACCTTGGTGCGCGGGAAGGCAGCGCGATACATCCAGCCGTAGGGCAGGTGAAGCACCGGCGCCTGCTCGCCCTCGAAGGCGATCTCCCACTCGGCGTCAAGCTGCGCGCTCCTGGCGGCACCGACGATGCGATCGGGACCAAAGCGCGCCTGACCGATCGTGATGTAGCTGCCCTCTGCTCCTGCCTGCGGCGCAGGGCCCTGCATCTTGGTCGCGCTGACCCCGGCGCTGGCGTCAAAGATCGTGAGCCAGAGAAAAGACTTCGGCATCGCGCCAGGCGCCTTGTGGACGGTGTAGCGGATCCAGACCCCCAGCCCGCCCTCGGGAGCCGTGCCCTTCAGGTAGTAGCTCTCGTAGTGGCCGGCTGCGATCGGCACGTCGGCGAAGCGCGCCCTCGTGGCCTGCCGGCGCTCGTCCTGCTCAGTCATGGCGGGCACGCACGCCGGCGATCAGCGCCAGCGCATGCACCAGCGCCGGCGCAAGCACATCGCCGATCTGGGCGATGCTCGCCGGGCTGCCCGGAAGGTTGACGATCAGGCTCCTCCCCCGCACCCCCGCAAGCGCGCGTGAGAGCATCCAGTAGGGGGTGTGCTCGCGTGAGGCCAGGCGCATCGCCTCGGCGATGCCCGGCACCTCCCGCTCGATCACCGCGCGGGTCGCCTCCGGGGTCAGGTCATCCGCGGCGAGCCCCGTCCCGCCGCTGGTGAAGATCAGCGCACATCCCTCGACATCGCACCAGTGGCGCAGGCGCGCCTCGATCAGCTCACGCCGATCGGGGATCAGCTCCGCGCCGGCCACCAGGAGGCCAAGCCTTCGGGCCAGGAGGGCAAGCTGCGCGCCGCTCTGATCGCTGCCCTCCCCCGCCCTGACCGCGCCCGCCGCCCTGCTGCTTGAGACCGTGATCAGCGCCGCACGCGCGCCGGCTGGCGCAGGCGCGCTCTCAGCCCCCCTCCCCACGCCGCCAATCCTCCTTGCCGCCGCTCTTCTCAAGCAGCGCGATCTGCTCGATGACGACGCCCCGCTCGACCCCCTTGACCATGTCATAGACGGTCAGCGCGGCGACCGCGCAGGCGGTCATCGCCTCCATCTCCACCCCCGTCTGGCCGATCGTGCGGACATCGCTGCAGAGCTCGACCAGGCCCTGCTCGGGGTGAACGTCGGCCTCGACGTCGACGTGCGTGAGCGCCAGCGGGTGCGCGAGCGGGATCAGCGTCCCGGTCTGCTTGGCAGCCTGGATGCCCGCGATGCGCGCGGTCTGAAGCACCGCACCCTTGGGCGCCTTGCCGGAGGCGATCAGCGCGGCGGTCGCGCTTGACATGCGCACCAGCGCACGCGCGCGAGCGTGGCGCGCGGTGGGCTCCTTCGCCGACACATCCACCATCCGCGCGCGACCGGCCTCATCGAGATGGCTCAGCCTCAACCGTCCTCCCGCTTCCAGATCGGCGCCAGCTCCTTGATCAGGTCGATCGCTTCGCGCGCCCCCGCGAAAGCCTCCGCGCGGTGCGCCGCGGAGGCGGCGATCACGACCGAGGGCTCGCTCAACGGCACCCTGCCCAGACGATGTTCGATCGCCAGCGCCTGCAGGCCGTGGCGCTCGGCGACGCCGCGGCCGATCTGCGCAAGCTGCTCCTCGGCCATCTCCGCATAGGCCTCGTACTCGAGCGCCGGGACATCGCGTGTCATGCCGCAGAAGACGACCAGCGCGCCCGCAGCGGGGCTTTCCACCGCGCGCACAGCGCGATCGAGCGAGAGCGGCTGGGCGCTGAGCACCGCGCGGCGCAGCCGCCCCTCCCGCCTCTCCTCCCCCTGCGCCCGCGCGCCGCCGCTGACCGGCGGAATCAGCGCCAGCTCATCGCTTGCGTGCAGCGGCGTCGAGCCGTCCGCATACTCGCGGTTGACTGCCATCTGCACCGGCAGGCGGTCGATCACGCCCGCCAGCGGCCCCTCGCGGCGCAGCGCCTCAAGCGCCGTCGCGACGGTCGCGCCCTCGGGCAGCGCCAGCTCGATCGAGCCGGCGCCTGCGCGCTCGCGCAGGATTGCAAAGAGCCTGATCGTGACGGTCACCATCTCCACCCTAGCCAGGGCGCAAGCGGCTCGACCGCAACGAGCTCCCCGGCGGCAAGCTCCCCGCGCTCGGCGGGCAGGATCGCGAGGCCCTGGGCGTCGCGCAGCGAGCTGAGCAGGTGCGAGCCCTGAGCACCGGTCGGAGCCGCCACCAGCCGCTCCGCCTCCTGGCGCAGCGTGCAGCGCAGCGCGAGCGTACGCCCGGGCTGCTTGCGATAGCCCTCGGCCAGGCGCGCCTGCAGGCGCTCGGGCACGGGGTCGGCGCCCAGCAGGCTGCGCAGCGCCGGGCCGACGAAGAGGACGAAGCCGACCAGCGCCGAGACCGGGTTGCCGGGCAGGCCGAAGACGAGCCTCCGCGAGCGCTGCACGCCAAACCAGGTCGGCTTGCCCGGCTGCAGCGCGACGCCGTGGAAGCGCCTCTCCACACCCAGCGCCGCAAGCGTCTCGGAGACGTGGTCATGCGGCCCGACCGAGACCCCGCCGCAGATCACCGCCACATCGGCCGCCAGCGTCCTCTCCAGCGCCTCCGCCAGCTGCTCGCGCTCGTCCCTTGCGTGCGAACGCCCCACGACGGACGCACCGGCAAGCTGTGCGAGCGCCGCCAGGCCGTAGGTGTTGGACTCAAAGATCTGGCCGGCGCCGAGCGTCGCCCCGCTCGCCTCCGCGGCGGGCGTCAGGAGCTCATCGCCGGTCGCCAGCAGCGCCACGCGCGGGGGGCGCGCCACCGGCACGCGGGCATAGCCGAGCGCAGCCGCCAGCGCCAGCTCAACCGGTGATAGCCGCCGGCCGGCCGCGAGCACGACCTCGCCCGGGGCGACCTCCTCGCCGGCCGCGCGCACGTCGCTGCCCGCCCTAAGCGGGCGATCGATCAGCACATGCCGACCCTCGCGCCTTGCCTCCTCCAGGCGAGCGACCGCATCGGCGCCCACCGGCAGCATCGCGCCGGTCGAAATCACCACCGCCTGCCCGGATTGCAGCGTCCCCGAGAAGGGGTGGCCCGCGCGCGCCTCCCCACAGAGTGAAAGTGCAACCGGCGACTGCGGGCCCGCCTCCGCGACATCGGCGGCGCGCAGCGCGTAGCCGTCCATCGCCGAGGCGTCAAAGGGCGGCAGCGGATGGGGGGCGCGCAGTTCCTGCGCCAGCGTGCGACCAAGCGCCTGCTCGATCGCCGCCGTCTCGATCGCTCCATCCTCGGCAAGGCGAGCGCGTGCAAGCTCGCCCGCGGCCGCCAGCACCTGCGCGCGGGCATCTTCAAGGGGGATCGGCGCCTTGCTCACCGCAGCGATCCTGCCAGAGCCGAAGCTAGAGCGCCTTCGCAGGCGCGCCTGGGCGCACATCCGCGCTCCAGCGCCCGGCGGCCAGCTCGCTGAGCAGCTCCTCGAGCGCCTCGGCCTGCTCGGCGCCCGGCGGGTCTGCCCCGATCAGCCGTGGAGCCATCTCGTCGCACACTCGGCAGCTCTCGCAGTCGCGCGCAAGCGCGCAGCCGCCACGGGCGTGAATCGCTGCCGTCAGCCTGCCCAGGCGCGCGTTGTCGATGTAAAGGGCAGGGGGCGCGAAGCGCTCTGCTCCGCGCTGCT
Organism: bacterium; assembly: GCA_021323635.1. Lineage (GTDB taxonomy): Bacteria > Actinomycetota > Thermoleophilia > Solirubrobacterales > Solirubrobacteraceae > Palsa-744. The sequence continues at coordinate 18,965 of JAJPKQ010000027.1, read as the reverse complement.
GGGCGATCTCAGCGGTCATCGGGTGGCGGCGAAAGTCGACCGCCGGCGTCGCCAGCAGGTCGATGAAGTTGCCCTCGTGGCGAAGCTCCGCATAGGCTGTTGCGATGCGCACGATCCGCTCGGTGGGAAGCTGGCGGCCGGCGATCTTGAAGAGCTCGATCCCGAAGCGCTCGTGGTAGAAGGAGAGGTCCTCCGGGCGGATCCAGGGCGAGCGCAGAAGCTGCACCGGATCGCGCGCGCGCAGCGCCGAGCAGCGCAGCAGCGGGTAGTCGATGTAGCGCTCCGTGCCGTCGCGCTCCTGGGAGGCCTGCGTGCAGAGGACATCGTGGTAGCGGCGAAAGCCGCAGCAGCGCAGGCAGCCGTTGTTGACGATCAGCGACAGCTCGGCCTGCGCACCGGCGGAAAGCGCGCCCAGCAGCTCGAAGTCGCGGTTGGCGTCCTCTGCCACCTGCACGCGCGTTGCGCCCAGCGCCTCCAGGTGGCGCAGCGCCTGGGGCGACTCCACCCCCGCGATCACCGAGACGCTCACCGGCAGCTCGGGCGCCGCCGCGCGGACGGCCTCGATCAGGTAGGGCACCGCGACCGTGACCATGTCGACGCCAGCCTCCGCGATCTGCTCGAGCTGGGCGATGAGCGCCTGCTGGCCGGCGCGGTCGTACTCGCGCAGATCGATCAGGGCGCCGTTCATCAGGTAGTTGACGCGGATGCCAAGCGCGTGGGCGCGCTCCGCAAAGCGCTTCAGATCGGCAAAGCTCGGCTCGCCGCCGACCTGGGAGACGCGCCGCGCCGGGCGTCCCGACCCCAGGCGCGAGCGCGTGAGCGCGCCATAGACCTCGTAGATGCGCCCGGTGCGCTCCTGGAGCGGTGCGAGCGCCTCGAGCAGCTCCAGCTCAAAGCGCGAGGGCAGGCAGATCTTGATCATCGCCTGCTCCCCTCAACCAGGTACATCATGCCGTTGGCATCGAAGGAGGCATTGGTCCAGGTCCGAAACCAGCCGTCCTCCAGGCGCTCTGCGAGCGCCTGATCGCCGGCCGCGCTCCCCTCGTATGTGCTCATCACCAGCGGCGTGCGCACGACCATCGTGGCGTAGTCGAGCAGCTCCCAGTTGGTGTCAAGCGGCTCGCCCGTGCGCGGGTTCGCGGGCTGGACCTCGACGTTGGTGAGCGGGATGCCGACGGACTCGTCGACGTACCAGCTGGGGTGCGAGGCGAGGATCGGGCCGCACTCGGGCAGGCCGTAGATCGTCAGGATCGGGATGTCAAGCGTCTTGCGCGCCTTGCGGCGCTCGCCCGCGGAGAAGGGCTCCTGCACGCTCACCAAAAGCGCCGTGAGGTTGCGCTTGATCGCATCCGCGAGCCTCCGCGGCCGCCCCCGGGAGAGGTCGCCGAGGGCATCGAAGGGCAGCAGCGCGTAGGCGACATTGTGATCTGCGATCGCCGCCGCCGCCTCATCGCCGACCTGGCGGGCGTCACAAACCACCGCGGTGCCGCCGCTGTAGAGGGCGGCAAAGACGCTGTAGATGCCCTCCCAGCGGCTCAGCTCGATCGCCGAGAGCCACGACTGCGGGCCCTCAGCGGCAAGAAAGGCGGCCAGCGACAGCGCGCCGGCGACCAGCGAGTAGTGGGAGTGGGCGGCAAAGAGGCCCTGCCCGCTCGGCAGGTCGAGCACCGGGGCGTGCACGTCGGAGCTTGTGCCTGCCGGCGCAGCATCCGCCTGTGCTGCGGCGCCGAGGAGCTCTGAGAGCGCGATCGCAGGGAGCGAGAGATCGCTGGGGGGCGCTCCTGCGCAGCCGATCGCAAGCTGGGGCGGAGCGCCGTCCTGCAACGCAAGCGCCTCCTGCAGCGCGGTCGCGGAGGCAAGCAGCGCGGGCCTGGTGCCGGCGGCTAGCGCGCCCAGCAGGGCGATCACCCCCGCGCTTCCCCGCGCATCGCAGATCGCGACGCGCGCACCCGGCGCCACGCGGCCGGCAAGCGCGCCCGCAACGCCGCGCACGCGCTGCTGAAGCTCCGCGTAGGTGAGCGCCTCGCCGGTGCGTCCGACATCGACAAGCGCGAGGCCATCCGCCCGCCGCCGCGCCCAGCGTTCGATCAGCAGCCGCTCAGCGCGCATCGGCGGCACGCCCAGCAGGCGCGGTATGTCATCCGGCCAGTACCAGGAGGGGTTGATCGCAATTGTCTTTGCCACTTGTCCTTCATGCTCCCTTCTGTGTCGTCGCCAGCCGCCTGCGCGTCCGCGCAGGAGATCCACCGCCCGCCTCCTCGCGCTCCGCGGAGCGCACCGGCGGCGCAGGTCGCGCCTGCACCGTGCCCGGCTGGCGCTCGATCGTCGCCCGCGCCTTCCAGCGCCGCGGGAGCGGACCGCAGAAGTCGACCTCCGCGTGGACGCCCAATGCCGCCTCCAGGCGCGCCTGCGCACGCGAGCGCGTGCGCTCCCCGCGTACGCGGGAGTCAAGCAGCACCCGCAGCACGGAGCGCTCGCGCGCGGCGGCGTGCTCGAGCAGCAGCGGCACGCCGATCAGCTCGTCCAGCTCGTCGAGCAGCGAGCGGACGTCATAGGGCGCGATCAGGCGCTCCTGCAGCGACACGCAGTCCGCGAGGCGGCCGTAGAGCTCCACGCGCGGGTGCTCACGGCCGCAGGGGCACTCGCCGTCCAGCAGCTCGCCCAGATCCTCGGTGTCGAAGCGTATGTACAGCGACCGGTCGCTGCTGAGGTTGGTGACAACGACGCTCCCGCGCTGGCCCGCAGGCAGCGGGGCGCCGCTTGATGGGTCGACCACTTCGACATGGTGGTGATCCATCCAGACGTGATGGCCGCGGTGCGCAGGGCATTCCGCGCCGCCCCACAGCCCGTCGCTTGAGCCTCCGCGCTCGAAGAGGTCCTCGAGGCCCAGCTCTTCGCAGAGGCGCTCGCGCTCGCGCGTGCTGACCGGCTCGCCGGCAACCATCGCGTAGCGCACCGAGGCGAACACCCGGCGCAGATCGCGCCCCCGCTCGCGCGCCTCCTCGATCAGCGCGTGCAGCATCGTCGTCACGGTCAGCAGGTATTCGGGGCGCGTGCGCTCGATCAGCGCAAGCAGCCGCGGCGCGTAGCGTGGCACGAAGCTCCCGAAGGGCACGATCGCCTCTGCGCCAAGCCAGGTCAGAGCCTGGTTGTCGAGCGCGCTCAAGTGATGCCAGGCGGGGTATTGGGCAAGCACGCGCATCCCCTCCTGCATCCCGTCCATGCGCAGCTCCCGCAGCACTTCCGCCGCCGAGCCGTCCGCAAGCTCCCGGCGGCCAAGCGCGGCAAAGGTCGGCCTGCCCGTGGTCCCGGAGGTCAGGAAGACAGCGGGCGGGTCGCCTGCGCAGGCCTCGATCCCGCAGCGGTAGTCGCCGCTGCGCGCCCCCGCCGCGATCAGCTCGCCTTTGCGCAGTCGCGGCAGGCGCGCTGCAAGGTCGTCAAAGCTGGCGATCTCCGCGATCGCCACCCCCGCGAGGCGCTCGCGGTAGAGCGGCAGCTGCGCCGCGCGATGCAGCACCTGATGGAGCCGCTCGCGCGCCAGCGCTGCAAGGGCGCTGCGCGGAGCCCACTCGAGGAGATCATCGCCGGGCGCAAGCTGCGCCGGCGCCTCCTGAGGGGAAACCCTGAGCGCCTGCTCACCCGAGCGGGGAATCCGCGCGCCGCTGCCGGTCCTGCGCAGCTGCCTGAGCGAGTCGCAGCGCACGAGCACCTCGACCCCGCCCGGCCACTCGCGCCGCCAGGAGGCAAGCTGACGCGCACCGGGCTCCTCCCCGTCTGCGCTCACCACCAGCCGCGCCCCGCGCAGCTGCGCCGGGAGCGCGGTCGGCCCGCTGAAGAGCAGCGCCACGCGATCCAGGCGCACGAAGAGCAGCCTTGGCGCAAAGCGCTCGAGCACCTGCGCAAGGCGCGTGAGGTTGTCCGGCAGCCCATCCACGCAGACCACCGAGGCGCCGGTCAGCTCCGCGGCGCCCTCCCGCAGATGCGGCGCAAATGCGGCTGCGGCAAGGAAGGCAAGCGGGCTTGCGCCATAGTCGTAGACGACCACGCGCGCGCCTGGCCGCACGCCAAGCTCCCGCCACAGCGCGGCCAGCTGCGCCGCCCCCGCAGCAAGCTCAGCTGAGTCGTAGGCGACGAGCGCCCCGCGCGCGCCTGGCAGCCCCGCGTCCTGCTCGAGCTCGACCGTCAGCCTCCCCGCCGGCGGGACCCGCTCGCGCGCGCCCTGCAGAGCGCTCACACGAGCCCTCCGTATGCCAGGGAGGCGCCCATGATCGCTGCGGTCACGGCCACTGCGAGATCGAGTCGCAGCAGGATCGAGAGCCAGCGCGCGGCGCTCATCATCTGGCGCTGCTTGGCCTCGCGCTCAGCCGCGGAGAGCGTCGGGTCGATCTTCCCCGCCAGGCGCGGTCGCAGCACGAACGTCATCACGACGCCGATCGCCACGAGTACGCACCAAAGGCCGAACATCGTGAAGATCGTCTGGCCGAAGGAGGTTTCAGCAACTTCGCGCTTCAGGAAGAATGTGCCCGGAAAGGCGAGCATGCCCATGTGGCCCAGGCGCAGGATGCCTGTGATCAGGATCAGGAACAGCGCGCTCCAGGCGGCGATCATCTGCAGGTCGCCCGCCTTGCGGCGCACCACCATCCCCTGCGCGGGCGCGATCGCGTTGGCCGCGGGCGGCAGCACGATCTCCGCATACACCAGCCCGCCGATGTAGACCGAGAAGGCGAGGTCGTGCAGGACCCCGTAGAGGACGCCGAGGCTCACCGTGACGCTCCCTCTGGAGCTGGGAGCGGGCTCTTTGGGTCAGGAGCGCGCATAGGGGTCGCTCTCGCCGGGGTGAAAGTCTGCGAAGTGCGAGCGCACCGCGGGCGTGAGCGCGTAGGGCTCGCCATCATCGCCGGGCACGTGAAAGCGCCTGTAGAAGCCCGCATCGACGTGGTGGACCTGGACTGAGACGTGAGCGTGCACCGGATTGGTGAACGCAGGCGCCACGCCATAGGTGTCGATCACGTACTGCACCGTCTCGGTCACCGCCGTCTCGACCCACTCCGCGGAGATGTGCGTGCGCGGATGCTCGAGGATCTCTTCCATCACGTCATCCTTGAACGGGCCGCCGTGCTCGCGCGCGTAGTTGCGCATCACCGAGAGCGGACCGCCGTCGCGGTAGCGCAGCTCCTTGACGTAATGGACCGCGTCGGCTGCGCTCGGAAAGCGCTCAGAGGGCACGACCACCGCATCCTTGAAGCCCGGCAGTCCCACCGAGGTCATCACCGCCATCGGATTGCGCGCTGCGTCGCGCTCCATGTACTGGAAGCCCAGCCCCTTGGCAACATCCGGAAAGCCGCCCAGCACAAGGTCGGTGGAGTAGGCGCCAAGACGCCAGGCGCCCAGCCCGATCGCCTCGCAGGCCAGGCGCACGTTTCCGATCAGCGCCCCCGCCTGCGCGGCGTGCTGGCAGGCGACCATCTGGTCGAAGGCCGGGATCGGCCAGCCGGTCTCGAGAAATCCCGGCTTGACCCAGATGTCGCACCCCGCGGGGGAGAAGTCCTCGGGCTTGGCGAGGAAGGTGCCCCACCACTCATAGCAGGAGAAGAGCAGGTTGAACCAGTCCAGGCCGACGTCTGAGACCGGGATCAGCCAGGTCGAGCCCGGACGGTTGACGTTGTACTGGCCCGGGCTCATCATGTCCACCGAGCGCGTGTCCTCTGGCCCCGCGTGCCAGCCGATGTCCGGCCTGCGATCGCTGACCTTGATCATCCCCTGGCGGTACCACTGCAGAACCTTTCCGTAGTCCTCCGCGGAGCGAATCTCCACAGGCGCGCTGCGCTCGTCGCCGGGCCTGTAGATGTAGGTGCCCGAGTCGTTGACCACAAATACGTCAAGGGCCGCGTTGGAGTCCGCGGCGGGGATCGTCCGCCCCGCCCAGCTCATCAGGCTCGAGAGGTTGCCGTGCACCGGGATGTCGGCAAAGGTGATCCCGTTCGGGCCGCACGCCGCCCACAGGACGAGCGCCTCCTCGAGCTCCGACAGCGGCCGGGGCTCCTGGTCGGAGACGTAGGCAAGCGGGCCGCGCGCCTGGCGGACGGTCTTGCCGCTCGACCATGAGAGCGTCTCGGCCTCGCCGCTCTCGCAGCGGTAGCCAAGGCCCACGCGGCGCGTGCGCAGGGTCGAGAGCAGCGCAAAGAGGCCGGGCGTGCGCTCGAAGGCGTGGCTCAGCTGAGCGCGCTCGCTCTCGGTGAGGGTGGCGCCTGCCGGCGCGATCGTCTGCTCGGTCATCGAATCTCCTTTGCTTGACTGTTTTGCTCATAGCGCTCCCGCTCGCCCTCATCCAGAGGCCGCACGTCCACGAACACCGCCCGATCGCTTGGAACCGGCTGCCAGTTGAAGGGCAGGTAGCGCAGATGCCCGTAGCGGGCGACAAGATGCAGCCACTTGATCATCCCCGGCTCGAGCTCGTTTGCGCCCTCCCAGCCCGAGAGCAGGAAGGGCTCCCAGCCGTTGTAGATGATGATCTGCCCCGGGCGCACGGCGGGCGAGACCTTCACCGCGATCCGCATCCTGGCGCAGTCGTTGAAGACGCATGCCTGCTCGCCGTCGCTGATCTGCCGCTGTTGCGCGTCGCGCACGGAGAGCATGCAGACGGGCTCGCCGCGATGCGTTTCAAGCAGCACCGGGTTGCTCATGTTGGTGGAGTGGATCGAGTAGCGGCTGTGGCCGGAGGTCAGCAGCAGCGGGTGCTCGCCGCCCATCTTCGGCGGCTCCTTGTGCCGGGGCAGCGCCTCGTCGGCCTCGATGAACCAGGGGTGGTCGATGTAGAACTGCGCGCGTTGGGTGAGCGTCGGATAGGGCAGCTTGCCCTGCGTGTGCCAGCTGAAGGCGACAAAGGGCTTATCCGGCGCGACGTCGCCCGCCGCGCCAAGCCCCATCGGGAAGATGCCAAGGCCCGCAAAGCGCATCGAGCCCTCCTCGCGCAGGGTGTCGATGCTCGCTCCTGCCGGCAGCATGCCGGTCGCTGCGGAGTCGCGCAGCCACTCGTCGATCACCGCCTCCTCATCCGCGAAGGCGCCCGCGGCGGTGAAGCGCTCGCCGAGGTCGTCCAGGCGGCGGCGCTGGCGGCGGCTGTCGCGGTACTCGCGCACGCCGCGCGCCCGCGCGCGCTCGGCGACCTTCTCCGAGAGCGCGCTGAAGATCTCCCACTCCGAGCGCGCCTCCCCGAGCCGCGGCGCGCAGTGATCGGAGAAGCCCAGGCGCATCGGCCCCGTGAGCGCGTACTGCACGTTCGAGCGCTCGAACTGGGGAGCGGCGGGCAGGATCACGTCCGCATGCGCGCCCGTCGAGGAGATGCGCCAGTCCACCGAGACGATCAGGCGCAGCTTCGGCCACAGATGCTCGAGCAGCATGCGCCGACCGCCACGCGTGCGCCGCAGCGTGTTGGTGCCCACGCCGAAGAGCACTCGCGGCTCGCTCTCGGGCCCTGGCCGCGCGACGCCCGCCCACCAGCCCTTCTCGCTCGCCTCGCGGAAGTAGTCGTCAAAGGGACGACGCATCTCCGGGTCGTTCCACTCGCGGTTGTTCCACACCTCGCGGTAGCCGCAGTGGTAGTACCAGAAGAAGAAGGGCGGCGCGGATGTGCCCTGGGCCGCGGCGCTCTGCAGGAACTGCAGCCCTGCGATCTCATCGGTGATGCCCGGGCTCTGCTCCTTGGCTGCGCTCATCGCCCCGGCGATGCCGGCGACAATCTGCTCCGTCTCGGCCAGCCCCGGCTTGCCCTTCAGCTGGAAGAGGAAGTAGCCGTCGGGCCCGAGCACGCAGAGCCCCTGGATCCCGCTGCCCGGGCGCCCCCAGTTGCCGGTCAGCGCCAGCAGCAGCACCAGCGAGCGTTCGATCAGATCGCCGTGGTAGTACTTGGGCGTGTTGTAGCCGGCAAGGATCTTCGTCGGCTGCGCCGCCGCCTTGCGTGCCAGCTCCCTGATCACGTCCGGGTGCACGCCGCAGATCTCCGCGCTGAGCTCCGGCGTGTACGCGGCGTCCAGGCGCTCACGCAGCAGCGCAAGCGCCGGACGCACGGTGATCGTGCGCTCGCCTTCGCCGACTTGCAGCTCGTGCTCGCCCTCGAGCGCCGGCGTGGCGCCATTGAGCGCAAGCGATCCGCGCGGCGCCTCGATCAGGCCCTCGCGCTCCTCCCACCAGTAGAACTGCTCATCAGAGCCCTCCGGGGCGAGATCGGCGCCGCGCAGGAAGCGGCCGCTCTGCGTGTCGATCAGCAGCGCCAGATCGGTCTGCTCCCTGATGAACTCGGTGTCCGCAAGCCCCTCGGAGAGGATCACCTGGCACATCGCGAGCGCAAGCGCTGCGTCGGAGCCGGGGCGCACCGGGACGTAGCGGTCGGCGTGCAGCGAGGAGGGGTTGTAGTCGGGCGCGATGTTGACCACCTCCGCGCCCGCGTAGCGAGCCTCGCTGATGAAGTGGTAATGGGGAATGTTCGTCGCAGCAGGGTTGGAGTGCCAGATCAGGATCAGCTTGCTGTGAAACGTGTCGTCGACAGAGGAGGCCATCGCGTACTTGCCGAAGGTCATGTACTGCCCGATCAAGAAGTCGTTGATCAGGCCGTTGCCGTCGAGGCTGACCGCATCGAGCAGCGAGGCGAAGCGCAGGTAGGAGGCCCAGCAGACCAGCCCGCCCTCGGTCGTCTCCTCGAAGACGATCGATTCGGGCCCCTCCTCCACAAGCGTGTCGATCAGAGCATCGGCGATCATCGAGAGCGCCTCGTCCCAGCTTGCGCGCCGGAAGCGTCCCGACCCGCGCTCGCCCTCGCGGATCAGCGGATGGAGCAGGCGATCTGCAGCGTGGCGCTTGGCGCTCCAGGCCGCGCCCTTCTGACAGCTCATCGGATTCATGTCCGGGACCCCGGGCGAGACCGCGGGCAGCACGCCGGCGGGCTCCTCGAAGCTGATCTCGCCATCGCGGGTGAAGATGCGGTAGGGGCACATCGCCAGGCAGTTGGCGCAGTGCGTGCCAAAGGCGACGTCAGAGAAGCGCACGCGATCGCGGTAGCGCTCAAGGTGGTCGCGCCCATCGCGGAGATCCGGCCCCAAGCTGGGAGCCTGGCTGCGCTCCTGCGACACCTCGACCTCAGCGTCCGAAAGACGCGGTGGCAACTGTGGCGGTGCCCGTCCCGGCGCTGGCCAGATGGGTGCGCTCGGCTGTGATGAAGGCCTCCAGCAGCTCACCGAGCGCTGCGAAGGGCTTCGGCGCATCGATCGAGCGCAGGCGCTCTGCGATCTGCGGCACGAAGCGCCCCGGATGGCGTTCCAAGAAGTCAAGCTGAGCGCGCCCGTAGGGAGCGGCAAGCGTCGGCATCGGCGCCGCGGCCTCGCGGAAGGTCAGGTAATGGAGAAACTCCAGCTCCGTTGCGAGATGGTCGGGGGGGATCGGGCGCTCCTCAGAGGCCTTCAGCCCGAAGTAGTTGTAGAAGCGCACGACCTCCTCCATCACGCCCATCCGGTTGCCGAGCCAGATGCCGCCGTAGAGCGGGCAGGGCGGGCTGCCTGCGCCGACATCGAAGATGCGCAGGAACTGCGACTCGTACTCCTCGGCGTCCCACCCATCCGGAAGCGCCCCCAGCGAGACCGCGAGCTCGTAGGGCAGCTCGCTCGCGGCTTCGCCCAGCTGCTGCTCGTAGGCGCCCGTCTGCACGCGCTCAAACCAATCCTCGCCCGGCGCCTTGAGCGCTTCGGCAAGCAGCGCATAGCACTTGCTGCGCGCAACGACCGGACCGCCCTCAGGCTCCTTGATCGCATCGACACCCGCCTCCTTGATGTCAAGCCCGACCAGCGAGAAGCCGAACATCAGCCGCGCTCCTCTCCGCCGACCTGCTCCACGACCATGCCGCCGTTGCTGCCCTCGCTCACCGCAAGCTTGGCGGGATCCTCGGTCAGATGACCGAAGAGCGACTTCCATTCATAGGCGATCAGGGTGTCCAGGAGCTCGGAGCTGCCGCCCGCGCGTACCGTCGCGAGCTCGTCTTCGAGCCGCTGCAGCGCATCGCGCACCCGCGGCCCGAAAAGGCTTTCGAGGTACTCGATCGGTATCCGCCGCCCGCCCTCGTCGATCGTCCCATCCTCGCGCAGCGGCTTGGGCGCAAGCGGGGGGACATAGAAGACGTTTGGCGCGGTCCCGTACTCGGGGTGCAGCGGCAGCGCCACCCGCCACTCGTTGACGAGGCGGTGGATCGGCCCCGCCGGGTCCTCGACATTGCCGACGAACGCCAGGCGGCCGGGGCAGCTGCGCGCGCACGCCGGCGCCACGCCCTGCTCGATCCGCGGCAGGCAGAAGTTGCAGTGCTGGGCGACATCGCGGATGTGGTTGAAGTAGATCACCTTGTACGGGCAGGCCTCCATGCAGAAGCGCGCGCCCGTGCAGGCATCCTCGTTGCGCACCACGATCCCGTCCTCCGCGCGCTTGTACATCGCCCCGGTCGGGCAGGCCTCCACACACACCGGGTTGGTGCAGTGGTTGCACATGCGCGGCAGGTAGAAGTAGTAGCTGTTGGGGTATTCGCCTGCGCCCTGGTCCTCGTCCCAGTTCGGCCCCCACTCCGGCTGCCCGGCCTTGGGTCGCAGCGCCTCGCGCCTGCCGGTACCGCCGTAGAAGAGCCGCTCGAAGTCAAACTCCCAGCCGCCGCCGAACTCCTCGCGCGTCGGCAGGTGGCCGGGGATCGGCACGCCAGAGCGCTCGCCGCCGCCCATCTGCTCCCAGTCGCGTGGTGATCCGCGCCCGGGCATCGTGTTCACCTTGCACCACCACTGGTGCCCGGCGCCCTCTTCCTGCGTCCAGAGCACCTTGCACGACACAGAGCAGGCCTGACAGCCGATGCACTTGTTGAGGTCAAAGACCATCCCCAGCTGATGCTGAAGCTTCGTGTGCTCGCTGGCTGCTGCGCCGCTCGCTCCCTTTCTCTCACCGGCCATCACGACCACCTCCGTTGTTGGAACTTTCACGCGCGGGGGTAGTCCGCGCCGCTCGCATGCAGCCGATCACTGCTCCACCGCCAGCTTGCAGGGCGCCTTGCTGATCGACCTGATCCCCGACCGTTCCTGGTTTGCCCCCACCCACAGGGCAAACCCAAGAACGGTGGCGCTGCCGGGCGCAAGCGCCGGCGCCGGGCCCTCCTGCGCCTGCAGCGCGCGTGAGAAGACAACCTCGCGCTGCTCGCCGCAGCAGCGCGCGCGCGCCTGCACGCCGAGCGCTCCGCCGCCGCGATCGGGCGCCGGGCGCAGATGTTCTGCGCCCTCGCTGATCCCTTCGCCGAGAAGGTCCTCGACCCGCTCGGCCACCCCGCCCGGGACGCCCGCCGCCCAGCGCCAGACGCGCACCGGCGCCTCCGGCGAGCCCCAGCGACCGAGCGGCGCCTGCAGAGACTCTGCCAGCACGACCGCGCAAGCGTCCGGGAAGGCGTCCGGCCCCTCCAGCGCGCCGGGAAGCCTCTCCCGCTCGCCCTCCGCAAGCGTCGGGCTGGGCCATGACAGGCGCAGAAAGAGACGCTCGCCGTCGTGCGCGGCGCTTGCGAGGAGCGTCCGCGCCAGGCCGTAGGGGCGGGCTGCCCACGCGGTCCTGATGTAGCGCGAGGGCTGGTCTGCAAGCGGCGCCGCCCCCAGCTGGACGCTCACCCCCGCTATGCGCTCCCAGCCCCGCGCCGAGGGGTCGCTGAGATCGTCGCTGACGCGCACAGCCTCCAAGTTGCTCATCGACCTGCCACGCTCCTTTCGATTTCCTGACATTCCTCCTCGCTCACCGGCCTGACGTCGACGTAGACGCCGCGATCGAACGGAACCGGCTGCCACTGGGTGGGCCAGAAGCGCAGATGCCCGTAGCCGGCGGCGAAGTGCAGCCACTTGACCATTCCCGGCTCGACCTCATTGCCGCCCTTCCAGCCGCGGTGCATGAATGGCTCCCAGCCGTTGTAGAAGATGATCTGGCCGGGGCGCACCGAGGAGGAGATCTTCACGGGCGCCAGATAGGAGCCGAAGTCGTTGTAGACGAGCACCTCCTGGTCGTCTTTGATCTGCCGTGCGGCGGCGTCCTGCGGCGAGAGGAAGCAGAAGGGATGGCCGCGGTGAGTCTGCAGCAGCACCGGATTGGTCATGTTCATCGCGTGGATCGAGTAGCGGATGTGACCGGATGTCAGGTGCAGCGGATGGTCGCCGCCCATCTTCGGCGGCTCCTTGTGGCGCGGGAGCGCCTCATCGGCCTCGAAGAACCAGGGGTGGTCGATGTAGAACTGCGCGCGGCGCGTGAGCGTCGGGTATGGCTGCAGCAGCTCCGTATGGTTGCGGAAGGGAACGTGCAGCTCGTGATCTGAGATCGGCGAGGCCTGCGCCTGGGCGAGCGCCGACATGCCCCACTCCAGGAAGCGCACCGTGCCCCGCTCGCGCATCGTCTCGAGGTCCGTGCCGGGCGGCAGGGTTCCCGTCAGCGTCGTGTCGCGCAGCACGTCATCCCACATCACCTCCTCGTCCTCGAGCGCGCCGCCGAGGGTGAAGAGCTCGCCGAGATCTGCGAGGCTGCGCTGCTCGCCCTTCCAGTCGCGGTACTCGCTGAAGCCCCGCTCGATCGCGCGCTCGCTGATCCGCTTTGAGAGCAGCTTGAAGATCTCCCACTCCGACTTTGCTTCACCCGCCGGCGCCGCCGCGCGATCGGAGAAGGTGGCGTTCATCAGATGGGGGGTTGGAATATGGAAGGAGACCTTCTCGTAGTGGTTTGCGGCGGGCAGGACGATGTCCGAGAACATCGCCGTCAGGCTCATCCGCAGCTCGACCGTCACGATCAGCTTCAGCTTCGGCCACAGGTGCTCGAGCAGCAGCGTCTGCCCGCCGCGCGCTCGGCGCAGGGTGTTGTTGCCGCACTCGAAGAGCAGCCGCGGCTCGGCCCGCTCGGCAAGCTCAGGCAGCCTCCCCCAGCCGCCCTCCTCGATCGCCTCCTCGACATAGTCGTCGAAGGAGCGGCGCATCGAGGGGTCGCCCCACTCGCGGCGGTTCCAGATCTCCCGGTAGCCGCAGTGGTAGTACCAGAAGAAGGCGGTCGGGATCACGTTCTCGCCCAGCGGCGTCGTCTGCTCAAGCGTCCCGGAGTTGCGCCGCTCCCACTCCATCACCGCAAGCTCTGGCGTCATCGTCGGGTCGTTGGCGAGCGCCTCCTGCATCGCGGTCATCCCCGCGATCACGATCTCCTGCGCGCCCTCAAGCCCGGGCTTGCGCTTGGCCATCGAGATGCCGAGGCCGTCGAGCTGTCCGGTCGACCAGCAGCGCATGCCGGTGCCGTGGCGTCCCCAGTTGCCGGTCAGCGCCAGCAGGAGCATCATCGAGCGCTCCATGAGGTCGCCGTGGTAGTTCTTCATCGAGTTGTAGCCCATCATGATGTTCGTGCGCTTGGCAGCGCAGCGACGGGCGAGCGAGCGGATGTTCTCAGCCGCGATCCCACATACCTCAGCCGCCTGCTCGGGTGTGTAGTCGCTGTTGAGACGCTGCCGCTGGAGCTCGAAGACCGTCGTCAGCTCGACCTCGCTGCCATCGGCGAGCTTTGCTGTGAAGGTGCCTGTGAGCGCCGGCTTCACCTCGCCCGGGTCGAGCGTGTCGCGCGGTGCGGCCGCAAGCGAGCCCGTGCTCTGATCCCACCAGTAGAACTGGTCCTCGCGCTCATCCGCATCGACTTCCACCCCACGCAGGAAGCGGCCGTTGTCGGTGCGCACCAGCAGCGGCAGGTCGGTCTGACGGGTGACGAACTCGGTGCTCATCAGGTCCTCTTCGATGATCACCTGGCACATCGCAAGCGCAAAGGCAGCGTCCGTGCCCGGGCGGATCGGCAGGAACTGGTCAGAGTGGATCGCGGAGGGGTTGTAGTCCGGCGCGATCGAGACGACCTCGGCGCCGTGATAGCGCGCCTCCGCGATGAAGTGGTAATGGGGGATACGCGTGTAGGCAGGGTTCATGTGCCAGATCAGCACCAGCTCGGAGTTGAACCAGTCACCGATCTCAGAGACCGCGTTGAACTTCCCGAAGGTCATGTAGATGCCTGTCGCGAAGTCGTTGATCGAGCCGTCCAGGTCGGTGCTGACCCCGCCGATCATGTTGAAGAAGCGCTGGATCGCGGTGACCGCGGCGACCTCGGGCGTCCCTTCGCGGACGATCGACTCCGGCCCCTCCTCGCGGATCGTGTCGATCACCGCATCGGCGATCTCGGTCAGCGCCTGCTCCCAGGAGATCCGCTTCCAGCGCCCCTCGCCGCGCTCGCCGATCCGCTTGAGCGGGTAGAGCACGCGGTCGGGGCTGTAGAGCTGCTGGCTCCAGGCGGCGCCTTTCTGGCAGCCCATCGGGTTGTTGTCGGGCACGCCCTCTTCGATCTGGGTGAAGTGCGCCGCGGGCTCCTCGCGCCAGACCATCCCATCGCGGACATAGACCTTGTAGGGACAGTTGCCCGGATAGCAGTCCACGCAGTGGGTGCCCCAGCTGACGCTGTCCCACTGCCAGCGCTCGCGATAGATGTCCCCGACGCCGCTGTACTCGACCTCGCGCACCGCGCGGCGCGAGCGCCGCCGGGCGCCAGCCTTTGCCGATTGAGTTGTCTCTGCAGTGTTGTCGCTCATTGCGCGCCATTCAATCTGCAGCGAGGGCTGCTGCGAATCCGACGTTTGTAGGGTCCGGCGCGCGCCCCTCAGAGCAGCGGCTGGCCCTGGCCGGGCGCGCCGAGCAGCCCCTGCTCCCAGGCGCGCCTGACGGCGGCGGCGCGGTTGGCCGCGCCCAGGCAGCGCAGGAGCTCTGAGACGTGGTCGCGCACGGTGAACACCGAGATCCCGCTGGTCGCGGCGATCTCCTTGTTGGAGAGCCCGCGGGCGAGCAGCCCCAGGATCTGGCATTGGCGTGCGGTCAGGCGCACCGCCGGCCCCGCTCCCGTCGCCGGCGCGAGCTCCACCTCCGGCGTGCCTGGGTCGGCGTCGGGCTGCTTTGGCACTCGCCCCGCTGCAGCGCGCCTGCCCGCGGTGAGCGCGATCGAGATGCTCGCGCCCAGCAGCGCGCCGGCCTGGCGCAGCGCGATGTCGCCGGCGAAGGGCTCCCCGACGCGATCAAGGAGCAGCTGTGAGCAGGGCCTGCCATGGCAGCGGATCGGCACCGAGAGCAGCGCGCCCAGGCCAAGACTGCGACAGTCCTCGGAGGGCAGCACGTGGCACTGCTCGGCGTCCTTCGCGTAGGAGCAGCCGCCTTCAAGCACGCTTGCCGCAAGCCAGGGCGCCTGATCGAAGGGAAGCTGAATCGAGCGCAGCCGCAGCGGCTCCGGAGCGCTCGCGCACAGCCCGCGCAGCCGCCGCTCACGCATGTCGACGTGGAATATCAGCCCCCGCTCCAGGCCGAGCGCCTCGGCCGCCGCGCGCGCGATCGCGCGCGTGAGACAGGCGACCGGCGCGGCGGCAAGCAGAAACTTGTTGAAGGAGTCAAGGCCGAAGGCAAGCGCCACCTGTCGCTCCCGCGTGGCCATCTGCTCAGCTTCTGCCGCCATCGGCTGCCAGCTCACCTCTTATGCCATGCCCTTATGGCCGGCCCCGCCGCTCCCCGACCGCGCGATGTGGGCAAGCGGCGGGGCCGATCAACGTGAGTTAGGAAACCCTAACACCGTGAGGCTACCATATCGCCGTGAGCGCTCGGAGACACAGCACCTGCGGCTCTGCCCGGCAGCATGCGAAGCGTGGAGTGCGCTGCGGGCGCGGACGACGCTCACCGGCAGGAGCGCCGAGGCCATGCCACACTGGCACGATGGCGGGTGAAGCGCAGGAGCGGAAGTCAAGCGCCACGGCAGGCGCGCCGCTGCGGCCGCAGGCGGCGGCTGTGGCGATCCTGGCAGGCGGCGAGGGCAGGCGCATCGGCGGTCAGAAGGCGTGTGTGCGCCTGGGCTCTCTGGCGCTGATCGACTATCCGCTTGCGGCAGCACGCGCTGCCGGGCTGCGGGCGGTCGTGATCGCGCGCGAACGGACGCAGCTTCCAAAGCTCGACTGCGAGCTGCTGCGCGAACCCGATCTTGACCCGCACCCGCTGCGTGGCGTTCTGAGCGCGCTTGCATACGCCCGAGGGCACCCGATCGTGGTGGTCGCCTGCGACATGCCCTTCGTTCCGGCCGCGCTGCTTGCCGACCTTGCTAGCGCACCGCAGAGCACCGTGTGCGCCCCCTACGGCGAGCTGCAGCCGCTGCTTGGCTGCTACCACCCCGACGCCGCGGGGGAGCTGAGCAGGGCGCTTGACGCCGGAGCGGGCGCCCGCGCCGCCCTGCGCAACATTGACGCGCACACGCTCGATGAGGCTGCGCTGGCACGCTTCGGCGACCCCGATCGCATGTGCGTGAACGTCAATGACGCGGAGGAGCTCGCGCGCGCGAGCGCGCTGCTGGTAGATGCGGCGCCGGCTGGACTTGGCGCGAGGGTGGCGGCGGGCTGATGGGCGCCCCGAGCCAGCGCCTCGCCCCGGTGGCGGACAGCTTTGGCCGCCCGCTGCGCGACCTGCGCATCTCGGTCACCGACCGCTGCAACCT
Organism: bacterium; assembly: GCA_021323635.1. Taxonomy (GTDB): domain Bacteria; phylum Actinomycetota; class Thermoleophilia; order Solirubrobacterales; family Solirubrobacteraceae; genus Palsa-744. The sequence continues at coordinate 2,393 of JAJPKQ010000027.1, read as the reverse complement.
GCGCTGTCGCTACTGCATGCCGCGGGAGGTCTTCGGTCGGAGCTTCCAGTTTCTTGAGCACTCAGAGCTGCTGCGCTTTGAGGAGATCGCGCTGCTGGCGCGCGCCTTCGTGGCCCTGGGGGTGCGCGACGTGCGCCTGACCGGCGGCGAGCCGCTGCTGAGGCGCGACATCGAGCGGTTGGTCTCGATGCTGAAGGCGACAGCCGGGGTGCGCGAGGTGGCGCTGACGACCAACGGCACCATCCTTGCGCACAAGGCGCAGGCGCTGCGCGAGGCCGGGCTGGATCGCGTCACGGTGAGCCTTGACGCGCTCGACCAGCGAACCTTCCAGCTGATGACCGACACCCCGATCGCGCCCGAGCGCGTGCTCGAGGGCATCGAGGCAGCGCTTGCGGTGGGCTTCAGGCCGGTGAAGGTCAACATGGTCGTGCGGCGCGGCGTCAATGACCACTGCATCCTGCCGATGGCTGAGCGCTTTCGCGGCAGCGATCACATCCTGCGCTTCATCGAGTACATGGACGTCGGCGAGAGCAACGGCTGGCGGCTGGCGGAGGTGCTCCCGGCGGCGCAGGTGCGCGCGCTGATCGAGTCGCGCTGGCCGCTTGAGGCGATCGACGAGGAGCCGCTCGGCACGGTCGCGCGTCGCTACCGCTACCGCGACGGCGGCGGGGAGGTCGGCTTCATCGCATCGGTCAGCGAGCCCTTCTGCGGGGGCTGCACACGCGCTCGCCTCTCGGCCGAGGGTCATCTCTACACCTGCCTCTTTGCAAGCAGAGGGCTTGACCTGCGCGGCCCGCTTCGCGCCGGCGCAGGCGAGCGGGAGCTGGCAGCGCTGATCGCAGGAGCGTGGGCGGCGCGGCGCGATCGCTACTCGCAGCTGCGCAGCGAGCGCACCCGCGTCGAAGCAGGGGGTGGCGGCGAGGGCCGGCGCTCCGCGAAGGTGGAGATGTCCTACATCGGCGGCTGAGCCGCTGGCGCGTCATTCCGAGCTAGCAGCCCATCCTCTCCGAGATACCAAACTCCATTCGCCGAGCCGGCGGCTTCACGCGCCGCGGCTGTGAGGAGGCTGTGGCCAGCGCAATGGAGGGTGTCCCGGTCGCGCGCTGCGGTGCCCACCTCACGTGCGACTTCGAGGATGTCATCGCCTGGCTTTCGACCAAGACCGTCAGGCGCTCCTTTGACGGGTCGCGTGCACGTGCTCGCCCAGCAGCTACGGCAGATCTACCGCGTGCCCTTCGAGCGCGAGCTGAAGCTGCTCGACGCCTGCCGCTAGTGGGCAGGGCGTCAAGCCTTGCGCCGTTCGTGCGTGCGGCGAGAACGATCAAGGAGCACCGGCAGGGCGTTGAGGCGGCGCGCCCTGAGGCAGGCGATCGAGCGGTGGTCGGGAGGCTGGTCCAAGCCGAGCATCCTCACTGCCACATCCCCGGAAGTCGCGCTCGAAGTTGCGCGAGGAGTCAGCGCCGTTGGCATAGCCGTGGAACCGGAGCTTGACCATCAACCGCGGGTTATAGCGCCGATGGCCGCGCTCCTCCTCATAGGAGGCGTAGATCGCGGAGAGATCGAGCGTGCAGGATTCGACCAGGTCCGAGACGAAGCTCGCGAGGTCGCCCACGAGGCGCTCATTCCCGGGGCCCTGCGCCAGCCCGCCACGCGCGCAGTGGCGCGCAGCACCTCGGTGTCATCGACGCAGTTGGCGCCAACCGCGAAGGTCAGCGCCATCACCTTGCGTCCGGCGCGCGCGGCGCAGTCGCACCGGCTCTCCTGCCAGCGCCTCGATCTGAAGGCGGCCCGCCAGTGTGGCGACCAGCACCACCCCTGCGTCGGAGACCGCTCGCTCGTCGTCGAACTTCACCTCCAGAGCGTCCAGTCCGAGCGCCCCGTCATCGTGCGCTATGAAGGTGACCTCCTGAGCTCGAGCCGCGGCTGGCCAAAACAGTCGCTATCGAGCCCTTTTCAGGAGATCGTTGTTCCTTCTGGACTGGACGAGATCGGTGGATCCGGGCTTAGTAATCGACCGCGCTTGCGAGAGGATCAGGCGTCTAGTGGGTCGTCCATGAACGTTTCCCTCGAAATGCCACCTCACGCAGCGATGAAAAGCTTGCGCTCGGCGCGGGCGAGTGCCCCAAAGGACTCAAGGTTTCAGACACCGAGCTCGCCGCAGTCAACCTCACGCGCGATGAGTTTCACCCCTAGTGGTATTGTGATTCAGCCCCGCAAGTAACGCAAACGCCCAGGTTGATGATCTACGGTTCCTAAGAGCCCCTATCAAAATGAGGAATATGCCACCCTCCCTCGAAGTCCGGAGACATGGCCAAAGCTCTCGTCTCAGATCACCTGTGGGCCCGCATCGAGCCCGAGCTGCCCACCGTGGAGCGGCGCTACCGCTACCCAGG
>JAJPKQ010000040.1 GCA_021323635.1 bacterium | reverse complement strand
TGGTTCCTCTCCTTGGCGCACAGCGACGCCCACATCGAGCGCACGATCGAGGCGGCGCGCCGCGCGTTTGCCGCGCTTGGCGCCTGAGGCGCAGCCTGCACGCCCAAGCGGCCGCCGCTACGCTGCGCGCCGTGAGCGCATTGCCAGCCCTCGCCGAGCTGATCCGCGACCAGGGCGGGCTGCTGGCGCAGATGATCAGGCCGGGCGACCCCGCCGCAGGCGACCAATGCTCGGGAGCGGATGCGGCGCCCGGCCCGGCGCAGGTCGCAGCCTCCGGGCCCAGATCGGCGGGGCGGCGCGCGGAGTATGAAGTGCTGATCGAGGCCATCTACGAGGGCTACCTGCTCCACTACGGCACCCCGCGCGTGCTGCAGGCGGGGACGGACGCGGACATGCGCCTGCTGGCAGGCGACCGCCTCTACGCCCTCGGCCTCTCAAGGCTGGTCGCGCTGGGAGATCTGACCGCGGTCAGCGAGCTTGCTGATCTGATCACGATCAGCGCGCAGGCGCAGGAGGCCGGCGAAGCCGCGCTTGCGAGCGCCGCCTGGGATGCCGCCGCTCGCGCTGTCGGCTGGGGGCCCAATGAGCGCCATCGGCGCGCCAAGGCGCTCGCGATGGCCCGCAACCCGGCGGCGCTTGCGGCGATGCGCGCATGTGGCGGCCGCTGAGGCCACGCGCGCCACCTGATCGGCTCCCAACCGATATTGTTTGCGCCCGCCCACTCCCGGCGACCGCGCCACGCAGGCGGCCGGCGGCCTTCGAGGAGACGGGCGTGCAAGCACGAAGACCAGGAGCAAGTGATGGCTGGCAAGCGCGATCAGTACAAATCCAAGTACACCGCCGACAATCGGATACCAGGCGCCTTCGACGGCGAGACGATGACCCGCAGGCGCTTCATGACCGCCTCCGCGCACACCGCGGGCGCAGTCGCGGCGGCATCGTTCACGATCCCCGCGCTGGGCTTCGCGCTGGCGCCGGTCTTCGAACGGGTGCCCCACCGCTGGGAGATCGCCGGCCCGACCGACCTGTTCGTGGAAAACAACTACGTGCCGGTGGTCGTGACGATGCAGCCGGATCTGGGCGAGGTCGGCAAGCAGACGGTCTACATCCGCAAGCACAACGACAAGCTCGACACCGACCGCTACGACAGCGACCCGCGCACGCACCCCTTCATCGCGATCTCCAACCGCTGCACCCACGCTGGCTGTCCGGTTCGCTGGGTGGAAGCGGCCGAGCGCTTCGTCTGCCCCTGCCATGGAAGCGTCTTCAACATCCTCGGCGTGCGCGTCGGCGGCCCCGCTCCGCGACCGCTCGACCGCTTCTACGTGCGCGTGCGCAACGGCAACGTCGAAATCGGGCCCCGCTACTCGGTCAACAGCGAGCTGCGGCCCTTCTCGCCGCGCGGGCCCGGTGAGCCCGTCGACGGCATCGGCCAGTATCTGTACCCAGCTCAGTTCGACGAACGCAAGTAGGAGACGAGGATGCCCAAGCTGCCAGCCCCTCCAGTTCCCGCAGCGCTCAAGGAGGCGCCCCCGCGCCCGGACGAGCCGCGTACCGAGACCGGCGCGATCGAGACCGCCAAGCAGGCCGGCACGACGGTAATCGACTGGATCGACGAGCGCACCTCGCTCTCAGGCACCGGCCGCTGGCTGATGTTCCGCAAGGTGCCGAAGGGGACCAACTGGGCCTACACGCTCGGCTCGGCGACGCTGTTCGCGTTCCTCTCGCAGGCCGTGACGGGGGTCTTCCTGGCGATGTACTACCGCCCGAGCGCCACCGGCGGCGCTTACGAATCGGTCCGTCAAATCACGACCGGCGTGTTCCTCGGCCAGTTCGTCCAGGGCATGCACCTGTGGGGCGCGAGCGTGATGATCGTGCTGGTCTTCCTGCACATGGGGCGCACCTTCCTCTACGGCGCATACAAGTACCCGCGCGAGCTCACCTGGGTGATCGGCGTGGTGCTGCTGATCCTGACGATGGTGATGGCGCTGACCGGCTATCTGCTGCCCTTCGACCAGCGCGCCTACTGGGCGACGGTCGTGGCGACCAACATCACCGGCACCGGCCCGATCGTCGGCCCCTATCTCGCCGACTTCCTGCGCGGCGGCCCGGAATTCACAACGACCACGCTCTCGCGCTTCTACGCCATTCACATGCTTGTCGTCCCGGGTGCGATGATCGCGCTGATCGGCGCGCACCTCTACCTGGTCAGCAAGCTCGGCACGACCGCGCCGCCCTGGCGGAGAGCGCATCGCGAGAGCCCCTTCGACACGGTAGAGGCGTGAGGTCCAGATGAACCAGCGCCAGAAGGAGGAATACCTCCGCGAGTACTCGATCCTGAAGTCTGAAGGCAAGCCCTTCTTCCCCTATGCCGTCGCCAAAGACGCGGCGATGGCCTGCATCGTGATGGCGATCATCATCACGCTCTCGATCCTCTTCGGCGCGGAGCTGGGGCCGAAGGTCAACCCGACCAGCACCACCTACGTCCCACGCCCGGACTGGTACTTCTTCTTCCTCTTCGAGCTTTTGCGCATCACCAAGCCGCCCAGCCTGACCGGCCTGGCGACGGTCGGCATCCCGACGCTGGGGATGATCCTGCTGTTCCTGCTTCCCTTCTTCGACCGCAGCCCCGAGCGCCGCCCCGAGCGCCGCCCGGTTGCGATGTTCACGCTGGTCTTCGTCGTCGGCGCGATGGCCTTCCTCACCTACGATGGCGCGACGATCGGCACCCCGACAGCGCTTGAAATCAAGACCCCGAAGGCGGTCATCGCGCAGGGCGCGGCGGCGGTCGCGAAGTTCGAAGCCGGGCGCCTGGGCGTCGCCCAGTCGGGCTGCGAGGCCTGCCATGACATCGCGGGCAACGGCAACCCCGGTCCCGGGCCGGAACTCACGCACATCGGCGCGCGCGTCCCGGAGGAGGCGATCGCGCGGACGCTCGACAACCCGATCGCGCCGATGCCCTCCTTCCGCCATCTGCCAAACGCCAAGTTCGAAGCGATCATCTATTTCCTCTCCCAGCTCAAGTAGCGAAAGCCGCGCCGCAGCGGCCGAGACGGCGCTGGGCGCAAGCGCCAGCGAAGCACCGCTCGGCGGCGCCCGCGCGGCGGAGGTGCGTGCGATGTTCGAGCGCATCGCCGGCGTCTATGACGCGATGAACTCGATCATGACCGCCGGCCTGCACCATCGCTGGCGCGAGCGAGCAGCCGACCTCGCGGCGGTGCGTGCGGGCGATCGCGTGCTCGACGTGGCGACCGGGACCGGCGACCTGGCGCTAGCGCTGGCCGAGCGCGTCGGTCCCGCCGGGGAGGTCATCGGCGCGGACTTCGCCGAGTCGATGCTCGCGCGCGCGCGCGCGAAGGCGGGGGCGAGCGCGCTCCACAACGTCTCCTTCTGCCGCGCCGACGCGCTCGCGCTGCCCTTCCCCGACGATCATTTCGCGGCCGCAACCGTGGCCTTCGGGGCGCGCAACTTCGCGGACCTCCCAGGGGCGCTCGCCGAGCTCGTGCGCGTGGTGGCACCCGGCGGGCGGGTCGTGATCCTTGAGATAACCCAGCCGCAGCGCGGGGTGCTTGCGCCCTTCTTCGCGGTCTGGTTCGACCGCATCGTCCCCGCGCTCGGTCGCTTCGCACGATCGCCGGAGGCCTACGACTACCTGCCGCGCTCGGTGCGCGCCTTCCTCTCTCCAGCGCAGCTGGCGGCGGAGATGGAGCGGGCAGGGCTCCTACAGATCTCCTACCTGCTCACAGCGGGCGGCATCATCGCCATTCACGCCGGTACGGTTCCGTAGATCATGAGCGCTGCCGAGGAGCTCCTCGCCGAGCGGGATGCCGCGACCGTAGAGACGATCCTGCACCGTGGCGGCGAGCGCTTGCGCGCCCGCATGGCGGCGACCGAGGCGTGCATCGAGACGGTCCTGCGCACGGTTGCGACCCCGCTTGCGACCTACGCCAGCGAGACGATCCTCGCCGGAGGCAAGCGGCTGCGACCGCTGCTGGTGATGATCGCAGCCGAGGCCCTGCCCGCCACGGAGCGCGTCGCAGCCGGCCAGGCGCCCGCACCTGGGCCTGCGAGTGCAGGGCAGCCTCGCAGCGAGGGCACCGAGTCGGCGCTTACGCGCGCAGCGGTCGCTGTCGAGCTGATCCATTCGGCGACGCTCGTCCACGACGACCTGATCGACGGGGCGAGCATCCGCCGCGGTCGTCCGACAGTCGCCGTCCGCGGCGGCAAGGCTGCGGCGATCGCCACCGGCGACGTGCTCTTCTCACGCGCCTTCGCCGAGCTTGCGCGCAACGGCGACGCAAGCCAGCTGAAAACGCTCTCGGATGCCTCGACCGCGCTTGCCGCGGGCGAGTTCCTCCAGCGCGAAGACGCCTACGCCGAGCGAGTCACCGTCGAGCGCTATCTGCGCCGCTGCGAGCTGAAGACCGCCTCGCTCTTCGAGGCGGCGTGCACGCTCGGCACGCTGGTGGTGGCACCTGGCGAGCGTGGGCTTGCCGCGGCGCTCGGGTCCTTCGCACGCAGCATCGGCCTGGCCTTTCAGCTGCTCGACGATGTGCTGGACGTCTCCGGGCAGGAGCGCGCGACGGGCAAGGGTCGCGGCAGAGACCTGCTGGACGGGACGGTGACGCTGCCCCTGATCCTCGCGCGCGAATGCGACCCTGAGCTGGCCGAGCTTGACCTGCGCACACTGCGCGGCCCCGACGACGCCGAGCGGCTCTGCGAGCGGATCGCCGCAACCGGCGCGCTCGCAGAGGCGCGCGCCTGGGCGCTCGATGTGGTTGGCAAGGCGAAGTCGCAGCTGCCCGCCGATCTTGACGATCGCGCGCTGGCGTTGCTTGCGCTTCTTGCCGACGCGGTGGTGGAGCGCACCCGCTGAGTGCGCGCTCAGAAGTCGGAGGGAACGATCACGTCGGCCTCAAGCGCGCGGATGAAGAACTGGATCTCCTCGGCCATGTTCGCGTGCGTGAGGCGGCGCAGATCGCTCAGAAGCTCGCTCGAGGCGCGCTCAAGCTCGTTGTCGAAGCGTTCCACCGCCGCCTGAGCGAACACGCCGGTGCCCACGCGCTCGCACTCGGGGCAGCGCAGGACGATCCGCCAGTGCCAGGGACCCTCCTCGGACCAGTCCAGCGGGTAGACGAAGGAGCCGCCGCAGTAGGGGCAGACGTGCAGCTCGTCGCTGCCGCCGCCGGCACGGTGATCGCCGTGGGGCTCCAGATCGTGGTTTGGCTGGTGGGCTCTGTTGCGCATGACGCTTCGCGCACTGTGATCGTCCCGCGGGCGCCCACCCTTTAGCGCTCTGGACGCTGCCTAGAGGTTTGTACGATTGGGCCATGCGTGCTGAAAGCGCAGCCGGGCGGAGCACACCTGCGCTGAAAGGGGCGTGAGATGGCGCCTAAGACCGTGCGGATGGCCGCGCACGACGAGCGCCTGAGCGTCGTCGACCACCTCGAGGAGCTGCGCAGACGGCTGTTCGTCTGCGTGGGCGCCCTCGTGCTCGCCTTCGGCCTGTGCCTGTGGCAGGGCCACCTGATCCTGCACATCATCAATCAGCCGCTCGCCAAGCAGACGCGCAGCCAGGTGGCGCAGGGTCGCGGTCCACAGGGCCAGGCCGCGCTGACAGAGCGGGCGCTGCGCACTCTGGCCACCCAGACCGACGCAGTTGCGCAGCTCTTGAGCTCGCCACGCAGCAACCTGCCGCGCTCGCTGCGCACCCAGCTGGCCGCCGACGGCCGGCAGCTGCAGCGGGCGACAGCGCAACTTCCGCGTAGTGCGGAAGGTGACAAGCCCTACACGCTCTCGATCGGCGAGCCGTTCACGAGCACGCTCACGGTCGCTTTCTATTTTGCGCTGCTGCTGGCAGCCCCGGTGATCCTCTTCGAGCTCTACGGCTTCATCCTGCCGGCCTTCGATCCAGGCGAGCGGCGCAGCGTGACGCCGCTGCTCTATGCGCTGCCGGTCCTGTTCGTCTGCGGGCTGCTGTTCGCCTACTTCGTGGTCCTCCCCACCGCGATCTCCTTCCTGCAGAACTTCAACAGCGGCGAGTTCAACGTGATCGTGCAGGCGAGCCAGTACTACGAGTTTGCGGCGATGACGATGCTCGCGGTGGCGCTCAGCTTCGAGCTGCCGGTCGCGGTGGTTGGTGCGGTGGCACTCGGAGTAGTCTCGACCGCGCGCCTGCGCCGCTCGCGCCGCTACGCGTTCTTGATCTGCGCGGCGATCGCCGCGCTGCTGCCGGGCGAAGCGATCACGATGGTGATCGAGACGATTCCCCTCTACGCGCTCTATGAGGCCTCGATCCTCGCCGCCCGAGCAGCCGAGCGTCGCCGCTCCTCCGCCTTGGCCGCGGCGGAGGGCGCCGGCGCCTAGAATGAGCTCGATGCTGTTTGACCTAAGAAGCCGTGGGCGCCGGCGCACCGTCCAGGTGACCTACTCGCTGATCGCGCTGCTGTTCCTGTTCGGGTTTGTCTTTGTCGGCGTTGGCACCGGGCTGAACGGCAACCTCAACTTCTTCAGCGCGCTCGGCGGCGAAGGCAGCGGCGGCAACTTCACCCCCGCCGTCGAAAAGGCGCGCAAGCGCACTCACAGAGAACCACAGAGCGCAGCCGCGTGGGCGGCGCTCGTCCAGGCGCAGCTGCGCCAGGCGGCGGAAACCAAGTACACGCAGGAATCAACCGGCGGCTACACCGCGGCGGGGCGCAAGCTGCTGCCGTCGATCAAAGCCTCCTGGGAACGCTACCTGGCGCTGGAACCCAAGAGCCCGAGCGTCGAACTTGCCAAGCGCATGATGGTCGTGCTCGGCGAAGGTGGCCTCGATGAAGCCAAGGGGGCGGTGGCCGCGCTGCAGATAGCGATCGCTGCCGAACCCAACAACGACGCCCTCTACGCCAATCTCGCCCAGTACGCCTACCAGGCAGGCAACTCCCGCGAGGGCGACCTGGCCTCTGAAAAGGCGCTCGCATTGGCGCCGGCATCAGAACGCGCCCACCTCAAGGGGGTGCTGGCGGCGCTCAAGAAGAACGGCGGCAAGACGAGCCAGAGCGCCACCGCGAGCAGCGAAGAAGGCGGCTAAGATCTGCGCTTGGCCGCGCGCCGCTGCGGGCGGAGCGCGTGGCCAGCTCCTGAGCGCAGCAGCGCGCACGGGCCGTTAGCTCAATTGGTAGAGCAGGGGCCTCTTAAGCCCAAGGTTGCAGGTTCGATTCCTGCACGGCCCACTGCACAAAACCCCCATGTGATGCGGGCTTTGTGCTTTCTATGGCACGAGTGCGAGGGGCGCTCTCGGCCGTGGGTGCCGCTCGTCGACACCGAAAGGGCGGAGAGTCGGGTCGCGCTAAGATACCCTTACAAGGTATAGGTATCAAACTCGATCTCGGAGTTGCTTGCGTCGGCAGCGTCGAGGTCGGAGCCGGCGAGCAAGATGGAGACGATCCCGATGTCTGAGGCGGTCACCCACACGGTTCCGAGCTTGAGCTGTGATCAGCGCAGAGCGGCGGTCGGCGAGGAGCTGCACGCGGCGATCGAGGGGCCGGCTACGAGGCGGCGCGATGTCCTCGATCGCTGAGAGGGCCGGTGCCACCGCACCCGCGGAGCGCGGCGATCGCGTCGAGCTTGCAATCGAGGGGATGACCTGCGCCTCCTGCGCAGCGCGGATCGAGCGGCGGCTGAACGAGCTTGCAGGGGTGAGGGCGAGCGTCAGCTACGCGAGCGAGCGGGCGGCGGTCGCCTTCGATCCTGCCCGAGTGTCTGTGCAGGATCTCCTAGCCACAGTGGCGGCGGCGGGCTATCACGCCTCGCTGGCCGACGAGGCGCTTGGCGAGGGCGATCCGGCGGCGCCCTACAGGCTGCGCCTGATCATCGCGGCGGCGCTCTCGCTGCCGCTGGCGGTGCTTGCATGGGTCGCTGCGGCGCGCTTCTCCGGCTGGGAGTGGGTCTCGCTCGGGCTCACGACCCCGGTGGTCTTCTATTGCGGCTGGCCGTTTCACCGCGCTGCCGCGGCAGGCGCGAGGCACCTCACGGCAACGATGGACACGCTCGTCTCGATCGGAACGCTCGCAGCTTGGACATGGTCAACGGTGGTGCTGCTGGCCGGGATCGGGCAGCAGCTCTACTTCGACGCGGCGGCGTTGATCACCGCGTTGATCCTGCTCGGCCGCTACCTTGAGGCACGCGCCAAGCGCCGCTCCGGAGAGGCGATCCGCCATCTGCTTGCGCTCGGCGCCAAGCAGGCCCGCGTCCTGCGCGACGGCCAGGAGAGCTTGATCGACGTCGGCGAGCTGAAGGTGGGCGACCTCTTCGTGGTGCGCCCGGGAGAACGAGTCGCAAGCGACGGCGTGATCGTGAGCGGCGCCTCCGCGGTTGACGCATCGATGCTGACCGGCGAGTCGGTGCCGGTCGAGGTCTCCCCGGGCGATCAGGTTGCGGGCGGAAGCCTCAACGCCTCCGGAGCGCTGATCGTGCGCGCGACCAGGGTGGGCGCCGACACGGCGCTTGCGCAGATCGCGCGCCTTCTCAGCGAGGCGCAGGCAGGCAAGGCGCATGTCCAGCGACTCGCGGATCGCGTCTCCGCCGTGTTCGTCCCGGTGGTGATCGTCATCTCGCTTCTGACCCTCGGCGGCTGGCTGACCCTCGGCGGAGGCGCAGCGGCCGCCTTCACCGCAGCTGTGGCGGCGATCGTCATCGCCTGCCCCTGCGCGCTCGGCCTGGCGACGCCGGCTGCGCTGATGGTCGGCAGCGGTCGCGGCGCGCAGCTGGGAATACTGATCAAGGGACCTGAGACGCTGGAGCAGACCCGTCAGGTCACGACCATCGTGCTCGACAAGACCGGCACCGTCACGGAAGGACGCATGTCCCTCACCCGCCTGATTGCCGCTGAGGGCGAGGATGAGCGCGAGCTTCTGCGCCTTGCGGCCGGCGCTGAGAGCTCAAGCGAGCACCCGATCGCGCAGGCGATCGCAAAGCACGGTCGCGAGCGCCTCGGCACGCTGCCAGAGCCGGAGGGATTCGTGAGCCAGGCGGGGCTCGGCGTGCAGGCGCTCGTCGAGGGCCACGAGGTGCGGGTCGGCCGACCCGCCCTCCTGGCAGAGTCGGGCATGCAACTGCCGGAGGCCCTCAGCGCCGAGGCAGAGCGTATCGAGCAGCAGGGGGCGACGCTGGTAGCGGTCGCCTGGGACGGGCGCCCGCGCGGCATCATCGCCGTCGCGGACGCGGTCAAGCCGACCAGTGCTGAGGCAATCGCCGAGCTGAAGCGCCTGGGCCTCACGCCGCTGCTCCTCACAGGTGACAACGAGCGTGCCGCAGCCGCGGTCGCAGCCAAGGTGGGAATCGAGCGGGTGCTCGCAGGCGTGCTGCCTGAGGGCAAGGTGGCGGAGATCCGCCGCCTGCAGGATGAGGGCGAGGTGGTAGCGATGGTCGGCGACGGGATCAACGACGCGCCCGCCCTCACGCAGGCCAACCTCGGCATCGCGATCGGCACCGGCGCCGATGTCGCGATCGAGGCCAGCGACCTGACCCTCGTCTCCGGCGATCTGAGAGCGGCGGTCGACGCGATCGCCCTGGCCCGGCGCACGCTTGCGATCATCAAGGGCAACCTCTTCTGGGCGTTCGCCTACAACGTCGCGGCGATCCCGCTCGCGATCTCAGGCTCCCTCAATCCGATCATCGCAGCGGCAGCTATGTCCTTCTCCAGCGTCTTTGTGTTGGCCAACTCGCTACGGCTGCGACGCTTCCGCTCAGCTAGACAGAGCGCCACATGAGCGCTAGAAGCGCAGAGACGAGCGCCGGGGATGGCGGCAGGGCTTTGCGCGCCGGCGCCGAGGCTGTCGGCACAGCGCGGCCCAGCTATGGCTACACGCCTGAGAAGGAGGCGCTGATCAAGCGCCTGCACCGCATCGAGGGACAGGTCCGCGGGATCGAGAGGATGCTCGCAGATGGGCGCTACTGCATTGACATCATCACCCAGATCGCAGCCGTCAGCACGGCGCTGGAGGCCGTCGCCTTCAAGATCCTCGACGACCACGTCAACCACTGCGTCAGCGCTGCTCTGGCCTCCGGCGAGCCGCAGATCGCCGCCGAGAAGAGCAGGGAGCTGCTGGAGGCTGTGCACCGCTTCGCCCGAGCGCGATGAGCGCTAGATGCAGCTCGTGCGCCGGTCGCGCTGCGCCGGAGGCCCCAGGCGCTGGGTCAAGCCCTCGCCGCAGGGCCTGACGCGCTTTGCGCGATGATGCAATCCTTGCACAGCCGCAGCTGAGGAAGGCGGCGGACAAAGCCGATGCAGTCGACCTATGAGCAACAGACCCACCGCGCTGAGGAGCGCCATTGGTGGTACCGCGGGCGCCGCCGCGTACTGCATGCGGTGCTTGCGCGTCTGCCGCTGCCCGCAAGGGCGCGCATCCTGGACGCGGGCTGCGGCAGCGGGCGCAACATGGTCGAGCTTGCCCGCTACGGCACCGTGACCGGCGTCGAGCTCTCCGATCAGGCGCTTGCGATCGCCCGAGCGCGCGGCGCAGGCGAGGTGCTGCAGGGGTCGCTCGAGTCGCTGCCGCTGGCCACCAGCTCCTTCGATCTCGGCGTCTGCCTGGACGTGATCGAGCACCTCGATGACGATCGTGGAGCGCTTCGGGAGCTGCGCCGGGTGATTGCGCCGGGCGGGCACCTGATCGTCACAGTCCCCGCCTACCAGTGGCTCTGGAGCAGCCATGACGTGGTCAACGAGCACCGGCGCCGCTACACCCGCAAGAGCCTGCTGGCAGTCGCGCAGGAAGGCGGCTGGCACTGCGAGCGGGTGACCTACTTCAACTCGATCCTGCTGCCGCTCGCGGCGGTCGCCAGAACCCTCGAGCGCCTGCGCCGGGAGGTACCCGAGCAGAGCCTTGACCTCCGGCTGCCCCCGGCGCCGCTCAACGCCCTGCTCGAGCGCCCGCTCGGGCTCGAGGCCGCGCTGCTCGGGCGCAACGGGCACTCGCTGCCCGCAGGGCTGTCGCTGCTTGCGGTCCTGCGCTGAGCGCCGCCCAGCCTGCTAGAGCGCGCCCTCGCCAAGCGCAGGCATGCGAAAGGTCCACGTGCGGTTGGCGGCAAAGGTTAGAAGCACGACGATGCCGATCGCAAGCACCTGGGCGAGCAGCTTGTCCAGGCGCAGCCCGTCCACGAACGCAAGCAGCAGCGCCTCGTCGAGGCCCAGGCCGCAGCCCTGCACGATCATCCAGCGCAGCGGCGTGAGCGCATCCGCGCGGTGCTCGGGAAAGGTGAAGCGACGGTTGAGCAGATAGCCGTTGACCGCGCCGACCACAAAGCCGATGGCAGAGGCAAGCAGATACCAGACCGCCAGGCCCCTTACCAGCAGCGTGTAGACGGCGAGCGTCAGCAGCGTGTTCGACACGCCGACCAGCGCAAAGCGCAGGAACTGCCCCGCCAGGGTGCTGAGCTGCTCACGGCTGCCGATCAGGCCCATCGGCATGAGATTGTCGCCGATCCGCGCTCCCTTCGGCTCGCCGGTCGATCGCGCTCCAGCGGCCAGGCTGCCCTCGCCTCTCGCAGCAGCCTCGAGCTCCCCTGCGCAGCCCGGCCCAGGTTGCGAAGTGGGCGTGCCCGGCGACTGGTGCGGATAACCTTCTGGTGGCTGTGGAGATGAGCGCCAACAAGAGACGGACGCCGTCCTTGCTCAGCGTCGTGGCCCCGGTATACAACGAGGCTGAGCTGATCGAGACCTTTGTCCAGCGCACCTGCGCGGCGCTGGCCGACTACTCCTTCGAGCTCGTCCTCGTCAACGACGGCTCAAGCGACGGCTCCGAGGAGGCCCTCGATCGCCTCGCGGCCGCCGACCCGCGCGTGCGTGTCATCCACCTCTCGCGCAACTTCGGCCACCAGGCGGCGCTGACCGCCGGCCTCGAGCACGCCACGGGCGACATCGTCGCGATGCTCGACTCCGACCTGCAGGACCCTCCGGAGCTGATCCCGACGATGATCGCGCGCTGGGAAGAGGGCGCTGATGTCGTCTATGCGGTGCGCGAGCGAAGAGAGGGGGAGACCGCGTTCAAGCTTGCCACGGCGTCGTGGTTCTACCGGCTCTTCAACAAGCTCGCCCAGGTCGACCTGGAGCCGGACTCAGGGGACTTCAGGCTGCTCGACCGCCGTGCGCTCGATGCCCTGCTGGCGATGACGGAGCGCTCGCGCTTCCTGCGCGGTATGACCGTCTGGATCGGCTTCACGCAGACCGCCGTCCCCTATGAGCGCAGCGCTCGCTACGCGGGCGAGACCAAGTACACGCTGCGGCGCATGCTGCGCTTCTCGCTGGACGCGATCGCATCCTTCTCCCATGTGCCGCTACAGATCTCGACCTACCTCGGCCTGCTCTGCGCGGGGGTCGCGTTCGTGGCGATACCGGTCGTAATCGGCCTGCGCATCGCCGGCTCCTACCTGCCTGGCTTCGGGACGATCACGATCATCATGCTCCTGATCGGCGGCATGGTCCTGATCGCGCTCGGCGTGATCGGCGAGTACGTGGGACGTATCTACGACGAGGTCAAGCACCGCCCGCTCTACATCGTCCGCGAGGAGCGAAACCAGCCCGCCCCCTGGCAGGGCGCCGGGCTGACGCAGGGACCGCAAGCGCGGCGCGCACGCGCCGGCCTGCCGATGATCGAGCGCAGCGCTCCGCCAAGACCCCAATAGTGTTCATGTGCCTGAAGGCGGCGCGCGTTGCGTCGCATCGGCATACACTGCCACGCAACCAGCACGATCTCTGACCAAGACTAGCCGTGAAGCTGAAGCTTAGACTCAGATCGAGGGAGCCCGGTGTCAGCTGGGCTGTGGCCTGCGCGCTTGCTGCGGGCGCGCTCGCGCTCGCCGGAGCGGTCGCTTCCGGCAGCCTGAGGCGCGCTCAGCCTTCGAGCACCGCAGCGGCGCAGGTTGCGCTGCGCTCAGGCAAAGCGCGCAAGAGCACGCGGCGGACCGCCGCCACGCATAAGCGCGTGCGCTCGCAGGTGGAGTGCTTCAGGAAGATGATCAAGCGCAAGCGCGTGCTGGTCTGCGCGCTGCCCGGGCCGCCTGGCGCGGTCGGGCCGCAGGGGCCGCGCGGCTTTGTGGGGCAGCACGGCCCGCGCGGCTACACCGGCCCGCGCGGGCCCACCGGCGCAACCGGGCCGACGGGCACAGCCGCCGCCTATGCCCTCGTCTCGGTCAGGGGGGCGGCGTCGGGCACTCCGACCTTTGTGAGTGCTGCAACGCTCGAATTCACCGCGGTCAGCAGGCTCGCCAACCCCGAAGCGCCCAGCGCCGAGCCGAACATCTACTGCTTGATGCCGGGAGCTGCGGTGAACGCCGCCGCGGTCGCTCCGGTTGTCTCAGGCGAGGCCGCCTACTCGGAACCGGGCGTGATCCCGGAGGCCGTGCTTGTCGCCGGCGCCCCCAACTGCCCCGGCCGTGAAAAGGAATTCGAGGTCAAGACCTACAACCTGGCGAAGCTCACCGCGGTGGCGACCACGGGAAGCGAAATGAAGGCCAGCGCCGAACCCACCGCCGGTGCTGCCTTCACGATCATCGTGCCGTGAGAGGAAAGCGACGCAGTTGACGAGACGACGTTTGAACTCCGACCCCCCTTGGAAGCTCATAGCGACGCTACATAGTGGAAGATCCGATTTGGAGGCTCGGTAGACTCACCAGCATGGCGGACAGCAACAGTGGCGAGCGCTACCTCCGGGAGTGGATCGGCGAGATCATCGGCGCGTTTGCCCGCGGAAGCCCAAGCGTCACGGAGGAGGATCTGATCGACGCTGTGGAGGCTGAGCTGATCCTGGGCGCTACCAGCGTTGCCGAGGTGTTCGATCCGCAGAATCGGCGAATCGCCGAACTGTTCTGCACACCGTAGATCAGGCGGTCGTCAGGCCACGTTCAAGCAGCAGCGTCGCGTAGTCGTGGCGCAGCTTGTAGAGGTCAATGTCGCGACCGTCTCTCCCGCGCCATGCGGCGGCGACGGGTGGCCAGACATAGTGGAGCGTCCCCTTGCGCAGGCGCTTGGCACGGGCGCTGTGGAACACCTGCGGCGATCCCTCTGCCGGCGGTACTTCCTGGATCGCCTCTTGCGCCTTGGGCGGCAGGACGATCCGGCGCGGCTTGCCGTTCTCTGGGTGCTTCGCACCGTTTGGTGGTGAACTCGTCATCGCGGCAGCTTGATCGTGATGCCCGCGCAGCAGAGGTAGACGAGGGCGATCAGGGGGCCGACGGAGTGAAAGCCGAAGCTGCGGTGGGACATCAGGCGACTGCGGCTATTCCTACCGCGACCCTGCAGCCTTTGCGCTGCCGCTCAGGGCGATTGGAGCAAAGCTCGTGATGGACATCCACCCCAACGACCGCGGGATGAAG
>JAJPKQ010000025.1 GCA_021323635.1 bacterium | reverse complement strand
GGGGGGTTGCCCGAGTAGGGGGAGAGGCTGCTCGTGACCGAGGCGGACCCGCAGCCGAGCGGGTTTGCGAAGAGCGCGTGTTCGCCGGACTTGAAGGAGAGCTTGAGGTGCGCGAAGGGAAGCTGGGGCAGGGCTGCAAAGCGCGCCGACAGGCGTCCGCTGGCGGCGTTTGCCTTCACTTCGCCGATCTGCCGCAGCGCGACGCCGTAGCGGGAGCTTTCGGCGGCCAGGAAGAGCCGGTACTCCTGCCCGGATTCAGGGCTCTGGCTCTTGGGTTCGCCGATGTAGAGCTTGCCCTTGAGCGCTTCGCCGAGCACCGGCGTTTCCACTTCCGCGGTGCCGACTTCAGATGCCGCCGGGCAGCTGATCGCGTTGTTGGTGCCGGCGCCAAACTGCGCTTCGCTGCAGGCCTGCAGGCCGACCGCGGCGGCGGGGTTGAGCGAGAGCCCTTCAGGGAGGGTGATCAGCGCTTCCTTGAGCTGGGAGCTGGCCAGCTTCGAGGGTTCCTCGTTCTGAGGCACGCTCAAGGTGATCTGCGGAGCGTCCGGGGCATCGCGCTTGGTGGTGCTCTGACTGAGCGCGAGCGAGGGAGCGAAGGGCACCGAGCTGCAGCCGCTTGCGCCCACCGGAGTCGTGAAGGATGTCGATCCGGTCGATATCGGTTCGTAGGTCTGTGCTGACATGTACGTCGTCTGCGGCCCGGCGCACACGGTCGGATTGGTCAGGAAGGCTTCGTTCTTGGCGCCGCCTTCGTTGTGTTCGGCCGGCGCGCCCCAGAAGAGCAGTTCGGAGATCGCCAGCTTGCTGCCCAGTTCGTTTGAGATGCCGCTGATCGTGAAGTACTCGCCGTAGTCGCCCGGTTGGCCGCCGGATGGGTACCAGCGCATCCCGGCGACCAGATCGGTGCGAGCGGTGATCACCACGAGCACCGCGTTGATCGTGACTTCGAAGGCGAAGTCAGCCGGCGCCCCGGAGGGCGGCACCATGTTGTAGACGTACCCTTCTGCGCCGAGCGTGCCGAGCAGCGTGCTCACCTTCACCTTGGCCTTGCCCACGCGCGTGTTCTTGGCGCAGCTCCTTTCAAGCGTGGTGCCGCTCGCTTCGCATCTGGGCGTCGCCTGGGGGTTCACCGAGAGTCCCGGCGGCAGGTCGACCCGCACATCGTCGACCGCGCTGAGCGACGTGTTCATTTCAAAGGTCGTCAGCGCCAGGACCGGGTGCGAGCCCGCCTGGGTCGCGTAGTCGGCTTCAGTCGGGTTGGACGTGTTTTCGTCCTTCAGGACGCCTGCCTTGAAGGACTTGATCAGCGCTTCGGCGCCGAGCGCCCCTGGTGCGGTGAGGAGCGCCGGGCCGATCAGGGCGCAGACACAGGCCAGCAGCGTGGCCGCTCGGCGGGAGAAGGGTATGTGGGGATGAGCAGGGAGCATCTCAGGGCCTCCGCGCGGGCGCACGCGGCGCTCGGCGCTGACGGGTGGCTGGGCCGTCTGCAAGAGACCCCTGGCTTTGCGAGCCCGCCTCGCGGCGGGGGTGCCTTTATCCGGTCACATATGTCGTGCTCTTGGCGCCTTCGGCACCTCGAGCAGGACCTTGATCGGCCCTTTGCGGGCGGGGCTTGACCGGCGGCGAGGCAGCTCAGCGCATGGGCGAGCGCCGCTCAGCTTGCGCTGGGGCTGAGCTGGTGCTGGCCGTAGACCGCGTAGCGGTTGCGCCCTGACTCCTTGGCGCGATAGAGGGCGACGTCGGCCTCGCGCAGAAGCTCATCGACGCTCGTCGGCGTGCCCTTGGCGACGCCCACGCTTGCGGTTATGCGCACCGGATCGTGGGCCTGGTCGAGCTCGTAGGGGTCGCGCAGGACCTCGATCAGGCGCTCTGCGAGGTGCTCGGGCCCGCCATTCAGCGCGCCGGGCTCGACCAGCACGACAAACTCGTCGCCGCCGAAGCGCGCGGCCGTCTCGCCCTCGCGCACCGCGCCCGCCAGCCGCTCGGCGATCGCGCTGAGCAGACGGTCGCCGGCGGCGTGACCGAAGTTGTCGTTGACGTCCTTGAAGCCGTCCACATCGACGTAGAGGGCGGCCATCGGCATCTGCTCGCGGCGTGCGCGCGCAAGCATCTGCTCGGCGCGGTCGAGCGCAAGCACGCGGTTTGGCAGGTCGGTGAGCGCGTCGTGCAGCGCCAGGTGCTCGAGCTGAGCGGTCTTCCTGCGCACAAGCGCCAGCGCATGGCGGCGCGAGCGCGCCAGGACGCCGATCAGCGCGACCACCAGCAGCGTCGCGATCGTGCCCGCCAGGCCCACGATCACCGCCTGCGCGTTGGCGCCGAGGCCGCCGATCGTCGCGGCGCCTGCCACCTCGATCTTCCAGCTGCCGTCGAGCGGCAGCAGCTGGCTGCGCGCGAAGCCGCCGGCGGCCTGCCCGGCCTGCCCGATCTCTTCGGCCGGGAAGCCCCCGGCGCTGTGGTAGAGGCTGATGCGCAGCCCGCGCTGGGCGCCGAGCGCGGCGCGGAGCAGGCTTTCGATGTCAAAAGAGCCCGCGACCCAGCCGATCACCTTCCGCCAGCGCGCCCCGGCGCTCGCGGGCGCCGCACCGGCCGGGAAGACGGGCGCTTCGATTGCCATCGTCGAGACCGGCGAGGCCGGCACCTTGTAGATGCCGTAGCTGTCGGCTTCGGTGATCATGCGCGTGAGCTGGGCGCGCGTGATGCCGTTCTGGCTGTAGGAGCCCAGCGGCGAGGACGGATTGCACCAGTTGCCCTGCAGCGTCTGAGCCAGGATCGGGGCGTCTGAGAGTGGCACGCTGCCTGCCGCCAGCAGGCAGTAGCGCGAGGCGCCTGCTTCAGGCGCTTCGATCTGGTCGCCCACCAGCTTCGAAAAGGCCGGGTCGCTGTTGCGGCGCGCCAGGAAGGCCTGCAGCTGCGGGGGCGCAAGCGAGCGCACGAGCAGGACGCCGAAGGCGCCCGTCGTCCCGCCTGCTTCTTCAAGCAGCCGCGCCCAGCGACGGAAGCCGCTCGCGCTGATTTCAGGCTGCATCGCAAAGACCGCCACCGCCGCGCGCACGAGGTCGGTGTCGCGCCGGACCAGCAGCTCGACGCGCCCGCTGACGTCGCTGGCGAGCGTCTGGAAGCTCTGGCGTTCGCGGTCGCGTACGCTGCCCTGCCAGAGCAGGGCGGCGCCGAGCGAGGCGGTGAGCCCGATCACGAGCAGCAGCATCACCGCCGGCAGCCAGCGTGTGCCTCTCAGCCGCGGCGAGGTGGGAGCGAGCGGGGAGGGCGCGCCGGCCTCACCGGCGCGGTCTTCCGGCCGGGTGTTGGGCTGCTGGGATGGCGTGCTCTGCATCGTGTCGGGTAGGGACGGCGGCGCCCGTGTCGAGGGCGACGACTCAGCGCTCCCGCCTTCAGGAGTCGATCGTCATCTGAGCGAGCGCGCTTGAGCATTGCGGCGGGCACTCGGCGAGCTGGCGAGCGGCGCTCAGGAGGCGCCTGCGCCGGCCTGGGCGCTCAGCTGCGCCGTGGCCCCGTCACGGGCGATGAGCGCCGCATAGAGGCCGCCGTGGGCAAGCAGCTCCTCATGGCTGCCGCGCTCGGCGATGCGCCCGTGATCGAGCACCAGGATCAGCTCGGCGTCGCGCACGGTCGAGAGGCGGTGGGCGATCGTGATCGTCGTGCGCCCCTGCGCGAGCTGCTCGAGCGCCGCCTGCACGGCAGCCTCGGTCTGGGTGTCAAGCGAGGAGGTCGCCTCATCGAGGATCAAGACCGGTGGGTTGCGCAGGATCGTCCGCGCGATCGCCATCCGCTGCTTCTCGCCGCCCGAGAAGCGATAGCCGCGCTCGCCCACGACGGTCTCATAGCCGTCCGGCAGCGATGCGATCAGCTCGTGGATGTGCGCGGCGCGCGCCGCCTCCTCGATCTCCTGATCGGTGGCCTGCGGCTTTGCAAAGCGCAGGTTCTCGCGCACGCTTGCGTGGAAGAGGTAGGTCTCCTGCGAGACGACGCCGACGGCCGCAGCCAGCGAGGAGAGCGCGACCGAGCGGATGTCGATGCCGTCGATCGTGATCTGACCCTGCTGGGGGTCGTAGAGGCGCGCCAGCAGGTAGCCGAGCGTCGTCTTGCCCGACCCGGTCTCGCCGACGATCGCGACACGACTGCCCGCCGGGGCGCGGAAGTCGATCTCCTGCAGCGTCCACTCCGATGCCGAGGGGTAGCGGAAGCAGACGGACTGGAAGCGCACCTCGCCGACCAGGTCGGCGGCGCTGAAGCGCACCGGATGCTCCGGCTCGACGATGTCCACGGGCAGGTCGAGGTACTCGAAGATGCGGTCAAAGAGCGCAAGCGAGGACTCGATTTCCGGGCCGACGCCAAGCAGCTGCTGGATCGGGAAGAGCAGGCGCGTCTGCAGCGTCGTGAAGGCGACGACCGTCCCGACCGTGATCGAGTGCCCGATGAAGGACTGGCCCGCCAGCCAGTAGACGATCGCAGGCTGCACCGCGAAGGTCATCTGGATCGTCGACATCAGCCAGCGGCCCGCCATTCGCGATCGCACCTCCAGGTCTGCGATGTCAGAGGATTCGCGCGTGAAGCGCGCCGAGAGGTCGCCGCCCCGGCCCATCGTCTTGCCGAGCAGGATCCCCGAGACCGAAAGCGACTCGGCGATGAGCGCGGACATGTCCGCGAGCCGGCGCTGCTGCTCGGAGGTGATGCGCCGCCGCAGGTGCCCGACCCGTCTGGTGAGGTATACGAAGAGCGGCACGAAGGCCAGCGACAGCGCCGCCAGGCGCGGGTTGAGCAGGCACATCGCGACGATTGCGGCAAGCACCGTTGTGGCGTTCTGCGCGATCGTCGTCGCGGTCTGCGTGACGACGTTGTCAAGTCCGCCGATGTCGTTGGCGATGCGCGACTGGATCTCGCCGCTGCGGGTGCGCGTGAAGAAGGCAAGCGACATCCGCTGCAGCTGCGCGTAGACCGCGGCACGAAGATCGTGCATCACCCGCTGGCCGACGGCGTTTGAGATGTAGGTCTGCAGCACCGAGAAGACCGCGCTTGCGATCGCGATCGCGATCATCCCGCCGATGAGCTCGCTGAGCAGGGTGCCATGGTGGTGGAGGATCCCTTCGTCGAGCGCTTCGCGCACGAGGAAGGGGTTGATCATCGAGAGGCCGGCAGAGATCATGATCAGGAGGATCACGAGCGCCAGCCGAGCGCGGTAGGGGGCAAAGAGCGCAAGGATGCGCCGCGTGTCGCGCTTGCGCGAGGGATCGAGCAGGGGCGGCTCCCTGCGGGTGGATGCGCGCAGCGCGCGCATCCCGCCGCTGCCACCGGCGCCGCTTGCGGCGCCGAGGCCGAGGTGCTCACCGCGCGCCATCGATGCCTCCGCCGCAGTCGCCCCCCGCCCGGCCTAGCGCGGGGTGGGCGTGAGCGTCATGCACGCCCTCGCGCACGCCTGCGCGCGCGCCGACACGCCCCAGCAGCTCGAGCAGCTGCGCGCGCTCTGCCGCGCTGAGGTCGGCGCAGAGCTCGCGCTCGAGCGCCATCGCGAGCTGCAGGGCGCGCTCGAGCAGCCGGCGCCCCTTTGCCGTCAGATGCAGCGACCAGGAGCGACGGTCGGCGGGATTGGCCCGGCGGCGGACCAGCCCGCGCTGCTCGAGCTCATCGACATGCGCGACCATGCGACTGGGCGGGATCATCAGCCGCTCGGCGATCGCCTGCTGGGAGTCGCCCTGGGCGGCGCCAAGCGCACGCAGCAGCGCAAACTCGCGCGGCTCCAAATCGAGCGGGGCGAGCACCTCCCTGAAGCGCCGCGCGGCGGCGTAGCCGACCGATGAGACCACGAAGCCGACCGCTCGGAAGGGGGAGGCGTGGCCGCCGATCGCCGCGCCCTGCTTCACCGTGGCCTGCTCGCGTGTGCTCACAGCCAGATGTTACCGCAGCGAACAAGTTGTGCTATAAATCATTCGATGCAGAACGATTACGAACGCAATCGCATCGTCGCTGCCTCGGCGGCCCGTGGCCGGCCTGCCGGGATCGAGGCGCGCGGACTGGTGCGCGACTTCAAGGGCGGCGTGCGTGCGGTGGCGGGCATCGACCTGGTGGTCTCAGAGGGCGAGATCTACGGCTTCCTCGGCCCCAACGGCGCGGGCAAGTCGACGACCGTGCTGATGCTGAGCACGCTGCTGCCGCCGAGCGCAGGCCACGCCACGGTCGCCGGGCACGACGTGGTCCGCGAAGGCGCGGCCGTGCGTCGCGCGATCGGCGCCTCACTGCAGGAGTCGGCGCTCGATCCCTATCTCTCAGCGCGCGAGCACATGCTCCTGCAGGGTGCCCTGCACGGGCTCTCGCGCGCAGCCGCGCGCGCACGCGGCGAGGAGCTGCTCGAGCGCGTCGGATTGAGCGAGGCCGCCGAGCGGAAGGTCAAGGGCTACTCGGGCGGCATGAAGCGGCGGCTGGACCTGGCGCTGGCGCTGATCCATCATCCGCGCCTGCTGTTCCTCGATGAGCCGACGACCGGCCTGGACGTGCAGAGCCGCACTGCCCTCTGGGAGGAGGTCAGGCGCCTCGCGGACGAGGGGGTGACGGTGTTCCTGACCACCCAGTACCTGGAGGAGGCCGATGTGCTCGCCGACCGCGTGGGCATCATCGACCGCGGGCGGATCGTCGCGGAGGGCGCCCCGGCCGACCTGAAGGCAGAGATCGGTCGACCCGCCGTGGAGGCGCTTCCGGAGGACCCGGCCCAGCGCGAGCGCCTGGCGGGCGTGCTTGCGCGCATCGGCGAGCTGCTGCCCGCTGCAGCCGGCGGAGCGGTCGCGGTGCGCCTGCCCGCGGGCGCGCGCGACCTGGCCGAGGTGGTGCGCGCGCTGGATGCCGAGGGCATATCCCTTGCCGAGCTGCGCCTGCACGCGCCGACGCTCGATGACGTCTTCCTCGCCAAGACCGGCCGCTCGCTCGAGGGCGGGGGCGATCGAGAGGAGGCGCAGCAGGAGGGCGCTGCGGCCGCCGGCGGGCAGACGGGCGGGAGCGTGCGAGCGTGAGCGGCGCCTTCGCCCATCAGCTCTATGCGCTTGCGCGCCGCGCGCTGGTCAAGACGCTGCGCCAGCCCTTCCAGCTCTTCCCGGTGATCTTCTTCCCGGTGATCCTGCTTGCGGTCAACGCAAGCGGGCTGGCGGCGGCAACACGCCTGCCGGGGTTTCCGACCCGCTCATATCTCACCTTTGCGATCGCGACCGCCTTCATCCAGGGGGCGATGTTCTCGCTCGTGAACACCGGCACCAACCTCGCTGAAGACATCGAGAGCGGCTTCTTCGAGCGCCTCGCGCTCACGCCGATGCGCCGGAGCGCGCTGATCGGGGGGCTCTTGATCGGCGTCGGCCTGATGGGCGCGCTGCAGTCGGCCGCCTACGTCCTGGTCGGGGAGATCGGCGGCGCGCATCTGCACGCCGGGATCGGCGGCGCTGCGCTGCTGATCGCTCTTGGCGCCATCGCGGCGGCGGTCTTTGGCGCGCTCGGCATCTCCGCTGCGCTGAAGACCGGCTCGGGCGAGGCGGTGCAGGGGCTCTTCCCGCTCTTCTTCGTCTTTCTCTTCCTCTCCTCGTCGAACCTGCCTCGCAACCTGCTGAAGGCGGGCTGGTTCCACACGGTCGCGACCTGGAACCCGATCTCCTATCTGCTCGAGGGCTTTCGCAGCCTCTACATCTACGGCTTCGATCAGACCGCCCTGCTGCGCTGCCTGGCTGTGCTCGCGGGCTTCGCGACGCTGTTCATGGGCGTGATGATCCTTGCCCTGCGGGGGAGGATGCAGCGCACGTGAGCGGGAGCGCGGCGCAGAGCTCGCAGGGCGGGATCTGGGCGGTCGCGCGGGCGATCGCCTGGCGCAACCTCAGAACCTATGTGCGCCGACCCGAGCTGTTCGTGCCCTCGCTTGTCTTCCCGCTCATCTTCCTGGCTGCCTTTGCGGGCGGGCTCTCAGCGCTCGGCGGTGCTCCCGGCTTCCACTTCCCAGCCGGCTACACCGCCTTTCAGTTCGTCTTCGTGCTGCTGCAGTCGGCGATGTTCGCGGGATTGTTCACCGGCTTCTCGCTTGCCTTCGACTTCGAGAGCGGCTTTGCGCGGCGGCTGATGATCGCGGCCGCTGATCGGCGCGGGATCGCGCTCGGCTACGCCCTGGTGGCGCTGACGCGCGCGACCGTCACCCTCACGGTCGTGACCGGCGTGGCGCTCGCCGCCGGAATGCAGGTGACCGGTGATGGCGTCGAGGTCTTCGGCCTCTACGGCCTGGCGGCGCTGCTGGTCTTCGTAGGCTATGGCTGGGCGGCGGGGATCGCGTTTCGCTTTCGCAGCATCCAGGCGGGGCCGCTGATGCAGACGCCGGTCTTCCTGATCCTCTTCCTGGCCCCGGTCTACGTTCCGCTGGGCCTGCTCAAGGGGTGGATTCACGCGGTCGCGAGCGTCAACCCGGCAACGTTCTTCCTGGAGGCCGGACGCGGCCTGATCGCGGGACGCCCGACGCAGCTGGCGCTCGCCTTCGGCTTGGCGCTCGTGCTGATCGGCCTCTTCTCGCTCTGGGCGCGCCTCGGCCTGCGCAGCGCCGAACGCGGCAGCTGAGCGCCCTCTCAGACCTCGGTGCGCTCCTGTGCGCCGCTGCGCTCGTGGGCGGCGACGCTTGCGAGCACCTCCTCGCGGTCGGTCCCGAAGGCCTCGAGCACGCGGTCGAAGTCCTGGCGATAGTGCTCGATCGCTCCGACGAGGATGTCGGTGGTCTGCGCGACGCTCGCGCCGCGCTGCTGCGCCCGCGCAAGCGCGCGCGCTGTGACGATCTCGATCACCCGCTGCTGGCTGCCCGCATCTTGTGGGGCGGGCGCCTGCTCCGCCGGGGGGCGCTCGATCGCGGGGCGCTCGGGAGCCTCGACGGGCTCCTCGCCGATCCCGACCGCCTGCAGCGGCGCGCTCACCGAGCCGTGCAGGCGCAGCACGCGCAGCCAGCGCTCGGCCTCCTCGGTGCGGCTGCCTGCGAAGGGGAGCGCGGTGCCGGCAAGGCCGAGCACCATCGTCGCCTCGCTGGAGAGCGCAACCTTCGCCATCGCTAGATCACCCTCCCGGCAGCGACGCGCTCGCGCGGCAGAAAGGTCATCGCCACCTCGGTCGCGCCGCTGTGGTCGCTGCGCAGGCTGACGCTCTTGGCGAGCGCGCGCATCAGGCGGATGCCGACGCCCAGACCGGTACGCTCAGGATGGCCGACCGGAAGCGCCCGCTCAGGCCGCGCCTGCAGGCCGCGGCCGCTGTCGCGGACGCACACCGTCAGCTCGATGCCGCCGCGTTCGCGGCGCGTGGCGCGGGCGTGCAGGCAGAGCGGGCCCTCGCTGCGATCGCCGGGGTAGGCGTGCAGGACGACGTTGGTGCAGGCCTCGGTTACGGCCAGGCCGATGTCCGCGATCGACTGCTCCTCGAGCTCAAGCGCCTCGCCGAGCGAGCGCACGCACGATCGCACGTAGGCGATGCGCTCGGCGCGTGCGGGCAGGCGCAGCTGCAGCTCGGCAAGCACCGCTCCCGCCTGGCTGTGATCGAGCCCCTGATCGGGCTCGTGAGGGTGCTCTGGAAGCACGCTGCGCGGTCGCTCGCGGTGCGGCAGAAAGCGGCGCACCTGGGATTCGAGGTCGCTGATCGCAGCCTGCCGCGGCTTGGTCGGTGCCCCTGCGCGTCTCACGAGAGGCCCTCCTCGAGCGCGGCTGCCGGCTGTGCGGCGAGGGCGCCATCGAGCAGCCACGTGGCGGTGGCGCCGGGATTGAGCTGAACGATCGAGCCTGCGATCGGGAAGATCTCAACCTCCGTGCCGGCAGCGGCCGGCGCGCTGACACGCAGCAACGCGCTCGAGGCCTCGCGCAGGACCAGGCGCAGGGCGCTGAGCGCTTCAGCGGAGCGCTCGGCTGAGAGCCCGGCGGCGGTCAGGAACAGCGCCGGTCGCGAGCTTGCGGCCGCGCTGCGGTCGACCTCGAGCTCCTCTGTGCGTCGCAGCGGGCCGCTTGCGCGCGCTGCGGCGGTGTTGCCGGGCAGGGTGAGCAGGCAGGTTGCCATGTCGTCGGGGCGCTGATCGGCGAGCGCGGCGACGCGCTCGAGCAGCGCAGGCGCGCTTGCAGCCTCGCCGAGCGCTTCCAGCTCCTCCCTGACGCGGGTCACGCCGAGCAGCTCGCCGCGGCTGCGCGCCTCGACGAGCCCATCGGTGTAGAAGCAGATCTGGGCGCCTGGCGCAAGCTGCAGCTCCGTCTGGCGCATGCCGGTGCGCACGCCTGTGCCGATCGGTGGCGCCGCGGCGGCAAGCAGCGGCTCGATCTCCGGGGCGCCCACGATCAGCGGCGGCGGGTGGCCCGCGGATGCGTAGACGAGCAGCCCGGTGCGCGCGTCCAGCACGGCGAGCAGCGCGGTGGCGATCGCTCCCTCCAGGCGCTCGTCGAGGCCGGCGGCGGCGGCCGCAAGCGCCGAGCGCGGCGGCAGGCCGCTGTCCAGATAGGTGCGCAGGGTGTAGCGCAGGAGCGCGGTCTTGGGCAGCGCCTCCTCGCCGTGGCCGGCGACATCGCCCACGATCACGCCCAGCCGCCCGTCCGGCAGCGCGAAGATGTCGTAGAAGTCCCCGCCGGCGCCCGGTCCTTCGGCGGGGCGGTAGGCGACTGAGGTGCCGATGCCCGCGACGCTCTCGGGCACCGCTGGCAGCAGCGCTCCCTGCAGGGTGCCCACGGCGCGGGCCAACAGCTCGCGCTCGCGCTCGCTGCGCCGGGCACGGACGTTTGCCAGGATGGAGCGCATGCCAAGCAGCGCCGAGAGGGCGGCGAGGATCGCCATCATCAGCCAGATCGGGCGCGGAACGGAGTGCACGATCCGTTCGACGGTCGGTATCGGGTTGAGCCCGCTGGGCTGCCGGGCCTGATGGGTGTCGCGCTGCGCGGACTCGCCGCGCTGCTGGGCGGCGCCTGCGCTCGCGACCGGGCCGGCCGCAGTCGCAGTCAGCGTTGCGGGGTGTGCCTGCACACGGCGCGACCGGCGACCGCTGAGAGCGGAGGCGCCGGCGGCGGAGGCGCCGCGCCTGCGGGCGCCGGCGCGGGCGGCGTGATGGCTGCTGGCGGTCGTCGAGGCAGCTGTTCCTGGCTGGGTCGCTGTCGGGGCTGCCGGCGGCGCCGGCGCAGGGCCGCTGCTGGACGCAGAGCCTGACGGCGCAGCGGCGCTGCTGCCGCTTGCAGAAGGGCCGCTCGGCGCGGTCGGCAGCGTCGATTCATCGCTGGCGCGACCGTGACCGGCTGGCGCTGAGGAGCCGGCGCCGGCTGGCTCGCCGGCTGCGGCAGCTCGGCTTTCGGCGCCGGCGCCCGGCGTCGAGGCGGCGACCTGCGCTTCGCCCGCTGGCGCTGCGCCCTGCTGGCTCACCGGCGTCGGCGCGACCGCGGCACCTTCGCCTTCGCCGGGGGCGCTGTGCGGGGCGCTTGCAGGCGCGCTCTGTCCGGCTTCCTGGGCGCCGTGGGGGCTGCCCGAGGAGATCCCTTCGCCGGGGGCGCTGTGTGGCGCCGCCAGCGCGCTTGTCGCGTTCAGCGCCGCGGCAGCGAGCAGCAGGCCCGTCAAGGCGCGCCCGCGCGCGAGCCTCCGCAGCCGCCCAGTGCGCAGCCCGCTGCGCTCACTGTGGCGGGCGTCGCGCTCGGGGCTCTGCTCCTGGCGGCTTGGGCGGGCGGGCATCGCGCGGTCGCCTCAGCTGCGATCGGAGTCGCCGCGCAGGTGCTCGAGCGCGTCTTCGACGCTCGGGAAGATCGCAAAGACGCCGTCGAGGCCCGCGATCGTGAAGATGCGCAGGACAGACTCATTCGTGCAGACGAGCGCCATCCGCGTGCTGATCGGCAGCTTGCGCTTGACCCCCACCAGCACGCTCAGCGCGGTCGAGTCGATGAAGGTCACCTGGGAGAGGTTGACGAGCAGGTTCGTGCGCCCGGCGCGCAGAGCGTCAAGCAGCGGCCACTTCAGGTGCGGAGCGGTTGCAAGGTCAAGCTCGCCCGCCACCGCAACCTCGACTGTGCGCTCGTCTAGCTCGCGCTCGGCGACGCGAATCGGCACGCCGCTGGCGGCTCGGCCGGACTCCTTGTCGAGATCGACGGGGCTTGGCATTGGACGAACCTCCTGTTGGGATGCTCTCTGTGGGGAAGGGGACGGATCTGCGCGGGCTTGCCGCGCAGACCTGGCAGACCGCAAACGCAGATCGTGCTCTGAGCTTGCGTCGGCCGGCCGGCCGACTCGCCTTAGCTGGAGGTATGGGGATCGAACAGACGTTTAGCAGAGGCGCCGGTCGCTAATGCCTCTGCACGGATTGTGGCTTGACGCTCGATCCCCTGAGCGTCGTCCGTGGCCGAGCGTTGCAGGAAGGTGTAGGCACGGGGGTCGAAGCGACGCGTGCGCAGGTGGAAGAGCAGCGTGGAGTGCGGCCAGATCGAGGAGTTCGTG
Source organism: bacterium (assembly GCA_021323635.1). Classification (GTDB taxonomy): domain Bacteria; phylum Actinomycetota; class Thermoleophilia; order Solirubrobacterales; family Solirubrobacteraceae; genus Palsa-744. The sequence goes on along the minus strand of JAJPKQ010000025.1, from coordinate 56,694 downwards.
CCGTTCGCATCGATATACCAGGAGCGACAGGCGCCCTGCGACCAAGCGGTGCCCGCAAAGGCGCGCTGCAGGCGGGCGTTGTAGCGGGCGTAGACGTCCTCACGCACGTCGAAGCCCTCGGCGCCCCGGCGGCCCATCGCGGCGATCGCGCCCATCAGGTGGTTGAGCTGGGACTCGATCATGAAGATGACAGATGTGTGGCCGAGGTTGGTGTTGGGGCCGTAGAGCAGGTAGAGGGAGGGGAAGCCGGGCACGCAGGCGCCGAGGTAGGCGCGCGGGCTGCCCGCCCAGACCTCCGCGAGGCTGCGCCCGTCGCTGCCGTAGATGTGCTGCGCAAGCGGGATCTCCGTTGCGCGAAAGCCCGTTGCGAGGATCACCACGTCGAGCTGGTGCTCGCGCTCGCGGCCGCCCTCGGCGCGCGTGCGCAGGCCGTCGCTGGTGAAGGCGACGATCGGATCGCTCACAAGCGCTACGTTCGGGCGCCCGAGCGCGGGGTAGTAGTCGTTTGAGAGCAGGATCCGCTTGCAGCCGATCGGGAAGCTCGGCGTAAGGGCGGCGCGCAGCGCGGGATCTGCGACCTGCTCGTGGAGATGGCGCCGGGCGCTGCGCTCGGCGAGGCGCCCGAGCCGTGGATGCAGCAGCAGCGGCACGAGCAGCTCGCGGCTGCAGTAGATCTGCGCGCGCAGGGCGTATCGCAGCGGCGGCAGGCGCGAGAGCAGCGCGCGGGCGAGCGGCGGGATCGGGTGGTTTCGCACCGGCAGCACCCACGCGGGCGTGCGCTGGAAGACGAGCAGCTCGCCGGCGCTGAGCGCCAGGCGCGGCACCAGCTGGACCGCGGTCGCGCCGGTTCCCACCACCGCGACCCGCCTGCCTGCGATGGGCACGTCGTGGCGGTAGCGAGCGCTGTGGAAGAGCTCGCCGGAGAAGCGCTCGATGCCCTCGATTTGAGGGATGCGCGGGTCGCTGAGCGGCCCTGGCGCGGCGATGAACACCTGCGCCTCATAGCGCTGCCCCGCGGCGTCGATCTGCCAGCGGCAGCGCGAGCGCAGGTAGCGCGCCGCGCTCACCTCAGCGCCGAAGCGGATGTGGGGGATCAGCCCCTCGCGCTCTGCAACGTCCTGCAGGTAGGCGCGGATCTCAGCGCCGGAGGAGTACTTCTGCGACCAGTCCCCCTTGGTCGCGCGCGAGAGCGAGTAGAGGTGGGAGGGCACATCGCAGGCGCAGCCCGGGTATGTGTTGTCGCGCCAGGTCCCACCCAGCTGCGCGGCGCGCTCGAGGACCACGAAGTCATCGATCCCCGCGCGCTTGCAGCGGATCGCCGCGGCGAGCCCGGCAAAGCCGGCGCCAAGGATCACGATCCGGTGGTGCTCGCTTGCCGCTGACATTCTCGTGCCTGACCAGACGTCCTCCCGGCCAGCGTAGCGCTCGCCGCCACGCCGACAGCGGCAGGCAGCTACGCTGCGCGCGTGAAGGCAGTGATCCTTGCGGGCGGAAGCGGCTCGCGCCTGGCGGAGGAGACCGCGCTGAGGCCCAAGCCGATGGTCGAGATCGGGGGGCGGCCGATCCTCTGGCACATCATGAAGATCTACGCCGCGCAGGGGATCGAGGAGTTTGTGATCTGCGCCGGCTACAAGGGCTACGTGATCAAGGAGTACTTTGCCAACTATCGCCTGCACAGCGCCGATGCGACCTTCGACCTTGGCGCGGGCACGATCGAGCTTGCGGGCGACCCGCGCGAGCGCTGGCGGGTCGCGGTGATCGACACGGGCGAGCACACCCAGACGGGAGGGCGGCTGCGCCGCGTGCTGCCGCTGCTCGGCGAGGAGGAGTTCTGCTTCACCTACGGCGATGGCCTCGCCGACATCGACCTTGGGGCGCTGCTTGCCTGCCACCGCCGCGAGGGGCGGATCGCGACCGTCACCGCGGTGCAGCCGCGCGGGCGCTACGGGGCGATCGAGCTGGAGCGCGCGCGTGTGAGCTCCTTCGAGGAGAAGCCCCGCGGCGACGGGCGCTGGGTGAACGGCGGCTTCTTCGTCCTCTCGCCGCGCATCGGCGAGTACCTGGACTCCGATCAGAGCGTCTTCGAGCGCGAGCCGCTGCGCGCGCTGGCGGCCGCTGGCGAGCTTGCCGCCTACCGCCACGAGGGCTTCTGGGAGGCGATGGACACGCTGCGCGATCGCCGCCACCTGGAGTCGCTGTGGGCGGGCGGCTCGCCGCCGTGGCGGATCTGGGACGAACGCGCGTGAGCGCCTGCGCCGAGCGCCGATGAGAGCGAGCGGATCGCTGGCGGAAGGGGGCTTCTGGGAGCGCCGGCGGGTGCTCGTGACCGGGCACACGGGCTTCAAGGGGGCTTGGCTTGCGCTGCTGCTGGAGGCCCTGGGCGCGGAGGTCCACGGCTTCTCCGCGCCGCCGCCCTCCGATCCCTCGCTCTACGCCTTAGCGCGGGTGCACGAGCGCATGAGCGAGCATCGCGGCGACATCCGCAGCCGCGAGGAGCTGGCTGGCGCGATCGCGCAGGCCAAGCCGGATGTCGTCTTTCACCTTGCCGCGCAGCCGCTCGTGCGCCGCTCCTATGAGCAGCCGGCGGAGACCTTCGAGGCCAATGTGCTGGGCACGCTAAACGTGATCGCTGCAGCCCAGCGGCAGGGCGGCGTGCGAGCGCTCATCTGCGTGACCTCGGACAAATGCTACGCGCCGCCCGAGCGGGGGGCGCTGCAGGCGGGCTTTGCCGGACACCGCGAGGAGGACCCGCTGGGCGGGGAGGACCCCTACTCCGCCTCCAAGGCGGCGGCGGAGCTGATCGTGCGCGGCTACCGGGCGGCGCTGCGCGCGCAGGGCTCGCCGCTGCGCATCGCAAGCGCGCGCGCGGGCAACGTGATCGGCGGCGGGGACTTCGGCTCCGAGCGGCTCGTGCCCGATGTGATGCGCGCCGCGCTTGCGGGCGAGCCGGTGGCGCTTCGCAACCCGCGCGCGATCCGTCCCTGGCAGCACGTGCTCTGTCCGCTGACCGGGTATCTGCTGCTTGCCCGCCGTCTCCACGAGGAGGAGCGCTTCGAGGGCGCCTGGAACTTCGGCCCGGAGCGCGCGGAGGCGCTGCCCGTGCGCGAGCTGGTGGCGCGCATCGCGGCGCTGTGGCCGGGCGGGATCGAGGTCGGCGAGGACTCAGCGTGCGGGCCTGCCGAGAGCCAGCTGCTGCTGCTTGACTCAGGCCGGGCAAAAGACGCTCTTGGCTGGCGCCCGCCGCTCTCGCTTACGCAGGGGCTGCAGGCGACGGTCGACTGGTACCGCGCGCTGCAGGAGGGGGAGGACATGCGCGAGCGCACGCTTGCGCAGCTGCAGCATGTACTCTCAGGGCGATGTCGAGGCCCCGCGCGCTGATCACCGGAATCACAGGCCAGGACGGCTCTTATCTGGCCGATCTCCTGCTCGAGAAGGGCTATGAGGTCCACGGGCTCGTGCGGCGCTCCTCGACCGAGCGCTTCGAGCGCATCGAGCATCTGCGCGGGCGCGTGCAGCTGCACCAGGCGGACCTGCTCGACCAGCGCTCGCTGGTCGATGCTATGCGCGCGGCGCGCCCGCAGGAGATCTACAACCTCGCCGCGATGTCCTTTGTCGCGGTCTCCTGGATTCAGCCCACGCTGACCGCGGAGTTCTCGGGCGTCGGCGTGACGCGGATGCTCGAGGCGATGCGCGAAACCTGCCCGGAGGCGCGCTTCTACCAGGCCTCCTCAAGCGAGATGTTCGGCAAGGTGCGGGAGGTGCCCCAGAGTGAGACTACGCCCTTCTACCCACGCTCGCCCTACGGCGTCGCCAAGGTCTATGGCCACTTCATAACGGTCAACTACCGCGAGTCATATGACCTACACGCCACAAGCGGCATCCTCTTCAACCACGAGTCGCCGCGCCGCGGGCTGGAGTTCGTCACCCGCAAGATCACCTGGCACGCGGCTGCGATCAAGCTCGGGCTGGCTGAGCGGCTTGAGCTTGGCAACCTCGACGCGGAGCGGGACTGGGGCTATGCCAAGGACTATGTCGAAGCGATGTGGCTGATGCTCCAGCAGGACCAGCCCGAGGACTTCGTGATCGCAACCGGCGTCGCCCACTCAGTCCGCGACTGCCTGGAGATCGCCTTCGACCAGGCGGGCCTTGCCATCGACGAGCACGTTCAGATCGACGAGTCGCTGAAGCGCCCGGCGGAGGTGGACCACCTGATCGGCGACGCCTCCAAGGCCAAGCGCGTGCTCGGCTGGGAGCCGCAGACGAGCTTTGAGGAGCTGATCCGGATGATGGTCGACGCCGATCTGCGGGCGCTCTCTGAGGGCACCGGCAGGCAGCCGGCCGCCGCCGGGTCAGCGCCCGCCGAGCGCCGCTAGGCGTGGGCGGGGCAGCCAAGGGCCGCAGCGCCCTGATCACGGGCCTGAGCGGTCAGGACGGCTCCTTTCTCGCTGAGCTGCTGCTGCAACACGGCTATGCGGTCACCGGTCTGATCCGCGACGAGCGGGCGGACCTCGGCTGCGCCGAGCACCTGCGCGGGGAGGTCGCGACGATCGGCTGCGAGCTCGCTGACCGCGAGAGCCTTGCGCGCGCGGTGGCGGAGCTACGCCCCGATGAGCTCTACCACCTTGCCGCGCCATCGTTCGTCCCGCGCTCCTGGCAGCAGCCCGCTCAGACCTTCACGGAGATCGCGGTGGCCACGGCAGCGCTGCTCGAGGCGGTGCGCGAGAGCAGCCCGCACACGCGCACCTTCCTTGCCAGCTCCGCGGCGATCTTCGGCGCCGCACCGGAGAGTCCCCAGCGCGAGCAGACGCCGTGCTTCCCCGCGAGCCCCTACGCTGCCGCGAAGCTTGCCGTGCGGCAGCTGGGCGCCCAGCTGCGCTGCCACGATGGCCTCTACATCTCCTGCGGGATCCTCTACAACCACGAGTCCGAGCGCCGGCCGGAGAGCTTTGTGACGCGCAAGATCACCAAGGCGGCGGCGGCGATCAAGGCGGGGCTCGCCGATCAGGTGACGCTGGGCGACCTCGATGCGGTGCGCGACTGGTCCTTTGCGGGCGACGTGATGCGCGGAGCATGGCTTGCGCTGCAGGCCGACCGGCCCGATGACTACATCTTCGCCAGCGGTAGCGGGCGCACCGTGCGCGAGTTCGCCGAGGCGGCCTTTGCGCACCTCGGCCTCGCCGCCGAGGAGCACATCGCGATCGACGAGTCGCTGCGCCGCGCGCCTGAGCCCGTCGCCCCGGTCGGCGACCCCGCGCGCGCCAGAGAGAGGCTGGGATGGCGCCCGGAGCTCTCCTTCGAGGGCCTTGTGGCGAGGATGGTCGACGCCGATCTGCGATCGCTAGCCTCCCGATCGTGATGCGGCCCTCCGGACTGCTGCCGGATCGGATCCTGCGCGAGATCGATCGTCTGCGCGCGCGTCGCTTCCTTTCGGTCACGACGCCGGCGACGATCGAGTACGTGCGCCGCTACGGGCTGGGCGTGCGCCACGGGCCGTTTGCGGGCATGCAGTACATCGAGGGGCTTGAGAGCAGCTCGGGCGACCTTGTCGCAAAGCTGCTTGGCACCTACGAGCGCGAGCTGGCCCCTGTTGTCGAGGAGTGGGTCGCGCTGGGGATCGATCAGCTGATCGACATCGGCGCCGCGGAGGGCTACTACGCGGTCGGCTTTGCGGTCAGGGTGCCGCAGGCGATCGTGCACGCCTTCGACATCGACCGCGGGGCGCGCGAGCGCTGCGCGGCGCTGGCTGAGCGCAACGGCGTCAGCGAGCGGGTGTCGGTGGGCGCGGAGTGCACCCCGGCCGCTCTCGAGAGCTTTCCCGAGCGCGGCGTCGCACTGCTCTCAGACTGCGAGGGCGCTGAGCGGGAGCTGCTCGACCCGCAGCTGGCGCCGCGCCTGCGCGCGTGGCCGCTGCTCGTCGAGCTGCACGACTTCCTCGATCCGACGATCACCGAGACGCTCTGCGGGCGCTTTGAAGCGACGCATGAGATCGAGCTGATCGAAGGTGAGGACCGCAGCGCCGAGATGCTGCCTGAGCTCGCCTTCGCGACAGCCCGCCAACGCGCTGCGCTGCTTTCCGAGCACCGTCCCGGGCCGATGCGCTGGGCCCACATGCGCCCGCGATGACCGCCGTCGACTTCTGCGTCAACTGCTACGAGCGCACATACCGTCGCGTCCTGAAGAGCGGGTTCATCGACGAGCTGGCGGCCGCTCATCGCTTTGAGTTCGCCCGTCGCACCGTGATCATCAACAACGTCGAGGACCGCGACGATGCGGAAGGGCGCGCCGAGCAGCTGCGCCAGGCGGGCGCCGTGGACGCATGGCTGTTCGTCGAGGATCACATCGAGCAGGCGCTGCGCGCCACCGCGACGTCGCGCTCAGATCTCGGCCGTGCGCCACATTTCACCGACTGGGGCCTGGTGCTCGTGAGCATCCCGGGGCCCGACTGGGTGCTCCACTGCGACGCTGAGGTGCGCCTGCTCGAGCCGCACGACTGGGTCACGCCCTCGATCGAGCTGATGGAGCGCGAGCGGCGCGTGATGATCGCCAATCCGCGCTGGTATGCGCCCACCCCGCGTCACGACACGCTGGCGCGCACGACGCTCGAGCGACGCGGCAACTTTGCGCTCGGCCTGGGCTTCAGCGACCAGCTCTTTCTGGGCCGACGCTCGGAGCTGGCGGCGCCCATCTACAAGCAGCGCTGCCTGGCCTCAAGGCGCTATCCGATGGCAAACGTCGGGGTTAGCTTCGAGGCGCGCGTCGACGCCTGGATGCGACACAACGAGCGCCTGCGGGCCAACTACCTGCTGGCCACCTACGCGCATCCGGATGAGATCGGCGAGGGCTATCCGCGGCGCTCGCCCCGCGAGCGGGCGCGCTCGCTCGTCAATCGCGCGCTGATCGCCGCCGTTCGCCGCGCGCCCGTCAAACGCCGCTGCTGCCGGGCGCTGTGAGGAGGGTGTCGGCGCCCAGGGACGCTCATCGACGGTCGGCGCGGAAGGGGCTTGGCGTGCGTGCGCGCAGCAGCCACGCGTTGTCGGGGGCCTCGCCGGCGGGCGGCCAGCGGCCGAGGACGTAGATGTCATGTGGATGGCGCGTCTCGCAGGCGATCAGGGCGAGGCCGGCATGGTCGAGCAGCGCGAGCAGGGAGCGTGTCGTGAAGGTGTGATGGTGAAGCAGGCGGGTGCTGACGTTTTCCCTGCGCAGCCGCGCCCACGTCGCCGCGTCGCTTGAGTCGGCATCGAGCGCGCGGTCGTGCAGGCGGATCGACTCCTCCAGGTGCGTGAGGTCGTCCTCGCCGATATCACGCTTGAAGTCTTCGATCATGTGGCTGAGCGGCGTGAGCGCTCTGCGATGGTCGAAGGTGCCGCACATATGGGGCGCGACCATCAGCAGGTAGCCCCCGGGCTGCGTGACGCGCCGCCAGGCGCGCAGCGCCCGCAGCGGGTTTGCGATGTGCTCGATCACGTGCGAGCAGAGGACGAGCTCATATGCGCCATCCCCAAGCACGTTGAGGCCGACGTCATCGAGCAGGTGAAGGTCGCCGCGCCGCTCCCCTTCGGGTCGGTAGCCCTGCGCGGGGTCGAGCGTGTGCCAGGCCGTCTGCGCGGCCCACTGCACGCCGTCGATGCGACCCAGCAGCGGGTAGAGCGCAAGCAGCCCGCCGCTTGCGAACACCGCGCTCGGCCCGCCGATCTCAAGCGCCCGCAGGCCGGCGAGCGGGCGCGTGAAGCGCTCGGGCAGGGGTCGGGTGTAGTGGCCTGCCGCGCGCCAGCGAAGCTCGGTGAGCTTACGGCGGAGGTGCATCGAGGCGCCAGCATAGAGGCGTGGCCTACCATCCGGAGCGTGAGCAGCTGCTGGATCTGCGAGGGCGACCTTGAGCCCTGCACGCAGTTTGCGCCCGCGCCCTTCCTGGCCTGCACGCGCTGCGGCTTTGCCTTCCGCCCCGATCTCGACGAGGCGGCGCTCGCGCGCGTCTACGCCGGGGGCGACTACGAGGGCATCCGCGGCGATCACTACCTGCGTGAGCTCCCCGCGCGTCGCCGTGACGCGCGCGTGCGGCTGCGCTACATGCGCCCGTGGGTCAGCCGTGGGCGGCTGCTGGACGTCGGCGCCGCGGGCGGGGCGTTCGTCGCGGAGGCCGCGGCCTGGGGCTTTGACGCCAGCGGCATCGAGCCCGTGGAGAGCTTCGCGCGCGCCGCCAGGGAGCATCTCGGCGTCGCTGTGCGCTGCTCGCGGATCGAGGATCTTGCGCTTGCCTCCGGGCGCTACCAGGCGGTGACGCTGTGGCACGTGCTCGAGCACCTCGTCGAGCCGGTCGCCAAGCTGCGCCGCCTTGCCGAGGCGCTTGCGCCCGGCGGGGCGATCGCTCTGGAGGTTCCGAACGCAGGCGGCCTCAGCGCGGCGCGGATGGGCCCGCAGTGGCCCTCGCTTGAGCCGGACGTCCACGTCTGCCAGTTCACGCCCGCCAGCCTGCGCCGTGCCCTGGAGCGCGCCGGTCTGGAGGTCTGCGATCTGCGCACGACGGCGATCACCCCGTATCTGCCGCTGCGAGCGCGACTCGATCCCCGTCACCTGGCCGGGCGCGCAAAGGCCGCCTATTGGCTTCGCGACGGGCGCAGCGAGCATCCCTGGGGCCACGAGCTGCTGCGGGCGATCGCCCGGCGCTCAGCGACGCCACGGCAGCGCGTCGATCAGCTCCTGGGGGATCGCGCCTGAGCCCCGGAGCAAGAGGAAGTAGACGGCGCTTGCAACCGCGACAGCAAGCACCGGATGGACGCTCAGCGCCAGCGCGCCAAGCGCGAGCGCGATCGCGAGCGCGGGCAGGAAGCGGAGGATGAAGGGCGCCGGCGGCGCAACGCCCTGCCGCCAGAGGATCACGACATATGCGCTCGCCAGGGAGAGCTCGAGCGCCGCGGTCGTCGCCGCGCCGCCCCTGGCGTGGAGCGCTGGGATCAGCGTCAGGCTGAGCGTGAGAGCGAGCGCAAGCACCGCCGCATTTGCGATCAACAGGGCGCGATGCATGCGCTGTGCCAACAGCGCGAAGCCAAGCGCCGACACCAGGAAGGTGGCGGTCACGCCGATCCCCATTATCTGCAGCACGCTCGCCGCCGGAGCGCCCTTGGCGCCCGCGATCACCTCGATCGCAAACTTGGCGCCGAGCACGACGATGATCGCAAACCAGCCCCCTGCGATGACCGCGCCCTCAAACGCCCGCGCGGCGATGTAGCGAAAGCGCTGGGCATCGCTGGCGGCGACCGCAAAGACGGGCAGCACCGACGCTGCCAGCAGCCACGGCACGCCGTTGATGATTTCGACGATGCGGAAGGAGATCGCGTAGTAGCCGGTCTGCCGGCCGGGGTCAAGCAGGGACATCGAAATGAGCGCGATCTGGAAGTACGCGGCGCCGAGCGCGCTGGCGACGGCGTAGATCGCCGTTTCTCCAAGCAGCGCGCGCCAGCGTGCCCACTCGAATGCGGGACGCAGCGGCACCTCGCGCCGCACGAGCCTTGCCGTGACCGTGAGCGCCAGCCCCTGCACGACTACGGCGACGGTGAAGAAGCCCGTCAGGGGGCTTCCTGCCAGCACAAGCGCGATCAGGAAGATCGTCGTCAGCAGCGAGCGCAGCAGATCGATCGCGGCGAGCTGCCGCAGCCGCAGCGTGCCCGAGAGCGCGACGCTGTAGGAGCCCTGGACGGCGGCTGCGACGTAGCCGGCCGCGCCGAGCGCAAGGCCGATGATGAGCACGTGGTCGTAGCCGGCAAGCAGGCCGAAGCCGAGTGCGCCGATCGTGCCCGCCGCGCCCAGGGCAAGCCGCAGGCCGGTCAAGTTCGCGATCAGGGTGCGCCGCTGCGCAGCCGAGCCGACGCTGAAGGCGCGCACGGCGACGTTGGCGAGGCCACCCTCGCTGAGCGCGGTCACGACGAAGATCACGCTTGCGACGGTCAGGTAGCGCCCGTAGTCGACTACTCCCAGGTGCCGGACGACCAGGGGGGCGCTGAGGGCGCCCGCAAGCACGCCCGCAAGCGTTGCCGCCACGCGCAGGCTGCCGCCGCGGATCACCCGGCTGCCCGCTGCACCGGGGGCGTAGGGGTCGGCGGCGTCCAGCCGTGTCGGCGAGATCAGCGCTTCGCTCTCGCTCATGCCGGCCGACCGCTTCCCGCGCCCCCCTCGCCGATCGCCGGCGAGCGGCCGGTGCGCGTCGCTCGGGCGGTCGCATGCATCAGTGAGAACATAGCCATGGTGGGGCCGCTGAGCGCGCGGAGTCGCATCGCTCGCGCCTCAGCGACGCAGGAGCTCGTCGCGCAGCATCAGCGCCGCTCTGACCTTGAGGGAGTAGCCGGGATAGTGGCGGATGCGTGGACTGGCGGCGGGTGCGTCAGGGATCGAGTTCCAGCGTGGCGAGATCAGCTTGGTCTGCTCCACGAGCAGCGGCGTGGGCGCAGCTGGCGCGGGTGGGTCGAGCTGATAGCCGAGCAGTCGACAGATCGCGGCGTTCTCCCACCAGCGGTGCTCGATCAGATCCTCCTGGGCGTAAACATCGTCGAAGAAGGAGATCGACTCCGCGCCGCCGCGGATCAGCATCACGCCCGAGTTCGGCATCCTGCCCTCCTTGGTCTCGTGCTCGACCAGGTGCAGGAAGCGCCCCTCCTCAAGCTCGCTGGCGATGTCCACCGACCCGTCGACGATCACCGCGTCGGCGTCCAGCCACAGGAGCAGCTCGTGCTTCTTCGCCAACCGCCGCAGCAGCACGATCTTCGACCAGGGCGCCGGGCGGGTGGGGTCCGCAACCTCCGTGTGCAGCGCCAGCTCGTAGCCGTGGCGCTCTGCATAGCGGCGGAAGGAGCGAGCTGCGATCTGCAGCAGGTGCGCCTGCCGCCCGCTCCCGAGCGAGACGATCACTCTGCTCACGCGCCCCCTCCTGCGCTTGTCTGTGCGCGCGCGAGGGGATGCTCGGACCACTTCTGGAGGAAGCGTCGGCGATTGCGGCGGTGAATCGATCGCCACGTCTCTGAGCGCCCGCACCAGTGCGCGCGTGCCCACGGGGGCTGACGGCGCGACACTCCCCACTCGTGGGCGCAGGCGACGCCGCCGACCGCATAGCACTCGCGCCCGCTGGCGCGCACCGCCGTGCAGAAGTCGACCTCCTCCCACGATGCGGGGGCGTAGCGCTCATCGAAGCCCGCGACCTCGACCCAAGTCTCCCGGTGGCAGGCGAAGAGAAACCCCGAGACGACGTCGCAGCTTGCAAGCTCATCCGCGCTTGCGGGCTTCACCCAGCTGAGGTGCTTTGCGCCTGCAAGGTCCCAGCGCGAGCCGAGCGGGCCGACCACGCCTGCGCGGGGATTCTCATCCAGCGCGCCGGCGAGCCTCGCGAGCGCCCCGGAGCCGAGCTTGACGTCGTCGTTGCAGAAGACGAGGATCTCTCCCCGGGCGGCTCGCGCGGCCGCGTTCCACGCCGGGGCGACGCCGCGGTTGATCCCCAGATCGACCGTGATCGCACCCGCGCTGACGCCGGCCAGCTCTGCGTCGATGCCGTTCAGGGCAGCGACCAGCTCCCCCGCCTGCCCCGCCAGCGCCGCGGGCAGATCGCGCTGGAGGCTTGCGAGGTTCGGCTCGCCGTGATCGCGGTAGACGGCGACGCAGAGCGAGATCATGGTCGTGGCGGAGCTCATCCTGCGCCTGCCTGCTCGACTGCGATGCCGAGGGCGTCAAGCAGCTCGCGCGCTCGCACGACGGTCGAGTTGCGACGAGCCCAGCTGAGCGCACCGGCCTGCAGACGCGCGTACTGCTCGGCGCTGAGGTCGGCCACCTGCGCAAGCAGGTCATCTACGCTGCGGTAGGAGATCGAGTTCGTGGCATCCAGGCCGAAGGGCGCGCAGCCTGCGGGCTTGCGCTCGAGCTCCCGGAAGCAGGGAACCGCTCCGCAGGCTGCGATCTCGTAGTGCCTGAGCGCGTCCCAGCCCGCGCGCTTTGTCGTGATGCCAAAGCGCGAGCGCATCAGATCGGCGCGGTAGTCCTCCTCGGCGGCGAAGACATGGCTGAGCTGGCCGCCGAGGCGATCGGCGACTTCGCGATCGACGATGTGGGAGGGAAAGTCTCTCTCCTTGCGTGGCGCCTCGGCGAGGATCCGCTCAGGCGGGATCGAGAAGGAGATCGGGCGCATGTCAAGCCTGCGACCGATCGCGGGCGGCAGCAGCAGATAGGAGGCAAACCACCGGCTCAGCGGGGTGATCTCGCGCTTGAAGTAGGCTGCGCGGTTGTGTGCGCGCGGCAGGAACCACCACGCGCGCACTCGCCACCACAGCCCGGAGTAGGGGTAGGGCTCGACGCGGTCGGCGCCGTCGAGGACCGCAAGGCGCACCCCGGCATCATGGAGCTGGGGTCCCCATTCGGTCCACAGGCCGAAGGTGCGCCAGATGTCTGCAAAGACGACAAGGTCGAACTCCCCTGCAAGCGCCCGCGGCAGGATGTGATCGCGATCGATGGGCAGGTCCGGAAGCAGGCCGTAGAGGGTGAAGGCGCCTCCGCGCACGCGCCCGAGCGCGGAGGCGCTTGCCGTGTCATACATGTACTCGGCCTTGGGAAAGTCGACCGCGTCTGCGCCCAGCAGCGTGCGCAGCCCGTGAAAGACGCCGTCGGCGAGGTAGTCCTCGTGGTTGGGGTTGACGATGAGGACTCTCGGCAAGGGATCAGTCGCGGAGCTTGTAGAGCAGGTCGTAGTCAGAGAGCGGCTCGACAAACTCGTAGTGGCTTGCCAGGGCGGCGTCGATCGCGCCCTGCTGGCGAGCTCGCTCGAGCGCCTCGATCAGCATGTAGCGCGGATGCAGGCGGTCGAGGTCAAGCCCGCGCAGGACCTCGCTCTCCTGACCCTCCAAGTCCAGCACCATCAGATCGATGTCCCGCGCCGCAGCCGCATCCAGCACCGAGGTCAGCGTGCGAGCGGGAACTGAGATGAAGCCATCGCCCGCCGCGCCGCCATCGCCGGCGCGATCCGCCCGGCTGACGTGCGACATCAGGTCGTTGACGCGGATGGTCACTCTGCCTTCGCCGTCCTCCTGCCCCACAAGCGCGCATCCAAACACGCGTGAGCGCGGGCGGCGACGTTCGCACTTGCGCCGCAGCTGCGGTATCGGCTCCACAAGGATGCCGCTCCAACCGCGGTATCGTTCTAGATAGTAGGTGTTTGACTGGGTGTAGCCGTCGTGGGCGCCCGCTTCAAAGAAGGTGCCGTCCCGCCAGGGCATCAGCTCGGCCAGGCGCACGTCCATGTTGAAGAGCGCCGGTCGCGAGTAGCGCTGCGATCCAAGCCGCTCGAGCAGCCGGCATCGGTGCCACGGGCCATCGAGCTCATAGAAGCGCCGCCGCGCGCCGGTCAGTATTGCGTGAGCGCTCACTTGCACCGCTGGATTGTGCCAGGAGGGCACGGTGGCCCAACACGCCCCCTCATCGCCGCTCACGTGTGTGAGCGCCGCCGAGCGCCGCCGCGGAAGGCGCGATCGTCGCGCTGATTGCCTCCAGCACACGCTCGGCAAAGCGCTCCCAGGTGAAGCTGAGGGCGCGCTCGCGCGCACGCTTGCCGAGCTCCTCGCGGCGGAGAGGATCGCGCAGGATCCGCTCGATGCCCGCGGCGATGCTCGCGACCTCGCGCGGGTCGACATACTCGACCGCGTCGCCGCCGACCTCCGGCAGCGATGAGAGATCAGAGGTGATCACCGCCGCGCCGGCAGCCATCGCCTCGAGCACGGGCAGCCCGAAGCCCTCGCCGAGCGAGGGGTAGCAGAAGGCCGCGCAGCGCCGGTAGAGCTCGGCGAGGGCGCGATCGGAGACGTGCCCGAGCACCAGGCAGCGCTTGCCAAGCGCCCTGATCGATTCCCATGTCTCGCCCATCTGCCAGCCCTGCGGGCCGACCAGCACGAGCGGGTGGGCCTCCTGCAGCGCCGGCTCCAGGCGCTTGTAGGCGGCAATCAGCCGCGGGATGTTCTTGCGTGGCTCAAGCGTTCCCACCGAGAGCACGAAGCCCGGCTGCGGCAGGCCCTCCAGCCCGGAGCGATCAGGCGCGGCGGCCCCCGGCAGCCGCACTCCGAGCGGTGCGACCGTGCACTTCTCTGCGGCTGCGCCGAAGTGCGCTGCAAGCGAGCGCGCGGTGGCCTCGCTGATCGCGACGATGCCGGCCGCGCGGCGCAGCGCGCCCGCCGCGGTCAGGCGCTCGACGACCAGCGAGCGGCGATTGGCCAGCTCGGGCTGCTCGAAGGGAACGAGGTCGTAGACGATCAGCACCGTCGGGATGCGTAGAAGCCATGGCGTGAGGTAGGAGTTGGTCGCCAGATATGCGACGCAGGATCGGTTTGCGTCGATCGCCGCCAGCGGGTGCCAGAGTGCGTCGGGGCCGCTGCGCAGCTGCCAGGAGAAGCGATCGTCAAGCTCGGCTTCCTCCCAGCGCCGGCGTGCGTAGAGGCGGTAGAGGAGGCGGTCCTCGCGAGCTGCGAGCGCCAGCAAGAGCTCGCGCACGAGGCGCCCGCGACCGGCCGGCACCTCCGCTGCGGCGCGCGCGTCGATGCCGATCACGGCTGGTCCTCCGGGGCGCAGGGCGGGCAAGGCCGGCAAAGCTTCGCAGATGTCCTCGCCACGCCGATGCGAGCTTGAGCCTAGCCTGTGGCTGCGATGCACGTGGGCTTCAACCTGATCTTTCTCGTTCCGGGGGAGACGGGCGGCATGGAGGTTGCCGCCCGCGAGCAGATCCGTGCGATCGCCGAGCTTGCGCCCGGGCTGGCGCTTACCGCGTTCGTGAACCGCGAGGCGGCTGCGCACGTGGCGGAGGGCGGCGAGCTGCTGCCACCAGGAGTGGCGGTGTGGCCGCTGCCGATCCGCGCGCGCGCCCGCTGGCAGTGGGCGCTGGGCGAGCAGATGCTGCTGCCGATCGCCGCCGGACGGGCGCGGCTCGACCTCATGCACAGCCTCGGCTCGACCGCTCCCGCCCTCTCGCGCTGCGTGCGGCTGACCACGATCCACGACCTGATCTACGCGCGCTATCCCGAAGCGCATGCGGGCATGCTGGCGGCCGGCATGCGCGTGCTCGTGCCGCTGGCCGCGCGGCGCTCAGGGCGCGTGATCGCGGACTCCCAGAGCACCAAACGCGACATCGAGGAGCTGATCGGCATCGGCTCAGAGCGCATCGATGTCGTTCCGCTCGGCATCGGCTCGGTGCAGCGCCAGGAGCCGATGCCCGAGCAGGAGCTGCGGAGGCGCTTTGACCTCGGCGAGCGACGCCTGCTGCTCTCGCTCTCGGCAAAGCGTCCGCACAAGAACCTGCTGGCGCTGATCGAGGCGCTTGAGCGCATCGAGGCAGGGCGCCGCCCGCTGCTGATCGTGCCGGGCTACCGCACCTGGCTTGAGGAGCAGCTGCTGCAGCGAGCGCGCTCCCTTGGCGTGGCGGAGGACCTGCGTCTGCTCGGGTGGCTGTCGGCGCAGGAGCTGGAGGGTCTGTGGTCGGCGAGCGCCGGCTTCATCTTTCCGTCGCTGTATGAGGGCTTCGGGCTGCCTGTGCTCGAAGCGATGGCCCGCGGGGTTCCGGTGGCCTGCTCGACGGCCTCGTCGCTGCCGGAGGTCGCAGGTGATGCGGCGATCCTCTTTGATCCGCGCGATGTCGATGCGATCGCAGGCGCGGTCGAAGCGCTGATCTGGGACGAGCGGCTGCGCGAGCGCCTGCGCGGTGCCGGTCGGGCGCGCGCTGCGCTCTTCTCCTGGCGGCGGACCGCGGAGCTTACGCTGGCAAGCTATGCGCGCGCGCTTGGCTTAGGCGGCGTGCCGGGGAGCTGGCTGGAGGGGCCATAGCGTCTCTTGCCATCGCGCGCGGGTGCGCGGATCGCCCCGACGGCCAGGTATAACCCGCGGCATATGTCTGGCGCTGCGCGGAGTGATGAAGATCAGAGACGCGAAGGCGTGCCGCTCTTTGACACCGAGACGCCGCGTGCTGCGCTGCGCGATCAGCTTCGCGCGGCGATGCTCGGCGTGCTCGACTCCGGGCGTTTCATCCTCGGCCCCAATGTGGAGGCCTTCGAGCGCGAGCTTGCCGACTACTGCGGCGTTCGCCACGCGATCGGCGTCGCCAATGGGACCGACGCCATCACGATCGCCCTGCGCGCGCTCGGCGTCGGCCCGGGCGACGAGGTGATCGTGCCCTCCTTCACCTTCTATGCGAGCGCGGAGGCGATTCCACCGACCGGAGCCACACCGGTCTTCTGCGACATCGACCCCGAGACCTTCTGCCTGACGGCCGAGAGCGTCCGCGCTGTGATGAGCAGCCGCACGAAGGCGGTCATCGCCGTGCACCTGTTCGGCAACATCGCCCCTGTGCGCGAGATCGAAGCGCTTGGGGTGCCGGTGGTAGAGGACGCAGCGCAGGCTGCCGGCTCGCGCTCGACACAGGGACGCGCGGGCGCGATCGGGCGCATCGCGACCTTCAGCTTCTTCCCCTCAAAGAACCTCGGCTGCATCGGCGACGGGGGCGCGATCACAACCGGCGACGACGAGCTCGCCGAGCGCGCGCGGATGCTTCGCTTCCACGGCTCGCGCGACAAGCAGAGCTACGAGGCGATCGGCTACAACTCACGACTGGATGAGCTGCAGGCGGCGGTGCTGCGCGTGCAGCTGCCCCATCTAGAGGCCTGGGCTGAAGGCCGGCGAGAGGCCGCGCGCCATTACGAGCAGGCGGGGCTGGGCGAGCTGGTCGCATTGCCCGAGCCGACACCCGGGGCCGAGCCCGCATGGCATCTCTATGTGATTCGCTCAGACAGGGTGCAGCAGGTGGCAGGCGCACTTGCTGCGGCCGGCCACGGCCAGCGGGCCTACTACCGCACGCCCGTCCATCGCCAGCCGGCGATGGCCGCCTATGCGGCGGGCGCCAGCCTGCCCGGGACCGACGAGGCCGCTCGCACCCACCTGGCGATCCCGATCAGCCCTGTGCTCTCAGCCGAGCAGGCCGCTGCGGTGAGCGGCTGTGTCGCGGAGGCGCTGCGGTGAGCTCCCGCGCGCCGGTGGGCTCAGCTTGAGCGAAAGCTCGCAAGCACGCGCTCAAGCGAGCTCTCGAGCGCCAGCTCTGACTCATTTTCGCTAAACCACCGCCGCGTGGAGCCTCGCAGCCCGGCTCCGAGCTCTTTGACGCGGATGATCGCGCCGGAGAGCTGGTGCGGGTCGGCGGCTGTGACGAGGAAGCCGTTGACACCATCCTCGATCAGCTCGGTTGCAGCATTGTCTTGCCCTGCGACGACGATGCTGGGCGTTCCAAACGCTGCGGCCTCGACAACGACCTTGCCGTAGCCCTCGCGGCGCGAGGGCAGCAGCAGGCAGAGGGCGCCTCGCATCGCTGCGGCAAGGACCTCCGCCGAGACGAAGCCCGGGGCGCTGACGCAATCGGCGAGCCCGAGCCGCTCGATTCGCGCAAGCAGCGCCCGGCGCTGGGGACCCTCGCCGAAGAAGCACGCCTGCAGCTCGGGCAGGCGCGCGCGGGCGATCGCGACGGCCTCGAGTCCCAGCAGCACCTGCTTCTCCGGGATCATGCGCCCTGCGAAGAGCACGGGCGCGCCCGCCCCCTGCTCGTCGGTGGTGCTCGCGGGCGCTGAAGGCGTCCGGCCGCTTGGCTGATACTGGCCGCGCAGGATCGTCAGCTCGCCGCGCATGCCCTCGGCGCGGAGGCGCTGCGCATAGAGGCGCGAGAAGCAGAAAGCGCGTTGAGGGATGCGCGCGCAGAGGCGCTGCACGGCATGACCGATGCGCCCACCGAGCGGGCCGAGATACTCGCGCCAGTAGGCCTCGCTCCAGACCTCGTGCCAGTCGACCACCAACCGGTAGCGGTACAGGCGGGCAGCGACTCCCGCGGCAAGCAGCGAGAAGTAGGGGAAGGAGGCGGTGTAGACGACCTCATAGCGGTGACCGTGGCGCAGGAGGTGCGCGAGCACGCCGCTCCCGAACCGCAGCGGCGGCAGGATGCGCCGGCGATCGCCCGTATAAAGGGCCATCCGTGGGCCCACAGCGTGGACCGAGATGCGCGGGTCCAGATCGAGCCTCGCCCCGCGCTCCCACTGGCGCAGCGTGAGGTAGGTGACATCGTGCCCTTCTGCCACAAGGCGCTCGGCAAGCTCGCGATACCAGCGCTCGGCGCCGCCGACGGTGTAGGGGTAGAGGCAGTCATAGACGATGCAGATGCGCATTTGGCGGTAGAGTGTCAGATCGCATGTGTGCGCCGGGCGCACCCGGCAGCTGCGGCGCGCCGGCATTGCGCCACCATCGGGCGGCGGAAGTGTTTAGAGGGTGTCGATGCCGGAGAGTGCCCGCGTAGACTGCTGCCGAGTGGGCGCGACCATGCCCGGCAGAGGATGGCCGTGAAACAGATGAGCACAGAAACGCACGAGCAGGCCCGATCAGCGGGGAGCGCGCAGGAGGAGGACTCCGCGCCGCTGGTCTCTGTCGTGATCCCCTGCCTCAATGAGGAGCAGAACATCGAGCGCTGCGTGGGCGCCGCCTGGGCGGCGCTCGAGCGGATGGGCCTTGCGAGCGACGGCGCTTGTAATAGAGCGGGCCACGGCGAGACGCCGGACGCAGGGGGTGGGCGAGGGCGGCGCACGGCGGAGGTGATCGTGGTGGACAACGGCTCTGAGGATGACTCCGCGCGGCTGGCCCGCGAGGCTGGGGCGCGCGTGGTGGCGGAGCCCCGGCGCGGCTACGGCCGCGCCTACCTGACGGGCTTCGCCGAGGCGCGCGGCCGCTACATCGTGATGGCCGATGCCGACCTGACCTATGACTTCGGTGACATCCCGCGCTTCATCGCGCAGCTCGATGAGGGCGCGGAGCTGGTGATGGGCGATCGCATGGATGACATCCAGCCCGGCGCGATGCCGTGGCTTCATCGCTACATCGGCAACCCGATTCTGACGGGCATCCTCAACCTCTTCTTCAAGACGGGCGTGAGCGATGCCCACTGCGGGATGCGCGCGCTGCGCAGTGATGTCCTGCCGCGGCTGGACCTGCGCGCCACGGGCATGGAGTTTGCCTCCGAGATGGTGGTGCGAGCGTCCAAGGAGCGCCTGCGGATCGCGGAGGTGCCGATCACCTACCATCCGCGCGGGGGGGAGTCCAAGCTCTCCTCCTTCCGCGATGGCTGGCGGCATCTGCGCTACCTGCTCGTGCACAGCCCGACGCACCTGTTCATCCTCCCAGGGCTGCTGCTGGCGATCCTCGGCGCGCTGATCATGGGCGTCGTGGGCGGCGGTCTTGACGTCTTCGGCCGTGCGTGGGGCATACACGCGCTGATCGGCGGCGCGCTGCTGACGATAGTAGGCATCCAGGTGCTTGCGCTTGGGCTCTGCGCGCACGCCTACGGCACCTACTTCATGGGCGAGCGCGAGCAATGGTTCGACTGGGCTCGTTCACGTCTGCGCCTCGAGCACGGGCTGATGCTCGGAAGCCTGTTCATACTCGCCGGGCTGGCGCTCGGAGGGCTGATGCTTGCAACCTGGATTTCCCACGGCTTCGGCTCGCTCTCCGATGAACGCATCGCCCTGGTCGGCGCGACGCTGCTGATCGTGGGCATCCAGATCATCTTCTCGTCGTTTTTGCTCAGCATCATCGGGCTGAGGCGGTAGCGAGTCGGGGAGCATGAGGGCCGGCAGCCGGGCGCTTCGATCGGCCGATCACGGGTAGACGGTCTCGATCCACTCCGCAGGAAGGGCGCAGAGCGAGCGCCAGTCGCTCTTTGAGACCCGCACAAGCCGTGGAGCTTCAGGCGAGCGGATGGCGACCAGAGCCCCGATTGTCGCCTGCGTGTCTCCGTTTCCGGGACCGAGCCCTCCGCCGGGGCGAACAATGGTGAGGATGTGCCGACCCGGCTGCAAGTCGGTCACTCCGACGCTCAGCCATCCCATCGGGCTGTCGGTTTCCTGTACCGCTCCGACTCTGTGGCCATCGACCAGAACTGCAACGCGTCGTGGAAAATTCCCCTGTAGCCAGAGCCTGTAGCTTCCGCCATCACTCAGCGTCAAGCTGCCCTCTGCCCGTCCCGGAGTGGTGGTTGCCACTCCGCCGGGAAATTCTCCGCCCGCCACCCAGCCGGGTGAATGGGAGACAGATGCAATTGCAAAACCGCTGCTCGGAGGGGGGACGGCGGCTACGAGGTTGCTGTCGGCCGGTGCCGCTTGGGCGATCTTGCTCACTTCGCTGCACTCCGGCAGCCGAGCTGCCTGGATCGAGCTCTCCTGATGCGCGACGAGCGGCCGCTGGGCGATGACCTTGAGGGCTTCATAACGCTTCCACAGTTCGTAATATCGATTGCGAGCTACGAGCCTGAAGTTGGCAGGAGGTCGACTGGCGACAGGCGAGCGGCGGATGATGATGTAGGGAAAAGACTCAACGTAGGAGAGCTTCTCTTCGCTGAGATCGAAAGAATGGTCGTACTCCGGCTGCGGTGCAGTCAGTTCGAGCGGAAGCGGAGATTCCGGGTCGGGCCCATCGATGAGATCGATGGGGGTGGTGACGAGCTTGGCGAACTGCTCGAACTCGCTGTCGAGGACCGGCCCTCGCCCCTGCACACGCTTGCTCAGGCTGCTCAGTGCGGTCATTCGCGCCGTCGGTCCGAGGGGCCACAGATGGTAGGCGAACGCGTCCGAGGCGAGGATCGCGGCAAGGACTCCGGTCGCGCCCGCCGCCGCGAGCAGCCGCCAGTGTGCCCTGCCTGCCGCTGTGAATGCCTGCAGCGCGATGAGCAGAACCACGGGACTTGCGATCATCAGTATCTTTGCCTGGGCGTAGGGCACCACCCGCGGGTAGATGATCGCCAGCACCAGACCGTTGGCCACAGCCCCCATCACGGGACCGGGCTCGCGAGCCTCCACCGCTCGCATGACGCCCGGGATCATCGCCAGCAGCACGATCACGGTGAGGAGCGTCGTGAGCGTCCCCGCAGCTCCGCTTGGCACAGGCACGCGAAAATCGCCGAAGAGCCAGATGCCGCTGATCTCGCTCAGCGGCAGTGGCCTCAGCAGCGGTCCGAGAGCGGGCGCGCTCGCAGCTGGTCCGCTGTAGCCGCTCACCGCCGTGTGGATGAAGGTCGCTATGGAGAGCAGAGTCGGGATGGCCAGAACGGCCAGCAGGGCGAGGGCGGCAAGCGCCCCGAGCAGAAGCGGGCGCGCAGCCGCGAGCAGCCAAGGCGGCGGATGCGCGACGAGCAGCCCGACGAGCGCCGCCGCAGCGATCGCTCCCACGTAGGGGATTCCAGCCGCGCTGTAGGTCGCCAAAATGGCGGCAAGCGGCAGTCCGACCACAGCTAGGCGGATTGGATGCGGCTCATCGGCGATGAGCGCCTCGCGCAGGACCGCGATTGCGCAGATGATGCCGGTCAGAGTTGCGAGCTCCTTGATCTCCCCCTGGAGGGCATATTGGTAGACCAAGGCGCTCGCCACGGCCGCGAATCCGGCCAGCGCCGAGAGCAGCTTGCCCATAGTGCGCTCCGAGAGCGTCGATGCGGCCATGGCTGCGACTGCGAGGCTTGAGGAGATGAAGGCCTGCCAGTCGACGAGAGGTGGCACGCCAAGAGCCCCGCTGACGACACCGAGGAGCGACTGCGAGCCAAGGGGGTAGCCGCTGGCAAGGTAGTCGCTGATTGTCTTACCTGCCGTACCGGGCAGCCCTGGGGCGGAGACTGTGCCGTGCGCCTGCAGGTGGACCGTGAGCAGCAGCTCGGCTGCCGAGTCGTTTGAGAAGTTGTACCCGGTCCAGGTCCAGTGGCCGGAGAGGATCACGCTGGCGTTGAAGAGGACATACGTCGCAGCCCCGACCAGCAGTGGCGCGGGCTCGGCAAAGAGCGAGCGCAGGCGAGCGCGGCCGAGGAGGAAACCAAGCAGCGCGCATGCGATCACCACGGGCAGCGCGAGCTCGTCGCCCAGATGTGCGCTGAACGCGGCGAGCGAGAGGACGATTGCCAGGCAGTAGCCGCTGGGGATGGCCAGCTTCGATGAGATCCGGCCGCCGCTGATTCGCTGCACAAGCAGGCCATTCCCACCCGCAAGCAGCGCTATTGCGATCGGCGTCGCCGCGATCGCGACAATGTTTCCCCAAGGGCTCGTCAAGAGCGGTATCGCGCCTTCCGTTGGGCGGTCACCTTCGCTCCCCGGCGAGGGCTTGCTCGCTTGCTTTGAGGGCTCGGCGCAGCCCCGCCTCGACTTCCTCGGTCGCCCGCTCCCAGGTGTGCGAGGCTACGAAGTCGACGCCTTGGCGCGAGCGCCGGGCGCGCAGCTCCCGATCCGCGAGCAGCCGCTCGATGGCGTCCGCCAACAGCAGGGGGTCAAGCGGGGCCAGCTCAAGCGGCCCGCCGTCGGCTCCGAAGATCGACTCGGCGCTGATGCCCGCGAGCTCTACGCAGGGTAGTCCGCACGCCAGCATCTCCTTGGGCATCAGCGAGAAGTTGGTCAGCGAGAGGCACAGGCCGACCGTCGCCTCGCAGTAGAGGCGAGCGAGCTGAGGGAGGGTGAGGACGGGGTAGTGCTCGTAGTCGAAGGTGGTGTGCGGGCGCTCGTTTGAGCCAAAGAGGACGATGCGGGTCTGCGGCCGGCGGCGCTTGAGCTCGCCCAGCGCCATCAGCCCCACCGGTGTTGCGCGTCGTGGCGTTGCGTGTCGTGCGTAGTAGATGACGGTGTCCTCGCGCCGGGGGACATCGAGCGGGCGGTAGAGGCCGTGGTCGACGCCAAGCTCGAAGGAGTCGGCGCTTGCGCCGTAGCGCTCGATCAGCAGATCGCGCAGCCAGGGGCTTGCGGCGATGCAATGGATTCCGTGGCGGTAGGTGTCCTCAGCAAGGACGCGCTCGACGGAGGCGGGGAAGAAGTCGGGCTCGTGGTCGTTGACGATGTATGCGCGCGCGCGGCAGCGCGGCAGCGAGAGCGCCGCGTGAACTGTCTGCCAGCCTGTCGCGATCGCGATGTCCGCGCCCTGCCAGGCATCGAGGCCCTTGTAGAAGGGGCCGCGCAAGGGCGCGAAGTATTCGCGCACTTCCTGGCGCAGGCGCGCAGGCCGGGCATCGCGCTGGTGGTTGTGGGGGTCAACCAGCCACACCGAGCAGGTGTGGCCGCGCGCCTCCAGGCGCGTGAGCAGCTGAAAGAGGGTGTTGTGGCCGCCGCTGCCGCGACTGAAGGGCGGGATCAGCAGCGCCAGCCGCAAGCGCTCGCGTGCGCTCATGCCGGGGACCGGCTCCTCGAGTGGGACGGGCCCGTCGTGGATGACGCGCATCATCTCCTCGTAGCTTTCGCTCTCCAGGCGTGCCGGGTGGCGCTCAGGCGCGGGCAGCTGCGGCGGCGCCTTCTCGGTGCGCGGCCGATCGTTGTGTGGTGTGCCACCGTTGGAGCGCGAGTCGCGCGCCTCCAGCGAGAGCGCACGCTCGAGCGCCGGCGGCAGCGCTGCGGCGTGCGAGCCCAAGGCGGAGAAGATCCGCCGCCCGCCATGGTGGGCGGCCGAGCGGGCGCTCCAGCGCAGCTGCTCGCGTGCGCTCATCTGCCGAGCTGCCATCCAGCGCCGATCGGCGGCGACCGCCGTGGCGGTCTGGCGCAGCGCCTGCAGCGGCGCCAGGCGCTCGATGTGCCCCGCGCTCTCGCGCAGGCCGCGGTACTCGTCGAAGTAGCGGCGCATGAAATCGAGCGGCGGGTAGTCGTGGGCGTGGTAGACCGCCGCGCGGGGGTGGTAGGCCTTCAGCCAGCCTGCGGCTAGCATGTCGGCTCCAAAGGCCTGGTCCTCGGCGTAGGCGACCTGTCGAAAGCGGATCTCCTGCCAGCAGCTGCGCCGGTAGCAGGCGTTGACGTTGGAGAGGAAGGGCGGGTCGCCGGGGCCCTGGATCACGGGCTCGCCCGTCGGCGAGAAGGTGGCGAAGAACTCCTCCAGCTCGCGTGCGATCATCGGGCTGGTGTCGGGACGGGGCAGGTGTGGGCCGTAGGCGGCGCCGATGCGCTCATCGAGCGCGAAGGCCTCGCGGTAGGCGGCAAGCCAGCCCGGGCAAGGCGTGGAGTCCTGGGTCAAGAAGCAGATCAGCTCGCCTCTGCTCTCCTGGGCGCCGAGGTTGCGCGTGACCCCGTGGCCGAACTCCTCCGGGGCGATCTCGAGCAGGTGCGCACCTGCCGCGCGGGCGATCTGCATAGAGGAGTCGCGCGAGCCGGAGTCGATCACGATCACCTCGTCGATCTCCTCGCGCGCGAGCGCCTCAAGCAGCTCGCGCAGGTAGCGCTCGCCATCCTTGACCGGGATGATCGCCGATACTGTGCTCAAGGCGCTCAGGCTTCTCGCCGCAGGGTGCGCTTGGCGCGCTTGAGCGCCCGGTAGACCGCGCGTGCTCCCTTCAGCGCCGCAAGCGCGCGCTGGGCCGCCGGCCGGCGCATGATCGCGTTGAGGTCAAGATGCCAGCGATCGAGCCAGTAGGCGCGCTCCTGCCAGTGGGCGACCTGGGCATCGGCGCGCGCTTGGACCTCGACCAGCTCGCGCTCGAGCTCAGCAAGCCGCGCCCGCAGGCGCTCGTTCTCGCCGCGCAGCGCCTCCACGTCGCCCGTGTCGGCCGAATGGGATGTGGTCGCGGGCTCCATGCTCACAGCTTCTCAGATATCAGCGGTGCCTCATGGTTGAAGTACCAGAGGCCGAGGATGAAGATCGCCGCGGTGAGGCCGAGCGGGATTGCCAGATGCGCGTAGCCGCCGAAGGCCTGTACGGCCGAGGGCGCGGAGGGTTCAAGCAGCGCCTTGCGTGCCTGCGTGACGATCACCGCGAAGGGATTGGCCACCAGCAGCTTCGCAAAGGAGATGCCAAAGAAGTGGTGCTTGGCCGCTGAGGTCACCGTGTAGATGATCGGCGATCCGTAGTAGAGGAGCTGAAGCGAGACTTCCCAGATCGGCTGCATGTCGCGGAAGCGCACGTAGAGCGCGGAGAGCAGCATGCCGGTGCCGACGGAGAGGACGACAAGCCAGGGTATGAAGAGCAGCAGCTCAAGCCAGGAGAGCTGGGGCGAGATGCCGCTGGCGAGGATGAAGATGAAGACCACGACCAGGTTGAGCCCAAGGTTGAAGAGCGAGTTCAGAGCCACGGAGAGCGGGATCACCAAGCGCGGGAAGCGCACGCGGCGCAGGATGTTCTCACGAGCGACCAGGCTCGGCACGGCTCCACCGGTCGCTTCCTGGAAGTAGGTGAAGAGGATGATCGACTGCAGCAGGTACTCGGCGTAGTGGGGCTCGTGGGTGCCCTTGTTGACTTCAAGGATGTCGGTGAAGACGAACAGCGTCACGCCGAAGAGCAGCAGCGGGCGCACGAGCGTCCAGAGATAGCCGAGCACCGAGCCGAAGAAGCGCAGCTTGAATTCGGTCTTGGCAAGCATGAAGGTGAGCGACCAGAAGCGCTGCAGCCCGCCGCCGAGCGCCGAGGGCCCGTAGACGCGATGCGGAGCGTGCAGCGCGTGCTGTTCGAGCTCCACTGCCTCGCCGGCCAGCTCCACCGCCATCAGATCCGCTCCACCGTGAGGTCGACGGGCGGCTCGAGGATGCCGCCGCTCACCGAGCTGCCGTGGACCACGATCGAGGCCATGTCCTCGACCAGGGCGAGCGCCTTCTCGCCTGTGCCCGCGCTGGCGATCGAGGGCGTCAGAAGGTAGCGGCTAGGGGTCAGCCAGTTGGGGATCGCAAAGCGGGCGATCGCCCGCTCCCCTGAGCTGTAGCTCTCGGTCTGCATGTCGTGCTGATCGGAGCGCGCGACGATGATCGTGTGGCCGAGCTCGGTGCGCAGGGTCGCGGCGAAGACCGGCTGCTCGACATCGGCGCCGAAGAGCACCTCGAAGCAGAGCGCAAGCCGCTCCTCCTGGCTTGCCGCGCTCACCCGCTCTCCTGCCTCGTTCTCAAACCAGGCATCGACGATGCGGGTGCCCTCGCCTGGCGCGGCGTCATCCAGAGCGGGCGCCTCGTGCGCGAGCTGGCCGAAGTTCATCTCGTGGTAGGCGCGGCCGACCGCTCGCGGGTCGCCCAGCTGGATCACCTTCCCGTGCTCCATCAGCATCGCCCGATCGCAGAAGCGCTCGACCGAGTGCATGTCGTGCGAGACGAAGACGATCGTCTTGCCTTCGCGCTTGAGCCTGAAGAACTGCTCGAAGCACTTCTGCTGGAAGGCGGCGTCGCCGACCGCCAGGACCTCGTCGATCAGGAGCACGTCGGCATCGACCTGGATCGCGGTGGCAAAGGCGAGCCGCACCATCATCCCCGAGGAGTAGTTCTTCAGGCGCAGGTCCATGAAGTCGTGCAGCTCAGCGAAATCGACGACGCGCTCAAAGCGGGCCATCGCTTCCTTCTGCGTGAGGCCGAGGATGATGGCGTTGATGATGACGTTGTCGCGGGCGTTGAGGTCGGGGTTGAAGCCGACGCCAAGCTCGATGAAGGGCGAGAGCCGTCCCGCTACGAGGATGCGCCCGCGATCGACGTTGTAGATCCCGGCGATGCACTTAAGCAAAGTGCTCTTGCCCGAGCCGTTGCGCCCGACGATCCCGAAGAATTCGCCCTGGGCGATCTCGATCGAGATGTCCTGCACGGCGCGTAGCTGATCGAAGGTCGTGCGCCGCAGCGGATGCAGCGCGCGCTCCTTCAGCGTGGAGTACTGCTGATGGGGGATGCGGAAGGTCTTGGAGACGTGATCGACGATCACGGCCGGCCGGCGGCGATGCGGGCGCGCGCGCGCCGGCGGCTCGATTGACGTCGGGGTCGATGCGGTCGTGGACAAGGTGTTGGGCCTGGAGATTGGCGCGGCGCAGCGGGCAGCCGAAGGGCCTGATATCCGAGCCTAAACGCTAGCAATGCCGGGAAGTTGCGGGCGCTCTCGGGCGCCGCTGGTCAACCGTTCAGGAGCGGCGGAGCAGATAGACGTCCTGGTTGCCCTGGTTGCGGCCGGGCAGGAAGGCAAGCACGTGAAAGCGTGGGCAGAGGTGGGCGAGCAGCCACTCGGCGGTGAGGAATGCGGTGCCCCATTCGGGGTCCTTGACGCCCCAGTCGCCGTCCTCGCCGAACTCGTTTGCGTACCAGGTGCCGTGCCGATAGAGGGCGGCCATGATCTCCTCGACCTGCGTTGGAAGCCGCTCGCCGCTCGCCAGATAGTGATGGAGCGAGGTCAGTCCGTGGGTGGTGAGGAGGAGCAAGCCGCCGGGACGCAGCAGCCTGTGCATCTCCTCCAGCCAGCGCAGGCCGAGCGCAGGCGCAAAGTGCGACCAGATCGAGATCGCGTAGACCAGGTCGAGCGAGCCGTCCGGTAGGTCAAGCGGGGGATGCTGGGGGCTGACGAAGAAGCTGGCCGCGGGCAGATGCTCGGACGCCCAGGCGATCGCGCCGGAGTTGGGGTCGCAGCCGCTCAGGCGCACCTGGGGATATGCGGCTGCAAGCACGCTCAGGACGCGCCCGGAGGAGCAGCCGAAGTCAAGCACTGAGCGCATGTCCGCGAAGTCGATCTCGGCGGTGGCAAGCGTTTCGACGACCATGTCTGCCTCGTAGAGGCCGCCGGCGGCGGCAAGCGGGCCGCGGGCCATCGCGTGGACCTCCGGTGGGGGCTGGAGCGGGCGAAGGCCGGTCTTCTGGCACGCTGCGTCAACGCCGAGCCAGATCCCGAAGGAGAGCAGCAGGCGCTGCTCGCTTGGGGTGCCGCCGGCGGAGGCAAACTGCCCGGCAAGCTTGGGCGCGCGGCCGATGGCATCCTTGATCTCGCTGACGTCGGCCTCGTCGAGCCGTGCGGCGAGCAGCCTTGTCACAGGCGCTGGGTGGTCGATATAGCCGGCAGCGTCGAGCGACCGCTGCTGGCGGGCAAGGCCGAGCGGTCGCCACCTTGGTTGGAGCTCGTAGGCCGAGCGCGCAGCGCGCAGCGCGCGCGCGGCGGCGCGCTCGACGAGTCGGCGGGTCTTACGATGGTGATCCTGCGGCACGGGACTCCGGCGACGTCGCTTACTCAGCCGCTCGACTTAGCCCGCACTACTCGATGCGGCCCGATCACTCGATCGCCGTAAGTCGCCCATCATCAGCTGCGGCGCACGTTCCTTTAGGGCAATCACGGCGTCCACCGCCGAGACATTAGTTTCCGAGATCATTGAGCCATCCCCGCAATGGTACCTCGCCACAATTTGGGGCACAAATACAGCGGCACATCCCCGATCCGCGAGCCGCACCCATAAATCGTAATCCTCCCAGCCATATAGCCTTGAGTCGGTTGTGTATCCACCTACGGCTTCGAGCGCGCTTCGTCGCACCAACGCCAATGCGTCAATATAGTTGCCCGCAGCCAATCGCGATGGCTCCCATCCGTAGATACTCAGCAAGCCCTTAGGCCCGTCGCTGTCGAATGTATCCAGAATGCCGTAGGCAAATGCGGCACTCGGCTGCGACTCAAGGGCGCGAACGAGACGCCCCAGGCCGGCTGGTCGCAGCTCGTTGTCAGCATCAAGCATCAATATCATGTCACTGCTGCAACAGCTCACACCAGTGTTCCGAGCTGCACCGAGCCCTCGGTTCACCGGGTGTCGAACCAGCTTGACTGCTAGATCATCACGACGCTCCATCCACCCAGTCACAGTGTCAAGCAGATTATCTTTAGACCCGTCGTCTACAATCACAGCCTCCCAGTCCGTCATGTGCAGGCGCTCGAGAGATGCCAGCGCCGACGAAATAGCGTCAGCGTGATTGTAGACTGGGATGACGATCGCTACTGCACGACTCGACTTATTGTCCCAGGCGGATGTTCTCGACATCTCGATAGTTGCATATACATCTGAAGCCGTTCGTCCGGGAGCTTGCACCAGGAGTTCGAGTCCCTCAAGGCGCCGTCTGAGGTCTAGAGTACCAAGATGGAGTCGCTTTAGCGCCCGCAACGCCGGATCCCCGCCTGCCGTGAGTTGGGAGAGTGGCGACAAGGCCTGCTTGCCGCTGAGTTGGCATCTAGCAGCGTCGTAAAGCGCTGTATAGTGACGGACCCACAAGCTCACGGTGCGTCTCGGAGTGCGGGCGACAAGTGACTCAGCGCTGCACCAGAGCTCACGGGCAGCATGAGCCAGTGGCTGTTTCTTCAATGCGTCGAGTGCGG
Source organism: bacterium (assembly GCA_021323635.1). Taxonomy (GTDB): domain Bacteria; phylum Actinomycetota; class Thermoleophilia; order Solirubrobacterales; family Solirubrobacteraceae; genus Palsa-744. The sequence goes on along the minus strand of JAJPKQ010000025.1, from coordinate 27,585 downwards.
AATTCGCATATGACTGTCGGGCAGCCGAGTCCTCTACCAGGAACGCGACCAAATGCCCGAGACTCGATATTCTGCCACTCACAAAATGACGACCAGCGACAAATGGCTCGGTATGAGTCGAGTTCTCCGAAACAATGGCACAGCCTGCGCTCGCGGCCTCGACGATGCGAAGCCACTCAACGTAAGGCTCGCCATCGCCGTGAATGTTGAGCAACACCTTCGACCTGCGCAGCAATTCGTGTTTCGCATGAGAGGATACGAAAGATCCGGAGGTAGCGGTGTTCGGCTTCGAATTATCGGAGAACATCAGCCTACACTCAAAACGTTCCAAAATATCAGCGTACTTGGCCAGCGCCGCGCTGCGCCGCGGCGTGAATCGACCCAAGAACACTACATCAATATCTCGTTCGGGCTGTGACTGCCTGCTTGCCCAAAACTGCGAGTATCCAAGTGGCAGATATTTGGCGTCGACGGCATTGGCGATGTAAGCCTCTGTCGCACGACGATTTATATCAAACACAGCTCCGGCACGGGACACAATATCTAGATTGGACTGGAAAAACGAGCTCTCGGGCTGCTCGGCAGAAATCGTGATCGATCTTTCCAATATGGCATCTGGAATCATATGTCCCATCAATGCCACATACTCATGAGGTGGAAGCAGTATGTAGACACAGCTGGGCTCAAACGCCGGCGGTGGACCTTCGTGAATCCGTACGGGGACCCCTAGAACATTTAGCTCGAAAGCAAATGCCTCAGCAAGCTCGACAAAGAACGCATTCTGTCCAGGAGCAAGGAGGAAGACAAGCTCTGGCAATTCAGGCATCGACTACCCCGACGAAGCTCGTCTTGCTAAAACGCCTCGCAACCGCCTTGCAAGTGAAGCTATTGCCCGAAGCGGCGCAGTAAGGCGCCAGCTCTTTGAAGTTACGACGACATGGTACATTTCCGCAAAGCTACGGGACATCTGCGCGGAGTCTGCTGCAGTTAGCAACGTGTGATTCAAATCAGTCAGCTCGTCAACAAGCCGTTTGAGTTCAAGATATTTCACGAGCTCAGCCTCATGCTGGGCCAAGTGTGCGCGGAGCGATCGGAGCTCCAGCTGCAGTTGAGCGTTTAGGCGCTCTTCGGCGACGGCCGCCTCTTCTAACTGACGCAGCTGCTGATCCTTGGCCTCGAGCGTCAACTGCCTTGACTCAATCTCTTTCTGAAGAGCTGTAAGCTGTTCTGCTTGATCGTCGATGTGGCGCGCCTGTTTGCGAGCAACATCCTGCTGCTCGTGCCAGACCTCATCCCATCTTCGAAGCTCTATCGGAACGCTCAGGGCAACAACGGGCGCGAGAGATGATGCCTGCTCCTCGAGCGACGCCACAATCAGTGAATAGAGATGCGCTTCTTGACCAATGGCTTCAGTGCCAACTACGCGTGCTGCATCTAGTGACCATGGCTCTTCTGAGTCAGCGCCTTTTGAGGTGGTTATGGTGGAGGCGACCCAGCTATGCTGTTCATAGACGCTAGTATGCGGAAACAGTGAGCGGACGAGCTGTACCGCTTCTCGGAGGCTATATTCGCGTACGTGGTGGGGATTGCCCTTTGGGTACGTTAGTGAGTTGGGTGTGGAAAGGATCAGGCGGCCGTCGGGCGCGAGGACGCGGCGAAGCTCGGCAAGAGCCGATTTTGCGTCCTCGAGATGCTCAATGATCTCGAATGCAGTGATGATGTCAAAGGCAGCATCATCATATGGCAATTCAGCTATATTGGCAGTAGAGAAGCTAATCCCACTATTTGAGTATCGCTCGCGAGCATCGTCAATGACATCACGACGGATGTCACACGCGGCAACAGACTTGGCACCAGCATTCGCGAGGATAGCCGCTCCGTATCCTGTGCCTGTGGCGGCATCGAGCACGCGTTGATGCTTCACAAGCGGGGCAATCCAATAGTAGCGCGCGAAATGCTCCGATCGCATAGACGTGCCGGTCATGGTTTGCGGGTCGAAGCGCTCTGGAATGCTCTCTGTGGCGCTCATGGATGATCGAATGTCGGTGGAGGACTGGTCAATGTTGGCAGTTCAGGGGCAACGTAGTCGACGGTGGCGCTCTCGGGTCAGATGAGCGGGCGCGATAGGCGCCGCGAGCACGAATGTATCGAAGTTATGCGAGGACGGCGTTGTGGGAAGCCGTGCAGGGGCACAGCGGAGCGCTCAGCGTACCGCCGCGGCGGAGAGCAAAACGGAAATGCAAGGCCAGCGCAGAGTTTGGATTGGGGCGTTGCGCGATCGGCCTGTACGGGGTAGGCGAAGTGGCGTGCTGCGACGGGAGCATAGGCGGTAGGATTGTGCAGGTCAGCCGGATCGTGCATCGAGTCAATTGAGCGCAGGACGTGCTCGCGCCCGCTCGACCCACCACCTAAAGCTTCGCGCTGTCCGCGGCACGTAATAGTTGGTTACCACACGGTCCACGAAGTCGAGGCGGACGCCAGCAACGCACATCCGCTGCAACATGTCCCAGTCGGCAGGCCGCTGCAGTAGATAGGAGTCGGCTGCGTATGAAAAAAATGCCAAAGCTGCATGGTAGATAGCGCATTGAAAGCCAAAATCTCCCTGGGCGGGAGGCCAGGTGCCAAAAGTGGTGTCGCCTACGTCTTCCACGTGCGCTCTGCCAATCCCGTAAGTGAGCTCGGCGCCGGAGTCAAGTGCCCGGGAAAGGAGGACGCGTAGGTGGTCGGTCGTCCATTCGTCATCCTGATCGATCGGTGCGATCCAGGCGCCAGAAGCGTGAGCTACCGCCTCATTAAATGCATGCGATCCGGCCACTAGCCAGGACGCGGCTGAGTCTGAAGGATAGGGGCCGTTCTGAGGACGGCTGAAGTAACGTATCCGCGGATCGTCAAATTGAGCGAGCCTTGTCTCGGCATCCGAATCGATGCCGTCGGCGACGATGAGGACCTCAAAGTTGTCGTAGGTCTGATTGAGAATCGAAGGTATCGCTCGTTTGCAAAGTGCCTCATGATCTCGGAAGTACCCCAATCGTACGCTCACCAGCGGTCTCTGCGTGTAAGCCGCCGTGTAGGAGCTCGTTCGGCGTGCGCGACGAAGAAGCTCGGCCATCAGCAGCGACTGGTCTCGCACAGACTCGGTCATCTCCCGAATGATGCGGACGTCATTCTCGATTGCGTCGAGGCGTGCGGCGATGGCAGAGAGGGCGGCTTCAGTTCCGGATTGTGTGGTCATGCAGGATAGGCTATGGTAGGGGATTGGCGATGGCGATTGACGATTATATAGTGGGGTGCGAGTAGGTGTTGGTAGCATTAGTTGGGTCCAGAGCAGACGGGCACGCGAGGGTTGTGCTCGAGACGCTGCTCGATTGCTCCGAGTTCGAGGTTGCCGGGTTGTTGGATGACGTGTCCGGGAATAAGGGCAATTCGATCGGGCCTTATTCAGTGATTGGGAGCACTGCCGATTTGCCTCGGCTCGCCGGGCAAGGGATATCGGCAGCAGTGCTGGGGTTTGGCGCAGCGCGCGGTAGACTTAGAGTTGCTGAAGCAGCCAGGGCCGCTGCATTGAAGCTCCCGATATTGAGACATTCGTCGGCGGTTGTGGAGCGAGATGTCGTGGTGGGCGAAGGATCACAGATGCTGGCAATGTCGTATCTCGGGCCCGGCGTTCGCGTCGGAAGTGCGTGTTTGGTCAACACGAGAGCGACACTTGAGCACGATGTGTATCTTGGGGATGGCTCAGTAGCCGGCCCCGGAGCAATACTTGCGGGCAGAGTGAGAATTGGCTTGGAGGTAGAAATCGGCGCCGGAGCAGTCGTTCTTCCGGACGTTAGTGTCGGCGATGGGGCGGTGGTGGGTGCGGGCGCGGTTGTGACGGCAAACGTGGTGGCAGGGGCGATCGTCGCTGGCGTACCGGCAAGAGCTGTGGGCAGGTCGAGCAGGTGTGACGTGGATCAGATGTTATAGGAGGTGGAGGTTGTGGCGGTGAGGCTAAGGGCGTGTGGGGGACGTCGATACGGAGTCAGCGCCCCGTGGAGCGGTGGGCGATGATCCCGCTGTTGCTAACAGTGACTTGCAAATAGCTATCTCCTGACTAGTTAGGTCAACTGCCATGGGAAAACATAGAATGCGACTGTAAAGACTGTCAGTCGCAGGCAGTGCGTCAGGTGCATAAAGATGGGGAGTGAGGAGGTGATGAAGATGGAGTGGACGATAGTAGGAGCGAACGTCTACAATTGCATTTGAGCGACCAACGAGCGCATCGCGGTGAGCTGGTGTCGGCAATGCAAGTGGTAGGAATTGCCAGGTCGACAACTCGCATTCGGTTTGCCACCCTATCGCGGTCGTAGCGGATGCCCGCAGAGTGGCGGCGTGCCTTCGGCGTTGTTGGAGATGAGAATCGAGGGTGTCGAGGGATGCCAGTGCAGTCGCTGCTGAGAGCTCGCTGAGTTTTGCGTTTAGGCCTAGGGGCAGTGCATCTTGGCGGTTTGGAGCGAGGCCGAAGTTGATAAGCTGTGCGACGGTGTCGCGCACCGCCGCATCGCGGGTGAAGACTGCGCCACCCTCCCCTACGGCCATCGGCTTAGTAGCGTGGAATGAGACCACCTCAATGTCTCCCTGGCCGCCGATGGCCAAGCCGTCTCTGGCGTACGCGCCAAAACCAGCGGCGGAGTCAATAACCAACGGCAAGCGATGATCGCGCGATGCATATTCCCAGGCGTGTCGTATGTCCGGCGGAGGAGGTGTCCCGAATGTCGATACTGCGATGATTAGGGAAAGTGATGGATTGTGGTGAATAGCGGAGTCGAGTAGGTTCGGGTCGAGGTGCCAGTGGTCAGCAGCTATATCACCGAGATGTGGGGTAAGCCCATTCCACAGTGCGGCCTGAGCGGTCGCAGGAAATGTGAAACTTGGGAGATACGCGGAGGCACCAGCGCTCGTCGAAGGTATGCGCTGTAGGTGCCGAAGTGCAGCGATGGCGACGATTAGGCCAGCCGTACCGCTCGCTACCGGGATGCAGTACGCATTTCCGCGATCTTCGAGCCTTGACGCCAGTAGGCGACAGCATGGCCCGTCGTTGCTGTACCAGTTGCCTTGGCGTGAGAGTTCAAAGTAGTGCGCGATATGTTCGTTGCTAGGAAGGCTTGGACGCTGAAATGGGACCACAGTGCTATTGTAGTTCAGTCAAGGTGCAGTGTTGAATCCGGGGTGAAGCTTTGTCGGAAGTTCCCAGAGGGCATCGGCCGCTGAGGGGGCAACCCGAGCTGGTGATAGGTCGGGCGTGGAGGAAGAGGCCGACGAGGATGGCTTTCTGCATGCAGGCAGCTATGTGCTCTTGCAAAGGTCCTGGGATCTTGTCTGCGTCGCGAGACGGAGGCGAGCTGCAACCAGTTGCTGGCCGCGAGCCTGGATGTCGGGAGGCCCTTTGCGCCGGTCCGACACCAGGATTTGGCGCTCTCGGCTACCTTATAGCGGATGTCTGCACGGCTGCAGCGCTTCAAAGCTCGTACCAACAACTACACACTCACTCCCTCCCAGTACACCCGCATCGCCTGGGTGGCGCTGGGCGCGCTGACGCTGATCGTGCTGACTGGCGCCGCGGTGCGCCTGACCGGCTCCGGTCTCGGCTGCCCGGAATGGCCCAAGTGCTACGGCAAGCTCTACCCGCCGCTCTCAAGCCACGCCCTGATCGAGTTCTCCAACCGCACCATAACCGTCCCCGTGTCGCTCGCTGCGATTGTCGCATGGCTTGCTGCATACCGCCGCCGCCCCTACCGCCGCGATCTGATGTGGACCTCGCTGCTGCTGCCGCTCGGCGTGCTCGCGCAGGCGATCCTCGGTGGTCTGACCGTCGAGGGCAAGCTCGCTTACGGCTGGGTGATGGGCCACTTCGCCCTCTCGATGGTGACCCTGATCGCCGCCGTCGCGCTGGTCTACCGGGCCCGCCATGAGCCCGCAGAGCTGGGACGACAAGCGGACGGGCTGCTGCGGCGGCTTGCCTGGGTCCTGGTCTTTCTCTGCGGCCTGACGATCTTCGCGGGCACCGCCGCGACGGCAGCGGGGCCGCACTCCGGCGGCGAACCGGGTCAGCCGATCAGCCGACTCGACTTCGAAGGGGCGCACACGATGGATTTCGTGATCCACCGCCACGCCGAGGTGGCGATCGCCTTCGGCCTCATTGCGGTGCTCTTCTGGTGGCTTGTGCGCCGGCGCGCAGCCGATCGTACCCTGCTGCGGCAGGCAGGTGCGCTCTGCATTCTCATCGCTCTGCAGGGCTTGGTGGGAGCCGTCCAATACGAGACGCATCTGCCCACCGAGCTTGTCTGGGTTCACGTCGCGCTTGCGACCTTCACGTGGCTTGCGGCGCTGTGGTGCGCGGCGCGAGCGCTAAGTCCGCCCGTCGCGGGCATGGCGGCGAGCAGGAGCGGAGAGGGTCGCGCTGCGGCGGATCAGGAGCGCATAGAGGCGGTCGGCGTCCCTGCCGCGCTGCAGGCGCGCTCTCCCGCATCCGCCTGAAGCGCTAGGCTCCGCGGCGTTCGGGGAGCATTCCCACCAAACCCATCACGGCGAGGAGGTGTCATGACCAAGAACGATCTGGCCGAGCGCGTCGCCGAGCGTGTCGGCTTGGGCATCGGGCAGGCGCGCGAGGTGCTCGAGAGCGTGTTCGAGACCGTCTCCGACGAGCTTGCCAGGGGCGGCGAGGTCTCGCTTGCGGGCTTCGGCAAGTTCAGCGTCAGCAAGCGCTCGGCGCGTACAGGCAGAAACCCAGCGACCGGCGAGACGATCCAGATCGCTGCGAGCAACGCGGCGAAGTTCTCAGCGGCAAGCGCGCTCAAGCAGCGTCTGAACGGCTAGCTGCGATCGGTGCGCCCCGTGGGTGGGAGGGGCGCGCCGATCAATCAGGCGCCGATCATCTGCGGTCGGCGCCGGTGAGGCTGCTCGCGCTTGCCTGGCGGCAGCGCTCTACAAAGCGCGCTGCGAGCTCCGGAGCGCTTGCAAAGTCCAGATGGATGTAGCTCGCCAGCGTGTTGCCCTGCGCGTAGCCCTCGCGGGTGCTCACGCCGCGGGCGCTGCGCACCACAAAGCAGCGCTCCAAGCCCGCAGGCGCGCAGGTGAGCTCGGAGTGGTGGTAGACATGCCCGCGCGCATGCACCCCGGCGCCGAAGAGCCCGCCCGTCGTGGCGACCTCGGCGTAGCCGATGTTGAGCTTGGCAGGAAAGCGCGTGCTGAGTGCAAGCACGCCCGCGAGCGCATGGCTCCTGCCCTCGACCGTGAGCGTCTTGCCTAGATACATCAGCCCGCCGCACTCGGCGTAGAGCGCGCCGCCGCGTCGGCAGAGCTCGCGCAGGCCCTCGATCGCTGGGCTGTTTGCGGCAAGCTGCGCTGCGTGCAGCTCCGGGTAGCCGCCGCCGATGTAGAGGCCATCCACGTCCGCCGGGAAGGGGTCGCGCAGCGGCGAGTACTCGATCAGCTCGGCGCCGCAGTCGCTGAGCAGCTCGAGGTTGTCAGGGTAGTAGAAGCAGAACGCCTCATCGTGCGCGATCGCGATCCGCACTCCCGCGGGTGCCCGCGAGCCCCTCGCCGGCGCAGCCGGCCTCGCGATCCGCGCCGCTGCGAGCAAGGCCGCGATGTCGACGTGCTCCTCCACGAGCGAGGCAAGCTGCTCGCGATGGTCAGCGCTAGTCTCGTGCGGCAGGTGCAGTCCCAGATGGCGCTCAGGCACGCGTGCCTGAGCGCTTTGCGGGATCGCGCCAAGGATCTGAGCGCGCTCGCCGACTGCTTCAGCGATCATCCGCGCGTGGCTCTCGCTGCCGACCCGGTTGAGGATCACGCCGGCGATGTCCAGCTCTGCGTCAAAGGTCTGAAAGCCGTGGATGAGCGCCGCGGCGCTGCGCGCCATCGCCGAGGCGTCGAGAACGAGCACGACGGGCACCCCCAAAAGCTTTGCCATCTGCGCGCTCGAGCCCCGCTCGCTCCCTCCCTCGCTGCCGTCAAATAGACCCATCACGCCCTCGATCAGCGCGACATCTGCGCCGGCGAGCGCTCGCGCAAAGCGCGCGCGGTTGGTATCCGCGTCAAGCATCCAGCCATCGAGGTTGCGCGAGCCTCGGCCGGCCACCTGCGTGTGGTGCAGCGGGTCGATGAAGTCCGGGCCGACCTTGAACGGCTGCACGGCAAGCCCGCGCCGAAGAAGCGCCCCGATCAGGCCCAGTGTGACGGTCGTCTTGCCGACGCCACTGTGCGTCCCCGCGATCAGCGCGGCCGCCAGGGCGCCGTCCTCCGCGTGCACTTGGTCCTGTCCCATGTGGCCGGCAAACATACAGGGGAGCGCTTGCCGCTCGGGCGCCCCGCCATCGCACGGCGCTCGCAACTACACTCGCGCGATGCGGATCGTCTCGCTGCTGCCGAGCGCAACGGACATCATCGCCGAGCTTGGCCTGCTCGAGCAGGTCGTGGGCGTCTCAGAGGACTGCAACTGGCCGCCGGAGGTCAGGAAGAAGCCGCAGGTCGCGCGCACCCGCATCGATCTGAAGGGCCTCAGCGCAGCTGAGATCGATCGGCTCGTCAGCGCTGCAGCAAGCGAGACGCACTCGCTCTGGGCGCTCGATCGCGAGCTGATCGACGCCCTCGCGCCCGACCTAATCATCACGCAGGACCTCTGCACGGTCTGCGCGGTCTCAAGCGGTGACCTGGAGAGCGCCTGCCCGCTCGGCGCCGAGGTCTACTCGATGAACCCGCACAGCCTCGAGGATGTGATCGTGAGCGTCGTCGAGCTGGCGGCGCGCCTGGGCGTCGAAGAGCGTGGCCGCTCGCTCGCGGCGGCGATGCGCGCCAAGATCGACTCGGTGCGCGCCGCAGTCGCCCGGCGCCAACCGGTGCCCGTCTTCGTCGCGGAGTGGGTCGACCCGCCCTATGGCTGCGGCCACTGGCTGCCTGAGATGGTGGAGGCGGCCGGCGGGCGCAACCTGCTCAGCCGCCCGGGCGAGTACTCCTTTCCGACAAGCTGGGAGGCGGTTCTCGCGACCGACCCGAAGCTGATCGTCCTGGCCTGCTGCGGCTTTGGGATCGAGCAGGCGCTCGCGCACTGCGCCTCGCTGCGGCTGCCCGTGCGCTCCGTCGTGGTCGACGGCGACTCCTACTACTCGCGCCCGGCGCCAAGGATCGCGGAGGGCGTCCGTCAGCTTGCGCACCTGCTTCACCCCGCTGCCGTCGAGGATCCGGGCCTGCCCGCGCATGAGCTCCCGATCGGAGCGCTCTCGGCGGCATAGCGCGGCGAGCTGCAGGCGCGCGCCGGGCATGCTAGGCTGCGCGCGCCGGGCACATATTCCCCGGCCGGCGCGGTAGCAGCGAAACCGGTGCAAATCCGGTGCTGTCCCGCAACTGTGATGCTCCATTGAGCTGAGCCAGGTCGACTGCCCTGCGCCGAACGAACAAGCCCTCGGAGGAAGGGCGGTTCGTGGCGCGCAAGCTGCCCGATCCGACCCCCTCCGCCTACGCGGAGGTTTTTTATGTCCACAACCAGGGCGCGCATCGCTCGCGCGCTTGCACTCTCGCTCCTGTCGATCCCGCTCGCAGCCTGTGCGGGGGCGACGCCCGCAGGCCACGCAGCACACGCCCGCGCCGCAGGGTTTCCGACGACGGTCGCCGCGGCGGACGGGCCGGTCAGGATCGAGGAGCAGCCGCATCGGATCCTCTCGCTCTCCGCGAGCGCGACCGAAGATCTCTACGCGATCGGCGCCGGATCACAGGTCACTGCAGTTGACGCCTACTCGACCTTTCCACCGCAAGCGCCGCGCACGCGGCTGACCGAAACGACCGCAAGCGCCGAAGCGGTCGCTGCCTACCACCCCGATCTCGTTGTCATCGCTGAAGACACGAACCACATCGATGCGCAGCTGCGCAGGCTTGGCATCCCGGTGCTGAGAGAGCCCGCGCCGGCGAATCTGGCCGGCGCCTACAGCGAGATCGAGCAGCTCGGTCAGGCGACCGGACACAGCGAGCAGGCGGCGCGCGTCGCGAAGCGCATCGCCGCGGAAATCGCCGCGATCGTGCGCTCGACGCCTCGCCCGCGGCGCGCGCTGCGCGTATACCACGAGCTTGAACCGACCCTCTACTCGGCAACCTCGCACACCTTCATCGGCCAGATCTACTCGCTCTTCGGATTGCAGAACATCGCCGACTCCGCGCACGGCGCCGGCCCCTATCCCCAGCTCTCAGACGAGTTCATCATCGCCGCGAACCCCAACCTGATCGTCCTCGCCGACACGGTCTGCTGCAAGCAGAGCGCGGCAACCGTCGCGGCGCGAGCGGGCTGGCGCAACATCGCGGCCGTCAAAGACGGCGCGATCGTCCCCGTCGAGGACTCGATCGCCTCGCAGTGGGGCCCGCGGATCGTGCACTTTGTGGAGAAGATCGCTGCAGCTGTGCGGTCGCTGCAGGCGCGCGAGCACTCCTGATGAGCGCGGCCGAGCGTCTGTGCGAGGCGGAGGGGCAATCGCCGGGCGAGGGTGCCTGGCCCCTCAGCGCACCTGCGCAGGCGCTCGTGCGCGCCCGCGGCGTGCCGCGGGCGCGTGGAGCGCTGATCGCGATCCTCGCCCTTGGCGCGCTACTGCTCGGGTTTGCGGTCGGGCCGGTTTCGATTGCGCCGCAGGCGATCATCGGCTCAGCGCTCGCCCATCTGCCGGCTCTGCACCTCGGCGCGCGGCTCTCCCCGATCGACGAAGCGATCCTCTGGCAGGTGCGGGCGCCGCGCGTGATCCTCGGCGCGCTCGTCGGGGCGATGCTGGCAGCTGCGGGCGCCGCGTATCAGGGCGTCTTCCGCAACCCGCTCGCCGACCCCTATCTGCTCGGGGTGGCTGCGGGCGCCGGTCTTGGCGCGACGGTCGCGATCGCCTACGCCGGCGCCTCCGCAAGCGGAGCGGCGCTGCCGCTTGCGGCCTTTGCGGGCGCGCTGATCGCGGTTGCCGGCGCCTACGCGCTCGCCCGCGCTGCCGCGCGCGCTCCTGGCGGCGGAGCGCTTGTCTTGGCCGGGGTTGCGATCGCAGCGTTTCTCACTGCCCTGCAGACCTTTGCGCAGCAGCAGCGCTCACAGACGCTGCATGCTGTCTATGCGTGGATCCTCGGTGGGCTTGCGGGCGCCGAATGGCGCTCGGTCGTGCTGGTGGCCCCCTACATCGCCCTCAGCTGCGCGGTGATCATCGCGCACCGGCGGATGCTCGACGTGCTTGCGCTCGGCGACGAGGAGGCGGGAGCGCTAGGTCTCAACGTGCCCCGCGTGCGGCTCGTGCTGATCATCGCCGCGACCGCGGGCACCGCGGCAGCCGTGTCGGTCAGCGGCCTGATCGGCTTTGTCGGGATCATCGTCCCGCACGCGATACGGCGGCTTGTCTCCGGCAGCTACCGCGCGATCGTCCCGCTCTCGCTGGTGGCGGGTGGTGGCTTTCTCGTCGCTGCGGACGTGATCGCGCGCTCGCTGCTGGCCCCAGCGGAAGTGCCGATCGGCGTTGTGACCGCTGTCTTCGGAGCGCCCTTCTTCGCGCTTGTGCTGCTGCGCACCGCGCATGTCGAGCTATGAGCGCTCTGCGGGTGAGCGCCCTTGAGGTCACCTACGGCAGGCGAGCGGTCCTGCGCGGCCTCTCGCTGCAGGCTCACGACGGGGAGTGGATCGCGCTGATCGGTCCTAACGGGGCCGGCAAGACGACGGTGCTGCATGCGCTCGCGGGCCTGATTCGCTGCGCGGGGAGCATCGAGCTTGCGGGGCGCACGCTTGATCGGAGCAATCGCCGCGAGCTCGCGCGCCAGGTCGCGCTCGTCGCCCAGCGCCCGGTGATGCCCCCACAGCTGACGGTCTCCGAATACGTGCTGCTCGGTCGCACGCCGCACATCGCGCCCTTTGCGGGCGAGTCGCGCGCCGACCGCGCGGCAGCTGCGTGGGCGCTTGCGCAGCTCGAGCTTGGCGCGTTCGGGGACCGTCAGCTGGGCACGCTCAGCGGTGGCGAGCGCCAGCGCGTGGCGCTGGCGCGCGCGCTCGCCCAGGAGCCCCTGCTGCTGCTGCTCGACGAGCCCACCAGCGCGCTTGACCTCGGTCACGCGCAGCAGGCGCTTGAGCTGATCGACTCGCTGCGGCGCGCTCAGCACCTGACCGTCCTCTCTGCAATGCACGACCTCACGCTCGCCGCCCAGTACGCCGACCGCCTCGCGCTGCTCGACGGCGGCGAGCTTGTCGCCTGCGCGGCGCCGCAGCAGCTGCTGAGCGCAGAGCGCATCAGCGCTCACTACGGCGCGCTTGTGCGCATCGCCCGCTCGGGCGGCGAGGTCTGTGTCCTGCCCTCGCGCAGAGGCGTCTGCCGCGCGCACGCCGGCGTTGGGGTCGCCCGTCTGCAGGCGGGCGGCGGCGAGGCGATCGGAGGGCTGCGATGAGCGCGCCCGAGCAGCCTCGCCACGCGGCTCCGAGGCGCAGTCGCCCGCCGCGCCCGCCCTACGCTCGCGCGCGCTCGCTGGTGCTTCTCAACACCGGCGCGGGCAAGGGCAAGTCCACCGCGGCCTTCGGGGTGGTCATGCGCGCGGTGGCGCGCGGCTGGCAGGTCTCCGTGATCCAGTTCATCAAGTCCGGCAAGTGGAAGGTCGGCGAGGAACAGGTGGCGCGCCGCCTGGGGGTCGATTGGGCGAGAACCGGCGATGGCTTCAGCTGGTGCAGCGACGACCTGCAGCGCAGCCGCGAGCGTGCGCGCGCAGCGTGGGAGCTTGCGGCGGCGACCCTTGCCGCCGGGCGCCACCAGCTTGTCGTGCTCGATGAGATCACATACCCGCTCAACTGGGGTTGGGTTGAGATCGGGCCTGTGCTGGAGGCGATCAGGTCAAGGCCTGAGCATGTGAACGTGATCCTGACCGGGCGCGAGGCGCCGGCAGGGCTGATCGACGTCGCCGAGACGGTCACCGAGATGGTGAAGGTGCGCCACGCCTACGACCGCGGCGTTCGCGCCAAGCGGGGGCTTGACTTCTGATGGCGCTCTGCGTGCTGCTCGGTGGCGCGCGGGCCGGCAAGTCCGCGCTTGCGCTGCGCTGCGCCCGCGCCCACGGCGGGCCTGTCTGCATGATCGCCACCGCGACCGCGGGCGATGCGGAGATGGCCGCGCGGATCGCCCGTCACCGCTCCGAGCGTCCACGTGAGTGGCTGACGATCGAGGAGCCGCTTGCGCTGGCCGCTGCGCTTGCGCGTGCCCCGGCGCAGGCGCTGGTGATCATCGACTGCCTGACGCTCTGGGTCGCCAACCTGCTTGGCTCCGGCACCGACGAGCGCGCGATCGAAGCGCTCGCGCAGGAGGCCGCCGCCGCGGCCGCACGTCGCACGGCACCCGTGATTGCGGTTGGCAACGAGCTTGGCATGGGCCTGGTGCCCGCCGATCCCTGCAGTCGCCGCTTCCGCGATCTGCACGGTCGCGTGAACGCGATCTGGGTCGCTCGGGCCGAGCAGGCATACCTCGTCGTCGCCGGTGCGCTGATCGCGCTGGGGCGCGGCGAGGAGATTACTCTCGCCTCCGCCGTGGATCTGCGCGCGCCGGCTCCGGAGACGAGGCGATGAGCAGCGGCGCTCGTGACGCACGCGCGCTCCTGATCGGCTTTGCGCTCGACCGCGCGCTTGGTGATATGCCCCGGGCGCACCCGGTCGCCCTCTTTGGCGCCCTCGCCGGGAGGCTTGAGCGCCGCACCTGGGCGCCGCGGCGCAGCGCCGGGGCGGCGCACCTCGCAAGCCTGCTTGCGACCACCGCGCTGCTTGCCCGCGCTGCACGGGGCGGCGCGCTGCGCGATGGGCTGCTCATCTGGGTCACGCTTGGCGGGCGCTCGCTCGAGCGCGCCGCGCGGCACATGGCGGGGCTGCTCCACGCGGGTGATCTGGCCGCTGCACGCCTCCACGCCCGGACGCTCGTCGGGCGGCAGACCGCAGAGCTTGACTGCGGCGAGCTCTGTCGGGCGACGATCGAGTCGGTCGCGGAGAACAGCGCCGACGCCCTCGTAGGGGCGCTGCTCTGGGGTGGCCTTGCGGGCCCCGCGGGCGCGGCGCTCTACCGCGCAGCGAACACCCTGGATGCGATGATCGGCCATCGCTGCGAGCGCTACGAGCGCTTCGGCTGGGCGGCTGCGCGCCTTGACGATCTGCTCGGATGGCCCGGCGCGCGGTTGGCCGCGCTGCTTGCCGTTGCGCTCGCGCCGCTTGCCGGCGGCGACGTCGGCGGTGCCTGGCGGGTGCTGCGCCGCGACGGCGCCGCGCACCCCAGCCCGAACGCAGGCAGGGTGGAGGCGGCATACGCGGGGGCGCTCGGCGTGCGCCTGGGCGGCGCCAACCGCTACGCCGGCCGCAGCGAGGTACGCCCGACGCTCGGTGAGGGTCGCGTGCCACAGATCGACGATATCGACGCTGCCGTGCGCCTGTGCCGCCTTGTCGGCTACAGCGCGCTGGCGATCTGCGTCCTGCTCGCGCTGGCGAGGGATCGATGAGCGCCTCCGCCACGCAGGAGCTGCGCATGCACGGCGACCGGCTCGTGCGCGCGGGGATGCTCGACTTCGCGGTGAATGTCTGGCGCGGCACTCATGAGGCCGGGCTGCTGGCGGCGATGGCAGAGGCCCTTCGCTCGACCTCCTATCCCGATCAACACGCAGCGCGAGCGGCGATCGCCTCTCGACACCGCCGCCCGCTTGCCGAGACGATGGCGCTCGCCGGGGCGTGCGAGGCGTTCTGGCTGCTCGCGCACGCGCTGCCGATCCGCCATGCGGTCTGCATTCATCCCTCCTTCACCGAGGCTGAGGCGGCGCTGCGGGCGGCGGGCAGGCGGGTGAGCCGTGTTGCGCGCCGTTCGGATGACTTTGCGCTGCAGGTGGATGCGGTGCCGGAGGAGGCGGACTTTGTCGTGCTCGCCAACCCCAACAACCCGACCGGCAATCTCGACTCGCCGGATCAGATCGAGCGCCTTGCGCGCCCCGGGCGCACGCTGCTCCTAGATGAGTCCTTCATCGACTTCGTCTGCGACGCTGAGGCGAGCCTTGCCGAGCGGCAGGACCTCCCGGGCCTGGTTGTCCTGCGCAGTCTGACCAAGCTCTGGGCGCTGCCCGGCGTGCGCGCCGGCTACCTGCTCGCCTCAGCGGATGTCGTTGGGCACCTTGAGGCTCATCGTCAGCCCTGGAGCGTCAGCGCTCCTGCGCTTGCGGCGATCGCAATGTGCCTCGCCGACGTGAAGACGCCACGGCGTGTGGCCGAGGCGGTAGCCGCGTCGCGTGCGGACCTCCTCTGCCGGCTTGGCGCGATCGCTGGGCTGCGCACGTGGCCGGCGGCGGCAAACTTCGCTCTCCTGCAGGCGCCGCCGGGGAGCGCCCTGGCCGCGCGCCTTGCCGAGCAGGGGATCGCTGTGCGCCCCTGCGACTCCTTCCCGGGGCTCTCTTCCGACCACCTGCGCATCGCGGTGCGCACGCCTGCCGAGCACGCGCTGCTCGCTGCGGCCATCGCCCGCGTGCTTGGCGGGGGCGAGGGCGAGGGCATGGCCTCTGCGGCGGAGGGGGCTGCGCGCGGATGAGTGCGCAGGAGCGCTTTCTGCGCCCGCCTGTGCCCGCCGGCTTCGATCGCTCGCGGGCGCTGGAGCGCGCGGCGCAGCCGACCGGCTGGCGCTTCTCCGAGGAGCAGCGAAGCGCCGTCCACCGCGTGATCGCAGAGCGCCGCGACGTGCGCAGCTTCCGCTCCGAGGAGGTGCCGGATGAGGTGCTTGAGCGTGTCCTTGCGGCGGCGCACCGCGCGCCCTCCGTCGGTCTGATGCAGCCCTGGCGTTTGATCGTGATCCGCGATCCTGCCACGCGCAGCGCCATGCGCATGCTCGCCCAGCGCGAGCGGCTGCGCCAGGCTCAGCGCTTCGGCGAGCGCGCAGCGGAGTTCCTGGACAAGAAGATCGAGGGGGTGCTGGAGGCGCCGATCGGCATCTGCGTCTGCTGCGACCACGGCAGCGGTGAGGTCGAGGTGCTTGGGCGCGCGACGATTCCGCAGACCGACATCTACAGCACCTGCTGCGCGATCGAGAACCTCTGGCTTGCTGCGCGCGCGGAGGGCCTGGGCGTGGGCTGGGTCAGCTTCTACCGGCCCGAGGATCTGCGGGAGCTGCTTGGCATACCTGAGCGTGCCGACCCGGTCGCGTGGCTCTGCCTCGGCTGGCCCGACGAGCGCCCGCTGAGACCGTCGCTTGAGGCAAGCGGGTGGTCGCGGCGGGTGCCGCTCTCCGCAGTGCTGATGGATGAGCGCTGGCGGGAGCCTGGCCGCGAGCAGGATTCCGTCGGGCAGGGTGGCGCACGCCCCGGGGGGCACGTCGCAAGCTTCGACCGGCAAGCAGCGGTGCGCGCCCGCGACCGCCTCGATCGGCTGGTCAAGCCTGCCGGCAGCCTCGGCCTGCTGGAGGCGCTGATCGAGCGCTGGGCGGGGGTCACCGGCGCTCTGCCGCCGGAGCGCGTGCGTGCGGGCGTGGCAGTCTGCGCCGCTGACCACGGCCATCTGCGCCATGGCACGAGCCTCTTCGATCAGGCTGTCTCGGCGCAGGTCGCGGCTGCAGCTGCGCGCGGCGAGTCAGCGGTTGCCGTGCTCGCGCGGCGCGAGGGGCACGAGCTGATCGTCGCCGACCTCGGGCTTGCCGCGCCGACGCCGCCGGGGGTGAGAGAGATGAAGATCGCGCCGGGGAGCGCGGACATGACAGAGCGCGAGGCGCTGGATGATGAGCAGCTCGAGCGGGCCCTTGCGGCGGGCGCGAGCCTTGCAGGCGAGCTGGCGCGCCGCGGCTGCGACTGCCTTGTGCTCGGTGAGATCGGCATCGGCAACACGACCACCGCGGCGGCGCTTGCCTGCGCGCTCACGGGTGAGCCTCCGGAGCGCATGGTCGGGCGCGGCAGCGGCCTTGACGCAGCGGGCCTCGATCGCAAGCGCGCCCTTGTCGCGCGCGCGCTGCAGCGCCACGGTGGGCGCCTTGACGGGCGCGCGGCGCTGCGCGCGCTCGGTGGGCTCGAGCTTGCTGGGATTGCGGGGGCGATCTCGGCGGCTGCGCACCTGCGCTTGCCGGTGGTCCTTGACGGCTTTGCGGTCTGCGCCGCGGCGCTTGCGGCGGTGCGAGAGAAGCCGGCGCTCGCTGAGATCCTGATTGGCGGTCACCGCTCCGCTGAGGTCGGGCATGGCCTGCTGCTTCACGAGCTCGGCCTGGAGCCGCTGCTTGACCTGCGCCTGCGCCTGGGGGAGGCATCCGGTGCGCTGCTGGCGCTTTCGCTGATCGGCGCGGCGGGCAGCCTCGGCAGGCAGATGGGGAGCTTCGTGGAGGCCGAGGATGAGCGCCGCCTGCGGGCGCGGTGAGGGTCGGCGCCGCTCGCGCGGCGACCGGCTGCTTGCGCCATGGCGCTCGCTGAAGGCGGCGCTTGCCTTCCTCACCCTGTTGCCGGCTTCAGGCGCCAGCGGCGAGCTCAGTGGGGCGGTGGGCTGGTTTCCCCTCGTCGGTGCTGCGATCGGCGCGCTTGCCGGCGCGGTGCGCTTCGGCGCCGAGCAGCTGCTCGGGCGCGGGGTGGCAAGCGGCCTGGCGGTGGTCGCGCTCGTCCTGATCTGCGGCGCGCTGCACCAGGACGGCCTTGCCGACAGCGCCGATGCTCTGGGCGCACGTGGCGAGCGCTCACGGCGCCTGGCCGTGATGCGCGATCCGGCGATCGGCAGCTTCGGGGCGCTTGCGCTGATCGGATGGTCGGCGCTGATGCTCTTGAGCGTCGGAGCCCTGGCAGCGATGCGCGCGCTGATTGCGCTCACAGTGGCCTGCGCGCTGGCGCGTTGGGCTGCGCTCGTGCACGCGCTTGTAGCGCCACCCGCGCGCTCGGAGGGGCTGGGTGCGGCGCTGCGCGTCGGCCGAGTGCCGATGCTGGCTGCGACGCTCAGCGCCGCAGCGCTCGCGGCAGCGCTCTGCGGAGCGCTGCGCGGCGCGCTTGCGCTTGTCCTCGCGGCGACGCTCGGGGCGTGCGGCGCGCGCAGCGCGCGGCGGCTCTTTGGCGGTCGCACGGGAGACACGCTCGGTGCGACGATCTCCGCCTGCGAGGTGCTTGTCTGCGTCACGCTGCTCGGCGCCTGGCGGGGCTAGGGGTGGCGTAGAGCGTGGCCCCGCCAGGCGCCTGCGGGCGCTATCCGCAGCCGGTGTTGTTGCCGCAGGAGGGGCAGGTGTAGCAGGAGCCGGTACGCTGCATCATCCCGCCGCACTGGCTGCAGGCCGGGCCGAGGTCAAGTCCGGAGAGGCGCGCCGGGACCACGGGCGGAGTGTCTGTCAGCGCCTGCGTCGGCGCGCTGTGCCCGTTGCCGACGCCGTTGCCTCCAGCAGCCCGCGGCGCGCTCGCTCCCTCGCCGGCAGGCGTGGGCGCCTCGCTCTCAGGAGCACCCGGCACGGGCGGGGCTGCGGTGTCTGAGGCAAGCAGCGACTGAGCGGCCTCCTGGGCTGACTTGCGGGCGCGCACCTCCGGCGTGAGGATGCCAAGCTCCTCCTGGATATCCGCATCCAGGAAGCGCGAGGCCAGCCAGCGCATGATGTAGTCGGGCATCGACTTCGCAAAGGGGATCTCCGGGTTGGTCGTGATCCCCTCCGGCTCAAAGCGCATGTAGGAGAACTTGCGCACGAGCGTCTCCAGTGGCACGCCGTACTGCAGCGCGATCGAGATCGCGGTTGCGAAGGCGTTCATCATCCCGCGCAGCGTCGAGCCCTCCTTGCCGATGTCGGTCAGGAAGATCTCCCCGACCGAGCCGTCGTCGTACATCCCGGCGGTGATGTAGCCCTCGTGGCCGCCGATCGAGAACTTGTGCGTGATCGAGCGCCGTTCGCGGCCCATCCGCCGGCGGCGGGGCGGGGCGCTCGCCAGCGCTTCGCTGACCGCCTGCTCGATGCGCGCGGCGATCTCGGGCTCGCTTGGCGTCTGCGCCATAGGCTCCTGCTCCTTTGCGCTTGTGCGCAGCGCCTGCGCGGTCTTTGAGCCGTCGCGGTAGATCGCAAGCGCCTTGACCCCCTGCCGCCAGGCCTCGAGGTAGGCGTCGGCGATGTCCTCGACGGTCGCGGACTCGGGCAGGTTGACGGTCTTTGAGATCGCTCCGGAGACGAAGGGCTGCACCGCGCCCATCATCTGGATGTGGCCGTGGTGGGAGATCGCCCGCTCGCCGACTGCGACATCGAAGACCGGCAGGTGCTCCTCGCGCAGCGCCGGCGCGCCGAGAATCGTGCCGTGCTCGCGCAGGTGGGCCTCGATCTGCTCGATCTGCGCCTGGCTGTAGCCGAGGTGCGCAAGCGCCAGCGGCACGGTGCGGTTGACGATCGTCATCTGGCCGCCGCCGACAAGCTCCTTGTACTTGACGAGCGAGAAGTCGGGCTCGATACCGGTCGTGTCACAGTCCATTAAAAAGGAGATTGTGCCAGTTGGCGCAATCACGCTGGCCTGCGCGTTGCGGTAGCCGTGGCGCTCGCCTTCGGCGACCGCCTCCTGCCAGACCGCGGCGGCGCGCGCAAGCAGCTCGCCGTCCTCGCAGGCTGCCGCGTCGATCGCCCGCGCGGCGTCACGGTGCATCCGCATGACCGCGTTGTGGGGCTCGCGGTTCTCCGCGTAGCGCTCGTATGGCCCCATCGCGGCGGCGAAGCGCGCCGAGGCGAGGTAGGCGCGCCCGGTCATCAGGGCGCTGATCGCCGCCGCCAGCGCTCGTCCCTGGTCTGAGTCATACGGCACGCCGTTTGCCATCAGCAGCGCGCCGAGGTTGGCGTAGCCGAGGCCAAGCTGACGAAAGGCGCGGGCGTTCTCGCCGATCTGCTGCGTCGGGTAGGAGGAGGGGGAGACGATGATCTCCTGAGCCAGGAAGACGACCTCGACCGCGTGCTCGAAGGCTGCCACGTCAAAGGAGCCGTCGGGGCGGCGGAACTTCATCAGGTTGAGCGACGCGAGGTTGCAGGCCGAGTCGTCGACGTGCATGTACTCCGAGCAGTTGGCGACGAGGACGCCGTCGACGATGTAGGAGTGGTGGAGCGGCTCGGTCAGGTTGTAGACGAGCTCCTGGCCATCGGGCTCACGAGAGACAAGACGCGTTCCCTCCTCCGTCTTGTAGCCCGTGGTCTCGGAGACGAGCTCCTCAAGAGCCCGCTGCTTGCGTGGGGCGGAGAAGCCGATCGATGCTGCGAAGCGCTCGATGTCGCTGCCGCTTATGCGTAGCTCGAACGTGTCATGTTGCTTGTGCTCCGCGAGTGAGCTGTCGGTGCGCTCAGAGGTGACGGCTGTTGCGCCCTCCCCCTCGACCTGATAGATCCGTGCACGGATGCCCCATGCGAAGAGCAGGCGCTGCACGTCTTTGAGCAGCGCCTCACTGCAGCTGCCAAGCCCCACGTAGCGACGCGCCTTCCCGTCGCGCTCGAGGAGCGACAGAGCGCCGTCGGCTCCAAAGAGGCCGCGAAGAAAGGCTGCCTGAGCCTCACTGGGGGCATTGAAGATGGCGCGCGGCACACGCGTGGCGTGCGCTCGCGCCGAGGTCACGCCGAGCGAGCGGAAGAGCTCGCCTACCGCCTCAGCGCCCGCACGCAGCTGCACCGTGCCGTCGGGCATCTGCTGATGCGCGACATTGCCGATGAGCTCGCGCAGAAGCCCTTCGTGCGATGCGAGCATGCCGTCGGCGATGTCATCGGCGCCATATACCCATCCCGTCTGTGTTTGCGTAAGCCAGCCGTCAGCGACCAGATGGCCGGTCAGCTCCGCCAGACCCTCGCTCCAGCGCTCAGGGAGCTCCTTGTATGTGACCGTGGAGCCGCTTGAGAACGATCGTGCCGCTGCTGCGACCTTCACAGGCAGCGCCCAGGTTGCATCGGTGGCCGGCGTCGGCGTGTCATTCAGCTGCACGACATCCGCGCCGGTGAGGTCCTCGGCACGCACGTAGCCGCGGTTGACGGTCCAGATGCGATGGCGTGGCGTGCAGCGCAGCTCGCCGCCGTTGTCAAAGCGCAGGCGCAGTATCGGCTGCACGCCATTGCGCATGAAGGCGACCGGCTCGCTCGCGACCACTCCCTCGGCCGGCACTGTGGCCGTCGCCCGGTGGGTGTAGACGCGTATCGTCTCGCCGGCCTCGGCGCGCTCGACAAGCTCTGCAATCTGCAGCAGCCCCGCGGTCGTGTGAACGCGCGCATCCGCAGGAAAGCAAGGATTCGACGCGTTGATGCGCCCGGAGGCGGGGCAGGTGTGCCAGCGGTTGATCGTCGTATCGAACTGCACGCCAGGGTCCGCGCAGCGCCAGGCCGCCTCGGCGATCTCGCGCATCAGCTCCCGCGCGGGGATCGGCTCGCCGACGGGCTCGCCGGTGGTGCGGGCGATCAGGCGCCACTCGCGGTCCTCTGCGACCGCCTCCATGAACTCATCCGTCAGCCGCACGGAGTTGTTCGCGTTCTGGTACTGGATCGAGATGAAGCCCTCGCCGTCGATCGACATGTCAAAGCCCGCTTCGCGCAGCGCCTTGGCCTTCTCCTCCTCCTTGGCCTTGCACCAGATGAACTCGCGGATGTCGGGGTGGTCGATGTCGAGCACGACCATCTTTGCCGCCCGGCGCGTCTTGCCGCCGGACTTGATCGTCCCCGCCCAGGCGTCTGCGCCGCGCATGAAGGAGACCGGCCCGGACGCCGTGCCGCCCTTTGCAAGCGGCTCCATCGAGCCGCGGATCCTCGAGAGGTTGACGCCCGAGCCGGAGCCGCCGCGAAAGATCATCCCCTCCTTCGTGTTCCAGGAGAGGATCGACTCCATAGTGTCCTCGACGGAGAGGATGAAGCAGGCCGAGCACTGCGGGCTCTCCTCGAAGCCGACGTTGAACCACACGGGCGAGTTGAAGGCGGCGATCTGGTGCAGGAGGATGTAGGTGAGCTCGTCCTCGAAGGCTCGCGCGTCCTCCGCGCCGGCGAAGTAGCCCCCCTCGCGCCCCCAGGCGGCGATCGTCGAGGCCACGCGGCTGATCATCTGCTTGACCGAGCGCTCGCGCTGTGGCGTGCCCAGCTGGCCGCGGAAGTACTTCTGGGCGACGATGTTGGTTGCGTTCTGAGACCAGGACGCCGGGACCTCGACGTCTGTCTGCTCGAAGGCGATGCGATCACCGTGGCCGATGCGAGCGTCGCGGCGCTCCCACTGCACGGTCTCATAGGGGTGGGTGTCGGGGGTGGTGAAGCGGCGCGCCACGCGCAGGCCCTCGCCGCCGCCGCCCGCCGGGCGCACCGTCGCAGGGCGCTGCGCAGGCGCTTCCGCGGCGGCCGCCGGGGTCGCCTGGCTCGCGGGAGTGGATGTGGCTTGGATCTGCTCTTCCATGGTCTTGCGTCCTTTCTCTCCGGCGTCTGTGCGCGCCCTCGGCGTGCTTCGATAGGGCCGAACATCCTTGCGCGTTAGTCGGACGGATCGGCCGCCCAGCGCGCTGCAAGACCGCAAGCTGCTGAGTTTTAATTTTAGACCGCAAGTGAGGTTGCGCCGTGGGTCGGCGCGCAGCGCTAAAGCGGGCGCCGGCGGGCCTTCGATCTGCGGCTAATGGCCGATGCGAAGCATGTCAAGCAGTTCGGAGAGCACGGCTGAGACATGCAGCGAGGCCTCGGCAAAGAGCAGGCGCAGCCGCTCGCGCAGGCCCGGCCGCTGCCGCCTGCGCGTGCGGGCTGCTCGCGATGACCTGGCGATCGCTCTCATTGCGGCGATGGTAGAGGGCCTGCCGCGTCTCAGTCGGGGTGCCTCGCTGCGGAGGCGGGAAGCAGGTCGGCTAGCTCCTGCAAGGCGGCTTGCAGAAGCTGCTCGGGCGCTTGGGTGGCATCAAGGCTGCGCACGCGCTCGGGCTCTTCGCGGGCGAGCTGGTCGTAGACTTCGGCCACCGCCGCAAAGAACTGCTCGCCTGCGCCCTCGAGGCGATCGGCAGGGCGGTTGCTGATGCGCTCGCGCGCACGCTGGAGCGGGCAGACCAGCAGCAGCGTGCGGTCCGGAGTCAGGTGATCGGTCGCGAAGTCGTTGATCGCCGCGATCGCATCGATGCCAAGCGCTCGCCCGCCTCCCTGATAGGCGAGGGAGGAGTCGACGAAGCGATCGAGCAGCACCCAGCCTCCCGCGGCAAGGAGGGGCCTGATGCGCCGCGCCACCAGCTGCGCGCGGGCTGCCGCGTAGAGCAGCGCCTCGGCGCGCGGCGTGATCTCCTGCTCGCCCGCGGCGGCGCTTGGAGACTGCACGAGCGCCCTGATGCGCTCCGCGAGCGGCTCAGACCCGGGCTCGCGCAGCAGCGTGAGCGCGATGCCATCGGCGCGCAGCCGCGCCTGCAGGAGGGCGGCAAGCGTGCTCTTGCCTGCACCGTCGATCCCCTCGATCGTGATCAGCCGGCCTTGCGCCACCGCCAGACCGTACACGCCGCGCTCGCCGGGCGCGCGCTCGCTGGGCCGCCGTGGGGCGCCTGCCCGCAGGCGCTGCGGTGGCGGGTCGATCGCCTCTGATCGCAGGCCCCTCTACGCTTGCGCGATGGAGCTGACCGGGATCGAGCGCCGCGACCAGGCAGGGACGCTGCTGCGGGCCGCGCTTGCCGGCGGCCAGGTCGCGCACGCCTACCTCTTCCACGGCCCCACCGGCGCGGGCAAGAGCGCGGCGGCGCGCGCCTTTGCAGCGGCGCTGCTTGCCGATGGCGATCAGCAGGCGCATGCGCGCGCGCTGGCCGGCGCGCACGCGGACCTGACCTGGGTTGAGCCTTCCGGCGCGGCAGAGCTGCTGGTGGAGGACATCGACCGCCCGGTCGTGCGCGCGGCAGGCCTCACCCCGCTTGAGGGGAGGCGGCGGGTGTTTGTGATCGCGGGAGCTGAGCGGATGGGGGAGGAGGCGGCGAACCGGCTGCTGAAGACGCTCGAGGAGCCGCCGCCCGCGATGCATCTGATCCTGCTTGCAAGCAGCCTTGAGCGGGTGATCGCCACCGTGCGATCGCGCTGCCAGGCGGTGCGCTTTGCGCCGGCGCCGGCGCCTGAGGTTGCCGCGAGGCTCGCCTCGGAGGGCCTTGCCGAGGGTGAGGCAGCGCTCGCCTGCGCGCAGCTTGCCGACTGCGACCTCGCACTCGCGCGGGAGCTTGCGCAGCCGGCGGGCTGTGCGCTGCGCGATGCAGTCAGCGCGCTTGCCGAGGGTGCTTCAGAGGATATGGGCGGCACGCCCTGGCAGGCGCTGCTCAGCGACGCGCGTGAGCGCGCGAGCCTTGCGCTTGCGGAGCTGAAGGAGCGCCAGGCGCAGGAGCTTGAGAGCGCTGCTCGCTCCGAGCGCGCGAAGCTCGTGCGGGCACATGCGGACGCTCAGCGGCGGCTTGAGCGCCGGGTCAGGACCGAGCGCCTCGACCTGGCGCTCACGCTGCTCGAGCGCTGCCTGCGCGACGCGTGGGCGCTTGCCTTGAGTGCAGGCGCGATCCTCTACGCCCCGGACCGCGCTGCGGCGCACCAGGCGCTCGCTGACGCTTGGGGCTCGCCACAGCGGCAGGGGGCAGCGCGCCTTGCTCGCGCCATCGAAGCGGTTGCGCAGACGCGCCTGCAGCTGTCGCGCAATGTCTCGGAGGAGCTTGCCTGCGAGGCGCTCTACTACCGCCTCTGCGCGCTGGCGCGTGGCGCACAGGCGCCTATGAGCCTGCAAGCGGGCCGAGGTTGGGCCTGAAGCCGTAGGTCTTGAAGCCCAGAAAGCGCGAGAAGATGCTGTTGCGGGGGCCGTGGAAGTCGGTCGAGCCGGTCATCAGCAGCTGACGCTCCTCGCAAATCTTGACGATGCCCGCTGTCTGCTCCGCGGTGTGGGTGATGTAGAAGGCCTCGACGCCGTCGATGCCAAGCGCTTGAAAGCGGATGATCGTGGCCTCCACGTCGGCAGCGTCCTCGAAGTCCCAGAAGGGATGCGCCCAGATTGCGACGCCGCCGGCTGAGTGGATCATCTCCACCGCTTCGGCGATCGTCGGCGTCTCGCGCATGCGGAAGGCGGGGGTGCCCTCGACGAGGTAGGCGCGGATGAAGTCGCCGACATCCGCGATCCCCTCCGCACGCAGGCGCTCCGCGTTCTGCGGCCGCGCGAGCGCGCCTTCGGCCAGATGGAGGCGGCCGATCGAGCGCCCGGCTGCCACGCGCGCCTCGATTGCCTCCTCGTCCAAGGCGAAGCCAAGCTCGCGCAACGCGTCGGCCATGCGCAGCGTCCGCCGCCGGCGATCTTCGACGAAGCTCTGCAGCCGCGCCTTGACCTCGCTCGCGTCGTGCGCGATGTTGTAGCCGAGGATGTGCAGTTCGCAGGCGGGCTGATGGTCGATGTCGATCGCGGAGATCTCGACCGCCGGAATCACCCGGATGCCGTGCATCGCGCCGGCGGCAAGCGCCGCCGGCACCCCCTCGATCGTGTCGTGGTCGGTCAGCGCCAGCAGCTCCACGCCCGCCGCGGCGGCTGCCTCGACGACCTGCTCGGGTGGCAGTTCGCCGTCGGAGTAGACCGAGTGCGCCTGCAGGTCGAAGCGCTGCACCTGTTCGCTTTGGCTCATTGGGATGTGGAGCCTATAGCGCAGTCGATGCGCTCGCTGTGCGCTCAGGCGCTTGCGCGCGCAAGCGAGAGCGCTTGCCTGGCTCGCTCGCCGACGTGGGCACGCAGCGCGCGCAGGCTTCTGTAGTAGAGCTCCGCAGGCCTCTGCAGAGGATCGCTGGGGGCTCGCTCGGCGCCGATCACGGTCGCGCGCGTGAGGTCCGTCGCAAAGGCGCGCAGCTGCGCCTCAAGCCACGCGACCTCGAGGAAGGCGAGCGCAGCGGAGCGCTCGCTGCAGTCGAGCTCCCCCGGCTCCTCGAGCTGAGAGAGGACAGGCAGCACCTCGCGGCGCAGGAAGCTCTGCTCGGCGTGAGCGCGCAGCAGCAGCGTCACGCAGCAGGGCTGCTGAGCAGGAGGCGCGTCGGTCGAGGGAGGCTCGGCGAGGGTGAGGTCGTTACGGTCGCTCAAATCCGCTCTGAGATCGGCTTCGTCTGCTCGGGACCTCGCCTTTAGCCGCAACGGCTGCGCCTCGCGCTTTTTCATCAGATGGCCGACGCCACGACGCGGCCGCTCAAGGCTGCAGCGGGTGACGCGGCCGGTTGCCTTGTGCAGCGGCGAGGGCGATCGCTAAAGGGCGGCGGATATGGGCGCCGATGCTGGTCGGTGATGGTGGCGCGTAAGGCTCTCATAAGATCGAGATCGCGTCCGCTGGGCGGATCCGCGGGCGTGGGCTGTGCCCGCTAGGCCCACACGCGCTCGCGCGGGCGGCCACGCGCGGGCGACCGTTGAGCGCCTGCGCCTGCGCACGCTGCTGCTGCTGGGCGCCCTGGCGGTTGGCACCGCCTACGTCGGGCGCACCTTCGGGCTCCGCGATCCGATCTATCTGACCTCCGAGATCACGCTGCTGCTGGCGAT
The DNA here is from genome assembly GCA_021323635.1 of bacterium. Taxonomy (GTDB): domain Bacteria; phylum Actinomycetota; class Thermoleophilia; order Solirubrobacterales; family Solirubrobacteraceae; genus Palsa-744. The sequence continues at coordinate 1,149 of JAJPKQ010000025.1, read as the reverse complement.
TCTGATTGTCACCCACTCGATCATCCCGCTGGTCGAGCGCCATGAACGCGGCGCAAGCGGCGAGGAGGAGGTCGGTGCGCTGCTCGAGAGCCTCCGGGACCAGGGCTGGCAGGTGCTGCACGATATGGGCTTCGGCCACGGCAACGTCGACCACCTGCTGATCGGGCCGGGCGGGATCTTCACGGTCGAGACCAAGAGCCACCCCGGGCCGATCTCTGTGCGCGCCATTCACGGCGGCGCGCTCGAGCAGGCGCGCGCTGAGCAGCGAGCGCTTGAGCGCATCACCGGCGAGGAGGTGGAGGCGCTGCTGGTCTACAGCCGTGCCTGGGTGGACAGGCCGCTGGCGCGGCGCAAGGGCGTCCGCATCGTCCCGGCGCGAATGCTTGCCTCCTATCTTGAGCGCCGGCCGGTGATCCTTGCCGAGGCGGAGGTGCAGCGCGCGCTGCGCAGGGTGCTTGCCGCCTGCGAGGAGGATGCTGCCCCGGCCGCCCGCGGGTCGGCGCGCGGCCGCCCTCGCCGTCTCTCCTCGCGCCTTGTGCGCTTCCTGCGCACCGACCTGCTGCGCGCCGTCGGGATCATCGAGGGGCGCGCGGCGCTGCGGCGTCCCCGCTAGCGTGGTCAGAGAGCACGATGTCGCTTGCGCCCTTCAGCCCCGCCCCTGCCCGCATCGGCGGCGAGACGCGCCGGATGCGCCTTGTGCTTGTTGCCGCCCTGGTCGGGATCGCGGCGGCCGCGCTCGCCTACGCGGTCTCGCCGGAAGTGCGCCACGCGGTAGGCCACGCCGCCCACGCGGTCAAGCACTCGGTGAGCAACTTCTTCGACAACGATGAACGCCATCGCCGCGACGATCGCGCCAAGCGCGAGCGCAAGGGCTCAGGCGCGCACAAAAGCCGCAGCGGCAGCGGCGCGCGAGCGGCGCCCGCGAGGCCCACTGCGCATTCAGCCCGCGGTAGCATGAGCCGCGCGCCGACGTAGCTCAGCTGGTAGAGCACTTCACTCGTAATGAAGGGGTCCGGGGTTCGAGTCCCCGCGTCGGCTCTCATGTCATGAGTCGGGACATATGTCCCACATGAGTCGGGACATATGTCTCAGCTTGAGGAGCCCGGCCAGCGGCCGGGTCGTTTGTTTTGGTTGCGCCAGTAGCTTTTG
>JAJPKQ010000026.1 GCA_021323635.1 bacterium | reverse complement strand
TCGATGGTCGTCGACATCGGCGGCGGCACCTCCGAGGTCGCCGTGATCTCGCTCGGCGGGATCGTCGTCTCGCAGTCGATCCGCATCGGCGGCGACGAGCTCGACGAAGCGATCATCAACTACGCCAAGCGCGAGTACAAGCTCCTGATCGGTCAGCAGACCGCCGAGGAGCTCAAGCTCGAGATCGGCTCCGCGTGCCCGATCGGGGAGGAGCTGCAGGCGGAGATCCGCGGACGCGACATGGTCTCGGGCCTGCCGAAGACCGTGGTGATCACCTCTGAGGAGATCCGCCAGGCGCTCGAGGAGCCGCTCGGGCAGATCATCGAGGCGGTCAAGGAGACGCTCGATCGCACCCCGCCGGAGCTGGCCTCCGACATCATGGACCGCGGCATCACGCTTGCCGGCGGCGGCTCGCTGCTGCAGGGGCTCGACCAGCGCCTGCGCGAAGAGACGCAGATGCCGGCCCATCTTGCGGAGTCGCCGCTGACCTGTGTGGCTGTCGGCTCCGGTCGCTCGCTTGAGGAGTTCGACGTGATCCATCGCGCGAACCGCACCTCGCGCGGGCGCGCGCGCCGGCGCTAGCGGGCAGTCGGCGGCCTTGCGCCTGCGCCGCTGCTAGCTTCACGCACGAGGCGCTCATAGAGGAGGCGCACAGAAGAGGTCCAAGAGCGGTGTACAAGAAGACAGTACGACGCAGAAGAGCAGCCCTGGCGGCGCTTGTCGCGCTTTCGCTGCTGCTGCTCACGGTCTACTTCGGCGAGCGCTCAGGCGGTCCGCTGCATTCCCTGCAGCGGGGCTTCCTGACGGTCATCGCACCCGTCGAGAGCGGCGCCAACACCGTCCTCTCGCCCTTCCGATCGGCCTTCAAGTCGATCGGCAACGCCTTCTCCAGCGGTGCCAAGCGCGCGCAGCTGGAACGCGAGAACGCGCAGCTCCGCGCGCGCCTGATCGCCTACCAGGACGAAGCGCAGGCGCTGCGCGAAGCCGGCGCGATCGGGCGCGCCGACGCCAAGTACTCGCTCGCCGGCTACCACCCTGTGAGCGCGCAGGTGATCGCCGACTCGCCGACCATCTGGTACGAAACGGTGGTGATTGATCAGGGCACGAGCGCCGGCGTGGCGGACAACGACCCGGTGGTCAACGGCGAAGGGCTCGTCGGCAAGGTTGCGCTTGCCTATCCTGACGGAGCGCTGGTGATGCTCATCACCGACCATGAAATGGCCGTCTCGGCGAAGCTCGCCGGTCGCTCCGAGCACGGGATCATCAAGCCCAAGGTGGGCACGCCGGAGGGCCTCCAGCTTGAATACCTGCCTCAGGAAGCGGTCGTGAACCCCGGCGAATACGTGGTCACCGCCGGATCGCTGGCGCAGCCGGGCGAATCGCTCTTCCCGCCCGGCATCCCGATCGGCGAAGTCACCGCTGCGGGCACGGGCAGCAGCGCAGCAAGCGTCCGCCCGCTCGTCAACCTGCACGCGCTGGGAGCGGTTCAGGTTCTCACCGCCGTCAACGGCTCGCCCCCGGCGCGGCTCACCAACCTTATGCAGCGCGTCGCGTTCGCACGCGGCGCGGGCGAAGCCAGCAGCCTCAACGGCGCCGGCGGCGAAGGAGAAGGCTAGGTGGCGGCCTATCCCCGCCGATCGGCGCTATCGCTGCCGCAGCCCGCGCGTCTGGCTGCGCTGGCGCTGCTATCGGTGCTTGTCCAGACCGGCGTCATCTCCGAGCTGCCGATCTTCGGGGTGCGGATCGACATCACGCCGCTTGTTGTTGCCTTCGCCGGCTTCTCCACCGGCTCTGGCACCGGCGCGGCGATGGGCTTTGCGGTCGGATTGCTGGTCGACCTGACGCTTGGCCAGACGCTCGGCCTGACCTCGCTCATCTACACCTTCATCGGCTACGGCGCCGGGCGGCTGCGCGAGCTGCGCGACCCCGAAGCGACGCTGCTGCCGCTCGCGCTCGGCGCCGGGGCGGCGTTCCTTGCGCTCGTGGGCTATGCGGTGATCGAGTTCCTGCTGGGCGTCGACGCGCCGGTCAGCGCCGGCGAACTGCTCCGCGAGATCGTCCTGGGGACGATCGTCGGGGCGATCGTCTCCGCTCCCGTCTGGCTGCTCGTGCGCAGGGTGCTGCAGGGAGCCGAAGAGCGCGGGCGCCGACGGCCCGCGCGCGCCAACCCCTCCGGCGGCCTCTCGCCGCTTGCGCATCCATGATCGTCGAGCCGCCCAAGCCGAGCGCAACGCGTGTGTCGGTGCCGCCGCTGCTGGCGATGCGGGCGGCGGTGCTCGGCGTGATCGCGCTGCTTGCCTTCGGCGCGATCTTCTTCCGCCTGTGGTACCTGCAGATCCTCTCCGGCAGCAGGTATGTGGCAGAAGCGCACGCCAACGCGATCCGCGAAGTGCCGGTCCCCGCGCCGCGCGGGGAGATCCTCGACTCCGAAGGCAGGCCTCTCGTCAGCGACAAGGTTGTCGACGCCGTGCTGATCGATCCCACGCGGCTGCCCGAATCACGGCGCGAACAGGCGCAGCTATACCGCGCGCTCGGGCACGTGCTCGGGCTCTCTGCGCATCACATCGAAGCGCTTGTCGCCCACGGCCACAGCGAAGTTCCCTACGCCCCCGTCACGATCGACACCGAAGCAAGCCCGCAGGCGCTGACGATCCTCTCTGAGCACGCCAACGAACTGCCGGGCGTGGTGCAGGAGCCGCTGCGGATCCCGGACTATCCCTACGGCGAACTGGCCGCCCAGGTGCTCGGCTATGTCGGGCAGGTCAGCCCGGCGGAGCTGAAGAAGCCGGCCTTCCGCGGCGTGCCGCCCGGCACGATCGTCGGCCAGGCGGGCCTTGAGTACTACTACGAACCCTACCTGCGCGGCCGGGAGGGGTCGCAGCGCTTCGAGGTCAACGCGGCAAATGAAGCGGTGCCTGTCTACCTGCCGCCGGCGCCGCCCACGCGGGGGGACAATCTGCGCACCTCCCTTGACGTCAACCTGCAGCGCGCGGGCGAAAGGGCGCTGCGTGAAGCGATCGACCGCCAACGCGCGGCCGGCAAGCCTGCGACCGCGGCCTCCTTCGTCGCGATGGACCCGATGAACGGGGAAGTGCTTGCGATCGGCTCCTACCCGTCTTTTGACCCCGAAGCGTTCAACCACCCGCTGACCAAGTCCGAATTCAACGCCCTGCTTGGTCCGCGCGCGCCCGGCGAACCATCGCCGACGATCAACTATGCAACCGAAGGGCTGTTCCCGACCGGATCGGCGTTCAAGCCGATCACGGCGATGGCCGCGATGGAAGGCGGCTACGTCAACCCGCTCGAACGCTTTGGCCCCGGCCCCTGCCTGGAAATCGGCGGGCTGAAGTTCTGCAACGCCAGCGATGCGCCGTTCCCCCCGATGGACGTATCAGAAGCGCTCACGGTCTCCTCCGACACCTACTTCTTCACCGTCGGGCGCCGCGCCTTCCTGCACGAAGGCTCGATCCAGGCGATGGCGCACAAGCTCGGCGTCGGCGAGGAAACGGGGATCGAACTGAACGAGTACCCAGGGGTCGTGCCGGACGCGCGCTGGCGCGCGGAAATGAACCGCCGGCAGGAAAAGTGCGAACACGAGCATCCAAGCAACGCCAAGTCCGAATGCGCCTACGTCTCAGAAGTCAAGCCCTGGACCGAAGGAGAAGAGATGGACCTCGCGGTCGGGCAGGGCTCGCTGCAGACCACGCCGCTGCAGCTGGCGGTGGCCTACTCCACGCTCGTGAACGCCTGGCGCAACAACGGCGACGGCGTCAAGGTGCGCCCGCACATCGGCATCGCGATCACCAGCCCCAGCGGGCGGCTGGTGCGTCGCCTCGTCGCCCCGCCGCTCTACCACGTCCATCTCGACCCCGAATACCTCGGCTACGTCTTTGAAGGCATCCACGGCGCGACCACCCTGCCCGGCGGGACATCGACCGCAGTCTGGACGGGCTGGAACCAGTCCGCGCACCCGACCTACGGCAAGACCGGCACCGCGGAAGTCTACGGCCAGGAGGAAGACTCCTGGTATGCCTGCTACGTCGCTGACGCCAAGCGCCCGATCGTGATCACCGCGACGGTCGAGCACGGCGGCTACGGCGAGGAAGCGGCGGCGCCGATCGCACGCGCGCTCGCCACCGAGTGGTTCTACGGCCGCTCGAGCACGATCGTCAAGCCGAGCGAAATCGCGCCATGAGCACGCTCGCCCGGACAGCGCGCGTCGCTCCCTCTGTGCGCCCGGCCGAGGCGGAGGCGCGCTCGAGCACGCTTGCATCGCTCAGCCTTCCGCTCGACCCTTGGCTGGTGCTTGCGCTGGTGGGGCTCGCGGTCTGCTCGCTGCTTGCGCTCGGCAGCACCGGCCAGGGCGCGGCCGGGTCGGCCTCCTACTACGTGCAGCGCCAGTCGATCTACCTGGGCATCGGCTTTGCGGCGATGCTCGTGATCTCCCGGCTGGACTACGCGCTGCTGCGCAGCTACGCGCGCCCGATCTACGCGCTGCTGCTGCTGAGCCTGCTGTTCGTCTTCGCTTTGGGCTCCTCCGCGAACGGCTCGGTGCGCGCGATCCAGTTCCCGCTCTTCTCCTTCCAGGCCTCGGAGATCGGCAAGGTGCTGCTGATCGTCTCGCTCTCGGGGCTCTTCGTCGAGCGCTTCCGCCAGATCCGCGAGCCGCGCACGACCGCGCTGCTGATGCTTATCGCGCTGATTGCGACGATGTTTGTGATCATCCAGCCCGATATCGGCTCCTCGATGGTCTATGTCGTGATCGCGCTTGCGATCCTTTTTGTGGGCGGCACGCCCGGTCGCCATCTGGCGGCGATTCTCGCGCTCGGCGTCCTTGCGGTCACGGTCGTGCTCTTTGCCGCGCCCGCAGCCGGCGTGCACGTGCTCAAGCAGTACCAGGAAGAACGCCTGACCGCCTTCCTGCATCCCAACCAGAACGCGCATAAGCAGGGCTGGCAGCAGGAACAGTCGAAGATCGCTATTGGCTCAGGCGAGAAGACGGGCGCGAAGACTCCCACTCAGAGCGCCCTAAACTTCCTGCCAGAGGCACAGACGGACTTCATCTTTGCCTCCCTTGGCGAGCGCTACGGCTTCGTCGGGGCGGCGGTAGTGCTCTCCCTGTTTGCGTTGTTGATATGGCGATTACTGCGAATACTGACCATTGCCAAGGACCTCTTCGGAGCGACCGTCACGGGCGGCGTCCTGGCGATGATCATGTTTCAGGTCTTCATCAACGTGGGGATGACGGTCGGCATCTCGCCGATCACGGGGATCACGCTCCCGCTGGTCAGCTACGGGGGCTCCTCGATCATGACCACCATGCTCGGCCTCGGGCTGGTGCAGTCGGTCTACGCCCGGGCGCGCTCCACCAACGCGCGCAAGGGTCGCGCGACCCCAGCCACGGCATCGTGATGGGCGTGCGCATGCGCATCGGCGCCTTCTCGGCCGCCGGCCTCCTGGCGCGACGGTCGCCCCTGCGCCCGCTGCGCGGGTCGGGAAGCGCTGCGGGCGCGCCTTGCGATGCGCAGGGCAGGCTGCGGGCGCGCCGGGCTCCATTCATTTCAAGCAAGGAAAGACGAGATCACATTGAAAAAGCAAGTCTTGGTGAGCATCGACCGCGCGGAGACGCGCGTCGCGCTGCTCGAGGCCACGGGCACCCCCGCGGCTGCACAGTCAAACGGCGGCACTCGCCGTCGGCGGCGAGCGAGCCGCCCGGGCGCGGGCTACCGGATCGCCGAGCTCTACATCGAGCGTCGCAGTCAGCGCTCGATCGTCGGCAACATCTATAAGGGTCGCGTAGAGGCCGTCCTGCCGGGGCTGGAGGCGGCCTTCGTCGACATCGGGCTGGAGAAGAACGGCTTCCTGCACCTGGACGAGATCGTGCTCCCCGGCGTGGAGGTCGGTCGCCGCGGGCGCGGCTCGGCGCGTCAGATCACCAGCCTGCTCAAGCCCGATCAGGAGATCATCGTCCAGGTCGTCAAGGATCCGCTGAAGACGAAGGGCGCACGTCTGTCGATGGAGCTGACGATCGCCGGTCGCTACATGGTCTATGCCCCGACCGGATCGGGGATCGGCGTCTCGCGGCGTCTGGAGGCTCGCGAGCGCGAGCGGCTGCGCCGGGCGACCGCCAAGCTCGAGCTGGGCGAGGGCGGCGTGATCGTCCGCACCGCCGCGCAGGGCGCCTCGCGGCTTGACTTCGAACGCGAGCTGCTCTACCTGCGCAAGCTCTATGAGGTGCTCGAGGCGCGGGCGCAGCGCACGCGAGCGCCCGCGCTCGTCTTTCAGGAAGCCGACCTCTCGGTGCGCGTGATCAGGGACATCTTCTCCAACGAGTTCGAGCGGGCGATCGTCGACCAGGAGAGCGGGTATGAGCGGCTCTGCTCCTTCCTCGCGCGCACCGCGCCCGAGCTTGTCGATCGCGTCGAGCTCTGGGGGGGCGAGGAGGATCTCTTCGAGGTCTACGGCGTCGAGCGGGTGATCGACCAGACGCTTTCGCGTCGCGTCGATCTGCCCTCTGGCGGCTACCTGATGATCGACCACGCCGAGGCGCTCACCGTGATCGACGTCAACTCGGGCTCCTTCATCGGCGGCGGCAGGGACGGCGGCCTGGAGGAGACGATCACGCAGACCAACCTTGAGGCCGCCGAGGAGGTGGTCAACCAGCTGCGCCTGCGCGACATCGGCGGCATCATCGTCATCGACTTCATCGACATGGCGCGTGCGCGCAACCGTGAGGCGGTCATGAAGCGCCTGCGCGAAGCCCTCGACGAGGATCGGACGAAGACCTTCACCGCGGAGATCTCCGCGCTGGGCTTGGTCGAGATGACGCGCCAGAACGTAACCGAGGGGCTGCGTGAGATCATGAGCAGGCCCTGCTCGACCTGTGGCGGCGAGGGTGTCGTCCGCTCCGAGGAGACGATCGCGATCGAACACGAGCGCAAGCTGCGCAAGGTTGCCGCGCAGCACCCGCAGGCGGAGGCATTCCTGGTGCAGATGAACCCGCACGTGACGATGCAGTTCACCGGCCAAGGCTCACGGGCCCTGGAGGCGCTGGAGCGCGAAACCGGCAAGTTCTTCCACTTCGAGGGCTCCGAGGGGCTGCCGCTCGATCACTTTGCGGTCACCTTCATGGGCTCTCGCGATGAGGTCCAGGAGCGCGCGCTGCCCTTCCGGGAGGGGGATGAGGTGTTCGTGGACATCGTCGAGCCGCACATGTATGTGGCGGAGGACGCCGTCGCGAAGATCGACGGCTACATCGTCTCGATCGCCGGCGCGGCCGGCCATGTGGGCGAGAAGCGCCTGGTGCGGATCGAGCGCGCCGATCGCACCTCCGCAAGCGCGGTGATGGTCGACGAGGAGGGCAACGTGCTCTCGCCGCCGCGCGCGCCGAGCGGCAGCGAGCGAGGCGTGCGCCTGAGCGCCGATGCGCAGAGCGAGCGCGCCCGCTCGCGCTCGGGCGCGCTCGAGGACGCACAGGCGCGCACCGAGGCTGGGCTCTCCGCGGCGCCGACGAGCGCTGACGCCGATCCCGAGGAGGATGCGCTGCTCAGCGCCACCCGCTCGCGCCCCGCCCGGCGCTCGCGGCGCTCGGCGCAGAAGGCACCGAGCGCAGGCTCCGATCAGGAGCCGCCCGGCGAGCATCAGGACGAGATCGGGCCCGATCGTCTACCATCAGCCTCCGGTGGCCGCCTGCGGCGGCCTGAGGAGCACGCGGGTCGCGTTGCGACGCCCGCTCGGGGCGAGTGACCGCGGCGGCGCCCGGCAGGTGATCGATCCAATGGCAAGCGAGATCTACGCGATAGTGAAAAGCGGCGGCAAGCAGTACCGCGTGCAGCGCGGGCAGCGCCTGCACGTCGAGCGCCTGCACGCGGCGGTCGGAGAGACGGTCGCGCTCAAGCCGCTGTTGGTGCGCGACGGGCAGGTGCGCTGCTCCGCCGAGGAGCTCTCCTCCGCACGGGTGAGCGCGCGCGTGCTCGCGCACGAGCGCGGCGAGAAGCTGCGGGTGTTCAAGTTCAAGCCCAAGCGCGGCTACAAGCGTCGGCGCGGGCACCGCCAGGAGCTGACGCAGATCGAGATCAGCGAGATCGCTGCGGGCGCAGCGAAGGGGGAGAGCGGCGATGGCGCATAAGAAGGGGCTCGGATCAAGCCGCAACGGCCGCGACTCTCCCGGGCAGCGGCTGGGTGTGAAGGTCTTCGGCGGGCAGCTTGTCTCCGGCGGCGAGATCATCGTGCGCCAGCGCGGCACACGCTTTCATCCCGGCGAGGGGGTCGGCATCGGGCGCGACCACACCCTCTATGCGCGCAGCGCCGGGCGCGTCACCTTTCACACCGGCCGCGGCGGGCGCCGCGTCATCAGCATCGCCGCCGCGACGGACGCAGGCTAGCGTCGGTCGCTCGCTGGCGCCGCCGGGCGGCTGTCACCATGTTGGCGTGCTCTACGACAAGGCCCGCATCTACGTCCAGGCCGGCGCCGGCGGCGCCGGGGCGGTGAGCTTCCGGCGCGAAGCGCACGTTCCGCGTGGTGGGCCCGACGGCGGCGACGGCGGGCGCGGCGGCGATGTGCTGCTGCTCTGCGCAGCCTCCCTGCGCGACCTGCGCGCGCTCTCGGGGCGGACCCGCTTCGTGGCCGCCGCCGGCGGCGGCGGCGCGGGCGGAGGCCGTCACGGCGCCGATGGCGCCGCGCTCGTGATCCGCGTGCCGCCCGGGACGCTCGTGCGCGGCGCGGACGGCGATCTTGAGGGGCGCGAGCTCGACCTGGTGCGCGAGGGCCAGCGCGCGCTGCTTGCGCGCGGGGGCGCAGGCGGGCGCGGCAACAGGCGCTTTGCCGCCGCCACGAGGCAGGCGCCGCGCTTTGCCGAACGCGGCCTCGCAGGCGAGCGCGGCTGGGCGACGCTGCAGCTGCAGCTGCTTGCCGACATCGGCCTGGTCGGCCTGCCGAACGCCGGCAAGTCCTCGCTGCTTGCGCGCCTGACCGACGCGCGACCGAAGGTCGGCTCCTATCCCTTCACCACCCGCGAGCCGAACCTCGGCGTGATCGAGCGCGATCACCGTCAGCTGGTGATCGCCGACATCCCCGGGCTGATCGAGGGCGCCTCGCAGGGGGCGGGGCTGGGCGATCAGTTCCTCGCCCACATCGAGCGCACGCGCCTGCTGGTGCACGTGCTCGACCTTGCGCCGGAGCTCTTCGGCGCCGCTCCGCAGGGAGCGACGCTTGCGGGCGACCCACCGCCGGCGCTGGCTGAGAACTTCGAGACGATCGAGCGCGAGCTTGCCGCCTACGACCCCAGGCTGAGCACGCTGCCGCGCATCGTGGTGCTGAGCAAGAGCGATCTGGTGGGCGCAGGGCGGGTGGCTGCAGCCAAGCGGCAGCTGCAGCAGCTGGCCGGTGGGGAGGTGCCGCTGCTGGTCGTCTCAAGCGCAACCGGGGCGCACATCGAGGAGCTTGCGCAGGCGCTCTTTGCCGCCTACGAGCGCCTTGAGCGAGAGGGGCACGAGCAGAGCGCCGATGGCGCACAGAGCGACGGCGCGGAGCTTCCCGAGCACGCGCTGCTGAGACCGGAGGGCGCTCCGGAGGTCCTCGTGCGCACGCTTGGGGGGCGGCGCTTCGCGCTCTGCGGACCCTTCGCCGAGCGCCTCGCAGAGCGCTTTGATCTGAGCAGCCCCGAAGCGCGCAGCTACGTCGAAGGGCGCCTGAAGCGTCTTGGCGCGCTGGCTGCGCTGCGGGCGCACGGCTACCAGGCGGGCGACCAGATCTGGCTGGGCGAGTTTGAGCTCTCGCTTGCGGAGGGCAGGCGCGGCAGCGCGCTGCGCGGCAGCTCCCGATGAGCACACGCATCGGCGGGGCGGTGGTGGTAAAGGTCGGCTCGAGCGTGCTTGCCGATGAGCGCGGGGAGCCGCGCGAGGCGGTGCTGGAGCAGATCTGCGCGGCGCTTGCCAGAGCGCGCAAGCGCGGCCAGGCACCGGCGCTGGTCTCCAGCGGCGCGATCGCGCGCGGCGTGAGCGCGCTTGGCCTTGCGGGTCGCCCCGCTGCGATCGCCGAGCTGCAGGCGGCAAGCGCCGTCGGCCAGGGGCGGCTCTTCTCAGCCTACGACCGGCTGCTCGCCGCCCAGGGCCTGTTGGGCGCGCAGGTGCTGCTGACCGCCGCGGACCTGCACGAGCGCACGCGCTACCTGAACGCGCGCCGGACGCTTGCGACGCTGCTTCAGTGGGGCGTCGTGCCGGTGATCAACGAGAACGACACAACCGCCACCGATGAGATCTCCTTCGGAGACAACGACTTCCTGGCCGCCCAGGTCGCAACAGCGCTGCACGCGCAGCTGCTCGTCCTGCTGACGGACGTAGAGGGGATCTACTCATCGGATCCCAGGCTGGACGGGGATGCGCGGCTGATCGGCGAGATCGGCGACCCGGAGCTGCTGGCGGAGATGCTCGAGCACAGCGTCAGTGCGGGGACCTCGCAGTGGGGCACCGGCGGGATGCGCGCCAAGCTCGCCGCGGCGCAGATCGCAACCGCTGCGGGCGTGGCGACGATCATCTGCAGCGGCCTTGCCGAGGGCGCCCTCGATGCGGCCCTCGCGGGAGGACCGAGCGGCACGCGCATCGCCGGGCGCCCGCGCGAGGACTCGGCCTTCAAGCTCTGGCTGCGCTTCGCAAAGCCCGCGCGCGGCACGCTGATCGTCGATGAGGGCGCCTCCGCGGCGCTGCGCTCAAACGGGTCGAGCCTGCTGCCGGTCGGGATCATCGCGGTGGAGGGCGAGTTCCAGGCGGGCGATGCGGTCGAGGTGCGCGAGCGCTCCGGGGAGCTCATCGCCAAGGGCCTGGTCAGCTACAGCGCAGCCGAGCTGCAGCGGATCAAGGGGTGCGACTCGCGGGCGCTGCGGAAGCTGATCACAGATGCGACCGACGAGGAGGCGATCCATCGCGACCAGCTTGTGCTTGCAGGCGCCTAGCGTAGGTTAGAATTCGCATATGAGGCCAGATCCGCACGGTTTGGCCGCCGCCGGGCGGCAGCCCAGCAAGGGCGCGAGCGATCGGTGGGCGCAGCTAAACCGCGCCGAGGATCAGCAGCGCCGCGCGCGTGCGCTCGCGCTGACCCCCGCACAGCGCCTGCGGGCGGGCGAGTCGCTCTCTGCTCAGGCGCTCAAGCTGCTTGCAGCCTCGCTGCGCCAAGGCCATGGACCCCTCCGGGCGCCCACGCGCAGCTGAGCGTCGGGCCGATCAGGCGGCAGCGGCGCCGCTCGAGGTTGCTGCAGAGTCGCTGCTGCCCGCGCCGGACCTCTCAGGGATCATTCGCGCAGCCAATGCGGCGCGGCTGCCCTTCGTCGTGATCGGCGGCTTCAGCGTGATCGCCAACGGCTTTGTGCGCGCGACCGAAGACTGCGATCTGCTGGTGCCTGACGGTCCGGAGAGCGACCGGGCGATCCTGCGCTTCCTGCGGCGCAGCGGAGCGGTGCGCTCCTACGACGGGCGCCCACTGAGCCTCGATGAGATCGCGGCTGCCGACACTCTGCGCGTTCGCAGCCGCTACGGGATCATCGACATCATCCGCGGCGGCCTGCCGCCGCTGGACTTTCAGACCGTCAGCGAGCGGGCGATGAGGCTCGAGCTCGATGGCCAGCGCGTGCGGGTGGCAAGCCTCGCCAGCGTCGTGGGCTTCAAGCGCCTTGCGGGCAGGCCCCGCGACCGCCTGGACCTGATGGAGCTCGAAGCGCTTCACGGCAAGCTCCCCTCCGAGCCGATAGCGGGCGTGGATGAGGGGCGCAGCTGAGCGGCGCGCGATCGGCCCCGCGCACGCCAGTCTCTACCATGTGAGCAGATGAGCCAGACCGCCACCGAGGAGCGCCACGCGCCGGTGCCAAGCGCCGGCGGCGATGCTTCCTCGGTGCATGCGCAGGTGGAGGCGCTGTGTGCGCAGGCGCGCGCAGCGGCAGGCGAGCTGGCGCTCGCCCCCACCGCCGCCAAGGACGCCGCCCTGATGGCTGTGGCCGAGGCGCTCGAGGCCTCCGCTGCGGAGATACTTGCGGCCAACGCCGATGACATGGCCGCGGGCGAGCGCGCCGGCCTCAGCACAGCGCTGCTCGATCGCCTGCGCCTCGACAGTGCGCGCCTGGAGGGGATCGTCGCGGCGGTGCGTGCGATCGTCGCGCTGGGGGACCCCGTCGGCGAGGTGATCGAGGGGCGCAGGCTGCCGAACGGCCTTGACCTGCGCAAGGTGCGGGTGCCGCTGGGGGTGGTCGGCGTGATCTACGAGGCGCGGCCGAACGTGACCATCGACACCGCGGCGCTTTGCATCAAGTCCGGAAACGCGATCGTCCTCCGCGGCTCCTCTGCAGCCAAGCGTTCCAATGCGGTGCTTGCGCAGATCGCCTCGGCGGCGATCGCCTCGGCGGGGCTGCCCGTGCAGAGCATCACGCTCCTGCCCGGCGAGAGCCGTGAGGAGATCGCCGCCCTGGCCCGCCAGAGCCGCTATCTGGACCTGATCGTCCCGCGCGGCGGGGAGGAGCTCAAAGGCGCGCTGCAGGGGGTTGCAACCGTCCCGGTGATCTATGCGGCCTCCGGCAACTGCCACGTCTACGTCGACGCCTCCGCGGATCTCGCGCAGGCGCAGCGGATCGTGATGAACGCAAAGGTCCAGCGCCCGGGCGTCTGCAATGCGGCCGAGACGCTGCTCGTGCACGCTGCGATCGCGGAGCGCTTCCTGCCGGCGATGATCGCCGAGCTGCTCGAGGCGGGCGTGCAGCTGCGCGCCGACCCCCGCGTGATCGCGCTCGCCGGCGAGCATGCCTCCTCGCTCCAGAGCGCGAGCGCGGAGGATTGGGAGCGCGAGTACCTCGACCTCACGCTGGCGGTCGGCATCGTCGACTCGCTCGAGCAGGCGATCGCCCACATCAATCGCTACGGCTCCGGGCACTCCGAGGCGATCGTCACCTCCAGGGGCGATGCTGCGCGCAGCTTCCAGCGCGGCGTCGATGCCGCGTGCGTCTATGTGAACGCATCGACGCGCTTCACCGACGGCGGCGAGCTGGGGATGGGCGCGGAGATCGGCAACTCCACCCAGAAGCTTCACGCACGGGGCCCGCTCGGGCTGCGCGAGCTGTGCACCTACAAGTACCTAATCGAGGGCGACGGCCACGTCCGGGCGTGAGGCCGAGCGGCGATCGGTGCGGATAGGCGTTCTGGGCGGGTCATTCAATCCGCCACATCGCGGTCATCTCGAGCTTGCGCGCAGCGCGCGCAAAGCGCTCGCGCTCGACGAGGTGCTGTTGGTTCCGCTCTGCGAGCCACCCCACAAGGACCCCTCGCCGGAGGATCCGGGCAGTGCCCATCGCCTGGCGATGTGCGAGGCGCTCGCCGGCGAAGCGGGGGCAGGCGTGCGCGCCAGCGCGATCGAGATCGAGCGCGGCGGGCGCTCCTACACTGTGGAGACGCTCGAGCAGCTGCAGGCGCAGAGCCCGCAGGCGCAGCTGACGCTGATCCTCGGCGCGGACATGGCAGCGACGCTGCCCAGCTGGCGCGAGCCGCAGCGCATCGCGCAGATAGCGCAGATCGCGGTCGCGCCCCGCCAGGAGATCGGGCCCGAGCTGGAGCGCTCGCTTGCTGCGCTTGGAGCCGGCGCGCGCATCGCCTATCTGCCGATGCGCCCGGTGCCGATCTCCTCGACAGAGGTTCGTGCGCTCCTGGCCGAGGGCAGGGACGTGAGCGCGCTGGTCGGAGCTGCGGTGGCCTCCTACATCGCCGCTCATCATCTCTATGCGCCCCACGGGCACGCGGCTGCGCAGCGGCAGGCCGGGCGCCTACAGAGCGCGGAGGCGCGCTGCTGATGAGCGTCGGGGCGCCAGAGCGCGGGCGCGCTGACGCCGCTGAGCTTGCGCGCAGCGCCGCAGCGGCCGCAGTCGACAAGAAGGCACGGGAGGTTGTCGAGCTCGACCTGCGCGGCCTGGTCAGCTACACCGACCGCTTCCTGATCTGCTCGGGAGCCAACGAGCGCCAGACCAAGGCGATCAGCGAGGCTATCGCCGAGCTGCTCGCGCGCGAGCACGCGATCAAGCCGCGACGGGTCGAGGGCCTTGCGCAGGCGCAGTGGATCCTGATGGACTACGGCGACCTGGTGATCCACATCTTCACGCCGGCGCTGCGCGAGCACTATCGGCTGGAGTCGCTCTGGGGCGAGGCGCCCTCGCAGCTGCTGAGCGCGCCTGAGCAGGAGCTAGGATGAGCCGCGGATGGCTGCCCAGGGACCCATCACCGGCACCGACTTCGTCTCGGTGCCAACTGCGGACCTTGAGCGCGCGGTCGCCTTCTACGGCGAGACGCTCGGCCTGCATCGCTCCGTCTACTTGCCCGAGCGCAGCTATGCCGAGTTCGAGACCGGCAACCTGACCCTGTCGGTGATCGATCCGCAGAAGATGGGGATCGCCAGCGAGCATGAGCCCTCGCGCGCCTGGATATCGCTGCATGTCGAGGACATGGCAAGCGCGCGCTCGGAGCTTGAGCGCCGCGGGGTGAGCTTCGAGGGGGACGTGTTTGACACCGGGGTCTGCTGGATGTCCTTCTTCAAGGACCCTGACGGCAACGCGCTGATGCTCCACCATCGCTACGCCCCACGGGCGCGCGAGCGCTAGCCACAGCGCCGCGCTAGGCGCGCGCCCAGGCGAGGAGGCCGGCGCGGCCGGGGCGCAGCTCCAGGCGCTCAAAGCCCGCCTGGGCAAAGAGCTGATCGAGGCCGCCCGCGGTGTAGTCGTAGATCGGGCAGCGGTTGACGTATGCGTAGCGAAGCCTGCGCAGCGGCCCCTTCGGCGGCGTCCAGGCGGAGAAGGAGGCCACGAGCGAGGCGTGCGGCGCGCACAGCGAGCGCATGCGCGTCAAGAACTGCATCGGATCGGCGATGTGGTCGAAGAGCCCGACCGCGACCAGCACCTCGAAGCGGCCCTCGAGCGGGCAGCTGAGGAACTTGCCCTCGATCAGCGTTACGCGATCGACGAAGCGCGCAAGGCGCTCGCGCGAGCACGAGCATCGGCGCGGCCAATTCCACACCGACCCACCCGCGCGCGCCCGCCATCAGGATGTGCTCGCCGATGCGTTCCGAGCCGCAGACGACATCGAGCAGGCGCGGGGACTGATGGGAGCGCACAGCTTCCAGCGCAAGCTCGCCACGCGAGAAGAGGCCGGGGCGCAGCAGCCGCTGCAGCAGCCGCCGGTCCTCGTAGAGGTCGTCGAACTAAAGCGCGTTTGCGCTGAAGTGCTCCTGGACCTGCTCGCCTGCTGCCGGGGTCGCAGCGCTCAACTGCCTGCTTGCATGTGGTCAGCTCATAAGTACGACGAGCGCCCTGAGCAGCTCCAGGACGCGCGTGCGCCGGGGACCGCACTCGTAGGGGTGGGCGTAGATCGCCTGAGGGCCGCAGCGAGCAGCGCCGGCAAGGCCGCCCCGCACCACCCGGCCGGGCAGCAGGTGCCAATCGGCGCCGTCGCCCAGCGGGATCGACCAGGCGCCCAGGCGCCCGACGGCGAACGGCAGCTCCCAGAGGCAGCGGCCTGCTGAGAGCTCGACGCGGTGAGGACCTGGCGCTGCCGGTCTGATGCGCTCCGGCAGGCGCGGGGAGTCATGCAGGCTCGAGTCGTAGCGCAAGCCGTGATCTGCGATCAGCTCGAAGGCTCGCGCGCCCTGGCGCCTGATCGCGAAGGCGGGGGCGCGGTGGCCGCGGGGAGCAGATACCGTCAGCTCGCCGATCAGCTCGATGCTGGCGGCAATGCCAGCGGCAAGCTCGCGCGGGGTCCGATCGAAAAGGCGGCGGTGGGTATAGCCGTGGGAGGCGATCTCGCGGGGCGCCCTGCGATCTCGCACACCAGCTCCGGATAGCGGCGCGCGCTGCAACCGAGCACAAAGAAGGTTGCCCGGGCACCCATCTGCTGAAGGCGCTCAAGCAGGGTTGCGCATTGGCGCACCAGCCCTGCGCTGCGCCGGTCCCAGTCGGGCAGACCGATTCGCCGCACCGCGAGCTGGTGCCAGTCCGATAGCTCGATGCTCAGAATGAGCGTGGGTGCGGGCGCGCCTGCCAGCACATGCCAGGCTAGCCGCAGCGCCTGCCTGCGCCGCCCGCCCGGGTGCCTGCGCAGGAGGGCCTCCTCAGGCAGAGTGTTCAGGCAGATGAGCTCACCCCAGCCACCGCGACGCCCGCCGGCGCCCTGGCCACTGCGCGCGCTGCGCGAGCTTGCGCGCGCGCTCGCTGACGTGGGCGGGCTGGCGCGCGGACAGGTGGTGCAGCGCGTCGGGGGGCCGGCGCGGGCACGGGTGATCACCACCTACGCCGCTGTGCTCGCGCTTGCGGGCGCGGACTCCGCGACGATCGGGGCAGCCGCGCCACAGCTGGAGCGGGCGCTGCACATCGGCAACACCGCCCTCGGCCTGCTGAGCTCCGCGGGCCTGCTCTCGGGCGCTCTGTTCGTGATCCCGGTAGGGATGGCGGTGGACCGCATCAAGCGCATGCCGATGCTCTCGATCAGCATCGTCCTGTGGTCGATCGCCTCGCTGGCGAGCGCCTTTGCGGGCAGCTACTCGACGCTGCTCTTGACGCGCCTTGCGCTGGGCGCGGTCACCGCGACCGCCGGGCCGGCGATCGCCTCGCTCACGGGCGACTACTTCCCGGCGCGCGAGCGCGGCCAGGTCTACTCCTACATCCTCGCCGGCGAGACGACCGGCGCCGCGCTTGGCTTCATCATCGGCGGGTTGATCGCAAGCGCGATCAGCTGGCGCCTCGCCTTCGTGCTGCTGGCGCTGCCGGGGTTCTGGGTCGCGCGCACCCTCTGGCGCACGATCCCCGAGCCTGCACGCGGCGGGCAGAGCTACCTGGAGCCTGGCGAGCATGACCTCGAAGAGGCGCTGGCGAAGGCCGCCGCGCGCGCGCGCTGGGTGCCGGAGGACCCCAGCGAAGCGCCGACGCACGTGCTCGAGCTGGCACGCGAGGCGGTGCGCCGCAGCGGCATCGAGCCCGACGAGCAGCTGGTGCTGCACCGCGATCCGCGCGGTCTCTCGATCGGTGAGGCGATCCGTTACATCCTCTCCATCCGCACCTACGCGCTGCTTGTGATCGCCTCCTCGCTGGGCTACTTCTTCTTCTCCGGGCTGCAGACCTTTGCGATCGTCTTCATGCGCGGCCACTATCGGATCGGCCAGGCAACCGCAGAGCTGATGGTCGCCTCGCTGGTGATCGCCGCGATCACCGGCACGCTGATCTCCGGTCGCCTCACCGATGCGATGCTGCGCAGGGGGGTGCTGGAGGCGCGCATCTGGGTGCCTGCGGCCTGCTATCTGCTGGCGGCGGCGGTGCTAGTCCCGGGCTTCCTGGGCGCCGGGCTGACGCCGGCGCTGTGGTTTGACCTCCTCGGCACGGCGCTGATCGCGGCCGCCAACCCGCCGCTCGATGCCGCGCGCCTGGACATCATGCCGGCAGGGCTCTGGGGTCGCGCGGAGTCCACGCGCGGCCTGGTGCGTTCGCTTGCCCAGGCGCTGGCGCCGCTGATCTTCGGCGGCGTCGCGGAACTGATCGCGGGCATCGCGCCGCAGCAGGCGCCGATCGGCACCCACCCGGGGGCGATCTCCCCTGCCAGTGCGACCGGCCTTGAGGTGACCTTCCTGGTGATGCTCGCAAGCCTTGCCGCCGCGGGAGTCTTCCTGGCGCGAGCGCGCCAGAGCTATCCCCGCGACGTCGCAACCGCGGCGGCATCGCGCCAGGGGACCGGGACGACGCAGACGCATGATCTGCGAGGTCGCTGAGCGCCGCTCTTAGCCGATGCGCGCGCGCAGGGCAAAGTGGTAGGGGAGGTCCTGCGCCGGGATCGCCTCCGCGTGCAGGCCGACGGCGGCGAGCTCAGCAAGCGCCTCGTTGAGGGTGTAGAGGTGCGCCTCGGGCGGCCCCAGGTCGCGCTTGCGCCCACGCTCCCAATCCACCACCAGCAGCGTGCCTGCGGGCGCAAGCAGGCGCGCGATCTCCGCGAGCGCTCTCTGGCCGCGAACCTCGTGGAGGATGTTTGCAGCCAGCACGCGGTCGACCGAGCGCTCTGGCAGCGGGACGGCGTTGTGCGCGATCTCGATCACCTCGACGTTCTCAAGGCCGGCGGTGGCACGGCGCAGGTGCGCGATCATCTCCGGGTGCTCGTCGAGGGCGATCACCCTGCCGGCGGGAAGCGCGGCCGCGATCGGGACCGTCAGCCGACCGGTGCCGGCGCCGTAGTCGAGGACCGTCTCTGAGCCGCTCAGCTGGAGCAGCTCGAGGATCCGCGCATCGGGCAGGAAGCGCTCGCGCTCGGGCGCGTTCAGGCAGTGCGCGCGGGTGGGGTCGAACTTGGCGGAGCTCATCGTGGTCTGGGCAGGCTCCTCGTGCGACCGGCCCCTGGTGCGGGCGCGCCGCAAAGCTGACGCTTCGGGGCCGCTGCGAGTATGCTCGGGCAACGCTACCAAAGGAGGAGTCGATGCCCACACCGCCGCAGATGCTGCCGACCAAGATCGAGGAGGCGAGCGCTCCCGGCCTTCGCTATCGCCTCGAGGGCGAGCTGGTGCCGGTCCTGCACCTGGCGCTTGACGGCCAGCTGCCGGTCTACTTCGAGCACCATGTGCTGCTGTGGAAGTACCCGGATATGCAGATCGGCCTGCACCCGCTCAAGAAGGGGCTCAAGCGCCGCGTGCTGGGCGGCATGCCGCTGCTGCTGCTGGAGGCGCAGTCGGCGGGGGAGGTCGCCTTCAGCCGCGATGCTCCCGGCCATGTGGCGGCTCTGCACCTGCAGCCGGGCGAAGGGATCGTCGTTCGCGAGCACCAGTTCCTGGCGGCGACGGGCGCCGTGGAGTACGACTACAGCCGCATGAAGGGGTTTGCGAACATGCTCTACGGCGGCGGCTTCTGGGTCGACCAGTTCCTTGCGGGCGACCGCGAAGGTGTGGTCTGGGTGCACGGCTATGGCAACGTCTTCGAGAAGCGCCTGGAGGCGGGCGAGGTGATCGACATCGAGCCCGGCGGCTGGCTCTACTACGACCACTCGGTGCAGATGTCCCAGGAGGTCTACGGCTTCAAGACGGGGCTGTTGAGCGGCGGCGGCAGCCTTGTGTTCAACCGCTTCACCGGTCCGGGTCGGGTCGGCCTGCAGAGCGCCTACTACCATCCGCCCGGAGCTGAGACCGGCGCCGGTGGCGCCCAGCAGAGTCAGGGCGGGGGCGTCCTTGGCTCGGTGATGGGCGGCCTGCTCAACAACTGAATGGCGCCGCCGCCAGGCCACCTTGCAGCGCATCCGCTGCCGCCCGGCATCGCCGGCGCGCTGGGGCTCTCCGGCTACCAGCTGCTGGCGGAGGTCGCCGGGGTCGGCGCCGGACGCCTTGGCTCTGAGGCCTTCCTGCTGCTGGCGCCCGATCCGGAGCCAAGCGCGGGCGAGCCGATGACCCACCTTGCCTACCACGCCCGGCGCGTGCGCGACGAGGGTATCGTCGCGCTCTACACCCGCATCGCCGCTCAGCTTGGCTATCTGCGCCTTGGCGGCTACCGCCTCGTCCCGGAGCGCCACGGTCTGCGCAGCAAGATCGCGGTCGTCGACCCTGCAAGCGGGGCGATCGCGCTGCAGATCCCCGACCGCCACCCCGGTCGGCTGCTGGGAGGCGCGCTGATCGCGCCCAGGCTGATCGAGGCGCTGCGCGCGCTTGCCCCCGCAGGCCCCCCGCCTGACCCCTCTGACCCGCAGCTGCTGCGCGAGGCGCTGCTTGCGCTGGCGCTCGCCGATCCCGAGCTCGGCGGGGCGCAGGCTGCCGAGCTTGCCGACCGTGCGCTCGAGCTGCTCTCTGCGCAGCGCGACCTTGACCTGCAGCAGGCGCTCAGCGAGGCGCGCAGAGCGATCTCGGCGTAGCGAGGCGCGCGGGCAGGCCGTCTGCCCCTGCCATTAGATTGGCGCCGTGCGCGGCGAAGGCAGGGTCATTCTGGCCGACAACATGGCGGTGCTGCCGAAGCTGGAGGGCTGCTCCTTCCAGCTGATCTACATCGACCCGCCCTTCAACACCGGCAAGCGCCAGCGACGCAAGCTGCTTGCGACCGAGGCCGACCCCGACGGCGACAGAAGCGGCTTCGCGGGCCGCCGCTACAGGACGCGCCTGCTGGCGGAGTCCTCCTACCGCGATCACTTCGAGGACTACCTGGCCTTTCTGCAGCCACGATTGCTGCAGGCGCGGCGGCTGCTTACCGAAAGCGGGACGCTCTACTTTCACATCGACTATCGCGAGGCCCATTACTGCAAGCTGCTGCTCGATGAGATCTTCGGGCGCGAGTGCTTCCTCAACGAGATCATCTGGGCCTACGATTACGGCGCGCGCGCAAGGCGCCGCTGGCCGGCCAAGCACGAGACGATCCTCGTCTACGTCAAGCACCCGACCAACTACTACTTCGATGCGCACGCCGTCGATCGCGAGCCCTACATGGCGCCGGGGCTGGTGGGCCCGGAGAAGGCCGCCAGGGGCAAGCTGCCCACTGACGTCTGGTGGCACACGATCGTTCCCACCAGCGGCGCGGAGAAGACGGGCTACCCGACACAGAAGCCCGAGGGCATCGTCCGGCGCATGGTCTGCGCCTCCACCCGCCCGGGCGACAGCTGCCTGGACTTCTTCGCCGGCAGCGGCACGCTCGGCGCCGTGGCGGCAGCGCTCGGACGGCGCTACCTGCTGATCGACAGCAACCCGGAGGCGGTGGCGGTGATGCGCGCGCGGCTGGCCGGCCGCGCGCGCCTCGCCGGCGTCTGAGCGCTCCTGGGCGGCGGTTGCAGGCTGCAAGCGACAGTCGCCGCAGCGCGGTATGATCGCCCGGTGCCAGGCGGAAGGCTTCACACGGGCCGCGCGGCGCAGTCGCTCACGCTTGCGCTGTTGGGGGCATGTGTCGGATTGCTGCTTGTGGTCTCGCTGACGCTGGCAAGCGGGTGAGTCGAAGTGAAATGCAGCGAACTGGAAGCCAAGCTCGCGCATGTCGAACCGCAGGAAGTCCTGAGGATCTCGGAAGCCTCATGCGAAGCGAACCTCAAGATCTCGACCACCGTCGAATTCACGCTTGAAGGCAGCCCCTCCGGCACGACGCTCAAGCCCCGCGCCGGTCACGCAAACGAACCGATCATCGCCATCGAAAGCGGGAACGTCTCCGCGACGCTGCGGGCGCTGACGCTGACCGGCACCAGCGGCGCAAGCGCGATCCTGCTCAAGGATCCCGAAGCGCATCCGACGATCACCGAAGACAAGTTTGTGAGCAACGGCGGCGTGAACTTCGGCGGCGCGATCTCCATTGAAGACACAAACGCAAAGACGGAAAAGCCCACGCTCATCACGCACGATGTCTTCGGCGCCGAAGGCGCCGGCAACAGCGCGACCTACGGCGGTGGCGCAATCTACGCGTCTACACCGCTGCCGCTTGTGATAAGCAACAACACATTTGTGGGCAACACCGCGACCGGCAGCAGCTTTGGTGTCGGCGGCGCGCTCTACATCTTCAATGAAAGCTTTCCGGAAGCGACCGCTGAGGTGAGCGTGGCGGGCAACCTCTTCGGCGGCAGCGCGCCGGGAGCGGGCAACGGCGCCAGCTACAGCGGCGGCGGGGCGTTCATCGTGCCCTCAGCAGCGGAGTCGCTGAAGATCGAAGGCAACCGCTTCATCGACAACGCGATCGTCGGCTTTGAACGCGCGGAAGCCGCGCGCACCGGCGCCGGTCTGGGCCTCTCGGACTCATATGCATCGGGCTCGCCGACGGTTCTGCAGGAACGCAACGTCTTCGCCGGCAACGTGATCGAGGCGACCGACGCCCCGGCGCACACGGAGCCAGCTGGCGGAGCCGGCGAGTGGGTCTTCGGCCTCACCGTGCACAGCACCGCCGACCGCTTCGAAGGCAACCGCATCGCCGTCGACGAAGCGGCGGCCACCTATCCCCCCGAGGGGGCCGGCCTGGGCGTGCTTGGGAGATCGGAAATCAAGCAGCCCGGCGTGTTCGTGGGAGTCGACGACCTCTTCAGCGGCAATGTTGCTCCCGCCGGCGGCTGGGGCGGCGCGATCTACAGCGGCTACCCGCAGACTTACTGCGCAAGCTCATGCCCGGGCAGCAGCGTCACGCTCGAGGACTCGACGGTGGTCGGCAACAGCGTCGAAGCCGGGGCCGGCAGCGCGGGCGGCGCCCTCTGGGGATCGGCGCACGACAACCTCACCATTGAGAACTCGATCGTCTACGGAAACACGCCGGGGCCGCAGATCGTAGGCTTCGGCGGCACCACCAGCTTCGCCTTCTCAGACCTCTGCAACGAAGCCGGCGGCACGCCGATCGGCGGCGCGGGGCTGATCTGCGCAAACCCCCTGCTCAATGCTGCTGGCGAAGAGAGCGCGACGAGCCCGACCGTCGATGCGGGCTCCAACGCGCTTGTGCCGCCCGGGCTAAGCAGCGACCTTGCCGGCAACAAGCGCATCACCGCCGGACGCTGCGGCGACGCACCGACGGTCGACATGGGCGCCTTCGAGCTTGCGGCCGCCGAAGGCTGCACGACCACCACCTCCACGACAGCGACCTCACATACGACAACGGGTGCGGCAAG
Source organism: bacterium (assembly GCA_021323635.1). Lineage (GTDB taxonomy): Bacteria > Actinomycetota > Thermoleophilia > Solirubrobacterales > Solirubrobacteraceae > Palsa-744. Next base: position 7,224 of record JAJPKQ010000026.1, on the reverse strand, counting down.
CAGCTCCACGACAGCGACCTCGCAGACGACGAGCGCAGGCGCACCCACGCCGAGCGCGCCCAGCGTCGGGGCGGCACGAGCAGCTGCCGGCGAGGTTGAGGTCACCCTCACCTGCGGCAAGGGCCCTGCAACCGCTGGCGGCTTGATCTGCGAAGGCGAAGGGAGGCTGCTGACGATCGAGCACCTGCGCGGCAGGCAGGTTGCCTGGCTGTCACGCATTCACAGCGGCGTGCGGCGGCGCATCCGCAGGCACACCGCGGTGGTTGGGAGCGCGCGCTACAAGCTGATGGCGGGCCAGAAGCTGAAGCTCAGGATCGCCCTGAATGCTCTCGGCAGAAGGCTTTTGCGCCGCTTCCATCGCCTGCCGGTGCTGGCGCTGGTGAGCGCAAAGACTGCCACCGGAGGCGTGACGGTGCTGGGGCGCCACTTCGTGCTCGGTCGGGCCAGCAGCAGGCGGCGAGGGCCGAGGCGCGCCAAGCGCTAGCGAGCGAGACGGCGGCGCCGGCGCCCTCTGCGCGCTGCCGCAGCTGACTCGCGGCGCATGCGGCCGATCAGCGCCGGCAGGGTCGTGGCGCCGAGCGCGCCGGCGGTTAGCGCCGCTCTTGGGCGAAGCTGACCGCTGCGCGTCTGCCGGGCAAGCACGAGGGCGCTCCAGGGGGCGAGCAGCAGCGCGGCGGTGATCGCGCCGGGGTTCCAGCGTCCTCTGCGCAGCGCGTAGCCGAGGTGAAGCGCGGCATTTGCCAGGTGCGAGCCGGCAAGCGCCGCCACCAGCGCCGGGGCTCGCCGGCGCCCTGCGATCGCCAGCGCGCTCATTCCCCAGCCGCCATATACGTTCACAGCGCAGGCGCGTGCGGCCGTGAGCGGGCCGGTGTCGCTGCTGCTGCGCAGGACCTCGCGGTTCATCCAGGCCATGAACCCATCCGGCCACACCCACTCCTCGATCTGGTGGAGCATCAGCACGGGCACCCCCGCAAGCAGCAGCGCCAGCTCGCGATCGAGCCTTCTGCGCCCCATCAGCAGGCCGAGCACGCCAAGCGGGCCGCCGAGGGCGGCAAGCTGGGGCCAGCGGCGCTGAAGCGCTCTCTGCGCAGGCACAAGCTCCATCGCACCGAGCCTACAACGCCTGCGGGGCGTCCACCCGGCCTGCTCGGCGTCCGGTGCGGCCGGGTCGGCCCTAGACTGGCCAGGTGAGCTCGCAGCGCATCGCCAACCTCACACACCTGCGCCGCGCGCGCGACCTGATCGACCGCGACTACGCGCAGCCGCTCACCATCGCAAGGATCGCGCGCGCTGCGCTGATGTCGCCCTCGCAGCTCTCACGGCAGTTCCGCGCCGCCTACGGCGAGACGCCCTACGAGTACCTGATGACGCGCCGCATCGAGCGGGCGATGGCGCTGCTGCGGGGCGGAGAGCTGACGGTAAGCGAGGTTGCCACGGCGGTCGGCTGGCGCTCGCTGGGCTCCTTCAGCGCCCGCTTCAGGGAGCTGGTCGGCGAGCCGCCATCCTCCTACCGGGGGCGCGACCACAGCGAACTCGCGCAGCTGCCGGGCTGCATCCTCAGCGAGCTGACCCGTCCGCGGCGGGAGCAGCGCAGCCTCCGTGACTCAGGCAGGATCAAAGAAGCGCGCACGACAGGCGCCGTCTAAGGTTGGCGCATGTCGCTGACGCTCTCAACCTGCTTCGTGCTCGTCGATGACCCCGATCGCGCGCTTGCCTTCTATCGCGACGTCCTGGGCTTGGAGCTGCGCAACGATGTCAAACGCGAGGCCTATCGCTGGATCACAGTCGGCTCGCCGCAGCAGCCGCAGACGGGGATCGTGCTGACCAACTACCTCAACAGCGGCCCCGCTGACCGGCAGACGCTCGAAGAGCTGCTCGCCAAGGGCGTGCTCGGCGGCGTTCACTTCCAAAGCGAGGATCTCGATGCGACCTTTCAGCAGCTGAGCGCGGCGGGCGCGGAGATCGTGCAGGAGCCGACAGAGATGCCCTGGGGCGTGCGCGACCTTGCGCTGCGTGACCCGGCTGGCAACCTGCTGCGCATCGCACAGGCTGCGAGGGGGCAATCGTGAGGGCGGCAGGCGGGCTTGCAGGGGCGACCTGTGCCTTGAGCGCCGCCGCCAAGCGCCTTCCCGGCGGCGTCGTCCACGAGCTGCCCGCCGACCTGCGCAGCGCGCTTGCTTCAAGCACGACCGCGCTTGCCGCCTGGGTTGACATCACCCCCCTTGCGCGCAACGAGTTCATCTGCTGGGTGCAGGATGCCAAGCAGCAGCGCACGCGCGAGCGACGCATCGCCCGCACCTGTGAAGAGCTTGAGGAAGGCAAGCGCCGACCCTGCTGTTGGCCTGGCTGCAAGCACCGCGAGCGCAACGGCCGCTAGAGCCATGCGCAGCCTCGCCGGTCGGGGGGTGATCGCGGCGATCTGTCCGGTGAGCGAGAAAGCAGGATCGGAGAAGCGCGCCGGCAGCGGAGCCGCTAGCGTGCGCTTCATGTTCAAGCGCGTTACACATACCTTCATCTATGTCCTCGATCAGGATCAGGCGCTCGACTTCTACGTCGGCAAGCTCGGGATGGTCGTCCACACGGATGCCGATCTGGGCAACATGCGCTGGCTGACCGTGGTGGTGCCCGGCCAGGAGACGCCGCAGCTTGTCCTCTTGCGGCCCGGCGCGCCGCTCCATGACGAGGCCGTTGCCGCCCGCGTTCGCGAGCTTGTGGCAATGGGGGCAGCGGGGGGAGGATTGATATTCGAGACCGACGACTGCCGCGGGACATACGAGCGCCTGCGCGCGGCAGGAGTCCAGTTCACGCAGGAGCCCACCGAGCACTTCTACGGCACCGACTGCGCGCTGCGCGACCCGTTCGGCAACCCGATCCGCTTCACCCAGCCGCCGGAGGGACCGGTGGTCGTCCCCGCGCCCGAGCAGCTGCGCAACGAGGCTTAGGCGACAGGCGCCTTGCGGCCGGCGGCGAACGCCCTCGCCGCCCGGCTACGGCCGCTCGACCCCGCCAGGGTCGCCGAGGTCGCCCGTCTCAATCTGCAGCAGCTCACCACCCTGATGGGAGAGCTGCAGCGTGGTGTGACGGAGGCCGAAGCGCTCGCGCAGCAGCGCCTCCAGCGCCCGGCGCGTGGCTTCGAAGTCGGTGTCGCAGGCGACGAGCACATGTGCGGAGAGGGCGGGGAAGCCCGCTGTCAGCTCCCAGACGTGCAGGTCATGAACCTCGACTACGCCAGGCTGGGCGGCCATCGTCTGCCCGATCGCCTCGGGGTCGAGGCCGCGCGGGGCAGCCTCGAGGAAGACTCGCCCTGAGTCGCGCAGCAGGCGGTATGCGGCGCCGAGCATGATCGCTGCGATCAGCAGCGACGCAATGCCGTCAGCGCGGTTGAAGCCGGTCGCGACGATGATCGCAGCCGCGATCGCGGTGGCGATGAAGGCAAGCAGGTCGGTCAGGATGTGCTGGTAGGAGCCCTCCACGGACATGCTCTGGCGGTTGGCCTTTGAGAGCGTCCACGTTGCCGCGAGATTGACGACGATGCCGATCAGTGCAACAGCGAGCATCGCGGTGCCGTTCACCGCCGGCGGTTCGACCAGGCGCTGGATCGCCTCGTAGACGATCAGCAGTGAGAGCACCAGCAGCGTCGCGCCGTTGAACTGCGCCGAGAGGACCTCAGCCCGCCCCAGGCCATAGGTCATCGCACCCCTCGCCGGTCGCCGGGCAAGGCGGATCGCCACCAGCGAGAGCGCGATCGCGGCTGCATCGGTGAGCATGTGGGCGGCATCGGAGAGCAGCGCCAGCGAGGAGGCGATTATCCCCACAGCGACCTCCGCGCACATGAAGGCGAGGATCAGCGCCAGCGCGATCGCCAGCTTGCCGATGTCGGCGCTGGCGGCGGCGTGGTGGCAATGGCCGCCTGCCGCGTTGCGTTGCCCGGGCGCGGCCGTCATCGTCAATGCGGCCCGTGATGATGGTGATGGTGCCCGCGGACAGTGACCCAGCTCTCCCGGGTGATGCGCAGGATCAGCAGGGTGATCGCCAGCCCGATGATCGGGTCAAAGATCGGCGCTCCGAGCCAGACCGCGAACGCGCTGACCACGACGCCGGCGGAGACGATCGCGTCCGAGCGGGCGTGCTGCCCGTCGGCAAGCAGCGCCGCGCTGTCCAGGCGTCTGCCGCCGTCCAGTCGCACGCGTGCGGCAAGCGCGTTGCCGATGATCCCGATCGCCCCGGCGAGGCCGAGCGCAAGGATGTTCTCGGGCGCTGTCGGGTGGACCAAGCGCTCGATCGCAAAGACGCCCGCTGTGAGCGCGCTTGCAAGGATCGCCAGCACGACTGCCACGCCCGCTGCGCGCTCGGCACGATCTGATCCCAGCAGGAACGCCGCTCCAAGCGGGATCGCGGTCAGGGCGTCGCCTGCGTTGTGGATCAGGTCGGCGAGCAGCGCGACGGAGCCGGTTAGGAAGTAGATCACGACCTGCACCAAGGCAGTCGCCCCGAGCAGCGCAAGCGAGAGGGCCACCACCCGCACGCCGGCGGCAGAGCGCTTGATCGAGGGGTCCACGAGGCCGTGAGAGTGGCCGTGCCCGCTCCCATTGGCGCCGGCTTGTCCGCCCATCGCGAAGCTCTGGGCGTCGTGCTCGGCCGCTGCGGCTGTGGGCGCCTCGCTCACGTGCGCGCCTCGGCGTGACCGGGCTCGCCGGCTCTGCCCGCGAGCCCCGCCGCCGCGTGCTCGACGTGCGAGATCGCCTCCTCGAGCAGGTGCGCGACGTGGTCGTCGTAGAGGTCGTAGACGATCTGGCGGCCGTGGCGGATGCCGACGACAAAGCGCAGATGGCGCAGCACGCGCAGCTGGTGGGAGACCGCTGAGGGCTCCATGCCGACGGCCTCCGCGAGCTCGCCCACGCTCAGCGGCCCCGCTCGCAGCCGGGCGAGGATCCGTACCCGGCTGGGCGCGGCAAGCGCCTGCATGATGTCGGCGACTGCGACCGCAAAGCCCGCGTCTAGCTGGTCGTCCGCCAGGAGATGGCCGTGCGTCATCAGAGCATTATATCCGCACGCTCGTTCAGGTGTTCAGGGGATCGGCGCTCATGGGGAGCGGGCGCGAACTTGAGACGTGCGCGCTCCGCGACGCGCAGGCGCACAGCCCGACCGCGCGCGCCGGTCGCCTACCCGGCTCTGCTTGACGCCTCCTCTGCCGAGGCGGCTCCGGCAGGGCGCTCGCGCGGGCGCGCCGAGCTGAGGCCGGCAGCTGCGTCAACGTTCTCACCGAGCGGGTGCAGGTGCATCCGCTCGCGCCGCGTCCGCCGTCGTGGATGCCTTGGGGCCGATCAGACCCGGCCGCAGGTCAAGCGATGTGGACCCGGCGCGAGCGAGCGCTGCTGCCCGCGATGCAAGCGCCGGCCGGAGGCGCCGGAGCAGCTTTGATAAGCTCCATTTGATGAAAAAGAGCATGTTGACCAATGAAACTGAGCGGGCCGTGTACCGTCTTGCCGCTGAGCATCCAGCGTGGCTGCCCGTCCTCGAGGCGGCCGTAGTCGTCGCGGAGCAACAGGAGGGCTGCGGCGGCGAGTTCGCTGGCGCATGGGTGCTCGAGCAGCTTCGCCACAGCGGCGGAGCTCGCTGGGTTCCAAACCTGCGCCTTCTCGTCAGCCACGGTCTTCTGGAGAAGTCGGGGCCCTCCAGCCGCGGCGGGCGGCGAGCCTACTACCGCATGCCTGATCGTGAGGGAGTTGTTGAGGCGATCGCTAAATGGCGGGCAAATGGCGGCGGCCGGGCGCCTCGGCGGCTGAGCTTTGTCGCGGCCGGTGCATCTGCCGAGCCACCGACGGACATCGGTCGTCGGTCCGGCGAGATCCGCTACGAGCCAAGCCCTTGGCGTTGATCTGCGATACGGGCCCGCTGTATGCCGCGATGGACCGGGCCGACGCGGATCACGCCATCTGCAAGGAGCTGCTCATGAGCACGATGGAGCCGCTCCTTGTCCCGGCGCCGGTCCTCGTCGAGCTGGACTGGCTTGCAAGCAGCAGGCTTGGCGTAAAGCCGTTCTGCAGCTTCCTGGCCGATGTGCGGGCCGGCGAGATCACAATCGTCGATCTCCTCGGCGAGGATTACGCTCGGGTTGACGAGCTCCTCACGCGCTACGCCGATCTACAGCTGGGCTTTGTCGACTCAGCGGTGCTGGCCGTCGTGGAGCGGCTGGGCGAGCGCAAGCTGGCGACGCTCGACCGTCGCCACTTTGCGACGGTGCGACCGCGCCACGCCGATTCGATCGAGCTGGTGCCGGTGGGATAGGAACGCCCGGACGGGAGCTCAGCGCAACCGCGCTGCGGCGCGACGGCAGGGAGTCGTGGGCCCACCAGGCTGATGCCCGCATTCCCACGCCCTCCAGATGGCGGTGACACGCGCCCCACCGCGGTTGCAGGTGCCAGAGCCGGCAGCAAAGCCGCAGCGCCAGGCGCCCACAGACCACCATTCCTCATAGGCGTATGGTCCGCCGTGTCGTGTTCCACGGAGTTCGAAGAGCATTCGCAGCGCGCGTCGCGCCGCCGGACAGCCGACATTACCCCGTTCAATCCGTACGGCATAGTAGGCGTGAGCGACTCGGATCTGCCCGCATCCGCGGTTGGCGGCAAGTGCCGAGGACTCGAACGCGACGCTGCCGAGTGCGGCTATCATGCAGACGGAAGCTGAGACCGCGAATTTCCTCAGCACAGCAGCCGATCATACATGGTCGGAGGCATCGGCGGGACGCCAGAATTCGCAGCGAGCTGCCTCCAGTGACCAGATCCCACTCACTGGTTCGAGCACTGGAGTCAGATCAATATGACCCACTGCGCTGCGGGCGGTCACGTCCAGCGAAGTGGTGTATGCACCGCCACCGCAGGATCGCCGCTGAGTCCTACGCCACCGCCGCCATCGGTGCCATCACCCCCTCATTCTCATCCTGGCCGGCCTTGGCAGCGGCGACTCTGAAGAGAAGCTCCTGACCCATGCAGCGCCGCTGCTTCACCCACTCCTTGTGTTGCTCGGCAAGCAGTGCGCCGATCAGTCGGGTCGCCGAGGAATGCTCGGGGAAGGTGCCCACGACATCGGTACGCCTTCTGATCTCCCGGTTCAGAGGCTCCTTTAGGTTGTTTGACCAGATCTGCCGCCAGATCTCTCAGCGGTTAGGCGGTGAAGGCGAGGAGGTCATCGCGCGCCTGCTCCAGGTGCGCCGCTGCCTGCGGC
>JAJPKQ010000003.1 GCA_021323635.1 bacterium | reverse complement strand
GGGCGCAGGCGCGGGTGTGCTCGGATGGCGCCTAAGGTGTGCTCGCGCCGTGCGGCGGAGTCGAGATCCCCCGCCGCCAAAGGGGATTTTCCAAACGTGAACGCCTCGCCATCTGCCGAGCGCTCGTTCAAGCCCCAGCTGCGCTGCGCTCCAGCAGATCGCCGCGGAGGGGGCGAGGCCCACAAGCCACGCCCTCACCGCCTCGCGCGAGGCCCTCAGACTGTGGTGGGCGTGTGCGCGCCGCTGTTGGCGGCGTGGCCGACAAGGTCAGCCGCGAGGATGCCGTCGCGGATCTGCGCCAGCAGCTCGCCGACGGCGCTTGGGGAGTGCGGCAGCAGGATCGTGTTTGTCTTTGCGCCTTCGGCAAGCGCCCGCACCATGTCGGTGTATTGGGTGAGTGCGACCAGCGCCATCGCCTCGCGCGCGTCCAGCCCCTGCTGGGCGATGATCTCCAGGGACTCCTTGAGCCCCTGGGCGATCGCCTTGCGCTCCTCTGCTACCCCCTCGCCCTGAAGCCGCATCGTCTCCCTTTCGCCTTCGGCCTTCTTGACGGCAAGCGTCTTCTCTGCTTCTCCCTGCGCGGAGGCGGCAACCTGGTTGCGCTGAGCGGCATTGATGTTGTTCATCGCCTCCTTGACCTTCTGGTCAGGCTCGATGTTCGTGACAAGCGCCTTGACGATCTCATACCCGTACTCGGCCATCTGGTTGTGCAGCGTCTCCTGGATGTGCATTGCGATCGTGTCCGCGTCGGCGTAGGCCTCGTCGAGGTTCAGGCTCGGGATGTGCGAGCGCACGACGTCGAACGCGTAGGACTGAATCTGCACCTCAGGGTCATCGAGCTTGTAGTAGGCATCCTGCACCTGCTGGGGCTCCGAGCCCACCTTGTACTGCACCGCAATCTTGACAAGAACAAACACGTTGTCCTTGGTCTTGGTTTCGATGTCCGCGTTCAGCTGCTCGACCTGAAGGCTCATGCGGCCGGCCACTCGCTCCACGAATGGCGTCCGGCGCTGCAGCCCGGGGCCCGCGACGCGCACGAACCTGCCGAAGCGCTCGACGATCGCACGCTCCTGCTGCTCGACGGTGAAGAAGAAGAGCACGGCAACCCCCTTGCTGGATCATATGGACTATAAGATCGTGCTGATGATAACCTATGCTGGAGCGCGCTGAGGATCTCCTCGGGCGCATCGCCGACGACTCGCTGCTTGAGGGCGGGGAGGACCTGCTGCCAAGCGACGTCGGCTTCCCCGAGCCGCTCGTCCCGAGCAGGGCACGCGGGAGGCTGGTCGCGCTCGGTGTGGCCCTGACCGCAACGAGCCTGCTGGCAGGTGTGGCTCTCATCGCAATTGGCGCTGTCGAGCTGATTGGTGGCGGCAGCGCTCTTGGCATCGGGGCGCTTGCGTCAGGCGCGCTGCTCGTGGCGACTCACTGGGGCTGGGTGCACGTGGCCGAGGTCGGATCTGATGCGCTCGAGCAACGCGCGGGGCGCAGTCTGCGAGCGCGTCGCGAGCGCTGGCTGCAGGACATTGAGCCCTACACCCGCTACGAGGTATCTACCGCCGCCGCGCCGGATGGAGCGATCGAGATCGTGCGCCTCTGTTACCGCCCCGTTGGCTGCGGCGATCGTCGCTTTCGGTTCCAGCGCACCGTTGAGCTGCGCGAGCGCCATCAGGCAGACGAGCCGGCGGCCGTGGTCGCTGAGCGCGCCGAGCAGCTGCGCCGAGAGGCGGCACTGGCGACCGAAGGCGAGCGTCGCCGCTATCAGGAGATGCGCGACTCTGAGCACGCTGAGAAGGTGATCGGCGCCGAGGCGCAGCAGCTCCTTGACGCACGACGAGCAGCCTCGCAAGCGCTCTCGGAGCAAATCAATGCCAATCTGCGCGAGCCGCCGATTCAGGGCTAGGAAGTGCCGAGCTGCGGTCACCTGCGTCCGCGACGTCGCGGTGGTGCCCATCACACCCCCCGCCCGATCATCGCCACGCCGGCGATGATTGCAAGCACGCCCGCCTGTTGGGTGACGCTGAGCCGCTCGCCAAGCAGCAATGCGGCGATGATCACGGTCACCGCCGGGTAGAGCGACGCTGCGACAGCTGCAAGCCCGAGATGGCCCGAGTGCGCGGCAAGCGCATACAGCGCCGAGCCTCCCGTTTCAAGAGCACCGACAAGCGCCAGTGCAACGAGGCTCTGACGGGGGATCCCCGCCTGGCGACGCGAGCCGGCGTGAGCGACGATCAGCGAGGCTGCGAGCGCCACGCCGGCGCCTGACCGCGCGGCCAACAGCGCCCACGCGGGGCTGTTCCTGGCGGCCACGCCGATGCCGGTGAAGAGCAGGCCGAAGCAGATCGCGGCTAGAGCTGCCAGGCCGCTGGCGGCGGCCGCGCTCCCGGCCGGCCGCGACCCCGCCGTCGAGGGGGCGCTGACCGCGACGAGCAGGCCGCCGATCGCGAGCACAGCGCCGATCAGCGCAACGGTGCCAAGCGGTTCGCCGCGGATGATCCCGTAGGCAAGTGGTATCAGGACCCCGGTGGCGCTGATCGGGGAGGCAAGGCCGAACATGCCGATCGCCATCGCCAGCCAGAGCGCGCCAAGGCCCACTGCGCCTGCGATCCCAGCGCCGAAGGCCGCGATCAGGGCGTCGCTCGACGGGTGCTGAGAGCCGCTGACCGCCACCCACAGCGCGCTTGCAAGGAGGCCGACCGGCTGGCTGACGACCAGCACCGAGAGAATCGACAGACGACGCGTCTGCACCCCCGCGATGACGTCTGCGACCCCCCAGCAGAGGCTCGCGCAGAGCGCCATCAGCAGCGCTCCAAGCATGCGTGCGCTAGGTGATCGCCAGCCCGCGCGCGGCGCGCTGCGCGAGAAGCCAGCTTGACCGGACCACTGCCTGCGCGGGGCTCAGGGCTGTCTGGGCGAGCTCAGTCCTCGCGCTCCACGCTACCCGAGCGCCAGCCGTAGATCGCCTCGCGGACCTCGTTCTCGACGTCATCTTGCGGGCAATCTATCCAGGCGCGCGGGCGCAGAGCGGGCCAGACGAGCTTGACGTGGCGGTGGCGAGGTCGTGTGGGGGCGCCGCAGTGCGGGCAGGAGAGGACGTTGCTGTGCAACCCGATGCCACAGCGATCGCAGTAGATGTAAGGCATGTTCGATCTCCACTGATGCTGGATGCTCGACGACGGGCGCCGCTTTTGAGCTCTCGCGAAGAGGTCGCTGCGAGCGCGGCGCAGATTGAACTTGGCGGCAGAGTAGAAGCCGCTGCAGTGGCATAGATCGTGGTTGCGGCGTAGGCCGCACGCGGCAAAATACGCACGTCCTCCCTGCGCCGTGAACGCATCCGCCCGCGCGCAGTGGAAGTCCTCGGCAGCGCAGAGGCACGGTGGCGGTGTCGGCTCGCAGCGATGGTGGCCCTGTGGCCTGTCCGCGACCAGATCCGGGTTTTACCGCGATGGCTGAGCCGTGCTCAGGTGGCATTCTCACCATAGAGAGCGTGAGCGTTTCCGCGAGGGAACGACCGCCAAACCGGCCGATGGCCTCGAGCCATTTCGCCGAACGGCGCTCACGCTCTCCTTTTTGCCCGTCGTGCGTCATGCCCCGATCTGACAGACCAGATGCTTCCGGCCCGGCCCGCCAGGCGGGCGCCGATGGCCCCGAGGCGCTGCGGCTTGGGCCCGAGCGCCTGCGCCGGCGCTGTGACCCTGCAGCAATCGGCTTCGCCAGCACCGCTGAGGTGAGCGCTCGCGGGGGGGCGCTCGGTCAGGAGCGCGCGCGCCACGCGATCGAGCAGGCGCTCGCGATCCGTCACCCCGGCTACAACGTCTTTGCGACCGGACCGATCGGAAGCGGGCGTCAGCGCACGCTGGAAGCGCACCTGCGCGCCGCGGCGGCAAAGGCGCCGGTGCCCGAGGACGTCGTCTACCTTCCGAGCTTTGATGCGCCGGAGCGGCCGACATGCGCACGTCTGCCTCCGGGCGACGCGCGTCGGCTGGCAGGCGCGGTCAGCGCTTTTGTGGCAGAGGCGCGGCGGCGGATTCGCGCAGCGTTCGAGAGTGAAAGCTACCAGCGCCGGAGAGCTGAGACCCTGGGCCCGCTCGAACGCGAGCGCCATGCGATCCTCGAGCAGGTGCGTGGGCACGCACGCTCCCAGGGCGTGCAGCTCGAGCTGACGCCCGCCGGTGTCGTGACGATTCCGATCGTCGACGGCAAGCCTGTCACGCCCCAGCAGTTCGCGCTGCTTCCCGACGATCTGCAGTCGGCCTTCCAGGTCGCGCGCGAGCGTGTGCTTGCGGAGGTTGGGCAGGTTATCGGCCGGATCAACGAGATCGACTCACGCGCGCAGCAGCAGATCGACTCCCTCAACCGCGACGTGGTGCTGTTTGCAGTCGGGCATCTGATCGACCGCATCAAAGATGAGCTAGGCAGCACGGCGTCGATCCAGGGCTGGCTCGAGCGGGTGCGCGAGGACGTCATCGACAACTACGCCCACTTCGCCGGTCAGGCGGAAGATGGCATGCCGGCCTCTCTGGCTTCCGTGGCCGGTCGCGACCCACTGCTCGACCGCTATGCGGTCAATGTCTTTGTGTGCCACGAGGATGAGCAGGGAGCGCCGGTGGTGGTCGAGCGCAACCCCACCTTCGCGGGCCTGTTCGGTCGCATCTCCTACGAGATACGGCTCGGCGCCACAGTCACCGACCACCGGCACATCGAGCCGGGGGCCATCCATCGTGCCAGCGGCGGCTATCTCCTGCTGCATGCAGGCGAGCTGTTCGTACGCCCCTTTCTCTGGGAGCAGCTCAAGCAGGTGCTGCGGTCCGGAAGTGCAAGCGTAGAAAACCTTGCTGACCAGTACACGATCTTTCCCTCCTCGACGCTTGCGCCCGAGGCGATGGCAATCGATATCAAGGTTGTGCTGATCGGCTCACCCCTCCTGCACCAGCTGCTCTATGAGCTTGACGAGGACATGCGCGAGCTCTTCAGGGTGCGCGCGGACTTCGATGTCGAGATGACCTGGGATGATGAGCGGGTTGGCGAATACGCTGCGTTCGTGGCCGAGCAGGTCGATGCTCTCAATCTGCGCCACTTTGGCGCCGACGCCATCGCTGCGCTCGTGGAGCAGGGCGCTCGGCGCGCGGCGCACCAGCGCAAGCTGTCCAGCCGCCCTGCCGAGATCATGAGCCTGATCCTGGAGGCCGAGAGCCAGGCCGACTTGGACGCCGCGGCTCTGGTTGCCGCCAAGCACGTGCACAGTGCGCTTGCGGCGCGCAGGGAGCAAGGGAGCATGGTTGAGCGCAAGATCGACGAGGCGATCGCGGAGGGCTCGCTGCACATCGAGCTCAGCGGGCTGCGCGTCGGGCAGGTGAACGGGCTGGCGGTCGCGACAAGCGGCGACTACAGCTTTGGGCACCCTGTGCGCATCACCGCCAGCGTGGCGCCTGGTCACGGGCGCGTGGTGTCGATCGAGCGCGAGACCAAGCTCTCAGGGCAGGTGCACGACAAGGGCTTCCTGACGCTGCGAGGATATCTGGAGCGCCAGTACGGTCAGCGCATGCCCCTGTCGCTCTCGGCGAGCCTAGCCTTCGAGCAGTCCTACGGCGTGATCGACGGCGACTCCGCCGCCGCGGCGGAGCTATGTGCACTGCTGTCAAGCCTTGCTGAGGTCGGGGTCGACCAACAGCTTGCAATTACGGGGTCTGTGGACCAACATGGTCGTGTTCAGGCCGTCGGCGGGGTGAACGAGAAGGTCGAGGGCTTCTACCGAGTCTGTGCGCAAGCGGGGCTGACAGGCGGCCAGGGGGTCATCATCCCTGCCGCAAACGCTGCGCATCTGATGCTCGAGGAGCAGCTGGTCACGGCGGTGCGCGCAGGGCGGTTCGGAGTCTGGGCAGTGGAGGGCATCGACCAGGCCCTGGAGCTGCTCACCGGCATGCCTGCGGGCGTCCGAGGCGACGATGGCTGTTTCCCCGACGGGAGCCTCCACCAGCTCGTCGACGCCAAGCTTGGAGAGATGGTTGCGAGAATCCGTGCGCTCGGCATCGGTGGGACCGCCATCGAAGAGGCGGCTCCGGTGAGCGATCGCTGAGGCGATCATGGCAGCGGCAGGGCAACCGACCAAGAGCGAGCTTGTAAGGGCGCTGGCTGGTCTGGGCGGGCGCTTCTCAAGCGAGCTTGGCATCGAGCTTGATCGGGGTCCCGAGGAGGTGGAGCGCTGGGCTCTTGCCGCGACGCTATTTGGCGCGCGCATCAGCGCGGCCATCGCGATGCGCACCTACAGGGAGCTGCGCGCCGCCGGGATCGCGAACCTCGCGCAGGCCGCGACGCGCCCCGAGGCTCAGCTGGTCGCGCTGCTCGATCGTGGCGGCTACGCCCGCTATGACTTCCGCACCGCCGCAAAGCTTCGGCAGATCGGGGCTGCGCTTCGCAGGCGCGGCGACGGCAGCGTCTGGAGCCTGCTCGCGGGCGCGCAGAGCTATGCCGAGCTGGCGACGAAGCTCAAGGAGCTGCCCGGCTGGGGCGAGGTGACGGTCGCGCTCTTCCTGCGCGAGCTTCGCGGCGCCATCGCCGCCGCTGAGCCGCCGCTCGATCGCCGCGCGCGCGAAGCTGCCCTGCACCTCGGGCTGCTCGACAGCGGCGGAAGCGAGCGCGGTGAGCTCGCCGCGTTGCGTGCCCTGGCGCGGCGCGCAGGCATGGACGCGCGCGACCTGGAGGCAGCGCTGATACGCCTGACCCTGGCACACGGACGCGCTCGGGCGATGGCAGGCTGCCCGGGAGGGGGAGCGTGCGTGGCGCTCGAACGCGCAGCGCCGCGATCGCGCAGACGCCCGACCGATCGGCCCACAGGCGTGCCCTAGAGGAGACACGCGACAGTTGCCACGCAACTAGTTCGATAAAGTTTTCCTAAGCAGCGCCCGATAGAGGAGAGGAGGCCGTTCGGGCACATGGCTGGCATTGCATCAAGAAAGGAAGGCGGGGCCGCGCAGCGCGCCAAGCGCGAACGCCGCAGTGGCGCCCCGTCCGCGCACGTCCGGGAGGCGCCGTCGAGCAACGGCGCAGCTGCCGGGCTGCCCGCCCGCAACGGCGCTGCATCGCTGCTTGCCCTGAGCGGCAATGGCGCTGGGCTGCGTTCGCACGCCGAAGCGCCTGTCCCTGCCAGCGAGTTCGAGGCGCAGCTTGAGCCTGCCGCGCTGCTGCGCTACTCGGGCAGCGGTGTGGTCGGCGTCACGCGCGAGGGCCTGATCGGAAGCTGGAACCACGGCGCGGAAGTGATCTACGGATACACCCGCCAGGAGGCGATCGGCCAGCCCGTCACGATCATCAGCCCGCCGGGACGTGCCGCTGAGATGGAGGCGCTGATCGCCAGCGTGCTCGCAGGAAGAACCACGGAGGAGATCGAGGCCGAGCGCCGCGCCAAGGACGGGACGCTGCGCTTCGTGCGCATGGTGATCTCGCCGGTGCGCGGGGCTGATGGCGAGATCGTCGGCACCGCTGCCGTGGTGCGTGACATCACCGAGCAGAAGCGCGCTGAAGCGGAGCTGGTCGAGTCGGAGGAGCGCTACCGATCGGTTGTGGAAGCCCTCCACGACGGCATCAGGATCGTCGACCGCGAGGGCAAGACGATCGGCATGAACGCCAGCGCGCTGCGCATTCTCCAGGCCGAGGAGCGGTCGCTTCGGGATGCCCGGACCGATCAGCGCACAAGCCTGCTGATCCACGAGGATGGCAGCCCCTATCGCGCCGATGAGATACCGACCGAGCGGGTCCTGCGCACCGGCGAGCCGATCTCGGGCGCGATCCTTGGCTACGTGCGAGCGGGCGGCGAGGTGCGCTGGCTTGAGATCAACTGCGCGCCCCTGTTTCGGCCCGGCGAGTCCGAGCCCTATGCCGCCGTCAGCTCCTTCTCCGACATCACCGCGCAGAAGCTTGCGCTCGGCGCGCTCGAGTCGGCGCGGCTGGAGGATCTCAAGCGCCTTGCGCTCCTGTCGGAGTTTCGCGACGACGAGACCAAGCGCCACACCGAGCGGGTGGCGCGCGCGGCGCAGCTTGTCGCTGTGCAGCTGGGGATGGATGAGAACTACGTCTGGATGATCGGGCGCGCGGCGCCGCTGCATGACGTGGGCAAGGTCGGGATTCCCGACTCGATCCTGCTGAAGCCCGGACCGCTCACAGATGAGGAGTTCAGGGTGATGAAGAGCCACACCTCGATCGGCGGCCAGATCCTCGCCGAGAGCGACTTCCACGTGCTGCAGATGGGCATGGAAATCGCCCTCACCCACCACGAGCGCTTTGACGGCGGCGGCTATCCGCGTGGCTTGCGCGGTGAGGAGATCCCGCTCTGCGGACGGATCGTCGCGGTCGCGGACGCTTTTGACGCGATGACCCACAAGCGCCCCTACAAGGACGAGGTCCCAGCCGCGGAGGCCGCTGCGGAGCTGCGCCGCTGCGCCGGGACGCAGTTTGACCCGCGCGTGGTGGAGGCATTCCTGAGGCTTGACTTCCACGCCCTCGTGGACGCGCCAGAGCCTCGCGCCCAGCGCTGAGGCTGTCAGGCGCCGATGCCCCGCTGCGCGCTTGCAGCGGCATGATTAGACGACTCTCATCGGCGGGTGAAACGGCGCCTGAAGCTACTTGCCGGGAGTAGAATGGCTGCGGTGTCTGTCGCCCCCAGAGATGGCGGAGCGCGTCACTGAGCCGGCATCTCGATCCGGCCACTGTCCACGAGCGCGGTGTAGAGGAGTCGTCAGTGAGGGCAGGAAGGCGTCATATCTCAGAGCTCAGGCCCGGCTTGAGCGATCGCTCGGAGGTCATCTCGCGCTCGAGCCCGCTCTCAGAGTCTGGCTTCTCCACGCGCACGCTGCACGGGAGCGGGTGGTCGCATGGTGGCCATCAGTCGCGCGCACACGTCCGCGGCAGGCTGCGCACCGCTCTGTCGGCAGCGATATTGGCCGCTGTAGCGATCCTCGGCGCATTGCTGGCAGCGGTCCTGCTTGAGGGGGCTGGGGTGCAGGAAAGCGCGAGCGCGCTGGCAAGCATCGGACTGCCTCTCGGCGGCGGGCGCATCGTGAAGGTCGGCGTCTACCACGGGCCGCACAGCGCGGCGCTGCCGATCAGGCTCGAAGGCACACGCATCTACCCGCGCACCAGCGTGCCGGCCGGTGAACGCCTGACCGTCGAAGCGACCGTCAGGCGCCCCGGATGGCTCGGGTGGCTGACGGGGCCAACGGAACACTTACGCCGGGTGATCGTCACGCCGCGGGCGCAGCTGCGCTCGCAGTTCCTGACGCTGCCGGCGCATGCGGCCCTGATGGTCTCCTTCACGACACCGGTTCGCGCGATCGCCTACGGCTCCTCGCCCGGTCAGATGCGGCGCAGGGTTCTTCCCGCGCCAAGCCGTGAGGTGATGCTGCCCCGTGCGGGCCTGGCCGGGTCGCTGCTGGTCTCGGCGACGCCCCGCACCTGGGAGCGGAGCACGCCGGCCCCGCTGTCATGGTTTCCGCCCGGGAGCAGCTCGGACGTCGTGGCCGCGCCGGCGCCGGGGAGCTCGATCGCTCCGGGCACGCCCATCACGCTGACCTTCTCGCAGCCGGTGAGCAGGGTGCTCGGCTCGGCGCGACCGGCTCTCTCGCCAAAGACGGCCGGCAGCTGGCAGATGACGGGCCCGCACACGCTCGTCTTCCATCCCGCCGGCTACGGCTACGGGCTGGGCACGAGCGTGACGGTGGGCCTGCCGGGCGGCGTTCACACGGTCGGCGGCGCCGCCGGCACGCTGACCTGGAGCGTTCCGGCGGGCAGCACGCTGCGCCTGCAGGAGTTGCTCGGCGGGCTTGGATACCTGCCGCTGACGTTCTCCGACTCGACCCATGTCGCGGCCAATCCGCTTGCCCAGGAGGAAGCGGCCATCCATCCGCCGCGAGGCTCCTTCACCTGGCGCTACAGCAACACGCCCGCCTCGCTGCGCTCCTTCTGGTCGCCGACCGAATACACGATCATCACCAAAGGTGCGCTGATGGCCTTTGAGAACGAACATGAAATGGCCCCAGAAGGCGTTCCGACCGCGGCGGTCTGGAGCGAGCTGATCAAGGCGGCCCTCGCCCACCGGCGCTACACCTTTGGCTACTCCTACGTCTCGGTCAGCAAGAGCCAACAGCGACTGACGCTCTGGCATGACGGCCGCACAGTGCTGACCACGCCTGTAAACACCGGAATCGCCGCCTCGCCGACCGAAGCGGGGACCTTTGCGGTCTATGAGCACTTGCGCTCGACAACGATGTCCGGCACCAATCCGGACGGCAGCCACTATGAAGACCCCGGCGTGCCGTGGGTCAGCTACTTCAACGGCGGCGACGCGCTGCACGGCTTTGAACGCGCCGCCTACGGCTTCCCGCAGAGCCTCGGCTGTGTGGAGATGCCGCCGGCGACGGCGGGCGAGGTCTGGCCCTACACGCCGATCGGCACGCTTGTGCACGTCGAAGAATGAGCGCACACGGCCGGCGCTCACCGCTGCGCCGCTGAGCATGCTCGCTGCGCCGATCTGCTGTGGGCGCTCGGCGTGTGGCGGGCTCCTGCCTGCTGCTCAGACCGTTTCGCCGCGTTCGCGGGCGCTGCGGTAGGCGCGGTTGGCGCGATGCTCGCCGTGGACCTGGATGGCGATGTAGACGAGGATCACGTTGGCGATGATGCCGAGCCCCAGAAATACGCCCAGCAGCCCGACATCCTCGGCGAGAGCGCGGCTTGCGGCAAGTATCAGATCCATGTTCCTTGGCCCTTCTGGCTTTCTGCTGGCGCTTAGGCGTTGCTGACTCCGCGCCGGCCGCAGCCTATCACGCCGCGGGAGGGCGGCGTCTGCGCAGCCAGCTGCCGCCGCGCGCCCATGGGCGCCTTCGCCTAAGCTGTCCGAAGGTTCGCTTGGAAGCCTGCGTGGAGAGGTGCCGGAGCGGTTGAACGGGCGCGACTGGAAATCGCGTAACGGGGGTCAACCTCGTTCGAGGGTTCGAATCCCTCCCTCTCCGTCGGTGTGATGAGTCGGGACATATGTCCCACATGAGTCGGGACATATGTCTCAGCTTGAGGAGCCCGGCCAGCGGCCGGGTCGTTTGTTTTGGTTGCGCCAGTAGCTTTTG
>JAJPKQ010000033.1 GCA_021323635.1 bacterium | reverse complement strand
TGAGTCTTCAGCAGCGAGCGCAAGGTGTTGGGGTGCACTTGTTGGCGCTTGAGCACTCACGAGCTCGGAAAGGTTCATGCTGTGGGGTGCCGGCCAAGAGTGGTCATCTACTTCGTCTCGTTTGACTTGATCTACGAAGGATCCCGCGATGGCCGCGCTACGTGCCGGGCCGCTCCGCGAGAGTCGGGCCGTACACCACGTGCGTGGACGCTACTATCGGAGCCTCCACCGGCGATCGGGCGCTGGCCAACGCCTGGGTGCTCTCATCCCCTGTCGTCGATCGCGCCGGCCGAGCCGTCAGCAACGCGCAGCTGCACGAGCTGCTCCTCCGCGCATGCCCAACGCTTGCAGAGGGATTGCCGCGATACACCGGAGCCGGCGCCGCCAAGGTCCCTGGTGGGCTCGCGGGCGCCGCCTTCCCCTCTTGTACGAATGCGCTCGCGCGCCAGCTGCAGCTTCTTGTCGTATACCAGCCATCGAGCCACTACTGGCCTCTGCAGGGACTGGAGACCGGCATCTTCCTCGCGGCAGCGCTGGCGCTGCTGGGCGCGACCGTCTGGCTCATCGGGCGAGCTGCCACACGCCCGCCGGCCGCCGCGGCTGCCGGCGGCCGCGCATCTCGATCGACCCTCCTCCGATTGGCTGCGTGAGGGCACCGGGGCGCTTTGCTTGATCGCTGTGGCTGAGGCGATCATGGTGCGCGCGCAGTTCATTCGCGAATCCCCGATTCCTCGCCCCGCGCCGTGCGAGGCGCAGCGGTCGATGCGTATACGCATTTTTATGCATCATTACTGATGCTGCGCAGCTGATCACGCCAATGGCGCATAAAAGTTGATGTTTCATATCGCTTGGATGTCCTACCGTTTGCCTCACACGTGATGCGTAACTCCCATAATTGTCGATAACACATCAAATCTGATGCGCTTGACCGACCTCCATGCCGATGCTGCGATGCTCAGCGAGCTCGACCTTCGCCTCGCCCGCCACCGTCCCGAGCGCAACTGGACGCAGAGTGACCTGGCGCGCGAGGCCGGCGCCGGCCGGGCCACAGTCCAGCGTCTGGAGAGCGGGAGATCGGCGCAGACAACGTCGCTGGTGAAGGTCCTACGAACGCTCGCGCTGCTCGAAGGGCTCGATGCCGCAATCCCGGAATCGGCCCCCCTGCCGATCGCAGCGCCCGAGCGCGAGCAGCGCTGGAGGCGACGGCGCTACCGAGCGCGGCAGCCGATCAGCGCTGCGGGAGGACCATCGTCGCTCAGCGAACGACTCGAGCTGGCTATCCCGCGAGCAGGATCAGCGGCAGCCGGCCGGCCGCCGCACGAAGTGCTACTTTCATGTACATGAGCAGCGTGGGCGTCGCCGATCTCCGCCAGAACCTGAGCCGGTATCTCCGTCGCGCAGCCGCCGGCGAGCGGCTGCTCGTGACCGATCGCAACAGGCCGGTCGCCGAGCTCGGCCCGCCGCCCAGCACCGGCGAGGCGCTCGACCGGCTGATTGCCGAAGGGCGCCTCGCGCGCCCGTCGCGTCGCGTCCTGCCTGAGCCGCTGCAGCTTGCGGGCGATCTGAGAGCGCTCAGTCGCGCGCTCGATGAGATCCGCGGCGAGCGCTGAGGGTGGCTCTGCTCTATCTCGACGCGTCCGCGCTGGTCAAGCTCGTGCGCGCCGAGCCGGAGACCGGCGCGCTGCTTAGCTTCCTCGCGCACGCCGACCTGCTCTCAAGCGAGCTCGCGCTCACCGAGGTGCCGCGCGCGATCATTCGCGCCGCGGCCGAGGATCCGGCGCTGCCCGCCCCTAAGCTCCTCGGTCAAGCCGAGGCGGTCCTCGGCGCAGTCGCGCTGCTGCCTCTCGACCGCGCGCTGCTGATCGCCGCCGGAGCCCTCGACGAGCCGGCGCTGCGGGCTTTGGACGCGATCCACCTCGCCGCGGCGATCGAGCTCTCCCCGATCGACGCATTCGTCAGCTACGACGAGCGCCAATGCGCGGCGGCGCGACTTGCCGGCATGCGCACGGTCTCGCCGGGGCGCTAGCTGACGCGCTGCAAACCTGACCATCTTGCTGATCCGGGCCGCCTGGCGACCGAGCGCGCCATTGCTGTGCAGGTCGCGTAGCTCATCCTCCCGCCACCGCGAGCCGAGCAGGGGCCAGAGCGCGCGCGGCCGCTGCGGCGGCACGCTCGACCAGGCTGCGCCTCGGGCCGACGATGAACAGCAGCTCGCGGTTGCGCAGGTGCGAGACGGCCCCGACCCTGCGGCCGCGCCGGTCGTGGATGCCGATCTGCGCGCCGACGTAGCGTCTGTTGTCAACCGCGATCGCCGCGAGGTGCCCGCGCTCGGCAAGGAGCGCACGCAGGTCCTCAGGCCGATGAAAGCCCTCGTCGCTGAAGGAGAGGATGAGCCATGGGGTTGGCAGGCGCGCGATCAGGTCGCCCAGCGCAGCCCAGGCGCGCCGGCGGCTGTTGTAGGGGGACTTGACCTTCCGGCAGTCGATCCGCTTGCAGGCCACGCCGTAGTGCTCGGGGCGATCCCAGCGCACGAGCGTCTCCCAGAGGTGATAGTTGGAGAAGTAGGAGTGCTGGTTGTAGGGGGGGTCGATGTAGACGCAGTCGATCTCACCGAGCTCCCCCGCCAGCGCGTTGGCGTCCGCCCGCGTGACGATGCCGGGCGGACCTTGCACCGCCGCCGGCAGGCGCAGCCGTAGATCGCCGTAGGAGCGCTGCGACCATCGCTTGACATATGCCATCTGCAGCCCACAGGTGGAGTCGACGCGATCGGCGGCCTCGATCAGGCTTGTCAGCAGCAGCGCGCGCTCGATGCCAGAGAGCGAGAGCCGCTCGATCGCCTCGCGGATCGCATCGACCCGCATGCCGTTGTGCGGCTGCAGGTAGCGGGCGCGCTCGCAGAAGGTCTCGGTGAAGTAGCCGTGGCGTCCGGGCAGCGCCTCTAGCCGCCCCAGCAAAGCGCCCATGCGCGCTCGATCGATGCGCTCGTCGGCTTCGATATAGGCGCGACCGAAGACCTCGCTGTAGGTTGCGGTGTCGTTCGACCACACGCGCAGGCCGGCGCTGCGCAGCGCCTGACCGATCCGCGTCGTGCCCGCAAAGAGATCGCATGCGCTGCTCACCGGCAGCGCCCTTGCCAGCGCCACAATCGCGGGCGCCAGCGCCCGCTTGGAGCCGATGTACTTGATCACGGCCGCAGCCTATGCGCGGGCGCGGACGGCGCCTGCGCCAGCGGTAGCCCCCGCCTCGCGCCATGCTCGGTGCGCTCAGCGCACGCGGACGCCAAGCTGCTCTTCGAGCGCGGGTGCGGCGATGCCGCGCACGCGCACGACCTTGCGCGTGCTTGCCTGCCCGCGCACGACCCAGACCGCGCTCGCGGCAAGCCCGAGGCGATCGGCAAGCAGCCTGCAGATCGCCACGTTGGCCCTGCCGCGCTCCGGCGGCGCGCTCACGCGCACGACCAGCGCGCCGCCGCGCTCGCCTGCGATCGTGTTGGCGCTGGCGCCGGCGATCGCGCGCACCGCGAGCTCGTGCTCGGGAAGGCCCTCAGCCATCGGCCTGCGCGGGCGGCCGATGGGCATCTGAGCCCCCCTCTCCCGCCTGCGGATCACCGGCCTCCTGATCGATCGCGCTGGCCAGCGCCTGCAGCGGCGAGCCGGCCGGCAGCCCCGGCTCTGCGCCCAGCTCGCCGATTCGCTCCAGTCGCCGATCGAGCTGCCTGGTGCGCGTGCCCGCCAGCGCGTCGTAGGCGCGCCGCGCGCTCTCCAGGGCGCGCTCGAGCTTGCCCATCTGATCCTTGAACTTCCGCCACTCGGCGCCAAAGGCACCGAGCGCCCGCAGCACCTCGTCGGTGCGCTTGGCAAAGCGGAAGTTCTCAGCCGCCTGTCGGATCACCGCAAGCACCGCAAAGAGCGTCAGCGGCGAGCAGAGCACGACGCGCTGCGCGAGCGCCTCATCGATCAGATCGGGGTCGTTCTCGTGCAGGAACGCGTAGACCTGCTCGTTGGGGATGAAGACGAGGACGTAGTCGAGGGTGCCGGCCTCCGGGTCGATGTAGTCGCGGCCGCGCACCTCGGAGATGCGCGCACGCACATCGGCGCGAAAGGCGCGCGCCTCGGCGGCGCGCTCGGCGTCGCTGGCAGCCGAAAGGTAGCGCTGGTAGTGGGCCATAGGCGTCTTCACATCCATGTTCAGCCGCTTGCCCTCGATCAGGAAGGTGAAGTCCGGGCGCGCCCCATCGCCGAGCGCTCGCTGCTTTTCATACTGCACCCCCTCGATCATCCCCGCCAGGCGCAGCACGTCCTCGGCCATGCGCTCGCCCCACTGCCCGCGGCTCTGGGCGCCGGAGAGCACCTCGTTCAAGCGCTTGGTTTCCTGGCGCAGCAGCTCGGTCTGGCGGCCGCTCTCGCGCGTGACAGTTGCCAGCTCGACGATCGACTGCCCGCGCTGCTTATCGACCGTGAGCACAAACTCGCGCAGCCCCTCAAGCTCGCGTCGCACCTCGCCGAGGGTGCGGTCGATCTCCTGCTGGCGCGCCTTCAGCTGCTCTTCGCCGCGCGCGGTCTCCTGCGCGAGCAGCGACTTGTTCTGGACGACAAGCTGCTGCACTCCCGCGCTCTGCACCTCCTCCTGGAGGCGCAGCACCTCTGCGCGCATCAACTGCGCCAGCTGCTCGCGCTCGCCGGGGTCAAGCGCGCTCGGGCGCTCTCCCGCCGCCAGCAGTCGCCGCGCCAGCAGCGCGATCGCGACCAGCGCCACCAGCAGCAGCGCGCCCAGTAGATAGACCATAGGGCGATTCTGACAACCGCAGCCGATGTCGGCCCGCAGCGATCACCGCAGCCCCGTAATCGACGGCGGCGCCCTCTGCGATAATCGGACGCCGATGTCAGCGCAGGCGCCGCCCCACCAGCAAGCGCCGCAGGGCGCAAATGGCGGCAGGTGGCAGGCACGCCTGCGCTGGGCGCTCACGCACTCGCCCTACCTGCTGGCGCTGGCGCCCGCGATCGCGCTTGCGATCGCGCTTTCGCTGCTCCTGCCCGAGCGCCCAACTGGCGCCATAAGCCCGCTTGAGGCCAACCCCGAACTTGAACCGGGCACGGCGCTGCCCGGCAGGCCCGCGCCGGGCTTCACCCTCACCGACCAGTTTGGCCGACGCGTCTCGCTGGCCTCCTTCCGCGGCAAGGCGGTCGTGCTTGCCTTCAACGATCCGCAGTGCCTCGGCGTCTGCCCGCTGACCACCGCCGAGATGGCGCTTGCCAAGCGCATGCTCGGCAGCGCCGGCAGCGAGGTACAGCTGCTGGGCGTCGACGCCAACCCCACCGCCACAAGCGTCGCTGACGTGCGCAGCTACTCGGCAGTGCACGGCCTGATGCGCCAGTGGTACTTCCTCACCGCTCAGCTTCCCGCGCTCAGGCACGTCTGGCACCAGTACGGCATCGAAGCGCGCGTGATCCACGGCCAGATCGACCACACCCCGGCCGTCTACATCATCAGCCCCGCTGGGGACCTCGTCAAGGTCTACATGACCCCGACGGCATTTGCCGGGCGAGACCAGCAGGCGCAGATCTTGGCCCGCGAGCTCTCATCGCTGCTGCCAGGCCACCCGCAGGTGCGCTCCTCGCTCTCCTACCGGCGCCCGGCCCCCTACTCCGCCCACCAAGCGATCACGCTGCCAACGCTCGCGGGCGGCAGGCTGCGGCTGGGCGCAACCGGCGCCCCGCACCTGCTGCTCTTCTTTGCGACCTGGGACCGTGAGGTCGAAGACCTCGCCGCGCGCCTTGACTCGCTTAACACCTATGCCACAGGCGCGGCGGCCGCCGGCCTGCCTGAGCTGGTTGCGGTTGACCTCGCGCCGGTCGAGCCCTCCGCGTCAGCGCTGCCCGCGCTCGTGCGGACGCTGCCTGCCGCGCTCGCCTACCCGGTGGCGATCGATCAGAGCGGTCGCCTCGCGGACCTCTATCAGCTCGAAGAAGAGCCCTGGCTGGTGCTCACCTCCGCGAGCGGCAAGGTCCTCTGGTACTACGACGTGGCCGCCTCGGGCTGGCCCAGCGAGAGCGCGCTGATCGCGCAGATCCGCGCCGCCCTGAGCAAGGCCAGCCCCGATCAACAGAGCGCTGCCCGCGCGCTGGCGGGCTCGCCGGCGCCGCTTGCGGCGCTCCACGCCGAGGGCGGCGAGATCCTGCCCGGCGGCCAGCGCGCGCTCTCAGCGCGCATCGCCGCCCTGCGCGGCCATCCGATCGTCGTCAACGCGTGGGCCTCGTGGTGCACCCCCTGCCAGCAGGAGGCGCCCCTGCTCGAGAGCGCCTCGCTGCGCTTCGGGGCCCAGGTCGCCTTCCTGGGCGCCGACACCGAAGACCCGCTCGGCTCCGCACGCTCCTTTCTGGCGGGCCATCGGCTGAGCTATCCCAGCTACCAGACGACGCAGGCGGGCCTCAACTCGCTCGCTCCGGTGACTGGCCTGCCGGACACGATCTTCATCTCGCCGCAGGGCAAGGTCGTGGGGCTGCACATCGGCGAATACGCCTCGCTCGGGGTGCTTGACGCCGAAGTGCAGGCGCACCTGCACTAAAGCGCGCCCCGACGACGGCTGAGCGCTAATGCGCCAGCACGCGCCGGCCGAAGGAGAAGCTCTCACCCAGCCAGCTGCCCTGCAGGGGCAGGACGTAGACGCCCTCTTCGGAGGAGTGGATCACCCAGTTGTCGCCGAGGTAGAGGCCCTCGTGATCAATAGACCTTTCCGTAACCTTGCCGTTGTAGCCGGCGCTGCCGAAGAAGAGCAGATCGCCCGGGCGCAGCTGCGCGACGCGCAGCCTCGCGCGCTTGGGGATTTCACCGGCCTGGGCGGCCGCGGTGCGACCCCTGATCGCTTCGCCCCACGGCAGCCCCGAGAGCTTGTAGACGCGCCAGATGAAGCCCGAGCAGTCAAAGCCGCCGTGCGCAAGGCCATCTTCGGTGCCATCGGTCGTGCCGCCCCAGACGTAGGGGTAGCCGATCAGCGAGACGGCGATGCGCAGCGGCTCAAGCTGATCTGCGCTGTAGCGGGGCAGCGCAAAGGCCCCCAGCGCTTCGCGCGCCCCGACGATGTCGCCTTCGCTCAGCGCAAGCGCCTTGGCAAGCGAGTAGGCCGCTTCCGCGCGGGTGAGCGCTTCGCCGGGGTAGAGGTCGAGCGCTTCAAAGCCGATCGGCTGCTCATAGCGCAGGCCGAGGAAGCGAGCGACGACCTCGCTGCCGAAGTACCACGGCGGGCGCAGGCCGGCGCCGGCTGCCACCTGCTGCACGTGCGCCGCGGTTGCGCTGAGGCCAAGGGTGTCGACGAGCAGCGCGTCGAACGACACCATGCTCACGGGCCCGTGCCCGGCGCGCGCCGCTACCGCTGAGCTGAGCCCGCGGGCTTGCAGCGCTTCAGCGAGCTTTGTGAGCGCAGCCGACGTGCTCGTCGCCGAGAGCGCCCGCCCGCCGCCGAAGGAGCGCCCTTCGGCGCTCATCAGCCCAGCTGCGACCACCGCGTGCTGGGCGCCGAGGTCGAAGTTGGCGCGCGTGCGCGCCCCCTTGGCCCCGGACTCCCTTGCCACAGCCACACCTGCGACCTGCCAAAGCGCCGGCGGCGCCGCGGCGGCAGCTGCAAAGAGGGCGCAAAGCAGCGCCCGCACGCAGACCCGGCCGCCCGGCGGCGACGGCGGCGCTGCGCCTGCCCTGCGGCGGCCGTGCCGATGAAGCGCGCTCATCGCTGCGCCGATCGGCAGCGAGATGCAGATCAATCGCCTCTGCCGGCGATTCTGGACGGATTGCCCTGCCGGCGATCAACGTGCCGCGTGCAGGAAGCTTGCGTAGGCAGAAGCAGCCCCGCAGGAGGCTCCTCATGGCCACCTGATCTGCGCCTCGAGCTGCTCCCGCCCAAGGTCGATCAGGGCGCTGCGCTCCACAGCGGCGTAGGTGCCTTCGCGCAGCGCCAGCCAGCGCACCTCGCGCCGCTGCGGGTCGACCAGCAGCGCCTCGTCGACCCCGTGCTCGGCATAGAAGGGGAGCTTGTCGAAGCTCTCATCGCCAGGCGAGACGATCTCCACGACCAGCGCTGCCGTGCTCAGGTAGACGGGCGCTCCGCTCGCCGCAGAGCAGAGCAGCCCACCGTCGGGAACCCGGTAGTCCTCACGGCCGCCGAGGTTGAACTGCCCGATCGGCGTCAGCCCGGCAGCGCGACCGGCGGCGTGCAGCAGCGCCAGGACCTGCGGCTCGGTGACCGCATGCGCGTATCCGGGGGCGGGCTTCATGTGGTACACCCCACCCCAGACCTCGTCGAAGCGATCCTGGCCGAGCCGGCGGCGTCGCTCGCGCAGCGCGCGCAGCTCAAGCGGCTCGGGGTCAAGGACGAGCGTCGCCATGCGCCAAGCCTAGCCCCATGATCGAGCCACTCCCCTCAGCCGATCAGCGCGGTCGTCCAGTTGTGCTCTTCAAGGCGCGCGCGCAGCTCAACCTGCTCGGCGGCAAGCTCGGCAAGGCGGCGCTCGAGCGCCGCCGAATCGAGCGCGCGCGCCGGCCGCCGAGCGCTTGCAGACGCGCTCGCGCGCCATTGCGCAGCCGCCGCCAGGCGCAGCGCGCTGCGCTCCAGCGCCAGCGCCCGCAGGCGCGCCAGCAGCTCCGCGGGGCTCTCGCCGCCCGGCAGCCGCCCGGCGGCCTGGCTGTGGGCAATCTGCGCGCCCAGCACCGCCACCTCTGCGCAGCTGCGGCGCAGCTCGCAGAGCAGCGCGCTCGGCGACTCGCCGCAACTGCCGCGCGCCTCCACCGCCGCGGCCAGACGCGCGCCCAGCTCGCGTGCGGCGCTGATCGCCGCGCTGTGCGCAAGGCGCGCCTCGCCGATTGTTCTCATCTTCACCACCTCGCTCTCTGCTTTCGCTCCTGGTTGCCGGATGCGAACATATGTTCGATGAGAAGGCACGATAGCCACAGGCGGCGTTGCCGCTTGCTGCGCGCTCCGCGCAGGCGTCCACAGCCACGGCGCGTGCAGCTGCGGCAGCCTAAGGCCGGCGCATCCGCGCCAAGCGCTTTAGGCGCGGCCTTCTAAGCTGCGCTGGTGCAGAGCGCCGCCAACAAGCTCCCCCCTTACGACCACCAGCGCATCGAGACCGCGCTCCAGGAGCGCTGGGAGCGCGAGCGCGCCTTCCTTGCGCCCCTGGCCGGCGCAGAGGGCGCGGCAGAAGGGGCGGCCGCGGCCGGGCTCTCGCCCCAGCCGCTTGCGCGACCGCGCTGGATCTACATCAAGGCCTCCGCCCCCTTCACCTCGGGGAACATCCACATGGGCCACGTCCGCTCCTATGCGATCGGCGACGCCTACGCCCGCTACTGCCGCGCGCGCGGTGACAACGTGCTCTTTGCGTTCGGCTACGACTCCTTCGGGCTGCCCGCGGAGCTGGGCGCGATCGCCGCCGGGGTGCACCCGAGCGCGTGGGTCGCGCGCTGCGCGCAGCGGATGACCGGCCAGCTCAAGCGACTTGGCTTCTCCTTCAACTGGGATCGCTCCTTCGTCAGCTCCGACCCTTCCATGTACCGCTGGTCGCAGTGGCTGTTCCTGACGCTGCTGGAGCGCGGCCTGATCTATCGCGGCACCGGCAGCGTCGACTTCTGCCCCTCCTGCAACACGACCCTGGCGTCGATCCAGGTCGAGGACGGGCACTGCTGGCGCTGCCACGGCCCGGTCATCCTGCTTGAGCGCCCCCAGTGGCTGCTGCGGATCTCCGCCTACGTCCCCGAGAACGACGCCCGCGCGGCCGAGCTTTCCCTCTGGGAAGAGACCGCGCTCGGCTCTCAGCGCGAAGTGCTCGGGCGCCTGGAGGGCGTCGAGGTCGACCTCCCCGACGCTCACAGGGAGGGCTTCACGCTGACCGCCTTCACCCCGCACGGCGATGCGCTTGCTGCAGCCGCCTTCGTGGCGATCTCCCCGCGCCACCCGGAGCTGGAGCGCTGGGTCGCGGACGAGCGCGTCGCCGGCGCGCTTGAGGAGCTGCGCCTGGGCGGCTTCGCGCGCTCCGCGCGCGATGCGCGGGCGGTGCCGCTGATCGACACCGGCCTTGCCGTGCGCGCGCCCGTCGGATCCGGTCGGCTGCCGGTGGTGATCTCGCCGCTCGTCGACCAGCGCTTCGGCCCCACCGCGGTCCTGGGCATCCCCGCCTGCGACCGCACCGACGGCGTGATCGCCGAGCGCCTCCAGCTCGCGCTGCCCGAGCACCAGGAGGGCGCCGGCGCGCCGGCGGGCAGCGCGATCGAGCCGCGCGCCGCCGTGCGCTACCGCGCGCGGGACTTCTCGATCTCCCGCCAGCGCTACTGGGGCACGCCGATCCCGATCGTCTACTGCGAGCGCTGCGGCACCGTGCCGCTGAGCGCATCCGAGCTGCCGCTGGAGCTGCCCGCAGAGCTGCAGCCCACCGGCGCGGAGAACCCGCTGGCGAGCGCGCCATCCTTCTATGAGACCGACTGCCCGCGCTGCCAGGGTCCCGCGCGCCGTGAGACCGACACCCTCGACTGCCACTTTGACGCGCTCTGGCTGTGGATCCCCGCCTGCGTGCCGCCGGAGTGCCGCGAGCTCCCGCTTGAGCAGATCCTGGCGCTCGATGAGCTGCGCGCCTGGCTGCCCTCTGAGCGCCTCGTCGCCGGCTCGGACTCGGGCAACTTCATGTTCGACCAGCGCATCGTGACCAAGGCGCTGCGCGACAGCGGCCATCTGGGCTTCCTCTCTGCGGGCGAGCCCTTCGCGGGCGCGCTGATGCACGAGATGGTGATCCGCGACGGTCGCAAGATGTCAAAGCACCTGGGCAACGTCGTCGAGCCTGACGAGCTGGTCGCCGAGGTCGGCGCAGACACGCTGCGCCTTGCCGTGCTTTGGGCCGCGCGCCCCCAGCGCTCGCTCAACTGGACCGAGAGCGCGGTCGCCCACTGCAACCGCTTCCTGCGCAACCTCTGGTCCTTCTCGCTGGAGGCCTTTGCGACGCCGCCAGCGGAGCTTCAGAGCGCCCTCGGCGAGCCGCCCAAGCTTGCGACCGATCACCTCCGCCGCAAGCTGCAGAGGTGGTGTGAGACCGCACAGGCACGCATCCTTGCGGCCACCGCGGAGCTTGAGATGCACACGGCCGTGCGCGAGCTGATGCGCTTCGAGGAACGGATCCGCAAGAGCTTCCTGGCGCCGGTGATCAAGAAGCGCGGCGAGCTGCGGCGCGAGGATCAGGAGGCGCTGCTGGCCGCCCTGGCGCTGCTGCTGGAGCTGCTCGAGCCCTTTGCCCCGCATTTTGCGACCGAGCTGAAGCAGCGCGGCGCTGCGGTGCTCGAGCAGGCGCAGCTTGCGCCCGACAGCGACGCGGTGGTCGAAAGCGCGTAAGATCACCCCAGGAGGCAAGACACGGCGGATGGCTGCAGGCAACGACAGATCAGGGCAAGACACCCTCACGCGCTCTGCCGCGACGGGGCTGATCTGCCCGCGCTGCGAGCGGCGCTTCGAGCTATCGGAGCCTGACGCCTTCTGCCCGGAGTGCAACCGCTCGCTTGACGTCACCTACGACTACGAGCTTGCCGCCAAGCGGATCCGCGAGCTCCCCGCCGAGCAGCGCCCGCAGAGCATCTGGCGCTTCTCGGAGCTGCTGCCGATCCTCGACGCCCAGGCGTGCGCGCGCGTCGGCACCCACTCCGGCTTCACACCGCTGATACACGCTCAGCGCCTGGGCGCGGAGCTGGGCCTGCAGCGTCTCTATCTGAAGGACGACTCGACGATGCGCCCCTCCTTCTCTTACAAAGACCGCGTCGTCTCGATGTCGATCGCGCGCCTGCTCGAGCTGGGCAAGGACGAGATCGGCTGCGTCTCGACCGGCAACGTCGGGCACTCCGTCGCAGCGCTCGCCGCCGCAGCAGGCATCCCCGCCTACATCTTCTACCCCAACCGCCTCGAGCCGACCAAGGCCAAGCTCTGCCGCGCGCTGGGCGCAGGCGTCTGCCAGCTTGACGCCAACTACGACGAGGCCAACCGCGCCTGCCGCGCCCTCGCTGAGGAGTCGGGGCTTGAGTTTGCGAACATCACCCTGCGTCCCTACTACTCCGAGGGCGGCAAGACCGAGGGCTTTGAGATCGTCGAGCAGCTGGGCTGGCGCTCGCCCGATCACATCGTGCTGCCGGCCGCAGGCGGGACGCTCTCCTCGCGCGTGCACAAGGGCCTGCGCGAGCTCGAGCTGGTCGGCCTCGCGCAGACCGCCCACACGCGGCTGCACATCGCCCAGCCCGAGGGCTGCTCGCCGATCGCCTCCGCGATCATCGCGGGCGCCTCGGAGATCACGCCCGTGCAGCCGACCACCGCCGCCCATTCGCTGGCGATCGGCGCGCCCGGGGACGCGCCGCTCGTGCTCTCCGCGGTGGCCGATCGCCGCGGCAGCGCGGCAACGGTCAGCGACGCGGAGATCTTTGCCGCGATCGACCTGCTTGGCGCGACCGAGGGCGTCCTGACCGAGCCCGCCGGCGGGACCGCGATCGCCTCGCTCATCAAGCTGATCGACGCCGGCGCGATCGCGCCGGAGGATACGGTCGTGACCGTGGTCACGGGCAACGGCATGAAGACGATCGAGGATCACCCTGTAAAGCCCTGGCCCAGCGCCGTGCCGGCCAGGCCCGAGACGATGCGCTCAGAGCTCGAGCAGCTGCGCGCCACTGCCGGCGCGCGCCTGGCCGCCTGAGGCGGCGTTGGCCGGGCGCTCGCCGCGCTGGCTGCGTGCGCTTGCTCTGACCACCGCGATCGCGCTGATCGCCGCCGCGGTCGGGCTGCTCCTGAGCGAGGTCAGCCTGGGCGCTGTCGGGCGCGCGCTCGCGCACGCCCGCCTCTCCTGGATCGCGCTCGCCTTCGCGCTGATGATGAGCGCCTTCCTGATGCGCGCGCTCTCCTGGCAGCAGGTGCTGCGCGCGGCGCTGCCGAGGATGCGCCTGCCGATGGGGGCGATCATCCGCGCGGCGATGATCGGCGTGATGGGCTCCGCGATCTTCCCTGGACGGCTTGGCGAACCGGCGCGCGCCGTGATCCTCGCCCGCCGCCTGCCCGGGCGCACCGCGCCGCTGCTGCCGCTGGTCGCGGGCACGATGCTCTCCCAGACGGTGATGAACCTGATCGCGCTGGCGCTCTTGGCGCTTGTCACCTTCTCAAGCGTCTCGGTCTTTGCCGGGCATGAGTCGGGCCTCTATGCGGCCGCGCTGGTGGCGGCCATCGCGGTGGTGGCGCTCGCGCTCGCGCCGCGCCTGCTGCGCGCGCTGGCGCGCTCGCGCAGGCCACGCGCGGCCCGCGCGGCGGCGCTTGCCGAGCGCATCCTCGCACTCGCCCGTCGCGGCATGGTCGTCTTTGCGCGACCCCGCCACGCGTTGCCGGCGCTTGCCGCCCAGCTGTCGGCATGGGCGCTGCAGTGGCTTGCCTGCTACGCCGTGCTGCTCGCGCTGGCGCTCGGCGCCCACAACGGGCTCGTCGCCGCCGCCGCGGTGCTGCTCGCGGTCAATGTCTCAGCGATCCTGCCGCCGACGCCCTCCAACGTCGGCATCTTCCAGGCCGCCTGCCTGGTCGTCCTCGCCGCCTTCGGCGTCTCCGCGGCGCACGCGCTCGCCTACGGCTTCGCGCTGCAGGCGGTCGAGCTTTTGACCGCGCTGCTCATGGGCGCACCCGCTCTCGTGGGCGAGGGGATGAGCTGGCGCGAGGTGCGCTCAGCGGCGCTCGCGCAGCGGCAAGCGATGGAGCAGGCTCCGGGCTCTGCGGGCGGGGACCCGAGCGCCGACTTGGCGTGAGCTGATCGACGAGCGAGCGCAGCGCCTGGCGCGGCGAGCGCATCGTGTCGAGCACGGCGGTTGGCTCGTAGCCGCAGTGGGCCATGCAGTTGGCGCAGCGCGGGTCCCGCCCGCGGCCGTAGCGCGACCAGTCGGTCTCCTCGATCAGCTCCCTGTAGGTCTTCGCGTAGCCGTCGGCCATCAGGTAGCAGGGGCGCTGCCAGCCGAAGAGCGAGTAGCTGGGGATGCCCCAGGGCGTGCACTGATATTCGACCTTGCCTTCGAGGAAGTCGAGGAAGCGCGGGGAGTGGTTGAGCCGCCAGCGCCGGCGCCGCCCCTCGCCGAAGGCCGCCTTGAACAGCGCCCGCGTCTGCTCGACGCCCAGGAAGTGCTCCTGGTCCGGCGCCTTCTCATACGCATATGCCGGTGAGATCATCATCTGGTCGACGCCGAGGTCGTCGTTCAAGTAGTCGAGCACCTCGCGCACCGTCTCGGGCGAGTCGTGCGTGAAGAAGGTCGTGTTGGTCGTCACGCGGAAGCCGCGCGCCTTCGCCGCGCGAATCGCGGCGACCGCCTTGTCGAAGACCCCCGCGCGTTCGACGGAGGCGTCGTGGCGCTCGCGCAAGCCGTCGATGTGGATCGCAAAGGCGAAGTAGGGGCTGGGCTTGAAGAGATGCAGCTTGCGCTCGAGCAGGATCGCATTCGTGCACAGGTACACGAAGCGCTTGCGCTTGATGAGCTCCTCGACGATCAGGTGGATCTCCGGATGCACAAGCGGCTCGCCGCCCGCGACCGAGACCACGGGCGCTCCGCATTCCTCGACCGCCGCCACCGCCTGCTCGACGGGCATGCGACGCTTGAGGATGTGCTCGGGGTGCTGGATCTTGCCGCACCCCGCGCAGGCAAGGTTGCACTGAAAGAGCGGCTCAAGCTCCACGGTGAGCGGGAACTGCTTGCGGCCGGCCATGCGCTGGCGCGCCAGATACCAACCGATCCGCGCGCTCTGTCTGACTGGAATCCCCATGGCGGTCGGCACAAGCCTAGTCGATCCTCCGCTCGGACCCCGCGGCGTGGGCAAGCAGCTCGGGCGCGCCCGCCAGCGCTCCTGCCGCGGCCCGCAGCACGCGCCGAGCCTCGAGGAAGGAGAGGAAGGCGCCAAGCGGGCTCGGCCGCCCGCGGCGCACCCCGTCAGAGATCACGCGCACCACGAATGGCGCTGCCGACAGCGCCCGCGCGAGGAAGATCGACTCCATCTCAACCGCGATCGCGCCGCTGCTCTCGTGCAGGCGCGTGCGCCGGGCGCCGAGCACCGGGCGGCGGGCGCAGAAGACCGGGCCCAGGCGCGCACGCAGGCCGGCGGCCTCCAGCGCGCCCTGCAGAGCCGCGCCGCCCGGTACATCGAGCGGCTGCTCGCCCTCGGCAAGCAGCCGGCTGGCGATCACCACATCGCCCACCGCAAGCTGCTCGTCAAGCGCGCCTGCAAAGCCGAGCACGAGCACCGGGCGCCCGTGCAGGCACGGCGCGATCCGCTCGCCCGCTGCGCTCGCGCGCCGCGGCCCGATGCCGATGCGCTCGATCTCCCACGCGGGCGCGCCGCGGCGCACGAGGCCTGCCTCCACCCGCATCGGCACGGCCACGAGCGGCGAGCGCGCGCTCATCGGCTCTCCTGCTCCCGCTGCGCCGGCGCGCCTGCAGGCGAGGGCGTGCGCCGATCAGCCTGCGCCGGCGCGCCCGTGGCCGCTCCCTGCGCCGTGCGCAGCGCGGGCGAGCGCCCCAGCTGCGCAAGCGCCATCTGCGCGGCGGCGCGACCGGAGCGCACCGCTCCCTCGAGCGTCGCGGGCCAGCCGGTCGCGGTGTAGGCGCCGGCCAGATACAGCCCCGGCAGCGGCGTAGCGGGCCCCGGGCGCAGCGCGCCGGCACCCGGCAGCGCGGCGAAGGTTGCCGCGTGCTCGCGGCTGATGTGGAAGGCCTCGACACGCGCGGCGCGCGCGCGGGGCAGCAGCTGCTCGAGCGCCGGCAGGTAGCGCCCGCGCAGATCTTGTGCGCTCATCGCCATCTCCGCCCGCGCGCAGGAGAGCGAGACGGCCAGGTAGCGGCCCGCCTGCAGGCCGAGCGCCTCGGAGCGATCGAAGACGTACTGCACGGGCGAGCGCGCCCCCGCAAAGAAGCGCAGCTCGCTGACGGGCCGATCGTAGATGACGTGGAGGTTGACGATCGGCGCTGAGCGCAGCGCTGCGATCGAGCGCGCCAGCCCGGCCAGGCGCTCGGCGCCCGGGCCGCTGATCCCCGCCGGGGCCTCCAGCAGCGCCGCGGCGCGCGCGTGGGGAAGCGCGATGATCACCGCATCGCCGGCGAGCTCCTGACGGGCGCTGCCGCTTGCGATCAGCCCTACGCGGTAGTCGCCGGCGTCCGTGCGCATCAGCGACTGCGCACGGACGCCGAGGCGCAGCTCGACCCCAAGCTGCGCCAAGCGGCGGTTTGCGGGCTCGCCGATCACCCGCCCCAGCGGGGCCTCGTGAAAGCCGATGTCAGCGGCTGCGCGGTCCCCCAGGAGAGCGGTCTGCAGCGCGAAGGCGGCAAGCGCCAGCGAGGCCTCGGCCACGGGCACGTTGAGGATCGCAAGCACGATCAGCTCCCAGAGGTCGCGCTGCTCGCTCTCGCCCTGGCCGTGCGCTGCCAGCCACTCGCCGAAGGCCACGTCATCGTTGGCGGGCGCAGCCGGGTCGACATCTGCCAGCGCGCGCATCGCAAGGGCGGCGCGCAGCCGCGCCGCGGGCGAGAGCAGCCTGAAGCGCAGCAGCGCGCCGGCCAGGTGCGCGGGCGCGGGGAGGCTGCTGCGGGCGATGCGCGTGCGCAGCCCGCCCGGCGCAAGCACCGGTATCTCCAGACGCTCCTGGACTGCCACCAGGCGCTCGGAGCCCAGATCCGCCAGGAAGGAGCGGTAGGCGCTGCAGCAGCGCAGGAAGACATGCTGTCCGTTGTCAAGCTCAAGCCCCTCGCGCTCGAAGGAGTAGGCGGCGCCGCCAAGGCGCGGGCGGACCTCCACGAGCGTCACGCGCGCGCCGCCACGCGCGCAGTCGAGCGCCGCGGCGATCCCCGCGACGCCGCCGCCGATCACGACCACTGCGGCGCCCGCCGCTGGCCTCCCGCTCACCCCTGCGCCGCCAGCCTGCTCCGGGCGCCCGCCGCTTATAGCCATCGCGATCAGGCCTCGAGCCCCACCAGCGCCGCGCATGCGATCGCTCCCTTACGCGGAGCCGAAAGCGAGATGCGCCCGCGCAGGGGCAACTCGGGGTTGCTGCGGATGCGCGCAAGCGTCGCGCGGTAGATGCCGCACATCGCAAGCACACAGGCGCGACTGCGCCAGTCAAGCTGGTCGGTGAGCGAGAGGCCGCGCTCATACCAGCCCTCGGCCTGCTCGGCCACCTCCGCGATCAGCGCGTGCATGCGCTCCGCCGCTGGGCCCGCAAGCGCCCCCTGAGCAAGCGCTGATGCCAGCGCCTCCCTGCCGCCGGCGGCCGCAAGCACCCCGCTGCGCTCAAGCTGATCTGCGGGTAGATAGACCCGCCCGCGCGCGCCGTCCTCGCGCAGGTCGCGCAGGATGTTGGTCAGCTGCATCGCGATGCCGAGGTCGCTTGCGGCCCGCCCTGCCCAGGCGAGCGCGCGCTTGCTCCTCACGCCGTAGATGGCAAGCGCCAGGCGCCCGATCGTGCCGGCCACCCGATCGCAGTAGCGCAGCAGCTGGTCGAAGGTCTCGTAGCGCTCGCCGCGCACATCCATGCGCATCCCCTCGATCAGCGCGTGGAGGTCCTCGCACGGCAGCGGATAGCGCGAGCAGGTGTGCGCAAGCGCGATCAGCACCGGGTCTTCGTCGCGCCAGGCGCAAGGCGGCGCGCCGCCGGGAGCCTCCCGGTCAGGGGCGCTGAGCGCCGCCTGGAGGCGGCGCTCGAGCGCCGCCAGCGCCGCCAGGCGGCGATCGTCGGGGAGGGCGCTGTCGCCCAGGTCATCCAACTGGCGAGCGTAGGCGTAGACGGCGCAGAGTGCGCCGCGCTTTGCCTCGGGTAGCAGGCGGATGCCGTAGTAGAAGTTGCGCGCCTCCCGGCGGGTGATCGCGACGCACGCCCGCAGCGCCTGCTCGGCGTCGATCGGCGCGCGCCCCGCCGCCCCCTCCGCGCGAGCGCCGAGGTCGGGCGCAGCAGCGGTGGGCTGCCCCCGCGCCGCGCCGCCTGCACGTGGCAGCACGCTGCGCGTCAGCAGCAGTGCCGTCCAGCGCGCCCGCGCCGGCGCGCTCGCCCGCCGCTGCGCTGCCAGCACGTCAAAGCGCCCTGCAGCGATCGCATCGAGCGCCGCGTGGCCGCCGGCGATGTAGCCGGCGACAGCGATGCGACCGAGCGGAGGCAGCGCGCGCAGCAGCTCCTCGCCGCCGTAGAGCAGCGCGCGGGCGCGGTCGCACTGAAAGGCGACCAGCGCGCGCAGCGCCTCGCCGGCGTGCGCGCCGGCAAGCTCTCGCTCCTCCACGCCGAAGCGCGCCATGTCCTGCGCGGGCAGGTAGATGCGACCGCGCGCGTAGTCCTCGCGCAGATCCTGGAGGTGCTCGATGACCTGCAGCGCCGAGCAGACCCGATCGGAGGCGTCGATCAGCTCCGGGCTGGCGCGATCGAGCAGGTGCAGCACCAGCTCGCCCACCGGGTTGGCGGAGAGGTCGCAGTAGGCGAGCAGGTCGGAGAAGGTCTCATAGCGGCTGACCTGCTGATCGGCGCGGTTGGCCTCGATCAGCCGCTCAAACGGGCGGCGCGGCAGCGCGCGTGCGCGCTGGAGGTCTCCCAGCGCCACCAGCAGCGGGTGCCGCGCGCGCCCCTCAAAGGCGCGCGTGAGCTCCGCATCGAGCCAGTCGAGCGCAGCCATGCGCTCCCCCGGCAGCGCGTCGCCGAGCTCGTCCACCAGGCGGGCAAAGCCGTAGAGCGCAAGCAGCTCGCCCCGCAGGCGCCCCGGCAGCAGTCGCGAGGCGACGGTGAAGTTCTCCGCGCGAGCGCGGGCAAGCAGCGCCTGCGGGCTCTCGATGCCCGCCGGCGCCGCAAGGGCGTCATCGAGAGCGGGCCGGGCGCCCATCAGCGCGGGTGCCCGCCGGCGTAGCGCGCAAGCGCGATCACCGGAAAGGCCAGCCGATAGAGGTGGTAGTTGATGTGAAATTCGCCCGGGAAGCCGGTGCCGGTGTAGTGGGGCTCATCCCAGCTGCCGTCCTGGCGCTGGCGCTCGAGCAGCCACGCAAGCGCCCTCTGCACCCCCTCGCCCCACTCCCCCGCAGCGTGCAGGGCAAGCAGCGCCCAGGCGGTCTGCGAGGCGGTCGAGGCCCCGCGGCCGGCGTAGGAGTGCTCGCGGTAGGAGCGACAGTCCTCGCCGAAGCCCCCGTCGGCGTTCTGGTGCTCATAGAGCCAGGCGACCGCGCGGCGGATCGCCCGGTGCTCAGTCGGGATGCCGCAGGCGACAAGCGCCGGCAGCGCGGCGCCGATCCCATAGATGTAGTTGACGCCCCAGCGCCCAAACCAGGAGCCGTCGGCCTCCTGCTGCTCCAGCAGCCAGCGCAGGCCCTCCCGCGCACGCGCGCCATCGGCGCAGCCGAGGGCCGCGAGCATCTCCAGCGCGTGGGCGGTGACATCGGCGGAGGGGGCGTCGATCAGCTCGCCGAAGTCAAGGAAGGGCAGCTCGCGCACGAGCGCACGTGTGTTGTCGGCATCGAATGCGCCCCAGCCCCCGCCCTTGCTCTGCATCCCTTCAACCCAGCGCTGGGCGCGCGCGATCGCCTGCTCGGCGCCGGGTGGCAGCCCGCCGGCCTCCTCGCGCAGCGACAGCAGCGCCAGGACGACCTCCGCGGTGTCGTCGACGTCGGGATAGTTGACGTTGGCAAACTCGAATGCCCAGCCACCGGGAGCCAGATCGGGACGACGCACCGCCCAGTCGCCACGGTGGGTGACCTCCTGGGAGAGCAGCCAGCGCGCAGCGGCGGCGAGCGCCGGGTGATCTGCGGGCAGCCCCGCCTCACGCAGCGCGACGATCGCAAAGGCGGTGTCCCATACCGGTGACTGGCAGGCCTCCAGCCGGCGCATGCCGTCCTCTTCGATGATGAAGCCCTCGATCCCCTCGATTCCCGCGCGCATCACGGGGTGCTCGAGCGGGTAGCCGCGCAGCGCAAGCGCCATCAGCGAGTAGACCCACGGCGGCTGGATGCCCCCCCAGGATCCGTCGGCCTCCTGGCGGGCGATCACCCAGCGCTCCGCGCGGGCGAGCGCAAGCTCGCGGAGCACCCGCGGGTGAATGCGCTCATAGCGGCGCCAGAGCGCTTCGGCTGCGGCGATCGCGCGACCGGCGACAGAGCGCGGCTGCGGGGCGCGGTAGGGCTCGACCTCCAGCTCGGAGAGGTCGAAGGGCAGCGGCCGGCAGGGCTCATAAGCGCGGACGATCGAGAGCGCGACGATCGTCTGGCGCCCCCAGCAGCCGAAGTCGTAGATGTTCAGCGGCAGCCAGGGCGGCGCAAGCGTGATCTCCGGCGGCAGCGCGGGCACCGCCCGCCACGGCCACAGCCCGAAGAGCGCAAGCCACAGATGCGTGAAGACGCGCGCGCGCGCGATGCCGCCCTGCGCGCGGATGAACTCCGCGGCCGAGCGCATGTGCTCGGCCTCGGGCACATCGCCGACCAGGCGCAGCGCCCAGTAGGCCTCGATCGTCGTAGAGAGGTCGCCCGGACCGCCGTAGAAGATCGCCCAGGTGCCGTCGGCGCGCTGCTGGGAGCGGATCCAGGCTGCCGTGCGCTCGCTTTTGCCCTGCTCGCGGATGCCGAGGAACTCGCGCAGCAGCAGGTCCTCCGCATCCATAGTGACATTCGTCTCAAGCTCTCCCTTCCACCAGCCCTCCGCGCTCTGCAGCGAGAGCAGGTGGTCGCGCGCGCGCGTCAGGGCGTCGGTCAGCGCCCCGCGCTCGCCGGTCAGCACTCGTGTGGCCACGCTGCAAATCTTATTTGGCGGCGCGCGAGGGGCGCGCGCGGCGGCTAGCCGCTCGCGTAGCGCAGCAGCGCCTGGGTTCCCGCTTCGGGCGTCAGCGGGTGGGAGAGCAGCTTCTGCGGCGGGATGATGTGCGCCACCGGCGCGGTGAAGACGTAGAGGTCAAGGCCGCGCACCACGCGCCTTGCAGCCAGCTGAAAGCCCGCCGCCGGCGCCTGCGCCGCATCGGCGGCAAGCGGCGCGTAGCCGACCTGGGCGATCTCGCGCACCCGCAGCCCGGCGCTGGGAGCGGGACGCAGCTGCGGGATGTAGTACTCAAGCGGCGCGCTGCCGAGGTGGACGCTGCCGATCAGCACTTCGCGCTTGGCGATGCCAAGCGCGCGCGTCTGCGCCGCAAGCGTCGTTGCCACGCCGTGCCAGTCGCCGCGCTGCAGGCGGCCGTTAAAGTCGACATCGATGCCGACGGCAAGCAGCGCGCAGGCGCCGATCACGGCGAGCGCCACCGCCGAGCGGCCGGCGCTGCCGGCGCCCGCCAGCAGCGCGACGGCAGCGGTCAGCGGCACCATCGCGCCGATCACGTTGCGGGGGTCGAAGAAGTCCTGGCCGAAGGCGGTCAAAAGCAGCGGGATCAGCGCCCCGCAGGCCGCAAGCGCGATGCAGATCGCGACCCCCCGCAGCGCGCGCCCCTCGCCCGCGCGCGGGTCGATCAGCCGCCAGAGGCCGACCAGGCAGGCGCCGATCAGCGGCAGCGCGATCAGCAGCTCGATGGCGTGGCCGAGCGGCGCCCCCGAGTAGCCGGTCAGGTAGTACTGGGGGATCGCTTCCAGACGGGCAAGCAGGCTGCTCTGCGCGATCCATTCGGCCCCCCTGCCGCCCTGAGCTAGCGCCAGCGGCAGCAGCGCCGCGCCGGTCAGGCCGATCGCCAGGAGCGCGATCGGCGCCGGCGAGGCAAGGCGCGCGCGCGAGCGGATCAGGTAGAGCGCCATCGGCACGAGCAGGAAGACCGCGAAGTAGTGGGTCATCAGCGCCAGCGCGCCGGCTGCCGCAAAGGCGCCGATGCGCCCCGCCGTGGGCCGCGCATCGGCGCGCAGGAAGGCCAGGAAGGCGAGCGCGACCATCAGCGTGTAGAGCGAGTAGGCGCGCGCCTCCTGCGAGTACCACAGAAAGAGGGGGCTTGCGGCGGTCAAGGCCGCGGCGAGGATCGCCACGCGCCGCCCGTAGAGCTGCTGCCCGACCGCCCACATCACGCCGATCAGCGCGATCCCGGCCAGCGCCGAGAGCAGCCGCAGCGCCACGGCGCCGTTGCCCAGCAGCTGGATTGCCACCCACTCCAGCAGGTACCACAGCGGCGGCGTGTTCTCCGTGCGCGGCAGTTGCGCGAGCATGTGCGCAAAGGAGCCGCCGAAGACGTGCACCGCCGTGAAGGCCTCGTCATACCAAAGGCTCTGCAGCCCGAGCGTCGCGAGGCGCAGCGCCGCGCCCGCCGCGAGGATCGCGTAGAGCGGCCACAGCGCGCCGCCGCCCCGCTCTGCGCCGCTGCTGCCTGCTTGCGCTCCCACCGGCAGGATCCGGCGCGGCGAGGCACCCGGCGCCTGAGCGCTCTGCGCGCCGGCCGCGCTCACCGGCCTCCGATCAGCGGCGGGTCGTAGACCTTCGGCGGGCTTGCCATCGCACAGTTGGGCTCGCCGTCGGGCCTCAGTTCGGTCTTTGCCCCGCCAAAGCACCCAAAGCTGTACTGCGGCCGGTCGAGCACGGGCTCGTGGATGTCCTTGCCCGCCGCATAGAGGTAGTAGCCGCCCACGGCGCGCCTGAAGCCGTTGTGCACCGGCCCCTTGAAGATCAGGCAGACCTGCACCGTGCCCGCCGGCTTCACGTCCGCGGTGTTCGCGCAGACGACGTCGCGCGTAGTGAAGGTGGTTGCGTTCTGTTCGATCAACGGGTTGTGGTAGGTGCCGTAGGCGTCGTGGAAATAGGGATCGGTGTAGCGCACCCAGCTGCGGAGATCCGCGTGCAGTCGCTCGCCGATGCCCACCTCGCGCGCGGTGTCGTGGATCGTCGCCACCGCGAGCAGGAGCGCGACCACGATCAGGATGAAGCTCTCGATCAGCCGCTGCTCGCCGCGGCCGCGCCGCTCGCTGTCGCGGGGGGCCAGCCAGGAGGGCAGGCGCGCGAAGAGCCCCTCGCCGCGAGCGCCCGCCGGCGGGCGCTCGCGCGCGTGTTGATCGAGCGTGCTCATTCGGGCGTGAAGAGCGGGGAGATCTGGTGGATGACGAAGAACAGCTGCACCGCGAGGGTGGCGTAGAGCAGGCGGCGGTCGCGCGAGACCGCGGCGATCGGCAGCGGCCAGATCAGGTACCACGCCAGCAGCCAGGTGCTGGTGACCGTGATCGCCAACAGCGCCCAGCCCGCTGCCGCGACCCAGTCATAGCCGCGCCAGGTGCGCCAGAGCAGGTAGAGCCCGATCGCCACCAGCACACCCTTCAGGATCGTGTGGTCGATCGGGTAGACGCCCGGCTTGCCCAGCAGGTGCGCGATCTCGGTGGCAAAGCTGTCGGTGGAGACATACATCGAGTCGCGATTGAGCACCGAGATGATGTCCACGCCGTGGATGCCGAAGGCGAGGTAGGCGATCCCCAGCCCGACCACCAGCGAGGCCACCGTGCCCAGGATCGCCCCCGCGCGCCGCCGCCCCAGGATCATGAAGGGCAGGATCGCCGCGACCGTCGCCTTCACCAGCGCTCCCACAACCAGCGCG
Organism: bacterium; assembly: GCA_021323635.1. GTDB lineage: Bacteria > Actinomycetota > Thermoleophilia > Solirubrobacterales > Solirubrobacteraceae > Palsa-744. The sequence continues at coordinate 32,719 of JAJPKQ010000033.1, read as the reverse complement.
GCCGCCGACCACGCTTCGCGGCGCAGCGTCATCGCCCGCCGTCCGCCCGTGGGCACGCGCGCTGTAGAGCCCGCCGCCGCGCTGCCTTCAGCCGCGACGGGCGCGCCGATCGTCAGGAAGATCGCGAGCATCATCAGCGCGATCATCAGGAAGTCGTTGTGCGCGCTCGCAAGCGAGTAGATCACCACCAGCGGGTTGGCCCCGACCACGATCAGCGCCGTCCTGGGGTCGATCGAGCGCAGCTGCGCGCAGCGCCAGGCCAGCCAGTCCATCGCCACGCAGCCGCCCAGCGCAAGCGCCTTCATCCCCCAGATCGCGCCCACCACGCCGAGGAACGCGAAGGGATAGGAAAGCAGCGTGTAGAGCGGGCCGTAAGCGGTCTGAGTGAAGATCCAGTCGCCGCCGACGAAGGGGTAGATCGGATCATGCGCGATGTTCGCGGGCGCGTAGACATAGGGGTTGAGCCCGTGAATCGCGCCCATGCGCGCGTAGGCGATGTAGGAGAAGACATCGGTCGAGAGCAGGATCGGGCCGATCAAGCAGATCAGGTACAGCAGCGCCAGCAGCGCCACCAGCGCGCGCGTGGGCAGATGCCTGGCGAGGGGCATCAGCGCCGCGTAGGCGGCGGTGAAGCCAAGAAGGCAGCCGAGAAAGACCGAATAGGTCAGGCGATCGCCGGTCAGGTGGCGCAGCCAGCCGGTGAAGTAGGGCGAGTAGGGCAGCAGCGGGGATCCGCCGACCGCCGCGTCGGCGACGATCCAGCCTGTCGTAAGCACCATCGCGGCGGCGGCGAGCGCGCCGAGGGCAATCTGCCAGCGGCTGGCCGGCGCGCCCTGCGCATGCGCGCGTGCGCGCCGGGCGATCAGGCGCCCGAGCGCCGGCGCCCCCGCCGCCCGCGCGGGGGGCGCGACGCTCGGCGCCCCGGCGGGGCCGGTGGAGATCGCCGCACCCTGAGCGCGGCCGCTGTGCCTGGCCTGCCTCATCGAATCAGGATCAGGGCTTCAGGATCACCTTGAGCGCCTCGCGGCGGTCAAAGAGCTCATAGGCGGCGGGGCCTTCCGCAAGCGCCATGCGATGCGTGACCAGCGGCGCGGGATCGAGCACGCCCGCGGCCATCAGCGCCAGCACGCGCTCGCAGTGCGCGATCACGTTGGCCAGGCCCATGCGCACACTCAGCCCCTTGATCCAGGCCAGGCCCAGGTGCGCCTCGGCGCGCTCCGCGTGCACCCCGATCACCGCCAGCCGGCCGCCGGGCCGGGCCAGGTAGAGGGCCAGCTCAAGCGCGCTCGCGCTGCCGACCGCCTCGATCACAACGTCGACGCCGCGAGCGCCGGTGGCCTCGCGGACGCGCTCCTTCACGCCCTCCCCCTCACTTAGATCGAGCGGCTGAGCGCCGAAGCGCTCGGCCATCTGCAGGCGCGCCGCCACCGAGTCCACGGCGAAGATCCTGCTTGCGCCCGCCGCGCGCGCAACCTGCACCGCGCAGAGGCCGACCGGCCCCAGGCCGAGCACCGCCACGCTCTCGCCGGGCTGCAGGCGCCCCTCCGCCACGGCGTGGTAGGCGGTGCCCATCACATCGCCCGCGAAGAGCGCGACCTCGTCCGCCATGCCCTCAGGCACCCTGCGCAGCGTCATGTCCGCGTAGGGGACGAGCACCCGCTCGGCCTGCGCGCCGGGCAGGTTGCCCAGCGCGCTGCCATGGCCGAAGGTGCGGCCGTGCGCGCAGCGCTGGTATTCGCCCTGCAGGCAGTAGAAGCAGCGTCCGCAGGCGCTGTGAAAGCAGGCGACCACGCGCTCGCCCACCGCCACGCTGCGCACGCTCTCGCCGACGGCGAGCACCGTGCCGACCAGCTCATGCCCGATCACGAAGCCCGGATCGACCCAGACGCGTCCGTGGTAGATGTGCAGATCCGATCCGCACACCCCCGCAGCGCCGACGGCAACGAGGGCGTCGTCCGGTCCCTGCAGCTGCGGATCGGGGACATCGCGCAGAGCAACCTGGCCGGGTGCCTCGAAGGTGAGCGCGCGCATGACGCGCAACACCCTAGTCGATCAGCGAGCCTCCGGCGCCGGCGGCAAAGCGCCTGGTGGCGCCCGCGAGCGTGCTGCGCGGGCGCCCGACCGCAAAGCCCTGGGCGTGATCGACGCCCAGCTCGCGCAGCAGCTCGATCGTCTCGGTGTCGCCGACGAACTCCGCCACGGTCTCCTTGCCCAGGGCACGGGCAAGCTGCGCGAGCGCGCCGACCACCACGCGGTCGCGGTGGCAGCGCGCCAGGTCGCGGATGAAGTGGCCGTCGATCTTGATCACGTCGAAGGGCAGCTCCGTCAGGTACTGCAGCGAGCAGAAGCCCGCGCCAAAGTCGTCGAGGGCGACGCGACAGCCAAGCGCCTGCGCCCCCTCGCAGAAGGCACGCGCCAGCGCCATGTCGGCGATCGCGGCGGTCTCGGTGATCTCGATCAGCAGCCGCCCCGGCGCCACGGCGTGCTCTGCAAGCACCGCCTCCAGGTAGGGGAGCGTCGCAGGCGCGCTCACCGACAGCGCGGAGAGGTTGACCGCCAGCTGGACGTCGCTGCGCGCAAGCTCCTGCAGGGCTCTGCGCAGCACCACCCGGTCCAGCTCGCGCACGAGCCCGCTGCGCTCGGCGCCGGGCAGGAAGCGGGCCGGCGCATGCAGCCTGCCGGCAACCTCGCCGCGCATCCGCACAAGCGCCTCATAGCGGTCCACCACCCCGCTCGCCAGCTCGAGGATCGGCTGGAAGTGCAGGACCAGCCGCTCCTCGCGCAGCGCCTGGCGCAGCCGCGCTCCCGAGGGGGCAAGCCAACCGCCGACGGCTCCGCTGATGCGCATGCGGCGCGGGCGCGCGGGCGGCAGCGCGCTGAAGGCAAGCTGGTGGGCGGCTGCGAGGGTCGCGCTCGGCATCGTGACGGCCATCCTCGGCGCGGCTTGGCGCCGTTTCAAGCGCCCGCGCAAAAGCGCGCAGGATCGGCGCCCGAAAGCTGCAGAAAGGCTGCGCCGCGCGCTCTTGGGGTGTGAGGGCGCGCCTGCTCAGCGGCGCAGGCGCGCGGGCGCGCCGCCGATCTGCGCCCCAGCGCCCCCCGACGCGTGCGGGCGGCGGGCGCGGTCGGAGACCACCAGCAGCAGCGCCACCAGCACGAAGTTCATAACCACCGAGGAGCCGCCGTAGGCGACGAGGGGCAGGGTCACCCCCGCCAGCGGAATCAGGCGCGTGACCCCGCCGACGATCACGAACACCTGCAGCGCCACCGTCACCGCCAGCCCGGTCGCCAGCAGCTTCGAGAAGGAGTCGCGCGCAAGCGCTGCGATCTTCATCCCCCGCGCGACGAAGAGCAGGTAGACGAGCAGCAGCGCGATGCCGCCGACCAGCCCCAGCTCATCGAGGATCACCGCGAAGATCATGTCGCTTTCGGGCACCGGCAGCAGCGCCGGCCCGTGGTGGGGCAGCCGCAGCAGCGAGCGGTCGAAGCCGGTGCCGAAGAGACCGCCTTCGGCCTGGGCGAAGAGCGACTGAGCGAGCTGGTAGGAGCCGCCGGGGGCTTCGTAGGTGGCGCGGTCGAAGGGGTGTTCCCAGTCCAGCAGACGCGCGTGGACGTGCCCGACGTGGGTGACGATCAGGTAGCCGCCGATCGCAAACAGCGCGATCCCTGCCAGCGGGTAGAGCAGCCGGCCGGTTGCGACGTAGAGCAGCGCCAGGAAGGCGCCGTAGAACATCAGCGAGGTGCCGAGCTCGCCCGTGATCAGGAGCGTCGCCATCGCCGCGCCCCAGATCACAAGCATCGGCCCGAGGTGCTTCATCGAGGGCAGTCGCACCCCCAGCAGGCGCCTGCCGGCGGTGACCAGCAGCTGGCGGTTGTCGTGCAGGTAGCTGGCGAGGAAGATCACGATCGCGATCTTCGCGAGCTCGGCGGGCTGGAAGGAGAGGCTGCCGACGTGGATGTCGAGATAGGCGCCGTTGACTTCGCCGCCGATCACCGGGAAGCGCGGCAGCAGCGTCATCAGGATCCCGACCAGAGCGATCGTGTAGCGGTAGCGCTCCAGCAGCACCAGCCCGCGGCGGCGCAGCAGCACGATCGTCGCGGTGAAGCACAGCAGGCCGACCACCATCCACTGCGCCTGCTGGCGTGCGAGCGTCGGGTTGATGCGGTAGATGACGACGATGCCGACGCTTGCCAGCACCGCCGCCAGCGGATAGAGGTAGGGGTCGGCGTGAGGAAGCGCGATGCGGATCACCGCATGGCCGGCGACACACAGCGCCAGGAAGATCGCCCCGTAGGTGAGCGAGGTCGAGGAGATGTGGTTGAGCGTCGCGTTCGTCGCCGCGCCCGCGCTGCTGTTCTGGGCCTGGATGAAGATCGCGGTGAAGCCGGCCGTCACCAGCAGAGCCGCCGGCAATAGGCCGAAGAGCTCGCGGTTGCGCGGAGAGAGCACCGGCCTCAGCCTAGCGCCGCTGCGACGCCCTCCCGAGCGCTGCGCCCGCCGCGGCAGCGCCGCCGGGGCGCGCCTGCGCCCTCCCGCTGCCCTGCGTGCGCACGCCATCGAGCGTTGCGTTCACCAGCGCGTCGGCGCGCGCGTTCTGCGCGCGTGGAACCGCCTTCAGCGTGTGGGCGTCAAAGGCCTCCAGGGCGGCGCGCGCGCGCTCATAGAGCGGCCGCAGCAGGGCACTGCGGACCTTGTAGGCGCCGCTCAGCTGCCGGATCACAAGCTCGGAGTCGCCGCGCACCTCGACCGCGCTTGCGCCCAGAGCGCGCGCGCGCTCCAGCCCGAGCAGCAGGGCGCGGTACTCCGCGACGTTGTTGGTCGTCTCGCCGAGCGGCTCGGCGACCTCGGCCAGCACGCCTCCGGCGCGATCTTCGACGACCGCGGCAGCCGCCGCCGGCCCGGGATTCCCGCGCGCGCCACCGTCAAAGCGAACGATCAGGGTGCCCTGCGGCGCGGGCGCGAGCTCGCTCACCCCGAGTAGGTCTGCACGCGCGAGAGCTCTCCCACGACACGTCGGCGCCGACGATCGCGGATCTGGCGCTGCTCCTCGGCGCGGCCGTCGCTCTGGGCAGCAACGCTCTCGCCGCTGCGCTGCCGGCGCCGGTCGCCGCTGCGCCGGTCGACGATCACCGTCACGTTGGGGTCATCACGGTAGTGCTCAACGAGCTGGCGGTAGAGCTGCTCCCCAGCCTCCTTGGGGACGACCTGGTAGATCACAGGCGTGATGGTACACGCTCCCCGGGCGGAGCGCAAGCGGCGCCCGGGCCGGGGTGGAGGGCTGCGCGCTAGCCCTCCACCAGCATCAGCCGTCCGCGCTGATCGGCGCGGCAGTTGCCGACCAGCTCCTCGGCGGAGAGCTCCTCGGGATCGTGGCCACTGGCCAGAAGCTGCGCATCCAGCGCCGCCACCTGCAGGTCAAGCTCCCAGCGATACCACGATATCTCCCATGCTGCGGTGAGGATGAAGCGGCCCGCGCCGCCATCCGCGCCGGCCCCCTGCGCGGGCGCCGCGCGGATCGTGACCAGCGGCGCGCCAAGCGTCCTTGCGACCCCCGCGATCCGCTGCGTCTCTGCCGTCTGGTTGAAGAGGTCAAGCGCCGCGGCAAGCTCATTGCCGGCGGACGCGGGGCGGCTTGAGCCCACGACGCTCGCCGCCGGCGCCTGCGCGGCGGCCGGGCGTAGCGTCTCGGCGCCCTGCCGATCGGCGCGCTCACGGCGGCGCCAGCGGCGGGCACGTGCGCGGCCGGGGCGCTCGGCGGGGCGCTCGCCCGCCGCTGTTTGCGCGCCCAGGCGATCGCCGAGCGCTGCGCGCAGCCGGCCGAGCGCCCCGCTGCGGCGGCGCTCGCGCGCGCTCGCAGGCTCAGCTCGCGGGGGCTGCTCATCGGCGGGGCGCCAGCCGGACTCGCGTGCCTGAAGGGTGCACAGCTCGCAGACGTCCACCGCCTCCGCTCCGGCCAGATAGCGGCTGGGGCGCTCGCCCGCAAGCAGGCGTCGGCCGCAGACGGCGCAGAAGACGTCAGGCCGTGAGGTGACTATCGTTCGAGCAGCCATCCTGGCCGCCCAGATTAGCGCCGCAGGCGCCCCGAGGCTCCGCCCGCCTCAGACATGCGCTGCCTCGCTCGGCGCGCCGGCAGCCTCGATGACGCGCGCGGCGATCTGCGCTGGGACCTCCTCGTAGCGCAGCAGCTCCAGCGTGTAGTCGCCGCGGCCGCCCGTGATCGAGCGCAGCTCGCCTGCGTAGCTCAAAAGCTCTGCCATCGGCACCTCCGCGCGGATCTCCGTCAGCCCTCCGGCGGGCGCCATTCCCTGTGGTCGCCCGCGCCGCGAGGAGAGGTCGCCGATCACGTCGCCCACGCACTCCTCCGGCACCGAGACGCGCACCAGCATCACGGGCTCCAAGAGCACCGGATCGGCCGCGCGCAGCGCCTCCCGCATCGCCGCGACGCCGGCGAGCTTGAAGGCCAGCTCGGAGGAGTCGACGGAGTGGTAGGCGCCGTCGACGAGGCGCACGCGGACGCCGCGCACCGGGGCGCCCGCGAGCACGCCCGCTGACATCGCCTCGCGCACGCCCTTCTCGACAGCGGGGATGAAGGAGGCCGGTATCACGCCGCCCTTGATCTGATCGATGAACTCAAGCTCGGCCTCGGCGTCTGTCGGCTCGATCTCGATCCGGCAGTCACCGAACTGCCCACGCCCGCCGGACTGCTTCTTGTGTCGCCCGTGCCCGGAGGCGGAGCGGCGGATCGTCTCGCGGTAGGGAACGCGCGGAGGCTTGCACTCGACCTCCACGCCAAAGCGACGGCGCAGGCGCTCGAGCAGCACTTCCACATGCACCTGCGAGAGCCCGCCCACGATCTGCTCGCCGGTCTGGGGGTCGCGATGCAGGTCGATCAGCGGGTCCTCCTCCTGCAGGCGCCGCAGCGAGGAGAGCATCTTCTCCTCGTCGCCATGGCTCTTGGGCGAGACCGCGAAGGCCATCACCGGCGCGGGCGCACGCAGGCTGAGCGCGCGCAGCTCGCCGTCCTGGGCAAGCAGCCAGTCGCCCGCGTGGGTCTCCTTGAGCTTTGCGACCGCTCCGATCTCGCCCGCGGAGAGCTCTCCGACGTGCTCGACGCCGGCTCCCGCGAAGCGGACGATCTGGCCGATCCGCTCACGTCCATGGGTGCGCGAGTTGTAGACCTGCGTGTCGTGCCGCAGCGTTCCCTGAAAGACGCGCAGCAGGTTGACCCTGCCGGCATAGGCGTCGGCGCGGGTCTTGAAGACATAGGCGTGCAGCGGCGCGCCGGGCTGCGGCGCGAGCTTGCGCGCGCCGATCGCAAGCTCGCCGTGCTTGACCGGCGAGGGCAAGTCCTCGACGATCGCGCCAAGCAGCCGCCCGGTGCCGAGGTTGCGCGTCGCCGCGCCGCAGACGCAGGGGAACAGCGAGCCGTGGTTGGTTCCCTCCTTGAGCGCCGCGACGATCTCTGCGTGCTCGATCTGCTCGCCCTCCAGGTAGCGCTCCATGAGCGCGTCGGAGAGCTCTGAGACCTCGTCCATGAGCTTCTCGCGGTACTCCTGCGCGCGCTCCATCTGGGCAGGCGGGATCTCCTCCTGGGCAACCGCCCCGCGCGCGGGGCCCTGCTGGCGCAGCGCGCACATGTCGACCAGGTCGATCACCCCCGCGATCTCGCCCTCGCCCTCGAGCGGGACCTCGGTCGCGACGACGTGCGGGCCGAAAGACGCCTTCAGCTGCTCGAGCACCGCGAAGAAGTCAGCACGCTCGCGATCGAGCATGTTCACGTAGAGCAGGCACGCCAGGTCAAGCTCGCGCGCGCGCTCCCACAGCCGCACCGTCTGAACCTCCACCCCCACGACCGCGTTGACAACGAAGATCGCCGCCTCGCAGACGTGCAGCGCCGAGAGCGCATCGGCCACGAAGCTCGGCTCGCCGGGCGTGTCAAGGAGGTTGATCGTGCGCCCCTCCCAGCTGAAGGTGGAGGCGCAGGTGGCGATCGACATCGCCCGCTCGCGCTCATCCTCGTCGGAGTCCGATACGGTCGTCCCGTCGGCGACCGTGCCCATCCGCGAGATCACGCCCGCCTCGTAGAGGAGCGCCTCGTGCAGCGAGGTCTTGCCTGCGCCCCGGTGCCCGACGATCGCGACGTTGCGGATCTTGTCAGGGGCGCTGGGCATCGCCGCCTACTCCAGCGACTCGCCCTGCAGGCGGGAGCGCAGACGCAGCACCGCCTTCGTATGCAGCTGTGAGACGCGCGACTCAGTCACGCCCAGCACCTCTCCGATCTCGCGCAGGGTCAGGTTCTCGTAATAGTAGAGCCCGATCACGAGCTTCTCACGCTCGGGCAGCCGCGCGATCGCGTCGGCCATGCGATCCTTGAGGTCGCCCAGGTCGAGCGCCTTGGCGGGGTCGGGCGCGCCCGGGTCCTCGAGCGTGTCCAGCAGCGAGACCTGGTCGCCGCTGGCGTCGGAGACGTTCCAGAGCTCGTCGAGCGCCGCCAGCGAGGAGTGCGAGATCGACAGCAGCGACTCCTGCAGCTCGGCGGGCGAGATGCCGAGCTCGAGGGCGAGCTCCTGATCGGTGGGCGCGCGCTGCAGGCGGTTCTCAAGGCGCGCGTTGGCACGCTCGATCTCGCGCGCGCGCGTGCGCACGCTCCGAGGCACCCAGTCGAGCGCGCGCAGCTCATCGATGACCGCGCCCTTGATGCGCGTGATCGCGTAGGTCTCGAACTTGATCTCCCGCCCCGGGTCGAAGCGTTCGATCGCCGAGATCAGCCCGCTCAGGCCGTAGGAGATGAGGTCCGCTTCATCGACGTGCGGCGGCAGGCTCGCGGCGATCCGCCCGGCGACGTACTTGACCAGCGGCGAGTAGGCGAGCACCAGCCGATCGCGTGCCTTGAGGTCGCCATCGCCCTTGAACCGGCGCCAGAGATCGCGTAGCTCGATTGCTTTGACGTTCGTCGTCTCCAGGGTCCGCTCCTATCGCTCATCCGCCGCCGTTCCGCCCGCATCAGCGCCACTGCGACGCATCGCGCATTGCGGCAGCCTTCTCAGTACCTCAACCAGTTTATGCGCATCCGCCCACATTCCGGAGGCGCACCTGCGCTCAGGCGCGCGGGTGGCTTCTGTTATAGGCATGCCTAAGCCCTGCGGCGCTGACATGGGTATAGACCTGCGTGGTCGATATCGAGCGGTGTCCGAGCAGCGTTTGGATGCTGCGCAGGTCCGCGCCGCCGTCGAGCAGGTGCGTGGCGAAGCTGTGGCGCAGGGCGTGCGGGGTGCCGGCGCCGGCAAGGCCTGCGCGCGTGAGCCACAGCGCCAGCCGGCGACGGATGTCGCTGGTGGAAAGCGCCGCGCCGAAGCGGGATAGAAACAGCGGCTGCGAGTCCTGCGCCCCCCCGCGCCGTGCGCCGCCGGATGCCCCCCCAGGCGCGCTGCGAGCAAGCGCCGGGCGCCCCCTGACAAGGTACTCGCGCAGCCAGAAGGAGGCGTGCTCGCCGATCGGCACCAGGCGTGTGCGTGCCCCCTTGCCCTCCACGCGCAGCTGCTCGCGGTCGAAGTCGAGCGCGGCGAGCGTCAGCGTCGTCAGCTCCGCGGCGCGCAGCCCGGCGCCGTAGGCAAGCTCGAAGAGCGCGCGGTCGCGCAGCTCCAGGGCGCTTGCAGTCGGTATCGACTCAAGCAGGCGCCTGAGCTCGGGCGCGCTCAGCAGCTTGGGCAGCGTGCGCCCGCGCTTGGGGCTCATCAGCAGCGCCGCCGGGTTGGCCGCAATCTGGCCGGCACCCCGCATGCTCTCAAAGAGCGCGCGCAGCGCCGAGAGCTTGCGCGCGCGCGTGCTCGGCGCCATCCGCGCCTCGGCAAGCTCAGCGACGTAGCGGCGCAGCGTCCGCGGCTGCATCGCGTCCGGGCCGATGCCGCGCGCGCTCGCCCACGCGGCAAGCTGAGCGCAGTCGCGCCCGTATGCGGCAAGCGTTGCCGCGGCGGCGCCCGAACGTCTTAGGTCGGCCGCCAGCCGGTCAAGCGCCTGCGACCAGCCTGCCGTGACCTCCGCGCGCCGGGCCGCGCTCAGCCTCGCTTCGCTCTCGCCGCCTGCCATCGCCTCACGCTTCGGCGCGGGGGCCTAGAGTACCTGCCCGTGCCCGAGCCACCCTGGCTGCAGATCGACTGGTCCGCGCATCAGCGCTACATCGCCACCGCCTCCGGGCAGCTGAACACGGTCTCGCTTGCGGCAGCCTCCGAGCAGCGCGCGCCGATGCTCTTCATTCACGGCCTGGGCGGCTGCTGGGCAAACTGGCTGGAGCAGCTGCCCGTTCTTGCCGCGCGCCGGCGTGTGCTGGCGCTCGATCTGCCCGGCTTCGGCAGCTCGCCTGCGCCCCGCACCGAGCCGATCACGATGCGCCTCTACACGCGCGCGCTGATCGAGCTGCTCGACTCCCTTGCGCTGGAGCAGGTCGAGGTGGTCGGCAACTCGATGGGCGGGCTGCTGGCCTGCGAGCTGGCGCTCGCTGCGCCTGAGCGCGTCGTCTCGCTGGCGCTGATCTCGCCCGCCGGCTTTCCGCTCGAGCACCTTGCCGGGCGCCTGCGGCTGCTGCGACCGCTTGCGGGAGCAGTTGACCTGGCCGGCGGCTGGATCGGCGCCCACGCTGAGCAGGTCGCCAGGCGACCGCGCCTGCGCGCGCGGCTGATGGGCACGGTCGCCGCCCATCCGGAGCGCATCGACGGCCGTCTTGCCGCCGAGCAGCTGCGGGGGATGGGAAAGCCCGGCCTGGCGCCCGCCCTCGACAGCCTCATGCGCCACTCGCTGGCGGGACGCCTGCAGGCGATCAGCGCGCCAGCCCTGCTGATCTGGGGCGAGCGCGATCGTGTGCTCCCCGTCCGCTTCGCCGAGCGCTTTGCGGCCGAGCTTGCCGATCCGCACAAGGTGATCCTGCCCGAGGTCGGGCATGTCGCGATGCTCGAGGCGCCCGAGCGCGTCAACGCGCTGCTCGAAGAGCATTCGGAGCGGGCGTTGCTCGGCCGGGCGCTCAGTGCGTGAGGGCGCCCTCGGCAGCCGAGCCGACCTGGCGAGCGTACTTTGCGATCGCCACCGGCAGCGTTGCGGGGTCGGGGCGAGGCGGCTGATAGGCGGCAAGCCGCGCTGCGATCTCCTGCTCGGAGAGCGCAACGTCGATCCGCCGCGCGTCGACGTCGATCGTGATCTCATCGCCGTCGTGCAGCGCCCCGATCGGTCCGCCGCGGGCGGCCTCAGGGGCGATGTGCGCGGCCATCAGGCCGTGCGTGGCCCCCGAGAAGCGCCCGTCGGTGATCAGCGCAACCTCTTCACCCAGGCCCTCGCCCACGATGGCGGCGGTGACGGCAAGCATCTCGCGCATTCCCGGCCCCCCCGCGGGCCCCTCCGCGCGGATCACGACCACCTCGCCCGCGCGAACCTCCTTGGCGAGCACCGCCGCCATCGCCGCCTCCTCGCCCTCGAAGACGCGCGCGGGCCCGACATGGCGGCGACGAGAGTGTCCGGCAAGCTTGACCACGCACCCTTCCGGAGCGACGTTGCCGTGCAGGATCGCAAAGCCTCCCGTCTTCGCGAGCGGCGCGGAGAGCGGGCGCACGACCTCTTGGCCCGGCGTCTCGCTGGCGCGCGCGGCGTGCTCCCCGATCGTCCCGCCCGAGACCGTCAGCGCCTGCTCCTTGAGCAGCCCCGCTTCCTGCAGGCGCCGCATCACCAGCGGCACGCCGCCCGCGGCATAGAGGTCCGTTGCGACGAAGCGCCCGCCCGGCTGCAGATCGCAGAGCAGCGGCGTCGCCTCGGAGATGCGGTCGAACTCGTCGATCTCAAGCTGCACTCCGGCCTCCTTGGCCACCGCCAGCAGGTGCAGTATCGCGTTCGTCGAGCCGCCGCTCATGGCGACCGCGGCGATCGCGTTTTCCAGCGCCGCTTTGGTTATCACCGCGCTCGGCAGCAGGCCATCGCGCAGCACGGACATCACCAGCTCGCCCACCTCGTGCGCCACCTCCAGCTTGCGCCCGTCCTCGGCCGGCACCATCGCCGATCCGACGGCGGAGATCCCCAGCAGCTCGAAGGCCATCGCCATCGTGTTGGCGGTGAACTGGCCGCCGCAGGCGCCTGCGCCCGGAGAGGCGACCTCCTCGAGGGAGTGCAGCTCCGCTTCGTCGATCCTGCCCGCAGCAAACGCGCCGACCGCCTCGAACACCTGCTGGATCGTCACCTCCTCGCCCTTGAAGCAGCCAGGCCTGATCGACCCGCCGTAGAGCATCACCGCGGGGATGTTCAGCCGCGCGATCGCCATCACCGTGCCCGGAATGGTCTTGTCGCACCCGGAGATCGCCACCAGCGCATCGAAGCAGTGAGCGCTTGCGACAAGCTCGATCGAGTCTGCGATCAGCTCGCGCGAGACTAGCGAGGCACGCATCCCGGGGGTGCCCATCGTGATCCCGTCGGAGATCGCGATCGTGTTGCACTCCATCGGCGTGCCGCCCGCCGCGCGAATGCCCTGCTTGACCTTTGCCGCCAGCACACGGTTGTTGAAGTTGCAGGGCATCGTCTCGGTGAAGGAGTGCGCGACGCCCACGATCGGCTTCTCCAGATCCTCACGCGAGTAGCCGATCCCGTGCAGATAGGCGCGCGCAGGGGCGCGCTGAGGCCCCTCCGTGAGGGCTCTGCTCTTGTGCTTGACGTCAAAGCGCTCCGCGGTCACTGCCGCTGAAGACTACCGGCGCTGAGGTCCTGCCGCCCCCCGCCCTGCGCTCGCGTGGGCGCGGTGGCGGCGCTCGAAGCGCTCCAGGCGCAGCAGGTCCGCACGCAGACGCTGCGGATCGATCTGACGGCCGGGCAGATGGACGTTTGCGGTCGCAAGCAGCGCCTGCTCATCGCCGGTCAGCAGCATCCACTTGGCAAGCACATCGTCGGCATCGGGCAGGCGCCCTTCGCTGCCGAGGTGCTCGCGCGGGAAGCTCACGCAGTACTCGCCGATCACCTCGCCGCTGCCCACCAGGTAGCCGACCACCGGCTTGTGCGGATAGATCAGGTAGGCGTAGGCGGCGCCCTGCTCCGCCCGCTCGCCGACATTGGCGCCCCAGACGCGGATGAAGCCAAGCTCGCAGAACATCTCCCACTCCTCACGGTTCACACAGGAGCGCAGCAGGGCGCGGGCACGGCGCTCGGCGCGCAGCTCGCGGCCGGGATCAAAGGGCGCCGCCGCGGAGCGATCGCCGCCCCCCAGCGCTGCGCGCCCGCGTGCAAGAGCGCCTTGCAGGGGCTCAGCAAGAAGCTCAACGCAAAGGGCGAGCGCCACGAGCGCGCAGGCACCGAGCGCAAGCAGCATCGGCGACCTCAGCGGCCACCGGCGGCGCGCGGGAAGAAGATCACCCGCTCGGCGTCGCGGGGCACCTCGTCGAAGCTCTTGACCAGCTCCGCCGCCCGCCGGCCGGCGGGCGCCTGCAGCGGCACCGCCGCAGCCATTCCCAGGTCGAGCTGACGGCGAAACTCCGCCACGAGCGCCTCCTGCTCGCGCTCCACCTGCGGGTCACCCTCAGCCAAGAGGATCTCGCCATGGCCGGGCTCAAGGCGCAGGAAACGCATCGCCTGGCAGTTTAGCTGCCGCCGCCCCGCCACGGCGGCGGACGAGGCCCAGCACGTCGACCGGCGGCGCACCCCTGCCAAGCGCAGCACGCGCGCCCGCAGCGATCGCGGCGGCGCTTGCCGCGCGCGCTCGCCGCGCCGCTGCAAGCGGCTGGCTGCCGGCGGCAAGCTGGGCGGCGATCAGCGCCGAATGGGTGCAGCCGGAGCCGTGGCCGGAGGCCGGCTGCCGGCGCGCCCCGCTGAGCGTGACCATCCTCGCTCCCGGCTCGGCGCTGAGAAAGTGATCGTGAACCCGCCCGGCGGGCGCGCCCTGCGCTGCGAGGTCGCCGCCGGTCAGGACGACGGCGGCAGGGCCCAGCGCAAGCAGGGCCTCAAGCAGGGCCTGCGGGGAGCCCTGCTCGGCGACGGCGGCGCCGTGCGCCGCCTGCAGCAGCGCCCGCGCCTCGGCGTGGTTGGGGGTGATGACGGTGGCACGCGGCAGGATCTCCTCTATCAGCGCCCTGAGGCCCGCGGAGCTGAGCAGGCGGGTGCCGCTGCTTGACCGCAGCACCGGGTCCACCACCACCGCCACATCTGCGGGCAGCTGCGCAAGCAGCTGCCCGACGGTGCGCGCGATCGGGGCGCTTGCGAGCATCCCGATCTTGATCGCGGCGGGCGCGAGATCTTCGATCACCGCCTCCGCCTGAGCGCGCACCAGCGCGGGCGCAAGCGGCCTGATGCAGCGCACCGCCACCGTGTTCTGCACAGTCACCGCCGTCAGCGCGCAGGCGCCATAGACAGAGCAGCGCGAGAAGGCCTTGATGTCCGCCAGCACGCCCGCGCCGCCGCTGGGGTCCAGACCGGCGATCGAGAGCGCGACGGGGGGCGCCTGCGATGATCCTGCCATGAGCGCCGATCATGCCAGCAGCGGGCACATCGCGCTCGGGCGCCGCGGCGAGGCGCCGGCCGACGAGCACCTGCGCCGGGCCGGAATGACGATCTTGGCGCGCAACGTGCGCACGCGCGAGCGAGATCGACCTGATCGCCCGCGAGCGGGCGGCGCTCGTCTTCATCGAGGTGAAGTCGCGCCGGCTCTGCGCCGTCGCGCTCGCGCGCCCAAGCAGCCGCCGGCGTCTGCGCCTGCGCCGGCTGGCTGTGAGCCGACCTGCCCGGAGGCCTCCTCGGTCCGAGTCCTTTGCGCGTGAGCTGCGCGTCGATCTGCTGGGGGTGCTGATCGACCCAGCGCGGGGGCAGCCGACAATTCGACACCCGAGTGGAGCGCTCTGAGCCTTCGGCGGCTAGCCGCCGAAGGCGGCCGAGCGGAAGGAAAGCCGGTGCAGCGGGCTCACTCCATGGCATCTGATCGCCTGTCGATGCTCAGCCGTCGAGTAGCCGACGTGCTGCGCGAAGCCCCAGTGCGGAAACACGCCTGCGGCGGACTCCATGACGCGGTCACGGGTGACCTTGGCGATGATCGAGGCGGCGGCTATCGCGGCGCTGCTGCGGTCACCGCCGCGCACCGCCAGCTGGGGCGCCGCCAGTGCGGGCAGCGCGAAGCCGTCGACCAGGCAGAGGTGCGGGCCGGAGATTCCCGCGCAGACCGCAGTCAGCGCGTCAGCGAGCGCTGCCAGGTTGGTCGCGTGCAGGCCCTCGCTTTCGATTGCCGCCACCGAGCGCGTCACCACCGCGACGCGAGCCGCCGCTCTGAGGACCGCCGGAAAGAGCTCCTGGCGGGCCTGGGCGCCGTGGCGTTTGGAGTCGTCGAGCGCCGCCAGCGCGCGCTCCGCCTGCCCCTCAAGGCGCTGGTAGTCAAACAGCACGGCGGCCGCCACCAGCGGCCCGGCCAGAGCGCCCCGTCCTGCCTCGTCAGCGCCGGCGATGAAGCGCACCTGCTGGGCGCGGTCGAAGGCGAAAAGACGCTCGCTGCGCGGGCGCTGCCTCGCGCTAGAGGGTGCCGATGCGGTCCGGAGGCCAGTAGGTGGCGAACGCCTCGCCGACGATCCAGCTTGTCGGAACCGGCCCCCAGTAGCGGCTGTCGTCGGAGTTGCCACGGTTGTCGCCCATCATGAACCAGTGTCCGGCCGGAACCTTGATCGGCACCGGGAAGTTGCACTCGCTGCGTTCGTCGCAAGGCCTGATGAACGGTTCGGGCTGCGTCTTGAATTCGCTCGGTGCGCATTTGGCGGTTGAGCTGCGCGGCTTGCAGCGGTAGACACGGCCCTTTGACACGAACAGTTCTTCGCCCGGCCCGGCGACGATCCGCTTGATGTAGTTGACCGCGCCGTCCTGCTCGGGGATCGGCGCAGCGCAAGGGCTCCCGCCGGAGACGACCGCGTGGGCGATCGGGCCGCAGAGCATCCGTTCGGCTTCCTGGGGGGGATGGAAGACGACGATGTCACCCACGCTCGGCGCACCGAAGTCCATCGTGATCCGCGACACCAGCACTCGCTGACCGGGAATCAGCGTCGGTTCCATCGAGCCGCTCGGGATCTTGTAGGGCTTGACGATGAAGTCCTGGATGGCGAAAGCTAGCCCGACAGCAACCGCAACGATGATCAGCAGCTCAACAACCGAGCCTGCGGCAGAGCGCGCTCGAAGCCTCACGCCCGCGCGCGCCCGCTAGTCATCAGCGCCACCGGCGGCATCGCTCTGCGCCTCGTCGGCCACTGGGGCCTCAGCCGCCGGAGCCCCCTGCGCCTGCTCCTCGGCGGCCTGCTCCGGCGCGAGCGCGGGCTGCTCCTGCTCCTCCTCGGACGCTCCCTGCTCGGCGGGCGCGACCTTCGTGGGCGCGGAGGCCGCCACCGCGGTAGCTGCGAGATCGGCCGCCTCGCCGCCGCCGTAGCGCCGCTCGCGCACGCGCGCGCGCTTGCCGACGCGCCCGCGCAGGTAGTAGAGCTTCGCGCGGCGCACATCGCCGCGCGCGGCGACCTCGATCTTCTCGATCTTCGGCGAGTGCACGGGGAAGGTGCGCTCCACGCCCACCCCGAAGGACTGCTTGCGCACCGTGAAGGTCTCGCGCGCGCCATGCCCCTGGCGCTTGATCACGATCCCCTCGAACACCTGCGTGCGGCGCCGAGTGCCTTCGATCACCTGGAAGTGGACGCGCACGCGGTCGCCGGGATGGAAGGGCGGAGCCGATCGCAGCTGGGCGCGCTCGAGGCTGTCTATGACGGTGCTCATTCTGTGCTTCGGTCAGTTTGCATGCAGACACGGGGCCCGGCCAGTCCCCGCCTCTGGAGAGGTCTGCGCGCCGCGCAGGGCGCAATGGTAGCGGACAGGCCAGCGTGCGTGTGCACCTGTGCCGCCCGCCGACCTCAGCGGCGCTGTGCGCGCGCCCGCGCCTGCGCCACGCGCCAGCGGCGGATCTGCTCGTGGTTGCCCGAGAGCAGCACCTCGGGGACACGCCAGCCGCGGAACTCCGCCGGGCGGGTGTAGTGCGGATACTCGGGGTTGCCCTCAAGCGCCGCGCTGAAGGACTCCTCCGCCGCTGAGCGCTCGTCGCCGAGCGCGCCGGGAAGCTTGCGGATGACCGCGTCGGCCAGCACCATCGCCGGCAGCTCGCCGCCGGCAAGCACATAGCGCCCGATCGAGATCGTCTCGGTCGCAAAGTGCTCGATGATCCGCTCATCGAAGCCCTCGTAGCGACCGCACAGCAGCGTCAGCTCGCGCTCACGGGAGAGCTCGCCGACCAGCTCCTCGTCGAGCAGCCGCCCGCCGGGCGAGAGCGCGATCACCCGCCGGCGCGCGCGCAGCGCCACCGGGTCGATCGCGTAGCGGGCGCGCAGCGCGGCCTCAAGGACATCGACGCGAATCACCATCCCCGCGCCGCCGCCGAAGGGCTGATCATCGACCCGCCCGCCCTTCAGCGGCGTGGTAGCGCGATAGTCGATCAGCTCGATCGCGAGCTGCCCGGCGAGCGCGTTGCGGAAGTGCCGCTGGGCGAGGAGCCACCCGAAGGCCTCCGGGAAGAGCGTGAAGACGTCGATCTGCACCGCTGCGGTGCCGCGCGAGCGCGCCTACTCGACGACGTCGATCATGACGCGCGTGCGGCTGGCGCCCGAGCGCAAGCGCGCCGCCGCGGCCACCACGCGGCGCAGCGCCTTGATCGTCGCCCCGCCGCGGCCGATCACCTTGCCATAGTCCTGATCGGCGACCGCAAGCTCGAAGAGCACCACCCCGTCGCCTTCGTCGAACTCCTCGACAGCGACCGCGTCGGGGTCGCTCACCAGACCCCGTGCCAGCTCCTCGAGCAGCTCGCGCGCCGCATCAGCGCCCTCGCTCACACCGACTCCACAGACTGCGAGGAGCCCTCCCGCGCGATCTTCAGCAACCGCCGCACCGCAGCGCTCGGCTGCGCGCCGTGGGCCAGCCACCAGTCTGCGCGCGCGCAGTCGATCCGCACCGTCGAGGGCGCGCTCTGCGGGTTGTAATGACCGATCGTCTCGATCACGCGACCGTCGCGCGGCGAGCGCTGGTCGGCGACGACCACGCGCCAGACGGGGTCCTTGCGCGCACCTACGCGCCTCAGCCTCAGCCTTACCGCCATCTTCTCTCGTATCTCCGCTGTTCGCTCATCATCACGGCGCGCAGCACGCGCGCAAGAGCGAAGCTTAGACGCTTTGAGCGCGCAGCGCCTGCTATGCCGTGCCGGGCAGCGCCGGCTCAAGCGGCTCGGTCATCCTGCGCGAGAGCACCTTCGAGACCCCGTCGCGCCCGATCGAGACGCCAAAGAGCCAGTCGGCGGCCTCCATCGTGCGCTTCTGGTGGGTGATGACGATGAACTGAGCCTCGCCTGCACAGCGGCGCAGCAGGGCGACGAAGCGCTCGAGGTTGACGTCGTCGAGCGCCGCCTCGACCTCGTCGAGCACGTAGAAGGGGCAGGGACGGGCGAGGAAGATCGCAAACAGGAAGGCAAGCGCGGTCATCGACTTCTCCCCGCCGGAGAGCAGCGACAGGCGCTTGGAGCTCTTGCCGGCCGGACGCACCTCGATCTCCACGCCCAGACGTCGCTCGCGCCCGGATTGCGCCGGCTCTCCAGCCTCCACTCCCTCCTCCTGGAGCGTCGGGTCGTCCTCCCCGGAGAGCGCCGGCTGCTCGCCCCCCTCCTCCTCGGGCAGCGCCTCGCGCGCAGGCGCTTCCTCGACCAGCTCAAGGTGGCCGGAGCCGCCCGGAAAGACCTCCCCGATCACCGCTTCAAAGCTCTCTGCCACCTGCCTGAAGGTCTGCTGAAAGGTCTCGCGGATGCGCCGATCGGCCTCGCGGATCACCTGCTCTAGCTCGCGCAGCGCGCTCTCGGTGTCCTCGCGCTGGCGCTGGAGCTCCTGGACGTGAGCGAGCGCCTGCGCGTGCTCCTCCTGCGCCAGCGGGTTGACCGGGCCGAGCGCCTCGCGGCGGCGCTCCAGCCGCTGCAGGCGCGTCTGCAGCCCGGCGCGCTCATCCTCCGCGAGGCTCAGATCCTGCTCCTGCAGCTGCGTGAGATCTCGCCCGAGCTCTGCGCAGAGCGCGCCAAGCTCGCGGTGGAGCTCGGCGGCGCGGTCCTCCGCGCGCCCTGACTCCAGCCTGCAGCTGGTGAGCGCCTCGCTTGCCTGGTGCAGTCTGCCCTGCAGCTCCGCCTCCTCGCTCGCGCAGGCGCGCAGCTGGCCGGCCAGCCCGGCGCCCGCCTCGCGCTCGCGCTCAAGCGCCGCCTGGGCGCGCTGCAGATGACCGCTGCCTGCCGCAACCAGATCGCCGAGCGCATCCGCACCGGCGCTGATCAGATCGGGGAGAGCCTGCAGGCGAGCGATCTGCTCCTCCAGCTCCGCCAAGCGCGCTGCGCTGCGCTGCGCCTCCTCCTGGGCGCGCTCAAGGGCGCGGCGCTCCGCCGCGAGCTCTCCGGAGATCGCGGCCACGCGCAGCGCCTGCTCGCCGTGCGCGGCCGCGGTGCGCTCACGCTCGATCAGCCACGCTGCGCGCTGCTCGGCCTCGCTTGCCGCCGCCAGCGCGCGCTCGCCCGCCAGCAGCTGCGCGCCTGCCCGCTCCGCCTCCCGCTCGGCCGCGTCGACTGCGCCCAGCGCGCTCTGCAGCGCCGTCCGCGCAACCTCCTGGGCGCGCACAAGCAGCGCATCGAGCGCCGTGGCACGCTGCGCTGCATCAGCGATCGCGACCAGCTCCTCGACGCCATCGCGCAGCAGCTCGCGCACCTCCTCCCAGCTGCGCTCCCAAAGCACCCCTGCGCGCTCCGCCGAGAGCGCGCGCTGCGCCTGCTGCGCCCGCTCGCGCAGCCCTACGAGCACGGCCTGCGCCTGGCTGCGCGCCTCGCGCGCCGACTGCAGCGCGCGCTCGTGCTCCTCGGTGCGCTTGGCAAGCGCCAGCGTGCGCTCCTGCTCGGCGCGCTCGAGCGCTGCCTGCAGCTCCTCGATCCGGCTGCTTGCCGCCTGCCGCTGCGCTACGGAGCGCTCCGGCAGCGATCGCAGCTCTGCCGCCTGGGCGCGCGCATCCGCCAGGCGCTCGGTGACGCTCGCGCCAAGCGCACGCGTCTGCTCGGCGCGACCCTGCAGGCGCTCGAAGGCCGAGCGCAGCTCGTAGAGGAGGGCGGTCGCCTGCTCGCTGCGCGCCGAGCGCTCTGCAAGCGCCTCCTCGGCCCGCTGCCGGCGCTCCATCACAGCGCTCAGCCGCTGCTCCAGCTGCGCACGCTCGGAGTGCGCGCGCTGCGCCTGCGCGCGGGTGCGATCGCGCTCGGCCAGCGCCGCGCTGTAGCGCTCGCCGACCAGCGCCAGGCGCACCTCCGCCATCTGCCTTGCCAGGCGCTCATGGAGCTCGGCGGCGCGCGCCTGGCGCTCGAGCGGGCGCAGGCTGCTGCGCGCCTCGCGCTCCACGTCGAGCGCGCGCGCCAGGTTCTCGCGCGTGCGCTCGAGCTTGCGCTGCGCGCTGGCGCGCCGGGCGCGATGCTTCGCCAGGCCCGCCGCCTCCTCGATCAGCGCGCGGCGCTGCGCCGGCCTGGCGCTCACCACCGCCTCGATGCGCCCCTGCGAGACCACGGAGTGGGCCTCCTTGCCCAGGCCGGCGTCGGAGAGAAGCTCGAGGATCTCCGCGCGCCGGCAGCGCGCGCCGTTGAGCAGGTACTCGCCCTCGCCGTCGCTGCCAAGGCGCCGCGCGATCGCCACCTCGCCGAAGGGCAGCGCGAGCGCATCCTCCTCGTTGGCGAGCACCAGCTCGACCTCCGCGGCGGCGCTTGCGGGCACCCCGCTGCCGCCGGCGAAGATCACATCCTCCATTGCCTTGGAGCGAACAACGCTCGGCGACTGCTCGCCGAGCGCCCAGAGGATCGCGTCGGTGATGTTTGACTTGCCCGAGCCGTTGGGCCCCACGATCACGCTCACGCCCGGCCCGAGCTCAAGGGCGGTGCGGTCGCGGAAGGACTTGAAGCCCCTGATCGAGATGCGCTTCAGGTGCATCGCCTGCTCATCCCTCTCCCAGCCGCTCGAGCGCCTGGCGGGCGGCCTCCTGCTCGGCAACCTTCTTGCTGGGCCCCTCGCCGCGGCCGACCAGCTCCCCACGGAGGCGCACGCCGACCGCAAAGGTGCGCCGGTGCGGGGGCCCGCGTTCGTCGATCAGCTCGTAGGCGGCACGCTCGCCGCTGCGCGCGAGCTGCTCCTGCAGGGTCGACTTGAAGTCGAGCGGAAACTGAAGCGCCCGCTCGATCTCCGGCGCAAAGGCATCGACGACGGCCGCCGCGCTGCGCTCGTAGCCGACCTGCAGGAAGCAGGCGCCGATCAGCGCCTCGAGCACGGAGGCAAGCACGCGCTCGGTGGCCAGATCGCGCATCTGCTGGGGTCCGCTGCTCTGCGGCGCGGCGCCCTGCAGGCGCTCGAGCAGCCCCAGGCGCTGCGCGACCAGCCGGCAGGAAGGGCCGGAGACGACCTGCGCGCGGATCTTTGTCAGCCTACCCGCGCCGAAGCGCTCGGCAGCCAGGCGCGGATAGAGGTGGGCTGTGATCGCCAGCCCCAGCACCGAGTCGCCAAGAAAGGCCAGGCGCTCGTAGGAGCCCGAGCGGTGCTCGCTCCAGGAGGCGTGCGTGAAGACCTGGCGCGCCAGGTCGCTGGGCAGCTCCCCGGCGAGCGCGATCAGCTTCGCGCCGCCCATCCCGCCCGCTCCGGGCGCATCGTGCTCCAGCAGCTGCGCGCTCATCGCTCGGAGTGCGCCAGGACGAAGTCGGCGGCCTGGCCGACCGTGGCTATCTCCTGCGCCTCCTCGTCGGGGATCCTGATGCCATAGACGTCCTCGAGCTCCTGCACGAGCGCGTAGAGGTCGAGCGAGTCCGCGTCCAGATCCTCCTTGAAGCGTGTCGTCTCGCCGATCCGCCGCACGTCAACCTCAAGCTCGCTCGCCAGATGGTTGCGAATCAGCGAAAGCACCTCGTCGCGCGTGCGCATCGGCTCTGCAGGCTAGCGGGCTTCGCGGATGACGGAAGGCGCACTCAGCGATGGCGTCGCGCTCGCGGCCGCCTCCTCTGCGCCCTGCGCCTGCGCCGCTCCCGCCTCCGCCGGGTGCCTGCGCAGCGCCTCCGCCGCCGCCAGCGCACCATGCGTGCGCCCGCAGACATCCTCGCGCACCGCCGCCTCGGCGCGCGCCACGGCAGCCGCAAGCCCCACCTGCGAGAAGCGCCCGTGCGCGATCACGATCGGCGCGCGCAACCCGAGCAGGTAGGCGCCGCCCTGAGCCTCCGCGTCAAGCTCCGAGCGCAGCGCGAGCAGCTGCGGGCGCAGCAGCGCTCCGCCGAGGCGACCGCGCGCGGAGGAGAGCGCGGCGTCCCGCAGCGCGCCCATCAGCCGATCCGCCACGCCCTCGGCCACCTTCAGCGCGACGTTGCCCGTGAAGCCGTCGCAGACGGCGACGTCGACCGCGCCCGCAAAGAGCGAGTCGCCCTCGACGTTCTCGGCGAACGTGAAGGGGAGGCCCGCGCTGCTCTGCGCGCGCTCGCGCAGACGCTCGCTGCTCGCCAGCACCAGCGCGCTGCCACGCTCGCGCTCGCTGCCGTTGGCCAGCAGCGCCACCCGCGGCCTCGGAATCCCGAGCACGTGCGTGGCGAAGGCCGCGCCCATGAAGGCGAACTGGACCAGGTGCTCGGCACGCGCATCGGCGTTGGCGCCGACATCGATCAGCACCACCGGCAGCGGGCGCCCGGGCACGGGGATCGGCAGCGCCAGCGCCGGGCGATGGATGCCCTGCGCGCGACGGATGTGAAAGAGCCCAGCAGCCAGCGCCGCGCCGGTCGCCCCTGCGCACACCAGGGCCGCGGCGCGTCCCTGCGCGACCGCCTGCGCCGCCTGCACGATCGAGGCCTCAGGGTGCGCGCGCACTGCACGCGCCGGATCGGCGGCCTTGGCGATGGAGACCGGCGCGTCGACGACCTCGACTCCCGCCGGCGCCGGGCGCAGCTCCTCTGCGGGACCGAAGAGGATCACCCGTGCGCCCGCCTGCGCTGCGCGCGCGGCCGCTGCCGCAACCTCCGCCGGGCCGCGGTCGGCGCCGTTTGCGTCCAGGGCGATCGCCGGACGGCTAGGAGCGCTCGCCGCCGTGATCGTGCTCATGCTCGTGCGCCCGCGCGGCGCGCACCTGGCGTCCAGCATAAGTTCCACACTGCGCGCAGACCCGGTGGGGCAGGCGGGGTGCTCCACAGGTGGGGCAGGCGCTCAGCCGCGGCGCGCCGATGCCGTGGTTGGCGCGTCGCTTGGCGGTGCGGCTGTGGGACTGCTTGCGCTTGGGGACTGCCATCGGCGCCCCAGGCTAGCGCATCGGCGCCGGCGGCGCCGATGCCAGCGCGCGCTCCTCAGCTGCGCTCGCGCGCCAGAAGCTCGCGCAGCGGCGCCAGGCGCGGGTCGGGCGCAGCGTCGTGATGATGTCCCTCGCCCGCCTCGTTGAGGTTCGCCGCGCACAGTGCGCAGAGCCCGCGGCAGTCGCTGCGGCAGAGGATCTTCGCGGGCAGCGCAAGGATCAGCGCATCGCGGACCCAGGCGGAGAGATCAAGCAGCGGGCCATCGAGATAGGGGCTGCGCAGCTCCTCCTCGCCCCCCGGCACGTCGACCTCGGCGGCGTGGGCGGCGATCCGCCTGCGCGCGCTGCCCAGGCAGCGGACGCAGGGCCCGACCAGCTGCGCCTCGCAGCGCAGCTCCAGCGCGAAGCCCGTGCCCGCCATGCGCGTGACGGTGAGCGCCACGGGCACCTGCTCGGGCTCGATCTCATAGCGCTCGCCGCCGAAGCGCAGCGGTGAGACCGGCACGCTCAGCTCCAGGCTGCGGGCGGCTCCCGCCGCCAGGCCCAGCGCCGCAAGATCAAGCTGCTCGCCGACTGCGCCCATAGGGCCAGCGTAGCGGGGAGAATCGCGCTCCTAGCGTGCGCTCGTCGCGTCCAGCGACCGCTTGAGGATCTTGCCCGTGGCGTTGCGCGGCAGCTCATCGAGGAAGATGACATCCCGCGGCACCTTGTAGCGGGCGAGGTTGCGCCGCACGAAGTCCTTGATCTCTTCGACGCCCGGGCTGGCTCCGGCGCGCGGCACGATGTAGGCGCGCAGCCGCGCGCCGAACTCCTCGTCGGGCACGCCCACGACCGCCACCTCCTCGACGTCCTCGTGGGTGGCGAGCAGATCCTCGACCTCGCGCGGGTAGACGTTCTCACCGCCGGAGATGATCATCTCGTCATCGCGGCCATCGACGAACAGCCGGCCCTGGGCGTCGAAGTGCCCGACATCGCCCGTGCTTGTGAACTCGCCGCGCACCTCCTTGTTGGAGCCGTCGGTGTAGCCGTCGAAGACGAAGGAGTTGGCGGCGAAGATGCGCCCGCGCTCTCCCGGCGCGACCGGCTGGCCATGCTCATCGAGCAGCTGCACCGCGGTTCCCAGCGGCGGACGGCCGGCCGTGCCCGGCGCCGCGCGCAGATCCTGCGGGCCGGCGACCGAGACCCACGCGACCTCGGTCGAGCCATAGAGGTTGTAGAGGACATCGCCGAAGGCATCCATCACGCGCAGCGCAAGCTCGCCGGGAAGCGCCGAGCCTGAGCTTGCGATCACACGCAGGCAGCTTGTGTCATAGCGGCGCAGGGTCGCCTCCGGCAGCTCGAGGATGCGCTGCAGCATCACCGGCACCACGATCAGCGCGCTGGCGCGATGCTGCGCGACCGCGCGCAGCGTCTCCTCGGGGTCAAAGCGCCTGCGCAGCACGATCGTCGAGGCGAGCGGCAGCGAGAGGATGAAGTGCGCATAGCCCCAGGAGTGAAAGAGCGGCGCGGCGATGACCGTCGTCTCGCGCGCCCGCAGCGGGATCGAGGAGTAGATCGCAGCGGCCGGCTCGAGGCTGGATGGGGGCCGGCGCAGCGCTCCCTTGGGCGCACCGGTGGTGCCCGAGGTCAGGATGATCACGCGCCCCGGGCGCTCGGGCGCCTTCGGCGGCAGCGCGCTGGAGGAGGCGATCAGCTCCTCCAGCGAGGTGTCAGCGGGAGCGCTGTCGGGCTCGTGGTGGGCGACAAAGCGCATCAGGCCCGCGCCGCCCTCGCTCACCAGCCCGGCGAACTCCTCGTCGTAGATCAGCGCTTGGGCGCCTTCGCGGCGCAGCACCGAGGCGATCGCCGGCGCGCCGAACTCGGTGTTCAGATAGAGCACGTCGGCGCCCGCCTTGGCGATCCCGACGGTCGCGTCGATGAAGCCGCGGTGGTTGCGACACATCACCGCGACTCCGCTGCCGGGGCCGATCGAGCGCGCCAGCAGCGCGTTGGCAAGCGCGTTGGTGCGCTCGTTCATCTCCCCGAAGGTGAGGGTGCCGCGCTCGTCGACGATGGCCGTGCGGCCGGGATAGCGCGCCGCTGCGGTCATGCAGCCGGAGGCCAGGCCCGGCCCCCAGGCGCGCAGCACGCCCATCGCCCTGAAGATGCGGTCGGGCCGCGCGCCTGCGGCCATGCCGGTGCGCAGCAGCGACGCCGCCACCTGGAGCTTGTATCTCGTCGAGTTCTTCACGTAGTGACGGTTGGTCGGTTGGCCGGCCTGCCGCCTAGCCAACCTCGGCGGGCTCGTCCTTGCCCTGAAGCCGATCTCTTCCCCGTTGCACCGCAGCTATGAACTTCGAGAGGTTGACCTCGAGCGTGTTCAGGATCTCGTCGGCGTAGTCCTCCGCGCCGAGCCTGATCTCGCGCTCGCGCGCTCTGGCGTCCTCGATGATCTCCTCGGCGGCACGCTCGGCCTGGCGGGTGATCTCCTCCTGGCTGATCAGCCGCTGCTGACGCTCCTGCGCCTCCTTGATGATGCGCTCGGCCTCGCGCTTGGCCTCGGCCAGCATCTCCTGGCGCTCCTTGACGATCCAGCGGGCCTGCTTGATCTCCTCGGGGATCGTTTCGCGCATCCGGTCCAGGATCTCGTAGATCTCCTCCTTGTCCACGCGCACCTGGTCGGTGAGCGGAACGGCGCGTGCGTTGTGCACGAGGTCGTCGAGCTTGTCGATCAAAACTAAAACGTCCAAGATTCCACCTTCATCCGTTCCGCCTGCAGACGCACGAGGTCAGCGCTGACATCGTGATGATAGGGCCAAGCCGCAGGCGCCCAGCGGACGCTCGCAGGCTCGCTCCCATCGCATCGCCGCTCACAATCTTACACTTCCGCGGCAGCTGTCCATCTCCTGCCCCCTCAGGAGCGCGCAAGCTCCTCGCGCAGGCGGCGCGCGACCGTGGCGGGCACGAGGCTGTCGATGACGCCCCCGAAGATCGCCAGCTCCTTGACGCCGCTTGAGGAGAGGAAGCTGTAGCGGGGCGAGGCCATCAGGTAGACGGACTCGATGTCCGGAGCCTGCTGGCGGTTGAGCTGGTTCATCTCAAGCTCGTACTCGAAGTCGGAGATCGCGCGCAGGCCCTTCACGATCGCCCGTGCGCCCACCGCGCGCGCCAGCTCGACGACCAGCGTCGAGAAGCCCTCGACGCGGACGTTCGGCAGCTCCGCCGTCGCCTCCTCGATGAAGGCGATGCGCTCCTTGACGTCGAACAGCGTCGCGCCCTTGCGCACGGGATGGTTGACGACGCCGACGACCACTTCGTCCCAGAGCGCCGCAGCACGCCCGATGATGTCAAGGTGGCCGTTTGTGACCGGGTCATAGGAGCCCGGGCACAGCGCAACCGAGCGGCGGGCGCTCACGGCGCGCCGTGCCCTTGGAAGCGCTCAGTCGGCTCTCTCTGCTCTGCTCCGGTTTCCTTCACCTCTGCCGCTGCCATCTCCGTGCCTGCCTCGTAGATCCTGACCAGCGTCTGACCATAGCGGCGCTCGATCGCCAGCGGCAGCGCCAGCTCCAGCGCCTGCCGTCGGTCGCTCTCGATCGCCACGCGCCCACGTGCGCTGAGCACATCCGGAAGCAGCTCCCGCAGCTGCGGCTCCCAGCGGCGCCCCTGCGCATAGGGCGGGTCGATCAGGATCAGATCGTACTTCTCCCGCTGACGCCGTGCAGAGCGCAGCGCCGCTAGCGCCTCGCCGCGGAACACGCGAGCCTGCGGCGGCGTCAGGCCCAGAGCGCGCAGGTTGCCCATCAGCACGCCGCTCGCGCGCCGATCGCGCTCCACGAAGAGCACCTCGGCGGCCTCCCGCGAGAGCGCCTCGATGCCAAGCGCGCCGCTGCCCGCGAAGAGGTCGAGCACGCGCGCCCCGGAGATGTCGCCAAGCAGCGCAAAGAGCGCCTCGCGCACGAGCGCCGCGGTCGGGCGCGTGATCGCCCCCCGCGGCGCGCGCAGGATGCGTCCGCCCAGGCGCCCTGCGATCACCCTCATGCGAGCATGCCCTCGCGCACGGGCCGGTCGCCCTCCCCGGCGGGCGCGCGCAGCGCATCAGCCAGCAGCGCGTGCTCGGGGGCGGCAAGCTCGGGGTCTGCGGCAAGCAGCTGGAGGGCGCAGCGCCGTGCCTCAAGCAGCGTGCGGCGATCCTGCGGCAGGCGCGCAAAGCGCAGCTCCGGCGCGCCGGACTGACGCACCCCCGCCAGCTCGCCGCGCCCGCGCAGGGCGAGGTCAAGCTCGGCCAGGCGGAAACCGTCGCTGATCTTGGCCATCGCGCGCAGACGCGCGCCGGCGGCGCCCGGGCGGGCGCAGACCAGGAAGCACCAGCCCTGGGCGCTGCCGCGCCCGACCCGGCCACGCAGCTGGTGCAGCGCCGCCAGCCCGAAGCGCTCGGCGTTCTCGATCACGATCACAGTGGCGTTCGGCACGTCGATCCCCACCTCGATCACGGTCGTGGCGACAAGCACATCGATCGCATGCTCGGCGAAGTCGCGCATCGCGCGCTGACGCTCGCCGGGGTGCATCTGGCCGTGCAGGAGGGCGATGCGCAGCCCTGCCAGCTCGCCCGCCGAGAGCGCCTCAAGCTCTTTCTCGGCGGCTCGCAGCTGCGCCCCGCTCTGCTCGCTTGCGCTCACGAGCGGGCAGACGACAAAGGCCTGATGGCCGGCGCGGACCTGCTCGCGCAGCGCCGCGTAGGCCCTGCCGCGGCCGCTGCCGGCGTCCACCAGGCAGGTGCGCACCGGCGCGCGCGCCGCCGGGCGCTCGCGCATCAGGGTGATGTCGAGGTCGCCGAACTGCACGAGCGCAAGCGAGCGCGGGATCGGCGTGGCGCTCAAGTGCAGCGTGTGGGGGACGATCGCGCCGGGGCCCTTGGCGCCAAGCTGCGCGCGCTGGCGCACGCCGAAGCGGTGCTGCTCGTCGATCACCGCGAGCGCCAGCGAGGCGAAGCGGACCTCGGGCTCGATCAGCGCGTGGGTTCCGATCACGAAGGCCAGCTCGCCCGCGGCAAGCGCCCCCAGGATCTCCCGCCGCTCCCGCGCCCTGCTCGATCCGCTCAGCAGCGCCCAGGCCACGGGCAGGTCGCCGAGCAGCGTCTGTACCGTGCGGGCGTGCTGCTCGGCAAGCGTCTCCGTGGGCGCCATCAACGCCGCCTGATGACCATGCTCTGCCGCGCGCAGGATCGCCCAGAGGGCGACCACCGTCTTGCCCGAGCCCACCTCCCCGACCAGCAGGCGGCGCATCGGCGAGCGCTCTTGCAGGTCGCGGGCGATCGTCGCGACCGCCTCAAGCTGCGCTGCGGTCGGAGCGAAGGGCAGCTGCTCTGAGATCCAGCGCGCGGCCAGGCCCGGCGGCCCGCAGAGAGCGCGCGCGCGCAGGCCGCGCGCGGCGTTGCGCCGGCGCAGGTAGCGCAGCTGCAGCAGCAGCAGCTCCTCGAAGGCCAAGCGCCGCAGCGCCCGCTCGCCCCGCTGCTCCTGGCCACGGCAGAAGTGCAGCGCCGCAAGCGCCTCGGCGCGGGTCGGCAGCGCGAAGCTCGCGCGCAGTCGGCCGGGCAGGCGCTCGACCACATCGCAAAGCGCGCCCGCGCACGCCGCCAGCACCCCCGCGAGCGCCTCGCCGCGCAGCCCGCCGCCGGCCGGATAGAGCGCCGTTGCGCCGCGCGGCAGCTCGTGAGCACCGATGCGCGCATGGCTCCAGACCGCGATCCGCCGGCGGGCGTCGACGCGGCCGCGCAGGAGCAGGCGGGTGCCCGCCGAGAGCCGCTGCTGTAGCCACGGCTGGTTGAAGAAGACAGCGCGCGCGCTGCCGGTGTGATCGCGCACCTGCGCCTGCACTGCCGCGACCCCCTGCGCACGCGCGCGCGAGCGCCCGAGGAGGCGCTCGACCTCGACTGCGACGCTCACCCGCTCGCCGACGCGCAGGCTTGCGAGCGTGCGCAGGCTCTCCTCGCCCGCGGGCAGGTGCTCGAGCAGCGCCCCGATGCTCTCCAGGCCGAGCTTGCGCAGCGCCTCCTGCGCGCGGCGCGTGGCGCCGGGCGGCCCGGCGGCGAGCCGCTCTGGCTCAGGCCAGCGCAGCGGCGCCGCAAGCAGCTGCGCGCGCGCGAGCGTCCCGCCCCCGGCAAAGCCGCGGAGCGGCGCCTGCAGCGCCGGTCGGCGCGCTACTCGGCGCTGAGCAGCCACCAGTAGGCAAGCTGCCCGCCCTCGCGGACCTCAAGCTCGACTGCGAGGGCGCCTGCGATCAGCTCCTCGCTCTGATCGGAGCCCAGCGGGGCGGCCGCTCCGCAGAAGACCGAGAGCAGCTCCGCGTCGGCCGCAAGGCGCTCGGCCACCGCCAGCAGCGTCCGCTGCGGGTCTCCCCAGGCGACCGTCTCCTCGCCGATCAGGCCGACCGCCTCGCCGCGGCGGTAGCGCCCCTGCGGATCGTCGCGCGCGGCCTCGCCCACCGCGCCGCAGCGCACCGCAGCAAGCGCGCGCGCGAGCGCGACGCGGTTGTCCTCCAGCGAGCGCTCGCGGTCGAGCGCGAGCGCTGCCGCGACGCCGGCCTGCTGGCTGAAGGCCGGCAGCACCGCAACCTGCCGCTCGGAGAGCTCCGCCGCCTTCTCGGCGGCCAGCAGCACGTTCGGGCTGCAGGGGAGGACGATCACCTCCTCGGCGTCCGCGGCGTGGATCGCCGCCAGCAGCTCGTAGGTCGAGGGGTTCAGCGTCGCGCCGCCGCGCAGCGTGCGGACGCCAAGCTCGTCGTAGAGGGAGACGAACCCCTCGCCGTCGACGACCGCGAGCGCCGCGCAGCGCACGCGCTGCTGGCGGCCGTTGGCGCCGCCCCCGGCCGCCAGCCGCTGGCTGCGTTCGCGCTCCTGCGCGTGCATGTCGGCGATGTCCAGCCGCGAGACCTCGCCGTGGGGGGAGAGCAGCGCGACCGCGGCCTCGGGGTCGTTGGTGTGCACGTGGACCTTGAGCGTGCGCGCGTCCCCGACCACCAGCACCGAGTCGCCGAGCTCTTCGAGCGGCGCGATGAAGCGTCCGGGCGAGAGCTCGCTGCCGGTGACGGCGAAGTTCGTGCAGTAGCGGTAGGTGCTCGAGCAGTGCTGAGGGTGCGTGATGCGGGCGGGGGCGTGGTGGGGCAGCGACGGCGCCTGATCGCCGCGCAGCGCCGCGATCACGCCCGCAAAGATGATCGTCAGGCCGTAGGCGCCGGCGTCGACCACGCCCGCCTCGCGCAGCGCGGCCAAGAGCTCGGGCCCGCGCCGCACCGACTCCTGCCCCACGCCGAGCGCGCGCTCGAGCGCCGCGGCGATCACGTCATCCTGCTCCTGCGCGGAGGCATCGGCGCCAAGGCGCGCCGCGCCAGCGCCGTGCGCGACATCGGCGACCAGCTGATGGGCCATCTCGCGGGCGGCGGTCAGGATCGTCCCCTCCGCGGGCTCGCGCACCGACTCGTAGGCGCGGTTGGCGGCCTTGAGCATCGCCGCACCGATCAGCGCCGGGTCGATCAGCTCGCCCGGGCGCGAGGAGAGCTCCTCGGCGGCGCCCCTGATCAGCTGCGAGAGGATCACGCCCGAGTTGCCGCGCGCGCCCAGCAGCGCCGCGCGCGCCACCGACTCCACGATCTCCTCGCGATCGAGCTCCGCGAGCGAGCGCTCGCCGCTGCCGGCCTGCAGACGGTCGAGCTCATCAAGCACCGCGCGCAGGGTCAGCGCCATGTTGTCGCCGGTGTCGCCGTCGGCGACCGGAAAGACGTTGAGGTCGTTGATCTCCTGGCGGCGCATCTCCAGATGCGCGAGCGCGCCCGCCACGGCGGTGCGAAAGCGCCTGAGGTTCTCCGCCTGGATGCCACGCTGCGCAAGTCCCAGCGCGAAGCCGCCGCCGCCCTCGCGGGGCCACCCACCGTTCCAGCGCGCCTGCGGAGCGTGGCCGGCGATCTCCTTCGCGCCAGCGCGCTCAGCCATCGTCGCGCGCGGCGCCCTAGGGCGCCTTGGTCACCTTTCCGGCCTTCAAGCAGCGCGTACAGACGTACTCGCGGCGGGGTGTGCTGCCGACCAGGATCCGCACCTTCTGAAGGTTGGGCTCGAAGCGACGCTTGGTGGCGACCATCGAATGGCTGCGGCTCTGGCCAAAGGCCGGTCGCTTGCCGCAGGAGTAGCAGAGCTTTGCCATGAGCGCAGGAGTTTAGACGCTTTGGCGGCGCAGCCTCATCGTGGCGCCTCGATCTGCGTCCGCAGCCGCGCCATCGCCAGCGCCGCCTGCGCGGCGAGACGGCCCTGATCGCGCCGCGTGCCGTCCGCGCGGGCGAGCGCCTGCTCGTAGCTGCCGCAGGTCAGCACCCCGAAGCTGCAGGGCAGACCGTGCTCGAGCGCCACCTGCTGGGTGCCCCGCGCCACCTCGGCGCAGACATAGTCGTAGTGGTCGGTCTCGCCGCGGATCACCGCCCCCAGGCAGACGATGCCCGCGAAGCGCCCGCTCTGCGCCGCCCAGCGGGCGGCGAGGGGCAGCTCGAAGGCGCCCGGCACGGCGAAGACGGAGAAGCTCGCGCCCTGCTCGCGCAGCGCCCCCTCGGCGCCCTTGAGCAGCCGCTCGGCAAGCTCCTCGTAGAAGCGCGCCACGACGATCGCAAATGCGTTCGGGCGCTCCGGCGCCCGCGCGGGGGTCTCGCTCACCGCGCGCGCCGCTCCGCGGTGCCCCGCACACCCTCCTTGCCGCCGGCGGAGCGCTCGCCGCCGCGGTCATGCTCGCGCTCTTCGTGCAGCAGCTCTGCGTCGAGGTTGAGGCCCTGGTGGTGGAGCATGTGGCCCATGCGCTGGGCCTTGGTGCGCAGGTATGAGGCATTGTGCACGTTCGGCGCCGGCTCCAGCGGGATCTGCGCGGTGACCGAGAGGCCGTAGCCCTCCAACCCCTTGATCTTCTTGGGGTTGTTGGTGAGGATGCGGATCGAGGAGAGGCCGAGGTCGGCGAGGATCTGCGCGCCGATCCCGTAGTCGCGCAGGTCGGCCGGCAGCCCCAGGCGCTCGTTGGCCTCGACCGTGTCGAGGCCGTCCTCCTGCAGGCGGTAGGCGCGCAGCTTGTTGAGCAGCCCGATCCCGCGCCCCTCCTGGGAGAGGTAGAGCAGCACCCCGCGCCCCTCGCGCTCGATCATCGCCAGCGCCGCGGTCAGCTGCTCGCCGCAGTCGCAGCGCAGCGAGTGGAAGACGTCGCCGGTCAGGCACTCCGAGTGCACGCGCACGAGCACGTCCGTGGCGCCCTCCACGCTCCCCTTGACGAGCGCGACATGGTGCTTGTCGTCGATCAGCGAGCGGTAGCCGACGGCGTCGAACTCGCCAAATGCCGTCGGCAGGTGCACGCGCACCACCCGCTCGATCAGGCGGTCATGGCGGCGTCGATAGGCGATCAG
>JAJPKQ010000013.1 GCA_021323635.1 bacterium | reverse complement strand
GGGTGCTCAGGGCGCTGCGGGCGCTAACGGCTCCAACGGCGCCACGGGTAGCACCGGCGCCACGGGTGCAAACGGCGCAACTGGAGCGACCGGAGCGACCGGCGCGGCAGGAGCCGCCGGCATAACCGGGGCGACCGGCGCGACGGGAGCAACCGGAGCGACCGGAGCGACGGGCTCGACAGGCGCAGCCGGAGCAAAGGGGGCAACCGGTCCAACCGGTACAACCGGTCCGGCCGGTCCCACAGGTGCCAGCGGCGGTTTTGTGACCGGAGGCTCCGCGAATGAAACGATTCGAGGAGGAGAAGAAACGTTCGTCAGCGTCGGCGAGCTTGGCAAAAGCAATAGCGAAGAACAAATCGCAGCAGTCTGGCCGGTGAACGCCACACTAAATGATCTGTACGTCCACGCCAACGGCTTTGTCGAAAACGGCGTATATACAGTGTATGTCAATGGAGCGCGGACCGAACTCTCATGCACCATTGAACGCGCCAGGCTGTGCAGCGATACGACTCACTCCGTCATGATTCAAGCGGGTCAGAGATTTGCGATCCACGCAAGCGAAATCCTCGGCACAGCGCGTGCAATTGAGTTTCGGATCAGGGTTGAATAGACAACATCTAACGCGGAGCCGCCGTTGACGATTCCGGCCCGAACATGCCGGAGCGGAGGAAGGTCTGACTGGGTTTGGAAAGACGTGATTATCGATGCGCTATTCGCTCATACAAGAGATAACAGTTAAGGCGCAGCAGCTCGCACAAGCGTCACTGTAGAGATCAGCTCAGAAGGAGCGGTCGCCTCGCTTGCGCCGACATCGCTCGCTCAGCGCGCTCGGTCAACTCGCCCCACGCGGTGTAAAGGCGCCAGGGTGACCGAACCAGATCAGGGTGATGTCCGCTCGCCGTAGCGTCAATCTCGTTGATTCATATCCAAATCGAACAGCAATGAGCACCACGATGACCGCAATACACAGCATGACGAATTCTGAGGCGGTTGCGGCGGTTGCGGACGGGCGCTTGGATGACTTCTTGCGCTCCGTGGTCACATAGTTCGCCAAGGCGCCGATCGAGGCTGAAGTCTCCACCCAGCTCGGCGCAGAACACGGCGAGGTGGGCTCCGGAGCCTTTTGGATAAAACCTCTGCGCTCGCTGAAGGCCCGACGGCTCCTGGGCGTCGAGCTTGCCGTCTCCGACGCCCGCGTAGGCCCGAAAGCAGCGATTGCCAGAGTGCTGGCCTGCCCCTGACAGAGCGGTACGGTCCATCTCATGCGCGAGGTGGTCATGCACTGCGGCCCGGAGCGGCGCAACATGGTGGCTGGCGCGCTGCAGGAGGTCTTTGCCGCGGAGGACCGGGACCAAGCTGGAGAGCGTGCAGGAGCGGTGATCGAGCCTCTGGCAGGCGCTGCGCCGAAAGTCTCCGCCCACCTTGAAGAGGCCGAGGAGGACCCGGTCAGCTTCTATGGCTTCCCAGTCGCCCATGGGGTGCGGCTGCGCGCCACGGATCCACTTGAACGCGTCAAGCAGGAGATCGGCCCGCGCAGCGATGCGGTCGGCATCTTTACCGATGACGCAGTCCTGACTTGCTTGGTTGGCTCGCCGCTGATGCAGCAGAGCGACGAGTGGCTGGTTTGCCGGCGCTAGCTCTCGGTGGGGTCGATGGCGCAGCTGGCCGATCAGAAGTATGCAAGGACCAAAGCCGTTGATGGTGATCCGGATGGTGCGGAGGATCGCGAGGAGGTGGTCGCGCTCCAGACAGTCCGCTCGCAACATCTCGGGCTACTTGACTGCGGCGAGCTCAGCTTGCGGTCTCTTTCCGTGTCTGACCGGATCGCAAGAGGGCCGATTAGATCGCGGGAGATGCGCCCACGCCCACGCGGTCCACACCGACACCTTTACTGTGACGATCTCACCCGGACGCGAGCGCGTCGATGTGCTGGCACGCGATGCCCTCCTTGTGGCATGCTCGCATGAGGCGCAGGTCCGTCGTGAAGAGCGGCACGTCAATTGCCTCCGCCGCAGCGGCGTAAGCGGCGTCGTAAGCGCTCATACGGTCGCGAAGAGCCCAGATGCGCGGAAGCCGCGGCGCGGTCGCATCTAGCACGATGTCGAGCTCGCCCAGCCATCGAAGGGCTTCCCAGCCATCCACAGCCGTGAGGTGGCGTTGCCGGACCAACCGACGCAGCGCGCTTGCCGCCTCGACCAAGCCGTGGGCGGCTGAGAAGATTGTGACCCGCGTAGTCGTGTCGGCGTAGCGCTCTAGAAGCACGTCGGCCCCAGCGCGGTGACGCCCGTCAATTACGAGCTCGACGAGCACCGACGCATCAACTGCGACCAGCGTCGTCTCAGGCGCTGTGGCCAGATCGCTCCTCGCGGATCAGCCTGGCAATGTCCGCCTTCACGGGTCGGCGGCGACTCTTGATATGGGCCGCCAGCTCAGAGCGCTTGACCTGGTCAAGCCCGAGACCGCGCTGCAGAGCTTCAATCGCGCGACGGTTCTTCGAGATGCCCTCAGCGCGGGCTGCGGCGCTGAGAGCGGCATCGAGATCAGCCGGAATGTTGCGCAAGTAGAGTGTGGCCATGCGCTAATGCTAGCATTCCGCAAGCACTTCTGCCAGCATGGACTCCGATCTATGCTGGGATGGCATGGCTTGGCCGCCTTCGCGGTCGCTCACGGTCGCATGCATGCGCTTGCATGTTGTCAAGCGCCACGCGACTCGGCGGGGACTCCAACGCAGCACGACGAGCCTGATGCTCACGCCCGACATTGCGAAAGCCGAACGCGTCCAAGCACATGGATGGCTTCGCTGGACTTGCCGAATCAGTCGGCCGCCTGCTGAAGGCACGCAACCACCGCCCCATGAGCCGCGGCGAATGCGGCAAAGGTGCGCGGGCGCGGCGCGCGCTTCTCGCCACTTCACCGGTCCACACCACCGCCACGCACCCCTGCGCTAGCACCGGCAGTGGGCGATGCTGGGCTCGAACCAGCGACCTCCGCCTTGTCGAGACGGCGCTCTCCCAGCTGAGCTAATCGCCCTTCGCGACCGAAGAGTAGCAAGCCACTGCGGCAAGCTGTGCCTCTATCGCTCAAGGTCCCTACCCGGCCGGCAATGCTGGCGACCCGATCGACGCTAGTCTTGTTGCTCGGGTGAGCTCAACCAACTCAGGTGGGGCAATGCGACATATCCTGGCGACGTGGCGGAGTGGCTACGCAGCGGCCTGCAAAGCCGTCTACACCGGTTCGATTCCGGTCGTCGCCTCTCGGCCGCCGGCGTGTGGGCGTGCCAGCAGCTGCTCGATGCGACGCTGCAGCCAGGCCGCCTCCGGCCCACCTGCGGAGAGCTCCAGTGCCCTGCGATAGGCCGCAAGCGCCTCGCCGTCGCGACCCAAGCGGCGCAGCAGCTCCGCACGTGTGGAGTGCAGGAACCGGTAGCGCTCCAGATCCAGCCCATCAAGCAGGGCAAGAGCCGCCTCCTCGCCCTCCAGCTCAGCGACCGCCACGGCCCGGTTCAGCCGCACGACCGGCGATCCGGTCAGCTGCTCCAGCTGCGCGTGCAGCAGCGCGATCTGCCGCCAGTCGCGGGGCTCACGCAGGTATAGGTCAGCGATCGCCGCCTGGATCACGTAGGGCCCGCCGCCGCGAAGACCAAGCGCCCTCTCCAGCATCTGGCGCCCCTCGGTGATCACAGCGTCGTCCCAGAGTGAGCGGTCCTGCTCGTCCAGCGGCACCAGCCCGCCGGAGGCAAAGCGCGCCCGATGGCGCCCATGTCCCATCAGCATCAGCGCCAGCAGGCCGTATGCCTCGGCCTCATCGGGCAGCAGCTCGACGATGCAGCGACCCAGCGCGATCGCCTCCTCGGAGAGCTCGGCGCGGTCGCTCCCCCAGCCTTCGTTGAAGATCAGGTAGATCACCGCCAGCACGGCCGCGAGCCGCTCCGGCAGCAGCTCCGCGGCAGGCACCGAGAAGGGAATGCCGGCATCGCGAATCATGCGCTTGGCGCGCGTTAGGCGCTTGCTCATCGTCTCCGTCGGGACGAGAAACGCGCGGGCGATCTCCTCTGTCGAGAGCCCGCCCAGCGTACGCAGGGTGAGCGCCACCTGAGCCTCCATTGCCAGCGCCGGGTGACAGCAGGCGAAGATCAGCTCGAGCCGCTCGTCCGGAATCTGGCTCTGCTCTACGGGCGCGGATGAGCCCAGGCGCAGCTCGGCCGCGAGCTGCTCAGTCTTGGCTGCCAGCACGCGCTCGCGCCGGATGCGATCGATTGCGCGATTGCGCGCCACCGTGATCAGCCACCCAGTCGGGTTGTCCGGGGCGCCCTCCCGCGGCCATCGTGCAGCTGCGATCGCAAACGCCTCCTGAGCGACATCCTCCGCGAGCTCGATGTCGCGCAGGTCTGCCGCCAGCGCTGCCAGCACACGTCCCCAGCTGCGCCGAAATGCCTCCTCAACCATTCCGATCAGCGCGGGCTTCAAGCAGCGGCCGAATCTCGATCGCCCCGCTGCCGCGTATCTCCTGCAGCTCGCGTGCGACAGCAAGCGCGGCATCGAGGTCCGCAACGTCGATCAGGATCAGCCCGCCGAGATAGTCCTTGCTGTCAAGAAACGGCCCGTCGGTGAGCAGCGATCGCGAGCCGCTCTCGGCCACGCTCGTGGCTGAGTCCGCTCCCTTCAGGCGCATCCAGTCGAGGACGTAAGAGCGATCGAGAACCTCCCTGATCTCATCGGTGATCCGACCCCGCTCCGCCGACCCCCGCTGGGCCATGACCTGCTCGTCGTTGTAGATCAGCAGCGCGTAACGCATGGCTTCCGCCTCCTTTCAATCGACTTGGCTGCTTCTAGTAGCAGACGAACTGGCCCGAGCTGAACGGACATCCCCATTCTGCCGCCGCTGTCCTTCCAGCGCCTCCCCGTCCGTCGTAGGTGCAAAGTCGCAGTCCGATCGACTCATCGAAGGAGCTCAGATGCAAGCCACAGATATGCAGTTCCACGATCGCCGCAAGGGGGCGATCCTCGCGCTCACCTCAATCGCCTACTTCATGGTCGTCCTCGACTCGGTAGTGGTCGTGACCGCGCTGCCGCGCATGCAGCGCGACCTCCACGCCGGCCTGAGTGCGCTGCAATGGACGCTGAACGCCTACGGCATCACCTTCGCCGCAGCGATTGTCGCTGCGGCAGCGCTCGGAGACCGGCTCGGCCGTCGCCGAGTCTTCACTGCGGGCCTTGCGCTCTTCTCGCTCGCCTCTGCCGCCTGCGCGCTCGTCCCCACGGTCGGGGCGCTGATCGCCGCGCGCGCTCTTCAGGGGCTGGGCGGCGCGACCGTGCTGCCGCTCAGCCTGACGATCCTCACCACCTCCTTCCCGCCGCAGCGCCGCGGAGCGATCGTAGGCATCTATGGCGGCCTTGCCGGGCTTGCAGTGGCTACCGGCCCGATCATCGGCGGCGCGCTCGCGCAGGAGATCGACTGGCACTGGATCTTCTGGGTCAACGTGCCAATAGGTGCCCTCGCGGTAGCGCTCGGGCTACTGCTGCTGCCGGAGAGCCGCGGCCCCGCCGAGCGCCTGGACCTCGTCGGTACGGCGCTGCTCAGCTCCGGAGCGCTCGCGCTGGTGTGGGCACTCAGTCGCGCGGGCGCCGTCGGCTGGTCGAGTGCGGAGGTTGTCGCAACCATCATCGCAGGCGTGGCCCTGCTGCTCGCGTTCCTGCGCTGGGAGCGATCCGCGCCCGCGCCGCTGCTGCCGCTGCGCCTGCTTGCCAGACGCGACTTTGCGATCGGCAACATCGCCAGCTTTCTGATGTCCGGTGCAATCTTTGCTAGCGCCCTGCTCGTGACGGAGGAGTTCCAGCTTGCTCGACACCTCTCACCGGTCGGGGCCGGCTTGCGCCTGCTGCCCTTCTTCGCCACGCCTGCGCTGATCTCGCCACTGGCTGGCGCCGTCTCCGACCGCGTCGGTCCTCGGCCGATCGCGACAAGCGGCCTGCTGATGCTTGCTGCAGGCCTTGGCTGGGTCGCTTGGCGGGGGTCGCTGAGCGACAGCTGGGTCGAGCTGGTTGTCGCGCTGCTCGTAGCCGGCGCGGGCGTCTCGATGGCTCTCCCTACGCTCCCCGCCGCGGTGCTCGGCGCGGTGAGCGCCCAGGAGGCGGGCAAGGCATCGGGGCTCAACTACATGGCTCAGCGCTTTGGCGCGGCCTTTGCCGTTGCGCTCAGCGGCGCAATCTTCGCCGGCTACGGCAGCCTCCGCAGCCCTGCTGCGGTGACCGCTGGTTTCAGGCCCGCGATCTTCGTCTGTGCCACACTTGCGGTGCTCGGCGCGTTCACGTGCGTCGGTCTCTCGCGGCGGCGTGCCCCGCAGCTTGACCACGGGCCCGATTTCACAGAGCCACTGCTTGCACCAAGCGCTGCGCTCGGCGAATGACTGCTGCCAACTATATCTTCATTGTCAATTACTCGAAAGGAGCTCAAGTGTCCACAATCATGCATCGTCTCACCATTGACGCCTCACCACAGAATGTCGCCGAGTTGATCACCACGCCGGAAGGAATTGCGCGCTGGTGGACAGGTCGGCCAGTGCAAGGCGGCGCAAGCGCCGGCGAAGATTTCGCCCTCTTCTTCGCAGCGAGCGAGCGCCCAGCTGCCACGCTGAGCGTTCTGCAGAGCGACGAGGAGCGCATCGTTTGGCGCTGCTTGGAGGGACCGGCTGAGTGGCAAGAGACGCGTGTCGTCTTTTCCCTCCATCGTCGCGCCGACGGAGGGACGACGCTGCTGTTCCGCCACGAGGGGTGGCGTGAGGAGAGCGAGTTCATGAGTGGCTGCGCGACCAACTGGGGCGCCTATCTGTGGAGCCTCAAGTCGGGAGCTGAGGGCGGCGCCTTCGCGCCCTTCCCGGCGGGCGAGATCAGCCGTTGGGACTAGCGCGTGCGTGCGCGTTTGCGCAGCGATGCGGAGAACGCCTCTCAGACCAGATTCCTGACCACCTTGCAGATCCGCGCGCTCTCTGAGAGCGGGGCGCCAATGCGCTCACATGCAGCGGCGCCGGGCGGCGTTTGCTCAGGCGCAGGCGCGCCGTCGTGATCGGACACGCCAACTTCCACCTGTAGGCTGCTGGTAGGGAGATCATCGCGGTCAGGCTGACCGCACAGGGCGTGGCGCTTTGGCGCCACGCCGGCGAGCGCGAGCTGAAGGTCACGCTTGAGGGAACCGGCGTGCGCGCGAGCGCGCTGCTGCTGCGAGGGGGGCGCACCCCTGCAACGCATGAGCTCTACGAGCGCAGGCGACGCTAGCTGCCCACGATGCACCGATCGGGCCCGCCCGAGCCGGCGGTGCTTGCCGGGTAGCAGCCGCTGCGCCCCCGGCTTACGCGCGGTCAGAAGCGACGCGCACGCCCGGTTAGCATGGCTGCGATGCGCGGCAAT
Organism: bacterium; assembly: GCA_021323635.1. Lineage (GTDB taxonomy): Bacteria > Actinomycetota > Thermoleophilia > Solirubrobacterales > Solirubrobacteraceae > Palsa-744. Next base: position 12,025 of record JAJPKQ010000013.1, on the reverse strand, counting down.
CACCGAATTGCGCCTCGCATGGCGCTCTGCGCGGCGCTGCTTGCGGCCACGCTCTCAGGCTGCGGCGCGGCAGGGCCCTCAGCACACGCTCCTGTGCTCTCGATCCCATCCGCCGCACGGCCGGGCGATGGCGCCAGCGCGCCCGTGACAGGCAACGCGCAGGACGGCGCCGCCCAGCAACGCGGTCATCGCGTGCTTCCGGATCCGCCCAAGCGCGGCGTCGGCGCGCTCGCGCACGATCTCGTCTCCGGCAAGGTCGGCGGCGCGCAGCAGCTGCCCGCGGCAGCGCGCGCGCCGCAGCGCAGCGCGCCCGGCGCGCTCTCCGATGCACAGGTGAAGGCGGACCTTGCCCACCTGCGCAAGGAAGGTCTCGCGATCGCAGCGGGCAACTCGATCCGCTCCTTTGAAGTGGAGGCGAGCTACCTCGAAGGCGGCTCTGGCACCTGGGCCTTCCCGATCCAGCCTGTCCCGGTCGTGCTCGGCCCCGAAACCTGGAGCGAAGATCAGGGCGTCGACATCGCCACCCTGCACGCCGCCTGCGGCCCGGAAGCGGTCGAGGTCGCGATCACCGCCGGCACGATCGTGCGTGAGGGGATCCCCGGCTTTGGCCCCTACGCGCCGGTGCTGCGGATCTCCTCAGGCCCCTACGCCGGCTGGTACGTCTACTACGGCCACGCCGCGCCTGACCTCGTCCCGGTGGGCGCGAGCGTCGCTGCGGGGCAGCCGATCGCGGAGGTGGGCTGCGGGATCGTCGGGCTCTCAAGCGGCCCGCACCTGGAGATCGGGCTCACGCCGCCCGGCGCAAGCAGCTGCTGCCCCGCCTTCCACGCCACCTCCGCGCTGATCGACCAGATCCTGCGCGAGATCTATTCGTAGCTTGCCTCGCCGGGCAGTTCTTCGAGGCCTTCGCCTTCTTCTTCGGCGCTGCGCCGCTTGGCTAGCTTCTCCGCGAACATGTCCTGTTCGGCCGCGATCCGCACCGCCTCGTCGCTTGTCGTTTCGCCATCCACCGCAGCGATGCCGATGCTTGCCGTGCAGCCGACCCGCCGTCCGGAGATTTCGATGGCGCATTCAGAGACCACCTCGGCGAGACCCTTCGCCACGTTTTCCGCCGCCCCCATCGGGGTGCCGCGCAGCAGCACGCCGAATTCGTCGCCATCCAGGCGCGCGATCAGGTCGGTCCCGCGCAGCCGCTCCTGCAGCGAAGCCGCGATCGACTTCAGCAGCTCATCGCCGGTGCGGTGGCCGGCGCTTTCGTTGACCGCGCGGAAGTTGTCGAGGTCGACGATCAGCACCGCCGAGCTCTCGCCCGCGCGCTTGCCACCGCCCGAGGAGCGGCGCACGCGGTCAACCTGAAGCCCCAGCTCGTGTTCGAAGAGGCGGCGATTGCGCAGCCCCGTCAGGCCGTCATACTCGGCGAGGTTGTGCAGGCGCTCCTCCATCAGCTTGCGCTCGGTGATGTCCTGGACCTGGGCGATCAGGCTCTGCGGGCGACCGGAGCGGTCGCGCACAACCGAGACCCAGAGCACGACGGAAATGATGTGCCCGCGCGCGTGGAAGAGGCGCTTCTCGACCCGGTACTCGCTGATCTCTCCTTCCACCAGCGCCCGCAGATCCTCGATGTCGTTGGAGCGGTCATCGGGATAGGTGAGCTCCTGCAGCGACTTTGCCATCAGCGACTCGGAGGTGTGGCCGACGATCTCCGCGAGCGCCTGGTTGACGCGCTCCCAGCGGCCCTCGAGCGTGAGCATTGCCATCCCGATCGACCCCTGTTCAAAGACCAGCTCAAAGCGCTCTTCGGCCTCGTAGCGCGCTTCATCGGAGCGCTTGCGCTTGGTGACGTCGCGAAAGACCGCGACCCCGCCCGCGACTTCCTGGGCTTCGTCGAACAGCGGCCCGACCTCCGCCAGGAAACAGCGCGTCCCGTCGTTTGACCAGATCTCCAGCGAGCGCGACTCCCCTTCGAGGGCGGAGCGATAGAGCGGGCCATAGATCTCCCACCAGTCGGGCCCAAGCACATCCTTGGCCGGCCGCCCTTCGATTTCTTCAGGGCGCAGGCCGTGATGGCCGGGAGCGCGCCCGACGACCAGCAGGTAGCGGGCGTCCTTGTCGAAGACCAGCGTCGAGGCCTTCGGCAGCGATGCAAGCGCTGCCAGCGCGATCCTCCCCGGCGGCGTCCTCCCAGGCGCCTGCGCTCCGCCGCCTCGCGCGGGACCGGCGCGACCCTGGCCCTCCCGGCGCCGGCTGGCGTCGGGGTCTGAGACCTGCGCGGGCGCGCCTTCACGGGGATCGATCTCGTCGATCTCCTCGCGCAGCTCCTCAGGCCCCTGCGTGGCGTCCTCGAGGTCATTGCGCGGTGAGAAGATGTCTTCCGCGGGGTGGCTGCGCTCGGCGGGCATGCCCCATCCGGGCCCTTCCCCGCCTTCGCGCCGACGCGGCGCCTCTTCGGCGAAGGGCGCGCCCTCCGCGCGCGTCTGGGAGCGTTCGGAGGGCCCCGCGTAGGGGCCGGTGGCGGACGGAGCACCGGCACCCGGCATCCGCCCCATCTGCGGTCCGTTGTCTGCGCTCGGCATGCTCACAGGGTCATCATCCAGAGGGGTCAATCCCTCTATCGGCAGCGAGCGTGCGCACCTTGACGGTGCAATCTGCGCCTCGGCGGTACGTCTAGAGCGGCTAGCCGCCTGTCCGCAACGGCCCCGCTCAGGGTGGGCAGCCGGGCCTTGCCGCGCCCATGAACACCGCCAGGCGGTTGTTGCCAGTATCGGCGACAAAGAGGTCTCCCGCGCAGTTGATCGCAAGGCCGCCAGGAGCGCTCAGCTGCCCGGAGCCGGAGCCTTCGCTGCCCAGGAGCGCAAGCAGCGCCCCGCTCGGCGAGCGCTCTTCAATGCGGCCGAGCCTGCCGTCAGAGACAAAGACGCTCCCTTCCGCGCCGACTGCCAGCCCCGTCGGATAGCGCCTGCCGGCGGCGTCCTCGATCCCCTGCGCGATCGCCGGGTCGCGCCAGCTTGCAAGCAGGCGGCCGCCTGCGCTCAGCTGCTCTATCTCCTGCGCTCCCGGATCGGCGAGGTAGAAGGTGTCTGAGGGCCCCGCAGCTAGCGCTTCCGGGCGCAGGAAAGCGCTACCGCCGACCGGCGCGCGCAGGCGGAAGAGCACGCTCCCGGAGGCCGAGAGGCGCAGCAGCGCTCCTTCGCCCGTGTCGGCGACGATCACCGTCCCGTCAGAGAGCACCGCAACGCCGGTGGGCTCAAGCAGATGTGCAAGGAGCACCGGCCCGCCGCTGGACCCCGGTTCGCTCGGCGCCGCGTAGCCGCGTCCGGTGATCGCGCTCGGGGCCCCCGCCCCGGCGGGGTCGCCGATCGCCGCAAGGAAGCGGCCGTTGTAGTCGAGGTGGCGCACCACGGAGTTGTTGATGTCGCTTGCCCACAGCGTCCCGTCGCGCGCGAAGGCAGCGCCGGCCGGGCTGAACCAGAGGCTGCCAAGGAACACATTCCCACCCGAGCTCCAGGAGACCGTCGGCGCAAGCACGCTGAAGCCCGCCAGGTGCAGGAAGCCGGCGTAGGGCTCGACGGCGACGCCGCTGCCATCGGGGCGCAGCGCGACGTCCACCGGGTCCTCGAGCTCGCCGGCGTCGTTGGTAGAGATGCCGAAGCGCCCGATCGGATGCCCTTCGCGATCGAAGATCAAGACCTCGTTGGCATGGGCGTCAGCTACGTACGTGACGCCGGAGGACGCCACCGCAACTGAGCGGATGAACGGCGTCAGATGCAGCGACCCTTCGCCGCCAAACGCGCTCAAGTAGCGCAGCGCACGGTCGAAGACCACAATCCGCCCGTGGTTGTCGTCGACCACATACACCCGATCACCGTGGACGGCGACGTCGAAGGGGTTCTGAAACTGAGATGGCTGCGCCGGGAAGCGCGCGACGGCGCCAAGGAAGCGGCCGGAGGCCGAGAGCGCCTGCACGCGGTCGTTGCCGTCATCCGCCACGTAGAGCGTTTCCGGCGCCCCGCCCTGCGCCGGCGCGACAGCAAGCCCGTTGGGGTGCATCACCTGCCCGGGCCGGCTCCCCGGGGGGGCGATCACGCGCGCTTCGCCGCCATCGAGGTTGAAGCGCTCGATGCGGTTGTTGCGCGTATCGGAGACGAAGATGTAGCGCGCGGAGACGGCGATGCCGCCGCCCGGAGGCTCGCTTGGCCCGTTCCCCGCGCCGAAGTCAAACTCGCCCACGCCGCCGCCGCGGTCTCCGAAGGAGCGCAGTAGCCGACCCTGCGGGGTGAACTCCTCGATGCGGTCCCCTCCGCAGTCGACCAGATAGACGTCGCCTGCAGCGTTGCTCGCCAGGCCGCCGACGGCGCCGAACTGGCCCGGCCCGGTGCCAAAGGAGCCCCACTGGCCTTCGAAGCGACCGCTTGCGGAGAACATCTGCACCTTGTGGGTGAGCTGATCCCCGACATAGACGCGCCCGCCAGGGCCGATCGCAAGCGCCTCAGGCTGACGCATGACCCCTTCCCCGACCGCACCGATCGCTCGAAAGGCGCGGTAGGGGCATGGTGCGCTGCCGGCCGAGATCGTCCTCCCCGCCACCTTCGTGCCCTTCGCCCAGGCGCCACCCGGGCAGGCGCTCTGATCGCCGACCGCGACGAGGGCCACCTTCCTTGCGCCTCCTGCGCAGGCAGCGAGGCTTGCGCAGCAGAGCGCAAGCAGCCCGGCGATCAGCGCTTGGCGCGCGCGCCCTGCGGCCCTCCGTCGACCCGCCACGCTCCGTGCTGCGCTCCTGCTCATGGCCGGCACCTTACGATGCACGAGGCATGCTCCGCGCAGCCCTCGTTGGCAGAGCAGGCGCCACAGCCGCGATGAGTGCCGATGATCGCCCACCAGCCCGGACCCCTCCGCGCCGCCGAGCGCACTGCACAGGCGCCTTGCGCGCACCCGCGCGCCGGGCGCTGCCCGCAGCGTCCGTGGCAGCGCTTGCAATCCTGATCGCGCTGCTCGCCGGGGAGTTTGCGAGCAGGACGCACGGCGGCCATAAGGCTCCGCCGGCGCCGACACCGCCGCGCAGCGCCGCCGCCGGCCCTTGGCCGAGCGTAGCCGCCGGAGCCGTGCATGGCCAGCCCGTGCGCGTCGCGGTTGGAAGCAGCGCGGGAGGCGCGCGCGTCCCCACCGATTTTCTCGGGCTCTCCTTTGAGAGTGCCTCGCTCCCCTACCTGGCCTCCTACGCTCGCGGCGGCACGCTTGTGGCGCTCATGCGCGAGCTGGGGCCTGGCGTGCTGCGCATCGGCGGGCTCTCCGCTGACAAGCTCACCGCGTGGCTTGCGCAAGGCGGGCGCCTGCCTGCGTGGGCACAGATCGCGCTTAGCGGCGGCGAGATTGGGGACATCGGGGCGCTGCTTGGCGCAAGCGGCTGGCGGGCGATCCTGACCGCGAACGCCGCCCACTTCAACCCCCAGGCCGCCGCGCAAGAGGCAGCCAGCGCGCAGTCGCTCCTGGGCGGCCATCTGCTTGCGCTCTCGATCGGCAACGAGCCTGACCGCTATGTGCGCGAAGGGCTGCTTGCGCCCGGCTGGTCCTTCGCGGCCTACGCCAGGCGCTATCGGGCCTATCGGGAGGCGATCGGGCGCACGGCGCCCGCAGCTGCGCTCGCTGCGCCAGATGCCTCAAGCGGCCTCTCCGTCCTGCCATGGGTGCGCTCAGCGATCGCGCTGCACCCCGGACTGCTCACCGACCACTTCTACCCCCTCACCGCGTGCGACGAGGAACACCCCACGATCGCAGGGCTGCTCAGCGCGGGCGTCGCCCGGGAGGAAGCCGCGCTGCTCAGCGCGCTGCATGCGCTCTCCGCGCAGGCGCACATCCCGCTGCGCATCGACGAGGCCAACGACATCTCCTGTCATGGCGAGCCGGGCGTCAGCAACACCTTCGCCTCCGCCCTATGGGCGGTGCGCTTCATCAGCAGGGCGATGAGCGCAGGGCTGGCCGGCGTCAACTTTCACGATCTGCTCGCCGAGAGCGACGCTTACAGCCCGCTGGTCTTCGCGGGCGCCGGCAATGCCGCCACCGCGGCGGATGCGAGGGCTGCCGCCCGCGGCGATCCGATCGGCCCGCTCGCGCTGCATGCCAACCCTGAGTGGTACGCGCTCTTGATGACCTCTGCGCTGGATGGCTCTACCGCGCTGCCGACCTCAGAGCAGGGCCCGCAAACGCTCTATGCGCAGGCATACCGAGCGCCTGACGGCACCCTGCGCATAGTGCTTGACAACACCGCGCTGCCAGGATCAGCGCCGCTTGCGGTGCGCCTAGCGATCGCGGGCGGCCCCTACCGCGCCGGCTCGATCCTGCGCCTGGCCGCACCCTCCCCTGCCGCGAGCGCCGCCGTCAGCCTCGGCGGAGCGCAGGTCAGCGCGGCTGGCGCCTGGCGCCCGCAGCTGCCCCTGCCAGCGCCCTCAGGCAACCCCAGCTCGCCTGCGCTTGAGCTGCCTCCTGCGAGCGCCGCGCTCCTCACGCTGCAGGCGCGCAGCGCGGGCTCCTGAGCGAAAGCGTCGGCAAGATCGATTGCATTCCTGCCGCTGGGCGCCAAATTTCGCAATTAGCTGATAAGGTGCCTCGCCGATACGCCGAATCCCCTCCCTCCCGGGGAATGGGATCGGGGGACCCAATGTGATCTGCGACACCTTCGCGGCAAGCGGATCGCAGGGGCGAATCGCCACATCTGTGACGTAGCGCTCTCCGGCGCGAGCCCGTCAGCTAACCCCGTAGGCACAGCTAAATCAAGCCAGAGGAGAAAGGACCTGTCAAGGCGGCATGTCTACGTTCACACGTGATCTCGCATCCCCGGACATCTGGGAAGCGTCGCTCAACCGCTCGCACGCGCGCCGAAGCTCGCGCCAAAGCGCGCCGCTGAGGAGGCCTGCAGCGCTCTTCAGCTCGATGTCAGGAAGGCGTGGAGCGCGCGCGAGCTCGCCGCTTGCGCGCGACCTCGCCGACCCGGAGCTCTGGGAGCTCTCGCTGGGGCGCTCGCGTGCGCGCAGGCGCGCCCAGGAGCTGCGCTTCGTGCCGACCGGCAGGAGCGCGCGGCGGCTCTCGCTTGGCACTGTCGCAGCCCTTGTCGTCGGCCCGGCATCGACGCTCGGCGAAGCAAGCGCCGCATCGAAGCGCTCGCTGCCACAGCTGCCGCCGCAGTCGCCACCAACATCAACCGAACACCACATCCTCCTGCAGGAAGGCTCGCAGGGCGCTCAGGTGCGTAGGCTGCAGCATGCCCTGGGTGTGAAGGCCGATGGCAACTTTGGGCCGGAAACCCAGACGGCCGTCTACGAGTTCCAGATCCTGCACGGCCTTGAAGTCGATGGGATCGTGGGGCCGAAGACAAGCAGGGCGCTCGCGTCAGCGCGAGCCTCAAGCCGCAGCGGCCTCAGCGAAAAGCAGGCGATCATGCTTGCGCAGGCTGCGCTGCACATCTCGGTCGACGGCGTCTTCGGGCCGGAAACCGAGGGCGCGATCCGCGCCTTCCAGCAGCAGGCAGGGATCCATGTCGACGGCGCGCTTGGGCCGGAAACGTGGAGCGCGCTGCATGTGAACGGCGAACTGATCATCTACCCGCCCGCCTCGGCGCTGCCGAAGCCGAAGCCCGCGCCACAGCCTCCGGTCAGCGGTGGCGGCGGCGGCAGCACCGCGCCCGAAGCGCACGGAGCGGTCGCACACACGGCGGCGGTCTCCTACCAAACGTCGGCGCCGGCGCCGAGCCATCCGACGGGCAATCCCGTGCGCGCGCTTCAGGAAGCTCTGCACCTGCCGGTCGACGGTGAATTCGGGCCGGAAACCGAGGCGGCGGTGCGTCGCTTCCAGGAAGAACATGGTCTTGAAGTCGACGGCGTCGTCGGCCCGCAGACTTGGGCAGCGCTTGGCATCAGCGGCGAGCCCACCCTGCAGCCGCCCTCCTGGGCGCTGCCGCACGCCGCGCCCTCCTCGAGCTCGAGCACAGGTGCATCGGCGGGCGGCTCAAGCAGCGCGACGGGAGAAAACGCGCATGCGGAAGAAATCGTCGCGCGCGTGATCGCTGCGGCCAATGAAATCGCGACCCGCCCCTACGTCTACGGCGGCGGCCATGGCTCCTTCGAATCCTACGGTTACGACTGCTCAGGCTCGGTCTCATATGCCCTGCACGGCGGCGGCCTGCTCTCCTCGCCTGAGGACTCCACCGAACTTGAGTCCTACGGCGAACCGGGGCCGGGCAAGTACATAACGATCTATGCCAACGCCGAACACGCCTACATGACGATCGACGGCCGTCGCTTCGACACGGTCGCCCTTGCCGAAGACGGCTCGCGCTGGTCAAACTCCCCGGGCAGCGACGGCGGCAGCTTCGTCGTCCGCCACCCCGCCGGTCTCTAAGCACCACCGTCTGGCGCAAACGCGCCGGGATATCACCTCCCATGAGAGCAGCCGGGCGCCAGCTGGCGCCCGGCTGCTCTCCAGCCCCTCGGCGAGAATGAGTCCGCCGCGCACGGCTCCGACTGAGTCGCGCGCTGAGCGGGACCCTGCTCAGCGACGCCACAGACGGCTACCCTCGCTTGCCGCCGCGCGCTGAGCGCCGCGCACCAGCGCGATGCGGCGCCACCCCGCGATGGTTGCCCACACGCGTTCATTTTGTGTCGAGGACCTGAGCGCCCAGCCGGTGCGGGTGCAGGTCGACGTGCGCCCAGCTCTGCCTGTGCTCGCGCTGGTAGGCCTGCCCGACGGCGCCGCGCGCGCCACCCGTGAGCGGGCCCAAGCGGCGGCTCTCAACAGCGGCCTGTGCTTCCCTGGCCGCCGGATCACAGCACGTATCGCCCCGGCCGACATCCCAAGGAGCGGAGCGGGCCTCGATCTGGCGCTGGCGATCGCGTTGCTTGGCGCAAGCGGTCAGCTCGATCGCAGCGGATCGCCCGCTACGCCGCGGTGGGCGAGCTCGGCTTGGATGGCCGCGTTCACACGATTCGCGGCGCCATCGCGCGGCCCGCAGGCAGCGTGCGCGGCCTGATCACCGAGCACCCCGAGCCCCCCATCACACAGCGACGGCGGCGGGGCTGATCGGCTCTGCCCGCGCGGGCGCGCTTGGCGAGGCCCTCCTTGCGCACCGCGGCGTGCTCTTTCTCGATGAGCTCTCAGAGCTCTCGCGCAGCGCGCTGAAGGCGCTGCGCGAGCCGCTAGAGGAGCACAGCGTCATCATCGTGCGCGGCGGTCGCTGCAGCACCCACCCGGCACGTTTCCTGCTGCTTGCGGCGACCAATCCCTGCCGCTGCGGACACGCCGGTGAAAGCGATCGCTGCCGCTGCTCGGACTCAGACCTAGCCCGCTACGCACGTAAGGGGAGCGGCCCGCTGCTCGATCGCCTCGACCTGCGCGTTGAGCTGCCGCCAGCCCCGATCCAGAGGCTCCGGGAGCGCGGCGGGATCAACTCCGCTCGCGCTCGCGAGCTCGTGCACGAGGCGCGCGAGCGCCAAGTCGCGTGCTCGCTGCGTGGCGGCGCCCGCAACGCGGTGCACTCCGAGCGGGCGCTGCGGAGCGTGGCCAGGCCGGACGCTCGCGGTCAGGAGCTGCTCGAGCGCGCCCTTGCCGGCGGCATGCTGAGCGCTCGGGGCGCGCTGCGCCTGCTGCGCGCAGCGAGCACGATCGCCGATGTCTCCGCTTGCGAGCGGGTGGGCGCAGATAACATTGCAAGCGCGCTCGCCCTGCGCTGCGCCCATGGCGCACCGGCCGCGCTTGCGATCTGATGAGCGCAGCCCGCTCAGGCAGTCGCTCAGGAGCCTGCCCGCAGTGCGTTGCTCGCATGGAGCTGATCGAGTCACTCGCTGCACGGATCGAGGCGCGAAGACCAAACTGCGAGCGCCTGGCGGCGCTGCTCGCGCTCCCCGACCACGAGCTGCTCGCCGCCCTTGACGCAACTCAGTCGCGCGGTGCGGGGCAGGAAGCTGCGAGGCGCTCGCGGGCGCCGCAGGGATGCAGCAGGTAACCTGGCGAGCCCGTCGCGTTTAGTCGCGCCCGCGAGGCAGTGCGCCCGGAAGCGATCTTCCGTCACGATCCGCATCACCCGGCGATGCCGGGCGCGGAGCCGTGGGCGCCGCCGCCGCTGCTCTGGTGTCTTGGCGATTTCGACCTCCTCGAGCGCTTGCGGGCAGAGCGGACGCTGGCAATCGCGGGCAGCGCGCGCGCATGTGCCTACGGGCGCAGCGTGGCACGCGCGCTCTCGGCCGAGCTTGCGGACGCGGGCATCCTGATGCTTGTGCCCCATGCGGAGGGATCGGCGCGGCGGCGATCGAGGGCGCGCTTGAAGGCGGCGGCGCAATCATCGCCCTTGCCCTCGCGGGGGTGAGACCGCTGACGCCGGCCCTCCGGCCGGAGCTCGCGAGCACGCTGGCGCGCAGCGGCCTGATCATCGCCGAGCATCCGCCCGGCGCGCGTGTCCGGCGCTGGCACTGCGCCGCGCGCTCGCGCCTGCTCGCGGGGCTTGCCGACTCGATGCTGGTGGTCGAGGCCGAGCAGCACAGCGTTGATCTGAGCGGGCCGCGCTTTGCCGCGCGCCTGGGAAGACGCCTGTGCGCGGTGCCCGGTCGCATCAGCGCGCCGACCTCCGCGGGCACCCACGCGCTAATCAGAGAGCGGGCGCAGCTGGTGAGGAGCGCCGAGCAGGTCCTCGATCACCTTCACCTGGACGACCCCGCGGGAAGGTCGCCGCGGGGCGTTGGCGCCGGAGCGCAACAAGCGCCCGCTCCTAACCGCAGCTCCAGGCTGAGCGCCGATGCGAAGAGCGTGCTCGGGCAGATCGCACGCGGCGCAGAGTGCAGAGATGCTCTGCTTGCGCTCGGCATTCCGGCGCAGACGCTGCTCTGCGCGCTGGGAGAGCTGGAGGTGGCGGGGCTGCTCGAGCGCTCGGCCGGCGGCAGGCTGCTGCCGGCGCTCGATGGCGCCGGCAGCGGGGCGCGGCGCGCAGGTCCCTGCCGCCACGGCGCTTAGACTTCGCTGCCGATGGGTCAGGCACCGCTGCTCACCTACGTCGGCGGGCCGACCGCGCTGATCGAGTGGCGCGGCCTACGCTTGCTGACCGACCCCACGCTTGACCCAGCCGGCTCGGTCTACGAGCTGCCCGCATACACGCTGCGCAAGCGGCAGGGACCAGCGCTTGGGGCGGCTGAGATCGGCCACATAGATACGGTGCTGCTCAGCCACGATCACCACGTCGACAACCTTGACCACGCCGGTCGCGCCCTGCTGGCCGGCGCGGGGCGGGTGATCTGCACGCAGGAGGGCTCCGCGCGGCTCCAGGGCGGCGCCGTAGGGCTCGCGCCCTGGCAGTCGACCTCGATCAAGTCAGCCGCCGGGTCGCCGCTCACGATCACCGCGACCCCCGCGCGCCACGGCCCTGAGGGCGGCGACAGAGGGCCGGTGATCGGCTTCCTGTGCGCATATGAGGATAGCCCCCAGGAGACCATCTACTTCAGCGGCGACACGGTGCTCTTTGCTGGCGTGGAGGAGGTGGCAAGACGCCACCGGGTCCGCTGGGCGCTGCTGAACGCGGGTGCCGCACGCGTCGCTGCGGCCGGCACAGGCCACCTGACCTTCACCGCGGAGGAGGCGGCAACCGTCGCGAGGATGCTCGCGCAGGCGCTGATCGTGCCGCTGCACTATGAGGGCTGGGAGCACTTCAGCGAGTCGCGCGAGGATCTCGAGCGCGGCTTCGCGCAGGCGGGCGTTGCAGAGCGCGTGCTGTGGGCGCCGGCCGGCAGGCGCGTTGAGCTGCCTCTCTGAGCGCAGGGCGCCCGGCGGTTGCAGCGGCCGTGCCGACGACTGTATAATCGGCGCTGTAGATGCGGCTGTAGCTCAGTTGGCTAGAGCGTCTGCTTGCCATGCAGAAGGTCGAGGGTTCGAGCCCCTTCAGCCGCTTTCTGTGATGAGTCGGGACATATGTCCCACATGAGTCGGGACATATGTCTCAGCTTGAGGAGCCCGGCCAGCGGCCGGGTCGTTTGTTTTGGTTGCGCCAGTAGCTTTT
>JAJPKQ010000023.1 GCA_021323635.1 bacterium | reverse complement strand
GCCGCAGGCAGCGGCGCACCTGGAGCAGGCGCGCGATGACCTCCTCGCCTTCACCGCCTAACCGCTGAGAGATCTGGCGGCAGATCTGGTCAAACAACCTAAAGGAGTCTCTGAACCGGGAGATCAGAAGGCGCACCGACGTCGTGGGCACTTTCCCAGACCGCTCCTCGGCGACCCGACTGATCGGCGCGATGCTTGCCGAGCAACACGCGGAGTGGGTGAAGCAGCGGCGCTACATGGGCCAGGAGCTTCTCTTCAGAGTCGCCCCTGCCAAGGCCGGCCAGGATGAGAATAAGGGAGTGATGCTGCCGATGGCCGCTGTCGCACAACCTTCACCACGGATCCTGCGGTGGCGGTGCGTACACCACCTGCGCGGACGTGAGCTCACCGATCCGCTTCACACGCGAGCGGTCGCTGGTTCGAGCCCAGGTCCGCCCATCGCCATTAGCTCCCGGGCATTGCGATCTCGCAATCGGGGAGCAAGCTCAGCGACGAGCACGACATCCAGCGCCCGTCAGGCCGCACGCCATCTCGGTGGCGACGCTGCCCCCTCCACGCTCGGCCCCTTGAGCGCCGCCCCTCACCTCACGCGCGCGGGGTCGGGCGCCCCCTGCGCCCGACCCGCGTGCTGGAGGACTCGCGAGTCGCCCGGGATGGCCGCAAGCCGTTGGAATCCCATGCTGGTGCGCCCACATCCGGAGGAGGGCATCGGGGCGACAGCCCGGCGTGCGAGTGGGCGAGTCACGTTGCCGCTGATATAGGCAAAGAGGCCACCTCAAAAAAGAGCGACCATCAGTCAAGAGAGCCACTCCAATAGTGGACTAAGACCACTACTCCCCTTGCCTGCTTGCCCCTACACGGTGTAGCATCTGCGATAAGCGCTGCTTGCGCTCAGCGCGATCCAGACGAGGAGGAAGCATGCAGGCAGACAGGGACAGGGCAAGAAGCGCGCAAGGCGTAAATCCGCAGAGTCTGGCAAGTCGCAGCTCGCCGATCCAATCGCCCATCGCATGGGCGGTGCTGGGGCTGGTCATAGCCAAGCCCGATCACGGCTACGCGCTGATGGGGCGCCTGGAGGAGGAGCTGCGCGGCCTGCTGCCCCTGCGCGACCCCTCATACGTCTACCGCGCCCTTGAGGCGCTGGAGGAACGGGGCTTCGTCGAAGTGCTGCCCGATGCCACCACACGCGGGGTGCGCAGGACGCGCTTTCGTGCCACCGCGCAGGGCGAGTGCGCCTACCAGGACCACCTGGTGGCGGAGATTGAGCGCTTCCTGGTGGACGGGCAGACCTTCTTCCTGGCGCTCGCCGCCTTAGCCGACTGGCCCGAGGGGGCACTTGAGGTGATCGAGCGCGCTGAAGCGGCCTGCGTCGCCGATCAGCCCTCCCGGGCGCTGAGCGAGCCCCGCGAGGAGCAGGCAGAGCGTGAGCGGCTGCTGCTTGCCGATCGCCTTCACCTCCAGGGCCGCCGCCAGCTGCTCTCCGCCACCGCCGCACTGTTGGCCCAGGCGCGCAGAGCGATCGAAGAGCACGCCGCAAGGGGAAGCAGCGCTTGAGCCTGCTCGAGCTGCGCCACGTCTCAAAGCGCTATGGGCGGGGGACGAGCGCGAAGGTCGCGCTGAGCGACGTCTGCCTTGAGCTTGAGGCCGGCGAGCTTGCCGCCCTCTGGGGCACGAGGCGCTCAGGTCGCTCGACCTTCCTGCGCATTGCCGCCGGCATCGAGCGCCCCGATGAGGGCGCCGTGCTGCTTGAGGGAGAGGACATAGGGCGCCCCGGCGCCGAGTCCCTGTGCGCGAAGATCGCCTACTGCCACGCACTTGAGCGCCGCTCTCAGCGGGCGCGCGTCTTTGACCTCCTCGCCCAGGGAGCGCTCTCGCGCGGCGCTGAGGCCTCGGCCATCACCAGGCTCCTCCACGGCGCGCTTGAGCGCGTGGGCGCAGATTGCGCCGGCGCACGCGTGGAGGAGCTTGACGGCGCACAGGAGGTGCGCGTGCGCATCGCCCGCGCGCTGCTTCGCCGCCCCCGGCTGCTGGTGATCGACGAGCCGACTCTCGGCCTGCCCATGGGTGAGCGCGAAGAGATCATCGCCCTGCTCTCCTCGCTGGCGGCTGAGGGCATCACGGTGCTTCACTCAACCGACAGCGAGACCTTCTTTCTCGGCGCAGACAGGGCGCTCACGATCGACCGCGGCGTCCTGCGCGGGGAGCGGCGCCCAGCGCTGGCGGAGGTCATCCCGCTGCGCAGGTCAGCCTGATGTCCGCAACGCAGAGCGCGCCGCCAAAGACACCGCAGCGCGGCGGCGACGACGACCAGCCGCTGCTGGAGCTGGAGGATGTCGTCAAGCACTACCACTCGACAGGCGAGGTCGTGCGCGCCGTGGACGGGGTCAGCTTCAGCCTCTGCAGTGGCGAGATGCTCGCCCTGCACGGGCCCTCCGGCTCGGGCAAGACGACGCTCCTGTTCCTGGCGGCGGGGCTGATGCGCCCAGAAGGCGGCACGCTTCGCTTCCGCGGACGCGACCTCGCCACCATGCCCGAGCGCGAGCTCTCCGCCTACCTGCGCGGCCAGGTGGGCTTCATCCACCAGCACACCCACCTGATGGGCAACGTCTCAGCGCTTGAAAACGCCTGCCTCTATCTGATCCTGGGCGGGCTCTCCCTGCGGCAGGCAAAGGCGGCCGTCATCCCCTGGCTTGAGCGCGTGGGCTTGGGCGATCGCCTCTCCCACACTCCCGAGCAGCTCTCAGGCGGGGAGCGCCAGCGCCTTGCGATCGCGCGCGTGCTGGCAAAGCACCCGCGGCTGATCCTGGCCGATGAGCCGACCGGGAACCTCGACAGCGTGCGAAGCCATGAGATCGTGGCGCTGCTTCACTCGATCGCGCGCGAGCGCTCCGCGGGGGTGCTGCTGGTCACCCATGACCTTGAGGCCGCAGGAGCTGCCGATCGGCGCATGGTGCTGCGCGACGGGCGCCTGCTTGAGGCGGGGGACCAGGAGCAGGCGCGGGCGCTGATCGCCGGGGGGCCAGATGGACATCGGCGCCCCTGAGCGAGCGGGCGGCGCCGATGCGCCAAGGCGTCTGCTCCAAGAGCTCCCGCCGGAGGCCCGGCGCTTCATCCGCCCTTATGGCCTCTTCTACCTCTACCGCAGCCGCCTGCGCTACCACCTCTCCCAGGAGCTCTTTGCCGGCCTTGGCATCGTGATCGCGGTGGCGCTCGTCTTCGCCACGCTGGTCGCAAGCGGCTCGATCGCCGGCTCGGCAGCCCAGGTGCTGCGCAAGGTCGTCGGCCACGCCGACCTGCAGCTTCGCGCCCGCGGCCCGGAAGGCTTCCCGGAAGGGCTGCTGGCAGAGGTCGAACGCCTTCCGGGCGTCAAGCAGGCGGCGCCGCTGCTTGAAGAGCAGGCGACGGTGCGCTCTGCAGACGGACGGCAGCTGACCGTCACCGTGCTTGGCACCGATGTCGCCCTGGGCATCTTGGACGGCCTCTCCCACACCGTCCCGGGGGCGGTCTTCTCAGAGCGCGCGATCGGGCTCTCCTCCGCAAGCGCAAGCGCGCTTGGCATCAGCCGCGCCTCGCTTGAAGGCCCGGGCGGCGCGCATGTGCGCTTTGCGGTGCGCGGGCGCGCCTACCCGCTCAAGGTCTCAGCGGTGCTCGGGCCTGAAGCGGTGGGGGCGCTCTCGGGCGTGCTTGCCGGCGCGATGCCCCTTGAAGCGCTGCAGGGGCTCTCGGGGCTGAGGGGCCGGGTCTCGCGGATCCTCGTGCAGTCCTACCCGGGCCGCGGCGCGCAGGTCAGGCGCGGGCTTGAAAGGATCGCCGGCGGGCGCATCAGCGTCGCCTCAGCAGATCAGGAGATCGCGCTGCTCGATCAGGCGCTTGCACCGGGCGATCTGGCAAGCACCTTCTTTGCGGCGGTGGCCGCGCTGCTCGGCTTCCTGCTTGCCTTCAACGCGGTGCTCCTGACCGTTCCCGACCGCCGCGCGCAGATTGCCGACCTGCGCCTGGACGGCGCGCGGCGCAGCGCGATGGTGGAGCTCCTGCTCTTCCAGGGGCTCTGCCTGGGCCTGATAGCCTCGCTGGTCGGCCTTGGTGCCGGCTACGGTCTTGCGCTTGGCGTCTTTCACCAGCGCCCCGGCTACCTCTCCCAAGCCTTCGTCCTCGGCGAAGGGCTCGTCATCGGCGCAGGCCCGCCGCTGCTTGCGCTTGTCGGTGGGGTGCTTGCAACCTGCATCGCCTCGATGCTGCCCGCCGCTGACCTGCGCCGAGCGCGCGCGACCGATGCGATCTTCAGAGAAGAGGGCGAGGCGGGCAATGGGGTCACCCCCCGCATTGCCGTGCGGCTTGCCTGCGCTGCAGCGCTGCTGCTTGGGATCGCAACGGCGATCTACATCGCCGATCCAGCGCTTGCGCTCGTGGCGTGTGTGGCAGTCGCGCTGGCCTGCGTGGCGGCGATGCCCCTGCTCTTCATCGGGATGGTCGGCGCAGCGGGGTGGGTCGCGGCGCACTCCAGCCGCCTGAGCATTCTGCCCGTGGCGGTGATGTCACTACGGCGCACCAACCTGCGCTCGCTGGCGCTGGTGATGACCGGCGCCGTGGCGCTGTTCGGGGCTGTCGCGCTCGAGGGCTCGCGGGGGGACCTGCTGGCCGGGATAACACGTACGGCGCAGGCAAGCGCTGCGGCAGGGGAGGTATGGGTGCTGAATCCCCACGATGAGCTTTTGATGACCGACTTCCAGCCGGGTAATGATGAAGCGCGCATAGCACGAGTGCCCGGTGTGTCGATGGTTCGAGCGCTGCAGGGCGGGTTCTTCGACATTGGCAATCAGCGCGCCCTAACCTTTGCTTTTCCACAGCGCGTGCGAGCCGAGCTGCTCGCGAGCCAGATCGTTGCCGGTGGCCTGAGAAGCGCCGAGCGACATCTTGACCAAGGTGGTTGGATCGCCATCTCGGCACAGCTCGCCGCCACGTTACACGCGTCGGTCGGAGCAGCGATTCGGCTGCCAACCGCTTCCGGCATCAGGCAATTCGACGTTGCAGCATTGACCACAAATCTCGGTTGGCCTGGAGGGTCGATTCTCACCAACAGACGCACGGCAGTTGCGCTGCTGGGGACGGTCGAGCCGACGGTGCTCGCCGCACAGCTGGCTGACGGCGCAAGCCCGGGCCGAGTTCAGCGCGAGGTGCGTGCCACGCTAGGCGCTGGAGGCGGGCTTGAAGTCACTTCTGCGCGCGCGTGGATCAATGGGTTTCTATCGCTAACCGGCGAAGGTCTGAGCCAGCTGCAATGGATCTCATTGCTGCTGGTAATAGGATCGATCATGGCGATGGCCGCTGCTCTCAGCGCGGACGTCTGGCAGGAGCGCCCCTCGCTGTCGGCGCTGCGCATCGAGTGCGTACCGGCCCACAGGCTGCGGCGAATTCTTGTGGTGAAGGCAGCCCTGACGCTCGGAGCTGGCTGCACCGCAGGCGTCATTGGCGGCATCTACGGCGAGGCAATCCTCGACGCCTACCTGCGACATGTGACAGGCTTCCCAGTTTCCAGCTTTGCCTTTGGGGCCGGCCCGATCGAGATCTTCGCGATCGTGATCGGTGCCGCGTCGCTGATCGCGATGGTGCCGATCTGGCTTGCGTCGCGGGTACCCTTGGCAGTGGCTCTCGAACAGGGCTAGCAACAGCGCTACGCTCAGGACGCAGGCGCAAGGGATGAATCGAGAGAACGGGCAAAAGGGTTTGCCTCGGCAGGGAGCCGCACCGCATTCCCCAGGAGGAGCCGAGCGACAAGCCAGGTACATCGCGCTGATCGTGGACGGGCATCGGCGCTGGGCTGCGGCTCGCGGGCTCCCCGTCGCCGAGGGCTATCAGGCGGGCTTCGACACGGCGCTAGCGCGCGTGCTGGACGCGCGCGAGCTTGGCATTCAGGAGATGACGATCTTCGCCTGGTCAACCGAGAACTGGCGTCGATCAGATGAGCACGTCCAGGCCTTCCTTGAGGCTGCAGAGCGCAGCATCGCGGCAAGCACTCCAGTCGTCGCTCAGCGCGGAGTGCGAATGCGCTTCATCGGCGTCCGCAGCGGCCTCCCCAGCGGACTGGTCGATCAGATGCGCCAAGCTGAGGAGCTGACAGCGTCAAATTGTGATCTTAAGCTGTTCCTGGCCGTCAACTACAGCGGGCGCCAGGAGCTCGAGGATGCCGTATCCGCCTTTGCTGGCAATGGCGACACCGTGCGGGAGCACCTCTACGCGCCCGAGATGCACGACCCTGACCTGCTGATTCGCACCGGCGGCGACATGCGGCTCTCGAACTTCATGCTCTGGCAGCTCGCCTACACCGAGCTGGTCTTTCGCGACGAGCACTGGCCGGACTTCGACCGCAGCTGCTTTGAAGAATGCCTTGCGGAGTTCGAAACCCGGCGGCGTCGCTTCGGGGGAGACTGAGGCGGCGCAGCCTCCGCCCTAGGGTCGGCTCTGCGCTCGCGCGCTCTCAAGCTGATCGCCGGCCCTCGTCAGATGCCAAAGGTCGCTCGATCGGGCCCAGGCGCGCCCATCCGGCTCACCCAAGCTGGTGGCGTGCGGACATCGTGATGAAGTCGCGCGCCCACCACGCTTCGAAGAAGACCGCCGGGCTGCGCACCGTGCCGGGCAGCAGCCCATGGCCGTTGGCTGCGCTCGCAAGGCCGAGTTCGCTCGCGGGGTCGTAGGTCGCGAATATCGGCCAGTCGGGATTGATGTCAAGCTCCATCCCGCGAACGACGCCCGCGCGGACGAGCAGCTGCGCCAGCTGCAGCGGGTCGAGCGCCGGACCCTGCACGTACACGAGCGCTCCCGCGCCGGTCACACCCACGGCCGAGCGCCACTGATGCTCGATGCCGGGAACGCTCGCCGCACACGAGCGCTCGCCGCAGGTGGCGCCCCAGACCTGCCATTCGGCGCTGCCGGCAAGCGGCGTCGGCCTGCCCTGCGCAACCAGCGGCACGAGGTTCTGGCGCACCGCCACAACCTGCGGGCTCATCCGCAGTTCGCTGCCCCATTCGCCGACGTCGACCGAGCCGTCGGCATAGATCACAAGCGAGGCGGCCCCATCCCGGAGCGGATCGATCGTGCGACCTTCGGTGTAATAGCCGCCGTGCGCCGCTTCCATCTTGAAGCCGCCATTGAAGGCGGCGACGAGGGTCATTGCGCTGTTTAGGTCGATCGGCGCCGTGTAGCGGTAGGGCCCGCCCCCCGGGCTCTCCGAGCCCGAGTACAGCCTCGCTTCAAGGAGCCTGGTGTCCATCCACGCTACCCCTGCCGGCTGCGTGCCGCCGGGAGGCACGATCGTCGTCTCGTAGACCGCAGGCATCCCCTGCACGCGGCGCCCTGCCGCATGCCAGACGCCTTCCCCGGGCGCCCCAGGGTGCTGAAACGGCGCCAGGTTGGCCGGCCTGCGCAGCGGGGTGAGGGTCACCCGGCGAGGCGGTGCAGCGAGCGTGGTCGATCGGGCGCTCGACATGCGCGCCGCCGTCGAAGCGCCCATGGCCGCGCTCCTCTTCGCGCCCTCGGGCGCTCGCTGTGGACGCACGGCCGGCGCGCTGGCGCCGCATGAGCTTAATGCGGCAGCTGCAAGCGGGAGCAGCGCGCCGGAGGCCAGTGTTCTCAGACGGTGTTGGCGGTGCATCGCGATCGTGTGCAGCCAAGGCTAACGTGGCAGCGCGGTGGCCACGCCGGCTCGATCGCCAGCGGTCGCGCATCGCGCGGAGTGCTCCGGAGCGGCGCCGGAGTCTGGTATGAGAGTGCTACTCTTTTGCAGATCGCGGTGCAAAGCGGGCCTGCGCCCGCCGCCCACCGGACTCAAGCCAAACGAAGGAGGAGACATGAACAGGAACGTTCATCGCTCGCGAGCGCGGGCGCGGAGGGCAGCTGTGCTGCTCCTCCCGCTGCTTGTCCTCGCCGGCACAATGGCGCTTGACAGCGCGACCGCAGAGGCCTTCTGGTGGTGGCCTCCGCCGCCGCGGGAAGAAGCCGCTCCGACGAGCAGCGCGAGCAGCCTGCCGGCGCCGACGTTGACGGAAATCCCCTACACGAGCGGGGAACACGGCTATCCGTATGACGCCGTTCCGCCGCCCTCGGGCGTCGTCGGGGAACCGGCGCTGAACACGCGCTTCCTCGAACGCTACGACTATGCCGAAAAGGAGTTCAAGATGTCCGGCGCCACAGACGTCTACCGGGAAAACGGCTTCTGGAGCTCAAATGGCAACTGGAACATCTCGGTCACGCAGAGCAACGTCCCCTACACCACGCGACTGCTTGTGCGCTACCCGAAGAACCCCGCCAAGTTCAACGGCACGGTGATCTTCGAATGGACCAACGTGACCACGGGCGGCGACCAGGACCCGGTGTGGTCTGAGATCGGCGAAGAAGCGGTGCGGCAGGGCTATGCCTTCGTCGGGGTGACCGCCCAGAAGGCGGGGATGGAAGATCTCCTCAGGTGGGACCCGAAGCGCTACGCCGGCCTCGGCGACAGCAGCGACGGCCAGTCCTACTCGATCTTCACCCAAGCTGCCGAAGCGGTGAAGGCGCACAGCGCCACGCTGCTCGGCGGGCTCACGCCCAAGCGGCTGATCGGCATGGGAGACTCGCAGTCGGCCTTCCGGGTGGACACATACGTCAACGCCTTCCAGCCGATCACGCACGCCTTCAACGGGTTCATCGCGGTCGGCCGCGCCGTGACCGCGGCGCCGCTCGGCAACGGGCTGATCGCCACGTCGCCCTTCCCGGCATACATCCGCACCGACAACACCGCGCCCTTCATCCAGCTCAACACGCAGGGCGACATCGTCGAGCTCGACGCCGCGGCAGCGCGCCAGGCAGACAACGCCTACCTGCGCACCTGGGAACTGCCGGGCGCCTCGCACATCGATGCGCATGAGGCCGCCTACGAGATCGAGACGATCGCGCGCGAGGAGCCGAGCCTGCCCGTTCCCGCATGCACCTTCGGCACGCCGATCGAGGGCACGGGGACCGTGCTGGACGGTGTCAACCAGGTCAACAACACCTCGCTCTACGAGGTCGAGACAGCCGCGCTGGTCGACATGCAGCGGTGGCTTGCAGAAGGCGTGCCGGCGCCGCACGAGCCAAGCCAGATCTCGACGACGCCGGTCTTCTTCGGCCTCTACGACCTTGTCAACAGCAACCAATACGGAGTGGGCGGCGGCGGCATTAGGATGCCTGAAGCCGAAGTGCCGACCGAGGAATACTCGGTCATCAACTTCGCCAAGCTGACGGCCGAAAGCCTCAACCCGCTGACCCTCTTTGGGGAGCTCACCTCGTTCTTCGAAGCCTCCCAGACCGGCAGCATCAGCAATCCGGAAGCGCGCACAGCCGGGCTGTGCCTGCTCTCGGGCTACTTCAACAACCTCTCAAGCGCAACGCTGAAGGCGCTCTACCCGACACCTGAAAGCTACGCCAACAGGTTCAAGGCGGTCGCGGAGGGCGACGTCGCAGCGGGCTTCATGACCCCGACGCAGGCCGCGGAATCGGTCGCGCTCGCGGAGGCCGGCTACGGCCCGCCACAGCAGCCGCTGGTACGCATTCCATAGCGCAGGCAGCACCGCCGTGCGGGTCCTCCCGCGCGGCGGACGCAGGCCCCGGGAGCGCCGCTCGCCCATAGCGGCGCTCCCACGCGCTCGCGCGGGAGCGCGTCTGGCTCGCCCCGGCTGCAAGCATCGCTGCGATCGATGCCCGATCATCTGCAGCTGTGGCATCGGCGCAGGCAACCGGCGATCGGACGACGACCACAGGAGGTCGCCCGCTCAGCGCAGCGGCGCGGATGATCGCGCATGCGCTGATCGAGCGCCGCGCTGCGGTGCTGGCCGCCGTCGCAGCCTGCGCGATAGCGCTCGGCGGGCTGCTTGCGGCAGCGGGCCAATACGGCGCCCGCGATCACGTCTGGCAGGGCGCCGTGGCGCTCCTGTCCGCCGAGCTGGCGATCGAGGTCGCCCATACGATCCTCGTCGATCGGCATATGGGCGTCGATGCGATCGCCCTGGTCGCGATGGTCGGCGCTCTGGCGCTCGGACAGAACCTCGCAGGGGCCGTCGTCGGCCTGATGTTCTCCGGCGGCTCGGCGATCGAGCACCTCGCCTCACGCCGCGCCCTGCGCGAGCTGACAGCGCTGGTGCAGCGCGCGCCCCGCTCAGCGCAGCTGCGGCGCGAGGATCAGTTCGTCGAGGTGCCGGTCGACGCGGTCAAGGCCGGCGATGTGGTGCTTGTGCGAACCGGCGAAGTCGTTCCGGTCGACGGCAGCGTGCTGAGCAGCGAGGCGGTCATCGACACGAGCACGCTCAGCGGCGAGGCTCTGCCGGTGACGCTCGCTCGCGGCATGCAGGTCCTGAGCGGCTCGATCAACGCCGGCACGCCGATCGAGGTGGCCGCGCAGCGCCCGGCGGCAGAGAGCGCATATGCGGCGCTCGTGCGCCTGGTGGCGCAGGCTCAGGTCGAGCGCGCCCCCTTCGTGCGGATCGCCGACCGCTATGCCGGCTTCTTCCTGCCCGCCACGCTGGCCACCGCCGCGGTGGCGTGGGCGGCCAGCGGCAGCGCGGTCCGCGCGCTTGCAGTCGTCGTCGTGGCAACCCCCTGCCCGCTGATCCTGGCGGTCCCGGTCGCCCTGATCTCGGGGCTCTCGCGTGCTGCGCGTGCCGGCGTCGTCGTCAAGGGCGCAGCAGCGATCGAGACGCTCGGCCAGGTCCGCACCGTGCTCTTCGACAAGACCGGGACGCTCACTGTCGGCGTGCCCGAGGTCCGTGAGGTGCTGCCGCGATCGGGCTTCGAGAGCGGCGAGCTGCTGCGCCTGGCCGCATCGCTCGACCAGCTCTCGGTCCACGTCCTGGCCGAGGCGCTCGTCGACGCCGCGCGCGAGGCCGGTCTCGCGCTGGCCCAGCCGGTCGAGGTGAAGGAGGAGCCCGGTCGCGGCATCGCGGGGCGCGTCGATGGGCGGCTGGTGCTGGTCGGCTCGCGTGAGTTCCTGCTCGGCCAGGGCGTGCCGCCCGCCGAGATCGCCTCCGCCGGCCTGCTGCGCACGCCGGCTTCGGGCGAGGCCCATGTCTTGGTGGCTGTCGACGGGCACCTTGCGGGGCTGATCGGCATGGCTGACGAGCTGCGCCCGGAGGCTGAGCGCATCGTCGAGCGGCTGCGCGCGGAGGGCGTCCGCTACGTCGCGATGGTCTCCGGCGACCGGCGCTCCGTCGCCGAGCGGATCGGTCGCCGGATCGGCGTCGATCGTGTCTACGGCGAGCAGGCCCCTGAGGACAAGCTCGCGGTGGTCCGCAGCTTTCGCGCCGATCCGGGCCTGCGCCCGGTGATGATGGTCGGGGACGGGGTGAACGACGCGCCGGCGCTCGCGCTCGCGGACATCGGCATCGCTATGGGCATCGCCGGCGCAACGGTCTCCTCGGAGACGGCGGACGCCGTGATCACCGTCGATCGCATCGACCGCGTCGCCGATGCCGTGCACGCGGGCAGGCGCGCGCTGCACATCGCGCGCGAGAGCGTCCTCGGCGGCATGGGGCTGTCGATCATTGCGATGGGCTTTGCGGCGACCGGATATCTGGTGCCGGTCGCGGGCGCCCTGCTCCAGGAGGGGATCGACCTTGCCGTGATACTCAATGCGCTGCGCGCCTTGCGCGGCTGAGCGCTCAGGGCGCTGTCGCAGAGGGCGCCAGCTACCCGGATCATCTCACGCGCTTGCGATCGCGCGATCGGTAGCGGACACGGATGTCAAGCGCCGGCGTCGGGGCGACGATTCCGACATGCAAGACACGCCGGTCATCAGCGATCGTCGGCGAGGCTCTCGGCGCCCGGCTCCCGGCCCGCCACCGCGACAGGCCGGCCCGGGCACAGGATGTCAGCTCAAGCGCTAGCGGCGGCCGGCGCGAGCGCGCGCGCAGACTCTAGGCGACCGAGACCGGAGGGCCTCATCGCGGGCACCGCGGGGGCGACTGCGCCGCCCAGGCGGGCGCCGCGGCGCAGGCGCAGCGCCGGCCGCTCCTATGCGAGCATCGTGCGCGCCAACGTCCTGACGGTGTTCAACCTGATCATCGCCGCCTTCGGCGCCATGACACTGCTCTTCGGCGACTGGCGCGATGCCCTCTTTCTGAGCGTGATCGTCGCGAACAGCGCAATCGGCATCGCTCAGGAGGTGCGCGCGAAGCGGGCGATCGACCGGCTCTCCCTGCTGGTTGCGCCGCGGGCTCGCGTGATCGTGGACGGCGTGCAGCAGACGCTCGCGGTCGATCAGGTCGCCCCTGGCGACCTGATCGCGATCCAGCCGGGGGACCAGCTGGTGGCCGACGGTCACCTGCTCACCGCAAGCGAGCTACAGCTCGATGAGTCGATCCTGAGCGGTGAGTCTGAGCCGGTGGCGCGCAGCGTCGGCGAGGCGGTGCGCTCGGGCGCCTTCGTGGTCGAGGGTAACGCGACCTACCGCGCGGAGGCAATCGGCGCCGAGAGCTACGCCGGGCGTCTCACGGGCGAGGCGCGCAGCTTCCGCCATCCGCGCTCTCCGCTTGAACGGGCGATCAACCGCCTCCTCTATGCGCTCGTCGCCGCCGTGTTGATCCTGGGCACGATCCTCGGCTACTCGCTCTACCATCGCCACATCCGGATCCACGCGGCGGTCGCGACCTCGACGGCCGGAGTCGTCAGCCTGATCCCCGAGGGTCTGGTAGTGCTTGTCAGCCTCACTTACGCGGTTGCCGCCATCCGCTTGGCGCGCAGGGGCATCTTGGCCCAGCAGCTCAACGCGATCGAGTCGCTTGCCTCGGTCGACGTGCTCTGCATCGACAAGACCGGCACGCTCACCGAGCCGGCGCTGCAGATGCTCGAAGCGCACCCGGCCGCAGGGGTAAGCGAGGAGCAGCTGCGCGAGGCGCTCAGCAGCTTTGCGGGTGCCTCCGGCAGCCGCAACCGCACGCTCACGGCGATCGGCGAGGCATGCCCGGCGGCGATCTCCCCTGCCCGTCGCGAGATCCCCTTTGCAAGTCGCCGGCGTTGGAGCGCGCTGGAGCTCGACGGCGCCAGCCTCTACCTCGGAGCGCCCGAGCGCTTTGCCGCCGGGCCGCTTGCAGCGCTTGCGCGCCAGCGCGAGCACGAAGGTCGCCGCGTGCTTGTCATCGCGCGCACAGACGCGCCGCTGCCCGCCGAGGCGCAGGAGCAGCCGCCGGCAGGACTGGCGCCGCTTGGGCTTGTCGTCCTGGCCGAGCGCATCCGGCCGGGCGCGGCAGCGACGATCCGCTACCTGCTCGAGCAGGGCGTCGAGGTGAAGATCCTCTCCGGGGACTCCCCGCAGACGGTCGCAGCGATCGCGCGCGATCTCGGCATGCCGACCGGGCAGGTGCGCTCCGGCACAGAGATTCCGGCGGACCCCGAGCGGCTTGCCTCCTTCGCCGCGACCGCCACCATCGTCGGGCGAATCGCGCCTGAGGGCAAGCGCGCGCTCGTGGAGGCCCTGGCGGCGAGCGGGCGCTACGTTGCAATGGTCGGCGACGGCGTCAACGATGTGCCCGCGCTCAAGCGAGCGCGCCTGGCGATCGCCCAGGGCTCGGGCGCGCAGATGGCGCGCGCGGTCGCCGACCTGGTGCTGGTCAACGGCGACTTCGCCGCGGTGCCGCTCCTGATCGCCGAAGGCAGGCGTGCGCTGCGCAACCTGACGCGGGTGAGCAAGCTGTACGTGGCCAAGTCGGCCTTCGCCGCCTTTCTGATCCTCACGATCGGCACCAGCTCCGACGCCTACCCGCTGCTGCCGCGCCAGCTGACGCTGGCCGCAAGCGTGACGGTGGGCATCCCGACGTTCTTCCTGGCGCTCGCCCCGAGCAGCGGGCCGTGGCGCCCGGATCGCTTCGTCACGGGGGTCATGCGCTTCGCGGTGCCCGCGGGGACGATGGTCGGTGTCGGGATCGTCGCCGGCTACCTCTTCGCCCGCCACGACCTCGGGCTCTCGCTCGCCGACTCGCGGACAGTGGCGGTCACCGTCCTGATCGCGTGCGGCCTCTATCTGGTGCTGGCGCTCGAGGCCGAAGGCTCCTGGAAGCGGTCGACCCTTGTGGCAACGATGTGCGCGGCGTTGGCCGGCCTCTACGTCGCGGCGCTGCTGATCCCCGCCACGCGCGACTTCTTCGCGCTCACCGCGCCCGGCCCGGCGATGATCGCAACCGCGCTGATCGCGAGCGCGCTTGCGATCGCCGGGCTGATGCTGAGCGGCTACACGGCTCGTGCGCGACCGACAGCGAGCGCTGCGGAGCGGCCATAATGGCCCCATGCCCTCCGTGGAGACCGAGCAGCGCGGCAGCGCGAGCGACTGCGTCAGCCATCCGATCTTCGGCCGTGCCTACCACCGCCTGTTCAGCCCACTGATCGAGCGCGAGGTCGCGCACCTGCGCGAGGAGCTGCTTGCCGATCTGGACGGCTCAGTGCTCGAGGTCGGCGCCGGCAATGGGGCGAGCTTCGCGCGCTACCCCGCGACGGTGACCAAGCTTGTCGCGATCGAGCCTGAGGCATATCTGCGCGCGCAGGCGCTGCGTGCCGCAGCGCAGGCGCCGGTGCCGACAAGCGTTCTTGCCGGCAGCGCCGAGTCGCTTCCGGTCGCCGACGAAAGCTTCAATGCGGCGGTGGTGAGCCTCGTGCTCTGCAGCGTGCGCGACCTCGATCTCGCGCTCTCAGAGCTGCGGCGCGTGCTGGTGCCGGGCGGTCAGCTGCGCTTTCTCGAGCATGTGCGCTCGCAGCGACCGCGCAAGGCGCGCGTGCAGGAGCTGCTCGACCGCTCCATCTGGCCGGCGCTCGCCGGCGGCTGCCACTGCGCCCGCGAGACCGCGGCGGCGATCGAGGCGGCGGGCTTTCAGATCGAGCTGGTCCGCAGGCTGGACGCCGGCCCGTCGTGGGCCCACACCAACCCGATGCTGATCGGCCGCGCCCGCACGCCCAGCTGAGGCCCCCCGCGCCTAGGAGGAGGGGGATCCGGCCCGGGCGAGCGCGAGGGTCTTGCCGACCGCGGCCGTCAGCTCCCGCGGGACGTCCCTTCTGGCGATGCGCGAGAAGCGCTCGAAGGCGTGGGCTGGCTTGTGGCGGTGGCCGCGCAGCCCCGCCACGGCCTCGAAGTCAGGAGCCAGCTCAAATGTCCGCGAGCGGCCCGCAAGCTCGGCGATCTGGGCATTGAGGATGCGCTCGCTGCGCGCCGGCTCACGCCCCCGGGGCGCGTCGCGATCGTGAATCGCCACGCAGGGGACGCGCGCTGCCTCGCAGATGCGAATGAACAGCGGGATGTTGGGCTTGCCGCCGCAATCGACGATCGTGACCCCCTCGCGGTCGACGTCGTGACCGAGCGCGCGAAAGACGAATGGCAGCGTGAGCTTCTCGGTGCGGCCCTCGACGAGCAGCGCCGCACGTGCCAGGAACAGCTCCGCGCGCTCGGCATCGAGCTCGCTGACGGCGCGGAAGCTCTCCTCCGCCGGCAGCGCCTCAGGGTGGATGACGACGGTGCCCGCGTCGGGTCGGTGCTCCACGAGCGCGATCTCCCCGAGCCGACCTACGTTCAGGAACGCCGGCTCATGGGTCGAGTAGAGAACCTGATTGCCGTTGCCCGCGAACCTCCTGAGCAGGCGATAGAGGTAGCGCTGGGCCTGCGGACGCAGGAACAGCTCCGGCTCCTCGATCAGCAGCACAAGCCCACCCTGGGTCTCGCTGCAGAGTCGCTCCAGCCACGCCACCAGCGCAGCCGCGGGCGCAGCGGAGGAGGGGCTTTGGCCAAGCGCCAGGTGCGCGAGCGCGCGCTCGGTCGCAGCGGAGGGCGCCAGCGGCTCCCCGACCAGCCGCGAGGAGCGCAGTGACGCCGGAAGGTAGAGCACCGGCACGGAGGGGCCGCCTTCGCTTGCCGAGCCGACCCCGTCGGCCTCAAGCCAGACCTCGTCGCCGTCGGAGAGGGTGGCGCTGATGCGCGCCGGCCCGTGCGGAGCGGCGGCGAGGTCTCCGACCGTGGGCGCAGGCAAGCCGCGCTGGAGCAGCATCCACACGGCGGCAAGCACGTTTGACTTGCCGACGCTCGGGCCACCGACGAGGGCGCATACCGGCCCGGGCGCAAAGCGCACCGAGACGGCGGAGCGAAAGCCCTGGATGCTCACCTCGCGCACGCCAAAGCGCAGGGCGCTCACCGCCTCGCCTCACCCGCGCCGCCAAGCCGCGGCGGTGGGCGCCACGCCTCAGTCACCGCAGGCGCCCGGCTGGGCAGCGGGCGATCGCCCAGCATCGATCAGCTCGATCCGGTTGCCAAATGGGTCCTCTGTGTAGATGCGCCGGACGCCGGGCAGCTGCCGGTCGTGGCGCACCACCGCGCCGGACGCTTGCAGCCTTGCGATCAGCTCATCAAGCCCCCGCACCCGCAGCGCAGGGTGAGCCTTGCGTGCGGGCCTGAAGTCCTGCTCGACGCCGAGATGAAGCTCAGCGCCCCCGGCCGCAAACCAGCGGCCGCCGCGCGCCGCAAGGCTTGCCGGCTTGGGCAGGAGGCGCAGCCCGAGGAGATCGCGATAGAAGGTCTCGGCTGCGACCTCGCCGTTCGGCGGCATCGCAGCCTGCACGTGGTCGAGGGCCTCGATCTGGAACGCCATCGCAACCATGATCCCAAACCTGCACATGCGCCTCGCTCTGCCTGCGCCCGCCTGCGCCCGGCGCGGGATAATCAGCGCCCAAAGATCCTGACGACGAGAAAGAGAGTGCGTGATGGAGGTTGAGTGGTTCGGCCAATCGGCCTTTCGGTGCAGCGCGGGCGAGCAGACGGTTGCGATCGACCCCTTCGGCGAGGTCTCCGCGCTCGCCGCCCATGGCATGCGCTTTGACTACCCGCCGATCGCAGGCCTTGCGGCGGACCTGCTGCTGATAACGCACGAGCACATCGACCACAACGCCGCCGAGGTGATCGCCGGCAGCCCCGTGACACTGCGCTCGACCGCCGGGCGCCTGGAGTCCCCGCTCGGCGAGGTCACGGCGATCGCATCCGAGCATGACCGCGCCGCCGGCACCGAACGGGGCGCCAACACGATCTTCGCGTTCACCTTGGATGGCGTGCGGGTGTGCCACTTCGGCGACTTCGGCCAGCGCGAGCTGCGCGCCGAGCAGGCGGAGGCGATCGGGGGCGTCGACCTGCTCTTCATCCCGGTCGGTGGCGGGCCGACGATCGACGCAGGGCAGGCTGCCGAGATCGTGGGGCGGCTCGCACCCCGTTGGGTGGTGCCGATGCACTACCGCACCGAGCGGATCAGCTTCCTGGAGGACGCTGAGGCATTTCTCGGTCTGATCGGCAATGTGCTGCGATCGGATTCGCCGCGCTTCCAGACGGAGTCGCTGCCGGCTGGCGCGGGACCGCTGGCGGTGGTCCCCGCGGTGCCCTGAGCGCTCATCCGCCGAGCAGCGTGCGCACACGGGCGATGATCTCGCCCGTCATCTCGCTCGTGGAGGCATGACCGCCGAGATCGGGCGTGCGCACGCCCGCCGCCACCGTCTGCATCGTCGCCTCATGGATCGCCTGCGCGGCCTGCAGGCGCCGCTGGTCTGCGCTGCTGGCCGCGTAGCGCAGCAGCGCGGCGCAGGCAAGGATCATCGCCATCGGGTTCGCTACGCCCTTGCCCTGGAGCGCGGGCGCAGTCCCGTGCGGGGCCTCGGCCAGGACGACGCGCGGCTCGTAGTCCTCATCGAGCGCGAGCAGCACAGACTCGGCGCCGGCTATCGACCCGAACAGCGCCATCACGAGGTCTGAGAGGCAGTCGCCGTCACGGTTGAGCGCGGGGATGACAAGCGGCGCATCGGCAGCGCCACCGATCAGCCCGGCGTAGGTGGCGTCGATCAGCACCGGCGTGTAGCGCACATCGGGATGGCGCTGCGCCGCGGCGTCAAGCTCCTCCTTGAGCATGCCCTCGTATACCGGCGAGACGGTCCACTTCGGGCCGCCGTAGACCTGGCCGCCGAGCGCGCGAGCGCTGCGGAACGCATGCTCGGCAACCGCCCGACAGACGCCACGCGTGATCCGCTCGGTGCGCTGAGCGCACTCCTGCGGATCTCCCTCCGCACCCTCGCGCCATTCGCGGGCTCCATAGGCATCACCCACCGCCATCCGCACGACCGAGACCGGGAAGTGAGCGCCGGCGAGCGGCGTGATGCCCGGGATGTGACGGCCGGTGCGGATGATCACCGTGCCGCCTATCTCCTCGCGCAGAATCCGGTTCGGCGAGCCAACGTCCTGAGCGCCCTCCGGCGTGATCGTCGCCGCCTTGAGCGCCAGGCCGGCTGCTCGTATCGCCGCTGCGGCCTCGTGCACGACCGCATTGCCCGTGCGCCGCCGGCTCTCCAGCGAGAGGTCAAAGCGCTCGATCGCGAGATCCAGCCCGAGCACCTCGGGGTCGAGCACGCGCAGCGCCTCTTCAAGGAGCTCCTGACCGGTCTGGTCGCCTTCGAGCACGACAACTCGCAGCGACTCGCTCACCGCCCCCCGCTCCTGCCTGCTTGCTCGCACATCTGCGGCGAAGGCTATCTCCGTATGCAGACGCCCCTGCCGGGAGGCTCCTTCGCCGCGAGGCAGCTGTAGGGTATGTCCATGCAAGCGCAGGCCAGACGGCGACTGCTCGCCGCGATCTTCTGGACGGGAGCGGGAGCTCTTCACTTCCGCGCCCCCGCCTTCTACGAAGGCATCGTCCCGCCGCCACTTCGTCGCGTCAAGCGCGCGGTCGTGCTCGCCAGCGGCGTCGCCGAGATGGCGGGCGGCCTTGCGATCCTGCCGGCGCGGACACGGAGCTTCGCGCGCGCCTGGCTGCTGGCGACGCTTGCGGCGATCTACCCCGCCAACATCTACATGGCGCTCTCACCCGAGCGCTTTGGCCGCTTCCCGCGCTGGGCGCTGTGGGGGCGCTTGCCGCTCCAGTTCGTGATCGCCTGGGCCACCTGGCGCGCCACGGAGTAGGCGCTGAAGGCGCGCGCTGGGGAGACCGGGAAGCGCTTCTAGGATGGTCGCTCCCAGATGCGCGACGCCGACAGACCGAGCCGCCCCGCAAGCGAGCGCACGCGCGTGCGCAGGCTGCCTGCGCGCGGCTGCTACGAGCGCGAGCAGATCCACGCGATCCTTGACGCAACGCCACTAGGCCACCTTGGCCTCGTCGACGGCGGGCAGCCATTCGTGCTGCCGGTGCTGCAGGCGCGCGTGGAGGAGCAGCTCTACATCCACGGCTCCGCCGCGGCGCGCTGGGTGCGTCTTCTTGCCGACGGCGCCCCCGCATGCCTGACGGTCAGCGCCATCGACGCCTACGTCCTCGGCCGCTCCGTCCAGAAGCACTCCGTCAACTACCGCTCCGTGAGCGTGCTCGGGTGCGCGCTGCCGATCGAGGAGGAGGATGCCAAGCGCGCTGCGCTCGAGGCCTTCATGGAGCGCATCCTGCCCGGGCGCTGGGCGGAGGTGAGGGCGCCTGACGAGCGCGAGCTGAAGGCGGTCGCGATCCTCTCGCTTCCGCTCGCGGAGTCCGCGGCGAAGATTCGCACGGGCGGGCCCAACGATCTGGAGCGCGACCTGGGCAGCGCGGTGTGGGCGGGCGTGCTGCCGCTGCGCAGCGCTACGGACGAGCCGCTGGCCGATCCGTCTCTGCCCGCCGGCGTGCCGTTGTCGGAGTCGATCCTTGCCCTGCGCCGCCGCATCGAGGCAGGCTGACGCCGGATCAGCGCCTATGATCGCCGCGTGTCAGCGGGCCAACCACGTCTTCGGCCAGCGCCGCGCGCGGAGAGCGGCTTCGTCAACGCGCTGATCGCGCGCTTCGCCGGCCGGGCTGTCGGCGCGCAGCCCTCAAACCTGCTGCGCACGATAGCCCGCCACCGCTGGCTATTCCGCGGCTGGCTGCTGTTTGCAGGAGCACTGCTGCGCCGCGGCTGCCTGCCGGCGCGCGACCGCGAGCTCGTGATCCTGCGCGTGGCCCACAACTGTGCCTCCGAGTACGAGCGGCGCCATCACGAGTCGATCGCCCTGCGCGTCGGCCTGAGCGCGGAGGAGATCGCGCGCGTGCGCGTCGGCGCGCTTGCGCCGGGCCTCCCCGAGCGCGAGGCGGCGCTGCTGCAGGCGGTCGATGAGCTGCACGAACAGCGCACGATCCGCGATCCGGTCTACTCGCGGCTGCGCCCGCTGCTGGAGGATCGCGAGCTGATCGAGCTCTGCATGCTTGTCGGCCACTATGAGATGGTCGCGATGACGATCGCCGCGCTCGGCATCGCTCCCGATCCGATTCCCTCGCGACTGCAGCCGGAGATGGCGCGCGGCGGGGCGCAACGCGGCCAGAGCACGCCTCCGGGCGCGATCGCCAACGGCTTCGCTCGCTAGGGCGCCTCCCGCCTTGCCGGCCGCGCCTCGATGAGGCGCACGAGCAGCCCTGGGTAGCCCGGATCGGCGGCACTCCAGCCCACGTGGACTGCGCAGGAGTCTTTACAGTCCTCGATCCTCTCTAAATAAACGATTGGCTGCTTTTCTGCATGGACGACTCCGGTTGCCCGCTCCATGGTCCGCTCGGCATACAGATCCACGCCATCTGGCAAGCCGCGGCGGACGATCGGTCGCGATGGATACATCGCCTACCTTCCAAAGCCGACAGCACGCAGGATTGAGCTGGCCGCGTCCACGATCCGGCTCCTGGCTGACGTAGAGGCATCGCTCGCCGAGATCCTCGAGATCGATGCCCGCGGCGCTCAGCCGAACGCCGACGTCGAGGGGGTCATCAACTGGTCGACGCGCTGGAGTGGGGATTGCGTGGCACTGCGCCCGGCGCTCAGCGGCCGCCCTCCGGGAGGGTCAGCTCGCCGGTGTCCTCCTCGCCGGTCAGGATCCTGCCGGCGGCCGGCAGCTGCTCGCGCCCGATGGGCGATGCGCGTGGCGGCTTGCTGGCGCCCTCGCCGTCGGCCTTGGCGGCGCGACCGAAGAACCACTGGAAGAGCCCCGCGTTGATCAGCTGCAGCACCCCGGCGATCTCGAAGGGCACGGCAAGGCCGACCGCATCGAAGAGGTAGCCCGCGAG
Source organism: bacterium (assembly GCA_021323635.1). GTDB lineage: Bacteria > Actinomycetota > Thermoleophilia > Solirubrobacterales > Solirubrobacteraceae > Palsa-744. The sequence continues at coordinate 63,738 of JAJPKQ010000023.1, read as the reverse complement.
CGTCGGCGCGGTCGCCGAGGCTCCCTGCATGGGCAGCTGCGAGAGCGCTGCGACCTTGGCGCGCTCGCTCTCCGGAGCAGCGCTCATCACGAAGGTCTGGCGCAGCGCAAGCCCGATGCGCTGGGCGACCAGGCGCAGCGAGTAGAGGGCGCCGGCGACGTAGAGGCTCGGCGAGAGCGCGAGCGGGATCAGCAGCAGCGCCTGCAGCATGCGTGCGATCACGACCGTGCGCACCATGCCGTGGCGGCGCGCCAGCGGCGTCGCCAGCTGATTCGTCATTATCGTCACGACATTTGCGGCGATGTAGAGCAGGCCGATCGTGCTCGGCCCTGCGCCGAAGCGACGGTAGAGCCAGTAGCTCACAAAGGGACCGAAGAGGCCGACGGCAAGCCCATTGACGGTGTTCGTCGCCGCCAGCCGCAGCACCAGCGAGCGCGCCGGCGCCGAGAGTCGCCGGGGCGCGCGCGAGCGCGCATCTTCGCCGCGCTGTTGGCGGGCCGGGCGTCGCCCTTCGCGCACGGGCATTGCAAGCAGCGCGGTCAGGAGCGCAAGCAGCGCAGCGACGAGGAAGGCATCGCGGTAGGTGCCTGTCCCCGCTGGACCCGAAGCGGCTTGCGTGAGCGGGCTGGCCGCAAGGACCGCGCCGAGCAGGCCCCCGAGCGCGGAGGCGGAGGCGATGTTCGCAAACAGGCGCGGACGGCTGCGATCGTCGACGAGCCCGGCGAGCAGGGCCTGCTCGGCAGGCTGGTAGGGACCGACCATCCCCGCGCCCGCGCCCGAGCCGCGGCCGAAGGAGCCGATCGCCGCCGCGGCAAAGAGCGCTCCGGTCGCACCGACGAACGCGAACACGAAGCCTGCGCCTGCCGCAAGCAGCGGGACGTAGACGACAAAGGGCTTGCGTCCGAAGCGGTCGGCGCCGAAGCCGACGATCGCGCTGATCGCTGCGCCTGCGAGCCCGACGGCGGAGAAAAGCATGCCGACTTCCGTGCCTGAGAGCCCGCGACGTGCCAGGTAGATCGGCGCGACGACGCCCACGAGCGCCCGCTGGGCGCTCATCAGCACGCGTGCGGCCAGCAGCAGGCGAGCGTCGCGCCCGCCGACCGCAAGCGTTGCGCCCATCTGCGCGAGCGTGCGCGCGAGCGCGCCTGAGGGTCGCGGGCGCACCTGAGGGCCCTGCTCGCGGCGATCCTCCGCTGCCTGCCTGCCTGACACCTGCGCAGCCTATTTGCTCCAGCGCGCTAGGCTGCGCGGACGATGTGCGGCCGCTACACAAACACCGCGGGGCCGGAGGAGATCAACGGCCGCTTCGGTGTCAGGCTTCCGGACGCGCGCGGCACCCGCCGCTACAACATCGCCCCGACCCAGGAGGTGCTCGCGATCGTCGCGCGGGCGGGCGAGCGCGTGCCACAGCTGATGCGCTGGGGGCTGCTGCCGCCCTGGCTGCTGCAGGCCAGAGAGCGCGGTGGCAGGGCCAGCCGCTACAGCCTGATCAACGCGCGCGTCGAGAGCGCGCTCACCAGCCGCACCTACGGCCCGCTGCTTGCAGACCCGGCGCTCCGAGCGCTGCAGATCGCCGACGGCTGGTATGAGTGGCTGCACGCCGAGCGCCGGGGGGCCCCCGGGCAGCCCTTCCGCTTCACCGTCGACGACGGCGCGCCGTTTGCCTTCGCCGCGCTGAGCTGCACGGCATCGAGCGCCGATGGGCACGAGCGCCGCTCGATCGCGCTCTTGACCTGTGCGTCGGATGGCAACGCGGTCGCCCGCTCGGTGCACGCAAGGATGCCGGTGGTGCTTGCCGATCGAGCGCTGCAGGAGGCATGGCTCGATCCTGCGCTGAGCGGCGAAGAGGCGCTCTCGCTATGCGCGACGCTGCCCAGCGAGCGCACCCACGCCGAGGCTGCCAATCCGGCGGTGGGCTCCCCCCGCGCGCCCGAGGGCCCGGAGCTGCTGCACGCGCCCTCCCCGGCGGCAGACAGCGACCGCAGAGCGCTCTGAGCGATCAGGGGGCGGCGTGCTGCGCGCCGGCGAGCAGCAGCGAGTCGCGTGGCTCGCCGGTCCAGATCACCTGATCGCGGGCGGGCCCCACGCCGACGAGCGCAACCGGGACGCCAACCGCGTTGGCGATGAAGTCGAGGTAGTCGCGAGCTGCGGGGGGCAGATCCGCGAGCGAGCGGCACTCGCCGATGTCCTCCTGCCAGCCGGGCAGCTCGGTCAGCTCGGGGCTGGCGTGGTGCAGCACGGTCTGGTGGTAGGGAAACTCGCTGAACTCCGCCTCCTCGGCGCCGCGGTAGCCGGTGCACAGAGCGATGCTATCGAGGCCGCAGAGCACGTCGAGCTTGGTTATCGCAAGGGCGCTCAGCGTGTTCAGACGCGCCGCATAGCGCAGCGCGACCAGATCGAGCCAGCCCACCCGCCGTGGCCGTCCGGTCGTGGTCCCGAACTCCCCGCCGCGATGGCGCAGCGCCTCGCCCAAGGCGTCGTGGAGCTCGCTCGGGAAGGGGCCCGCGCCCACCCGCGTGGTGTAGGCCTTCGCCACGCCCCAGACCTCTGCGATCGCCTTCGGCCCCACGCCCGCGCCGACGCACGCCGCGCCGGCAACCGGGTTGGAGGAGGTCACGAAGGGATAGGTGCCGTGGTCGATGTCGAGCATCGCCCCCTGCGCGCCCTCGAAGAGCACGAGCGAGCCGGCGTCCAGGAGCTCCCAGAGCAGGCGTGCGGTGTCGGCGATGTGGCGCTCCAAGCGGTGGCCGTAGGTGAGGTATTCCTCCGTCATCGTGCGCAGGTCAAGGGCGGGGTTGCGCTCGTAGGGGCGCAGCGACAGTCGCTTCGGCTCCATCGCAGCGACGATCTTCTTCTTCAGGATCTTCTCGTCGAGGAGGTCCTGCACGCGGATCCCCAGCCGCGCGGCCTTGTCGGCGTAGCAGGGGCCGATCCCGCGCTGGGTGGTCCCGATCTGGAGCTTGCCGAGCTTCGCCTCGCCGGCCGAGTCCAGCAGCAGGTGGTAGGGCATGATCAGATGGGCGTTCGCAGAGATCCGCAGCGCGCTGACGTCGACGCGCCGTGCCTTCAGGGCCTCGAGCTCGTCGGCCAGCACCCGCGGGTCGATCACCACGCCGTTGCCGATCACGCAGAGCTTGCCCGGATGCAGGATCCCGGAGGGCATCAGGTGCAGCTTCCACTGCACGCCATCGCGGACGATCGTGTGGCCCGCGTTGTTGCCGCCCTGAAAGCGCACGACCGCGTCAGCCTGCTCGGCGAGCAGGTCGGTCACCTTGCCCTTGCCCTCATCGCCCCACTGGGCGCCAACGATCACGATCCCCGGCATCTCTCCCGCCGCAGTCTAGGGCAGCGTCAGGCTGCCGCGAGCGCGATAGGGACGGCGGAGGTCATCGCCGAAGAGCGGCAGCGGGTCACCACAGATCTCGATCAGCCGCGAGACGATGCGCGCCCCCAGGTGGCCGCCGGGCCCCATCGCCTGATCGGCGCCCTCCGCAGCCTTGGAGCCCAGCAGCGGCGCCGCAAGCTGGCGCGCGATGCCGTCGGGGTGCAGCTCGTTGTCCTTGACATTGGTCGTCGCGACGATCGCCCGTCCGGCCTGGTAGCGGGCGTCGATCAGCAGATAGAGCTGCTCGAGCGCCCACCCGGTCGAGTGGTGTGCCCCGAGGTCGTCGATGTGCAGCAGGTCCACCGCAGTGAGGTCATCGAGCAGCGCGAGCACTCCCGCCTCGTGGGCGATCTCCTCGCGCAGCAGGTTGAGCAGCCGCGGCAGCGAGTAGATCGCGACGGTCTGGCCGGCGGCGATCGCCAGCTTGGAGACGAGCATCGCCACCGAGGTCTTGCCGGTGCCGACATCGCCGACCACCCAGAGCCCGCGTCCCTCCGCAAGGCTCGCAGAGATGTCGTGCGTGTAGGCGCGCAGCGCTTCCAGCACGGGCTGGGGAAGCTCGGAGATCGGCGGGCGCTCGAAGGAGACGCCCTCGTACCTGGTGGGGATGCGCCCCTGCAGGCGGCTTGCCAGCCGCCGAGCGACCCGCGCCGGCATGCACTCGCAGCGGCGCGCGCTGTTGGCCTCGAAGTCGATCACGAACCCAGATCCGTCACAGAGCCCATAGGGGCAGCGCGCGCCGGAGCCCTCGCGCCCGGACCCTGGAGCGCGCGCGGAGCCGCGCTTAGAAGTCATAGTCCTCATCCTCGGGGAAGCCGCCCGCATCCGCGGCACCCGAGCGGCTGAAGTCCGCCTCGATCACTTCCCCGCCCTGCCCGCGCTCGTGGCGGCGCGGCGCTCCGGCGCCGACCCCGACGCCCGCCCCCAGCGAGCGCTCGGAGGCGAAGTTCATGAACTTCGGGTAGTCCTTCTGAAATGTGAGGGTGACGGTGCCGAGCGCGCCGTTGCGGTGCTTTGCGATCATCAGGTCAGCCTCGCCGATGCGCTCGGAGTCCTCGTTGTAGTACTCGTCGCGATAGAGGAAGACGACCAGGTCGGAGTCCTGCTCGAGGTTCCCGGACTCGCGCAGATCGGAGAGCATCGGCTTCTTGTCGGGCCGCTGCTCGACAGCGCGCGAGAGCTGCGAGATCGCGATCACCGGCACTTCCAGCTCGCGGGCTAAGATCTTCAGCCCCCGCGAGAGCTCACCGACGGCGGTGACGCGGCTGTCATAGCGGCTCTCGGTGCGCATCAGCTGCAGGTAGTCGACGATGATCAGCCCCAGCCCGCCCTCGCGCTGGCTGTGCAGACGCCTGGCCTTGGCGCGGATCTCGAGCAGGCCGACATCGCTGGAGTCGTCGATCCACAGCGGCGCGGCGGCGAGGCGCTGGGTCGCCTTCAAGATCTTCGGCCAGCGGCTCTCCGGCACACGCCCGCGGCGCAGCTCCTCGCCCTTGATCGGCGTCTGGGAGGCGACAAAGCGCTGGGCGAGCTCCGCCTCGGCCATCTCAAGCGAGAAGAGCGCGACCGGGACGTTGTGCTTGACCGCGGCGTTCTCGGCGATGTTGCAGACCAGCGCGCTCTTGCCCATCGCGGGGCGCGCCGCGACGATGATCAGGTTCCCCGGCTGAAAGCCGCCCGTGATCGCATCCAGGTCGGTGAAGCCCGAGGGGGTCCCGGTCAGGCGCGTGCCTTCCAGCGAGAGGCGGTGAAGCTTGTCAAGCTCGTTGTGGAGGACATCCTCGATCGAGCGGAAGTCCTGGCGGCGGTCATCGCGCGCAACCTCGAGGATCGCGCGCTCCGCGCGCTCGACGAGCTCGCGCGGGGGCGCGCTGTGCTCTGCGACCTCGCCCTGGATCTCATAGGTCGCGCCCAGCAGGCGCCGCAGCAGCGCGGCCTCGCGCACGATCTGGGCGTAGCGGCGGGCATGGCCGGCTGCGGGCACGACACCGGTGAGCTCCTCGATCGCTCCCCTGCCGCCCACCTTCTCGAGGTGGCCCATGCGCGCCAGGCGCTCGGTCACCGTCAGCGGATCGACCGGCTGCGATTCGTTGTAGAGGGAGAGCATCGCCTCGTAGATGCGCGTGTGGCGCTCGTGGTAGAAGTCCGCCGGGCGCAGGCCCTCCTCGATCACAAGCGCATACAGCGAGCGGTCCGAGAGCAGGATCGCGCCCAGCACCGCCTGCTCGGCGTCCAGGTCGTGCGGCGGCAGGATCGTCTCCGCCATGATCTTTTGCCTCAGTGCTCTCGCTTGTCCTGCGCGGCGACCACGATCGTCTTCACGCTCGCGCGGTGCCCGGCGGGAAGCTCGACGTCGACCATGTAGGTGCCCACGCTCTTGATCGGCTCGGGCAGATGCACCGCGCGGCGATCGAGCTTCAGCTGGCGGGCGGCACGGATCGCCTCGACGATGTCCCGCGGTCCGACCGACCCGAACAGGTGCCCGTCGGGACCGGCCTGCGCGGGGATCGTGAGCACCGTCCGCGAGAGCATCGCCGCGTTCTGCTCAGCGCGCTCGAGCGCTTCGCGCCGCGCCCGCTCCTCGGCCTCCTGGCGGCGCCGGAACGCCTCCAGCGCCCCTGGCGTCGCGACGGTGGCAAGTTTGCGCGGGATCAGGAAGTTGCGCAGATAGCCCTTCGAGACCTCGACGACGCTGCCGCGCTCGCCAAGCGACTCGACATCCTTGAGCAGAACGACCTCGGGCACGGCCTAGGAGCGACCTCGACGGTGGTATGAGCCTTCGCCGCCAGAGCCCTCCGAGACATAGGGCAGCAGGGCAAGTTCGCGCGCGATCTTGATCGCCCTGGCGATCTGGCTCTGGTGGCGCCTGCAGGCGCCCGTGATCCGCCGCGAGCGCATCTTGCCCCGCTCGGAGATGAAGCGCCGCAGCGCAGCTACATCCTTGTAGTCGACGTGCTCGATGTGCTCGCGGCAGTGCTGACAGGGCTTGCGCCGCACGCCGATGATCCGCCGCTCACGCCGCCGTGATCCCTTTGCCCTGCTGTTTCTCTGCTTTGCCACCGCTGCGATCCTGCCTTTCTGCTCTTGTCTCTTCCCTGCCCTTCTCCTGCTGCCACCCTGCCGGCGGCGCTTTAGAAGGGAACCTCGTCGTCTCCGGTCTGCATGCCGCCGCTTGCGATCGGCACAGGCTGCTCGAAGTCCTGGCCGTCGATCGGCGCATCTCCCGCTCCGGCGCCGGCGCTGAAGCCGCCGCCGCCGCCCGTCGGGCCGCCTTCCCGCGCAGAGCCCAGGAACTGAACAGTTTCCGCGATGATATCGATTGCCTGGCGCTTGCTGCCGTCTTCGGCCTCCCACTCGCGCCATTCCAGGCGCCCGTCGATTGCGACCGGCCGGCCCTTGGTCAGGTAGCGCGCGGCGTTCTCGCCCTGCGCCCCCCAGACCGTGACGTTGAAGTAGTTGGGCTTGTCCTCCCATTCGCCGGTTGAGCCATTGCGCCGGCGCGTGTTGCTGGCGATGCGCAGCTTGCAGACCGAGGTCCCGCTCGGCAGCGACCGCAGCTCCGGGTCGGCGGTCAGATTGCCGGTCATAACAACTCTGTTGATGTTTGAACTTGCCACTGCTCTTCTGCTCCTGTGGTCGGGTGCGCTTGACGGCCGCGGCAGCGCTCTGGCAAGCGGCCGATCGCCTGAGTGTAGAGAAGACCCCGGCGGCCGCGTGCGGGCCGATCCGCGCAGGTCAGGCTAAGGGGCGCTCTTTGCGCGATGTTGCGGAAGCGTGCGGAAGATGAGGTCCCAGTAGGGGGCGCTGATACCGAAGCCGCGTGTGTCGTCCTGGAAGTGGTGGCGCATGTGCAGCTCGCGCAGCAGCCGCCCGAGACGCGAGCGGGGCGTGAAGTGGTGGAGGTAGTAGTGCATCATGTCGTAGAGCAGGTAGCCGGCGATGAAGCCGCCGTCGAGCGCCGGTGCGTAGCGCGCGCCGAAGATGCCGTAGAAGGCGGCAAAGATGATCGCTCCCAGCGGCACGCTCACCGCCGGGGGCATCACCAGCCGCAGGGGGTCGTTGGGGTGGTCGTGGTGCACGCCATGGATGATCCAGTGCAGCCGCGCGCCCAGCCCGGCCTCGGGCTCGAAGTGGAAGACGAGGCGGTGCAGCCAGTACTCGAACAGCCTCCAGATCACGTAGCCGGCGGCAAAGAGGCCGATGAACGCGCCGGGCGAGGATTCCTGCAGCCCCCAGTAGCAGAGCGCAGCGATCGCGGGCGCAAAGATCAGCACCGGCACGGAGGGGTGGACGCGCGAGAAGAAGTCGAGCAGGTCGGAGTCGAACATGCGCGGGGAGGCGCGCAGGATCTCGCTGCGGGTGCTCTGCCCTGGCTGTGCCTCGCTTCCGGCCATGCGCTGCGCAGTCTACTGCTCAGCGACCGAGCGTTCTGAGGAAGTGGCGGGCGCCGCCGCGCGCCTCCTCGAGCGCCTGGCGCACCTCGGCAAGGCGCGCCCGCAGCTCCTGGTCGCCGAGGTCCAGCAGGACAAGGGAGTCCTGCAGCGTCACGATCCCGTTCTCGGCCTCCTCGACCTCCGCGAGCGCGCCCTCGACGAGCGCCTTCACGCCCGTGGCGGGCAGCGGCGCCGGCGGCTGCCCAAGCTGCGGGGGCGACTGGTCATGGCGGGCGGCAAACTCGATCACGGCACGCTTCGCGCGCCCATAGCCCCGCTGCAGAGGCTTGAAGAGCGAGCTCTCAAGCGCATCCGCCTGCTGCTCGTCGAGATGGTCGTAGGCCTCGCCCAGGAGGGCAAGGGCGCCGGCAAGGTGGTCTATGGAGCCGCGCAGGCTCTCAAGCAGCTCCTCGCGCGCGTGCAGGTTCGACTCGGGCATCGCCGTGCGAAGGTATTAGCAGGCTTGGGCGGCAGGTCCGACCGCTGCGGTCAGCCTTGCCCCTCTCCGCCCTCGTCCCCCGCGCTCGGCACGGGGTCCTCTTCGCCGGCATCCGCAGCGGTCGGCGCGGCTGCGGCGGACTCTGTCGGCTCAGGCGCAGCCTCGGGCGCCGGCGCCGCTGCGGCTGCGGCTGCGGCTGCGGCTGCGGCCGGATCGTCGATCTGCGCGCTCGGCGTGTGTTCGCTCTCGGCCGCCGCCGGCTGCGCCTGCGCAGCGGCTGTGGGCTCGCCCGCATGGATCGCGGGCGGCTCCGGCGTGCCCGGCGCCAGCTTGACGATCCGAAAGCGCATCAGCCCTTCGGCGATGCGCAGCGAGCGGTCGAGCTCGCCCAGCAGCTCGCGCCCGGAGGGACGAAACTGCAGCAGGTGGTACTCGGCGCTCGTGTGATGCTTGATCGGGTAGGCAAGCTCGCGCACGCCCCAGCGGTCGTGGCGCACCAGCTCGCCCCCGCGCTCGATCATCTTCAGCGCGGAGTCGACCACGGCGGCGCGCACGCCCTCCTCGCGCTCGGGCTCGAGGAGCAGCATCAGATCGTAGGTTGCTGTCGCGGTGGTTGCCTGAGTCATTGCAAGCCTGCGCACGGCCCTCCCCTCCCCTGGGCACGGCGCGGGCGCGCATGATACCAGCGCCGGGCGGGGGGCGCCGGAGCGCCCGCGGCGGATGCGCCCACAGTCAGGATGCCGCAGCGCCCTTGCGCGCGATGTCGGCGAGCTGCTCGTCGATCCAGTCGCCGGGGTCACGACGGGTGATGATCGAGCGCAGGCCCTCCGCCCGGCGTGCGCGCTCCTGCGGGCTCATGCGCAGCGCCGCGTCGATCGAGTCGGCAAGCTCCTGAATGTCGAAGGGGTTCACCGAGAGCGCGAACTCCGCCAGCTCCTCGTGCGCGCCGGTGTTCTCGGAGAGGATCGAGACGCCGCTGCGCTCGTTGATGATCGGGCCCTCCTTTGCAACCAGGTTCATGCCGTCGAACATCGCATTGACCAGCAGCACGTCGTAGTGCTTGTAGGCGGCAAGCGCCTCCTCGAGCGAGTCGCGCAGCTTCAGCTGGATCGGCATCCAGTCGGGGGTGCCGTGACGGTGGTTGACGACCGCCACGAGCGCCTCGATCCGCTCGATGTACTCGGCATACTGGGGCACGTCCGTCCGCGAGGGCATCAGCTGGGCGACGAAGGTCACCCGCTCGCGCAGCTCCGGATGCTGCTCCAGGAAGAGGTCGAAGGCGGAGAAGCCGCGCAGGATGTTCTTGGAGAGGTCGGCGCGGTCGACGCGGAGGATCAGGAAGTCGCGCCGGCGGCGCAGCAGCTCCTGCTCGTAGGCGGCGACCGCCTCGCTTGCGGCCAGCCTTCGTGTCGCGACATGGTCGATCGGCAGCGGGTAGGAGCGCACCCACACCTCGCGACCGCCGTAGCGGACGGTGCCGGCGTCGAAGTCGACATCGAGCTCGAGCAGGTCGCGGCAGCACTGCAGGAAGTTGTGGCGGTAGGAGCGGGTGTGAAAGCCGATGATGTCGTTTGCCAGCAGCCCGGCGAAGAGCTCCTCGCGGATTCGCGCCGGGAGCACACGCCAGGCGTCCGGCTGCGTCCAGGGGATGTGGATGAAGTGATGGAGGAAGACGTCAGGGCGCGCACGCCGGATCAGGTCCGGGAGCGTGTAGAGGTGGTAGTCGTGCACCATCACGACCGGGCGCTCGAGGCCGTGCACCTCCTCGACCACCGCGCGCGCCAGATCCTCGTTGACGACGTTGTAGCCGAACTCGAAGGCCTCGATCTCCTCGCGGCGGATGTCCGGCGCGTTGGAGAGGTCCCAGAGGTAATGCTGGATGAACCACAGCATCGGGTTTGCAAAGACGTTGTAGAAGCGGTCGTAGGCGAGCGGATCGGAGACGACGAGGCGCAGTCGGTACTCGCCGCCGGCGGGCGAGCGCACCGAGAAGGCGCGGCCGCCGTGGCGCTCGGTGACAAGCGCATCCCCCTCGCTCATCGCCGAGGCCACCCACAGCGCCTCGCGATGGGAGGCGAGCCCGGAGAGGGCGGTGACGAGCCCGCCGGTGCCGCGCTGCGGCCTGCCCTCCTGGTCGTAGGTGACCGGACCGCGGTTGGAGACGAGCACCAGCGGCGGGCGGTCGCTCAAGGCGCCACCGCCTTGCCGGAGTGAGCGCCGCCCAGCAGGTCCGTCATGATCCGCAGGTGATCGCGCAGCAGGCGCGGGGTCAGGAAGCGCTCGCGCACGCGCTCCTTGGCGGCGCTCCCAAGCTGGCGCCCAAGCTCCGGATCTGAGAGCAGCGTCTGAACGCGCTCTGCGCACTGCTCCTTCGAGGAGACGAGGAAGCCGGAGTGGCCGTCCTCGATCTGCAGCGGGATTCCGCCCACCGCGCCGCCGATCACCGGTCGCGCCTTCCACATCGCCTCGGTGACGGTCAGCCCGAAGCCCTCGCGCAGCGACTTCTGCACGATCACCTCAGAGCGCGTCTGGAAGGCATTTACCTCGATCGCGCCGACATTGTTGAAGTTGTTGAGGATGTGGATGTCGCGGTCGCCGTCGGCGTGGGCGAGCGTCTGGTTGAAGAGCTCCCAGCCCTCCGGGTCATCCGATGCCATCGAGCCCACCAGCGCAAGCTGCAGGTCGGGCCGGCCCTGCTTGACGATGCGGTAGGCATCGATCACCCCGAGCGGGTCCTTCCAGGGATCAAAGCGGGAGACCTGGCAGAGAAGCGGGCGCCCGCTGTCGATCCCGAGCTGCTCGCAGACGTATGCGGCTTCGCTTGGCGCAAGCGCCATGTTCTTAGGCGCCAGCGGGTCGATCGCGGGCGGCACGATGTTCACCTTCCCGCGCATGCCGGGCGGGACGAAGTCGGCGTGGTGGAAGAGGGTCTGGGGGTAGTCGCGGATGTAGGGAAGGAGACGCTCGAGCGCTGCCTGCTGCGGGGTGGAGAGGTCGATGTGACAGCGCCAGAGCCAGCCGGCCGCCTTCTCGGGCGCAAGCGCGCGCATCGCCGCCGGCTGGGGATCGTGAATCACGCAGACATCGAAGCCGCCGGCAAGCTCGCGCGCGTTCATCTCGTTGTAGCGCAGCCAGATCTCCCACTGCTCGTCGGTCAGCTCTGTCTCGGCGCCCTGGAGCGCGTTGTGCAGCAGCTTGGTCACATTGAAGAACTCCTCGCGTCCGTAGATCACCTGCCACTCGCACTCGATGCCGACATCGACAAGCAGCGGTATCAGCGTGTAGAGGATCTCGGAGACCCCGCCCCCGAAGGCGGTCGCAGAGAGATGGGCCACCCGCGCCCCGCGCAGCGGCTCGGCAAGCGCGCGGATCTCCTCGAGCAGGTCACGCGAGCAGATGTGCGTGTAGTCGGAGAGTGGCTTGGCGGCAACTTGGACGCGCTGGAGCACGGACGCACTATACGCGCGAGCGCAACGCCCGCCCAGCGGCTATCGTTCGCAGGCCCAGATGGTCAATGGACGCATCTACCGCGCTGGAGCGCTGCCATTGGTTGCCGCACTCGCCCTGCTCGGGCTCTCGCTCGGCAATCGGCCGCCAGCGCAGAGCGCGCCCGGCGGGACCGAAGCGTTCGACGCTCGCCTGGCCCTCGAAGAGCTGAACTACCTGGCGGCGCGCTTTCCCCGCAGCCGGCCGGGCAGCGCCGGAGACGCTGCGCTCGCCGCCTATGTCGCCCAGGACCTGAGCGACCTGGCGGCTGCCGGAAGCGGCTTCCGTGTACGTACTGAACGCTATAAGGGCGAGACCGTCTACGGCGAGCGCACGCTTTACAACGTCGTCGCGGAGCGGGCCGGGTCTGCAGGCGGGCAACCGATCGTGCTGATCGCCCACCACGACACGAGCGGATACGACGCCCAGGCGCAGCTCTCCGCGACCGCGCTGCTGCTGGCCCTTGCCCATACGCTCGCCCAGGAGCAGCTGGTCAGGCCGATCGTGCTGGTCTCAAGCGACGGCGGAACAGGCGGCTACAGCGGCGCTGTGCGCATCGCGCAGGCGCTCGCCGCAGGCGCGCTTCCCGGAGCGCCGCCGGGAGGAGCGCCGGCGCCGCCGGGAGGCGGCGAAGGCGAAGCGGGGGCGGGCGGCGCGCAGAGCGCGGGCGTCTCTGCGCCTGGCGCAGCGGCGGTGATCTCGATCGGCGATGTCGCCTCGCCGCAGGTCTCCCGCCCGGCCATCCTCCCCTACTCCGACGGCGCAGCGCTTGCGCCGCCCGCGCTGACCGCGACGCTCGCTGCAGCGCTCTCCGGGCAGGCCGGCATCGGCGGTGCCCAGCCTGGCTTCCTCGCCCAGCTTGCGCACCGCGCGCTCCCTGTGGAGATCGGCGAACAGGCGGTGTTCGATGCCCTCGGCCTGCCGGCGGCGCGGCTGTCGCTCTCCGGCGAAGCCGAACCGCCGCCGCGCGCGCCGGTAAGCGAAGCGCGCCTGGAAGCGGCAGGCAGCGCGGTCGCAGCAGCGCTCTCGGGGCTTCAAGCAGGCACGCGAGCGCTCGGCGCGCCGAGCGGCGATCTGGAAGTCGGGGGCAAGCTGGTACCAGAATGGGCGCTCCAGCTGCTCGTGGCGGCCGCGCTTGTCCCTGCGCTTGCGCTCACCATCGATGCCTGCGCGCGCCTGCGCGGGCGCCGGGCGATCGCCGGGGCGCTGCTGCTGGGCGCCGCCGGGGCGCTCCCCTTCCTGGCCGCCGCGATCATGCTGATGGTCGCCGGCGCTGCGGGAGTGGCCGGAGGCATCGGCGTGCTGCCGGCCACCGCCGGCGCCTTCGGCCTCGACAGCACAGCAGCGCTTGTGATTGCGCTGAGCGGCATCGTCATGCTTGCCGCCCTGTGGCGATGGCTGCGCCTGGTGCGCGCCCAGCGCGGCCTGCTGCGGAGGCCGGCAGGCGGCCTGGCGCTGCTGATCCTGCTCGACTGCGCTGCGATCGGCGCCTGGATCGCAAACCCCTACCTTGCGCTGCTGCTGCTGCCGGCGGTCCACCTCTGGATCCCCGCGTGCGGCCTTCAGCTGCGGCGATCGTGGCGTCCTGTGGCACTGGCGCTGGTACTGTTGGGACTATGCGGTCCGGTGCTGATCTATGCCTACTACGCATCGGGCTCGGCGCTGGCGGCCGCAGGCTGGCTCTGGCTGGGGCCGGCGCTGTTTGCAAGCGGGGCGCTCGGGCCGGGCAGCGCGGTCCTGCTCAGCGTGCTTGCGGGAGCGGCGCTGTGTGCGGCAGCAAGGGTGCTCTGGGGCGGGGCGCCCAGCGCGCTGCCTGCGCGCACACCTGGACAGGAGCAGCGAGAGCGCTTGCCGCAGCCATCCGCCCTCTACGACCAGCGGCTGAGCAGCGGCGTGCGCGTGACCGTGCGCCGCTAGCGCGATGAGACGGCGTGCGACGCGGCGGCGCACCAGGCGCGGCCAGATCCAGGTCGCGGCGCTTCCCCTGTCGGGGCGCGACGCTCCGGCGCTGCGCGCGCAGGGAGGCAGACCGCGCCACGGGCACCTGGCGCGCGCGCTCGCGAACGCGCTGATCGTGATCGGCATCCTCTGCCTGCTCGATGTCGTCGTGACGATGCTCTGGCAGGAGCCGCTGACGGCGATCTACGCCTCGATCCAGCAGGGCGAGCTGCACGGTGCCCTCAAGCGCCTGGAGGAAAGGGCGCCATCCAGCGCGCTTGCCGCGCAGCTGGCGCTCGCGCACGACGAGCGGGCGCGCATCGCGTTGCTTGCGGCGCGACTTGAAGCAAGCGCCAAGAGCGGGACGGCGGTTGGCGAAATCGACATTCCCCGCATCGGTGTGAGCTTCGCCCTGGTCAAGGGCACGGGCAACGAAGAACTTGAGGAGGGCCCCGGGATCTACTGGCGCGGCGAATACCCGCAGAGCCACTTCCCCGGAAGTGGCGGGATCACCGCGATCGCCGGCCATCGCACGACCTTCCTTGCGCCATTTCGCCACGTCGAAGAGCTGCGCCCGGGCGATCAGATCATCATCACGATGCCCTACGCGCGCTTCCTCTACCGAGTGCGGCGCACGAGGGTCGTCGCGCCCGAAGATGTCGCCGCCGTGATGCATCCGGGCGGCGGCGTCCGGCTTGTGCTCTCCTCCTGCAACCCGCCCTTCTCGGCGGCCCAGCGGATCCTGATCGACGCTGGGCTGGCAAGCGTGACGCCACTGGGCGCCGCCCGCAGCTTCGTCCAATCGCTGATCGCCCGCTCGGCTCCCTCCAGCGCGCTGGGGCGCGCGCTGAAGCTGCCGCCCGCTACGCCGACCGCTCACATCTGAGCGCGCGGTCAGATGCGGTGCTCATAGCCGCGCAGCCTGCGCACGCCGCCATCGGGCGCGCGAAATGCGACGCTCGGCGCGCCCGCGCTCAGACGCCCGATCACCGTCAGCGCGAGCCCCTCGCTGCGCGCAAGCACCTCCCTGGCGCGCGCGAGCGCCGTCGGGGGCAGCGCGACGCAGAGCTCGTAGTCCTCGCCCGCGCTTGCCGCCAGCTCGTAAGGGTCTCGCTGCAGCTGCGCGCAGAGCTCATGCAGCCCCTCCTCGAGCGGCAGCGACTGCAGGTCGATCTCGACCGCGAGCGAGCTTGAGCGCGCCAGCTGCAGGGCATCCTCGGCAAGGCCGTCGGAGAGGTCGATCATCGCGTGCGCGCCGGCCTGCGCAAGCGCAAGCCCGGCCGCGAGTCGCGGGCGGGGCGCGCGCAGGCGCGCGAGCGCGCGCAGCGCAGGTGGATCTGAGCGTGCCCCTTCGCCGCGCTGCAGCAGCATCAGCCCTGCGCCCGCGCCGCCGATGGCGCCGGTGACGGCCAACAGGTCGCCCGGCTGCGCGCCGGCGCGCGTGACCACATCGCTCTCCTGCGCCGCCCAGCCCACGACGGTGACCGAGATGAAGAGGATCGGCGCAGAGACCAGGTCACCGCCTGCGATCTGCGCCCCCGCGCCAGCGGCTGCCTGCGCTGCGCCGCGCATCAGCTCGAGCGCGCGCCGCTCGCCGAAGCGCTCGGGAACGCCAAGCGCGACGTATGCCTCAGCTGGCCGGGCCCCCATCGCCGCCAAGTCCGACAGCGAGGCGGCAAGCGCACGGGCGCCGATCTGCGCCGGCTCCGGCCAACCCGGGTCGAGGCGGAAGTGCACCCCCTCGACATAGGAGTCGACCGACGTCAGGGTGACCGGGCGCGAGCGCACGATTGCGCAGTCGTCGCCGATGCCGCGCAGCAGGCGCTCGTCCGCTGGGCTGCCGAGCGCAGCCGCTATCGCGTCGATCAGCGAGCGCTCAGCGATGGCGGTAGACGATGCGCGCGCGGTCGAGGTCGTAGGGAGAGAGCTCGCAGCGCACGCGATCGCCGGGGAGGATGCGAATCCGGTAGCGGCGCATCTTGCCTGCGACATGGCCGAGGACAACATGATCGTTGTCGAGCTTGACGCGAAACATCGCGTTCGGCAATGCCTCGATCACCTCGCCGTCAAATTCGATCTTGTCTTCTTTTGGCACCCTCGCGCTAACCATCCGGCCGGAGCGCCCGAGCGGGACTCTCCGCGACCATAGCTTGTCGCTCTAAACCTATCAACTCATGGCGGGGCGCAATTGCCCGCTGCGGGAGGGCTCGTGCACCCGCTCAGTGCCCGCCGCCCGCGCCGGGGCCGCGTTCGGGCGGTGAAGCGCCCTGTCCTGCTTCTGACGGCGCGCGCGCTTCGGGGGGAGTGGCTCCTTCCCCCGGCCCTTCGCCGCCGCCGGCCCCTTCGGGCTGCTGCCCACCCCCGCCCAGCTGCCCGGGCGCCTGCGCGCCGGCCTGTCCTTCGCCGCCGCCCGGCGAGCGCGCGCCGCCGGGGGACTGCGCTTGCGCATGCGGCGTCGAGGTCGCAGTGCTCGGCACCACCGGCACTTCCGTCGCGTTCGTCGGCGAGCTCATGTATTGGCCGAAGAAGGGCTTGAATTCAACCGGTTCGGTGATCGGCGGGAAGGGGGTGCAGGCGCCTTCGGTTGCCTTTGCCATGTAGTCGTGCCAAAGCTCGGCAGGCAGGTTTGGGCCTTCCACGGTGAGGCCGCCGACGTCCGTCATCGGCACCCTCCCCTGCGGGTAGCCGATCCACACGGCGCTCGAGAGGTGCGCGGTGAAGCCCACGAACCAGGCATCGACGTTGTTGTTCGATGTCCCGGTCTTGCCGCCGGCGTAGGGGCAGCCGTAGTAGGCGCGCGTTCCCAGCCCGGCCGTGATGTAGCGCTGGAGCAGCTTTGTCGCTTCGCCGGTGACCCCGTTGGAGAAGACCTTCTGTGGGTGCTGCTTGCCGAGGTTTTCAACACGGCCATCCGGAAAGACGACCTTGGTGATCGCAACCGGGCGGGCGCGGTAGCCGCCCGAGGCGATCGTCGCGTAGGCATCCGCCATTTCCAGCGGGCTCACGCCTACCTTGAGGCCACCGAGCGCTTCTGCAGGATTGCCGAGGAGCGGCGCGGTGATGCCGGCTTCTTCGGCGGTGCGCTTCACGTTGGGCGGCCCGAGGTCGATGTCGAAGAGCGTGAAGATCGGGTCGTTAGACTGCATCAGCGCGGTGGCGATGTTGTAGCTGGCGCCGAGCGTGCCGGAGTAGCTTTCGATGTTGATCGGCCCCCAGCGCGGGTCGACGAAGTGCAGCGGCTTTGAGGGGTAGTAGGTGGTATAGGGGTTCACGCCCTGCTTGAGCGCGGTGAGCAGCACGAAGGCCTTGAATGTGGAGCCGGCCTGGCGGTGTGCGTCGGCGGCGAGGTTGAACTGCGAGCGTTCGTAAGCGGGGGACTCGGTCATCGCGCGGATGTAGCCGCTGCCTGGTTCGACTGAGACGATTGCGGCGGCCGGATCGCCCGATTCAGGCAGGATCGATTGGATCGCTTCGCGCGCCTGGCGCTGGAAGCTCAGGTTCAGCGTCGTATATACCTTCAGGCCACCGTCCTCGACCGTCGTCGCTCCGTAGCGTTCGATCAGTTCTTGGCGAACGTATTCAAAGAAGAAGCCTTCAAGCAGATTGGCGTAGTAGTAGCCGTGTTCGAGCCCGAGCGGCTCGCGCTCGGCGACCTTCGCCTGCAGGGGGGAGATGTAGTGCAGTTCGGCCATCTTGGCGAGTACCTCGTTGCGCCGCGCGCGCGCTGCGGAGGGGTGAAGGAAGGGGTTGTATGAGCTGGGCGCCTGCGGCAGGCCGGCCAGCAGCGCCGCCTGGGCGAGATCGATCTGCCAGACGGGGCGATTGAAGAAGATGCGTGAGGCGGCCTGCACGCCGAGCGCGCTCTGGCCGCCGACAGTGCCGTAGGTGACGTCGTTCAGGTAGCTGGTGAGGATTTCACGCTTGCCGTGGGCCTTGTTGTATTCGATCGCCAGCTTGGCCTCAGCGAGCTTCTGCTTGATGGTCTTCAGGTCATTGCCGAGGTAGAGGTTGCGCACGAGCTGCATCGTGATCGTCGAGGCCCCCTGCAGCGCTTCGCCGCGCGTGATGTCCGCAACCGCGGCGCGTGCGATCGAGGTGGGGTCGACGCCGTTGTTGTGGTAGAAGCGCTGGTCCTCGATCGCCACGGTCGCGTTCTTCAGCGCCGCCGGAATCTGGCTCCAGGCGACCGGTGTGCGGAGCGCCGTCGATTGGATGAAGCCAAGTCGCTCACCGTCTGCGGCAAATACTTCCGAAGGAGTCCCGAGCAGCAGCGGATGGCGGTCGGCCAGCGGCGTGATCGAGGACCAGACCGCGTCGACGTAAGCGCCGCCGAAGGCGATTGCCGCAATCAGCGCGATCGCTGAGCCGAGCAGGAGCGCACGCAGCGCATCCGGAGCGCCCGCCCGGTTACGCTTGCGACGGCGCTGTCGAGCGTGCATGGCCATCTCTACCGGGGCAAGTCTGGCAGGGCGAGCGCCATCATGTGCCGCGGAGCCGGATTGCGATGAGCACAGAGTCGATCAAGCTGCCCGTGGAGCCAGCGCCGCAGGCAGTGGGCAACCACGCAGAGCGCCCAACGCTTGGGCGGCGCGGCGGGCTGGGCGCCAGCAGGAGCTGGCCCACGCTGCGCCCGCGACGCCAGGCGCGCCTGGCGTCGCTCCTCGGCAGCCTCGACATCGAGGCGCTGCGCGACCTGCTGCCGGGATTTCTGCTCTCCCGTGCGCTTGTGTTCGCAGCCGGATGGGGCGCGGTGCTCGCCTTCGGGTTCGGACCCGCGCGCAAGGTCTTCCAGCACGCACAGCTCACGCGC
The DNA here is from genome assembly GCA_021323635.1 of bacterium. Taxonomy (GTDB): domain Bacteria; phylum Actinomycetota; class Thermoleophilia; order Solirubrobacterales; family Solirubrobacteraceae; genus Palsa-744. Next base: position 45,247 of record JAJPKQ010000023.1, on the reverse strand, counting down.
GGCTTCGGCGCTCTCGGCAATGTGCTGCTGGCGCCGGTGGCGCGGTGGGATGCTGCGTGGTACCTGCTGATCGCCCACGCGGGGTACGCTCCTGCGCTCGGCTCCGCGACGATCGCCAGGAGCGCCTTCTTCCCGCTCTACCCGCTTGCGATCCGCGCCCTCTCCCTTCTCGCCCTGCCGCCCGCGCTGGCCGGGGCGTTCGTCTCGTTGGCCGCCTTCGCCATCGGCCTCTACCTGCTGCATCGCCTGACGCGACTTGAAATGAGCCGGCTGCGGGCCGCAGGGAGGCGAGTCGGGGAACCGCGCTCGGTGGCGCGCCTTGCGGTTGTCATGACCGCCCTCTCGCCGATGGCCTTCTTCTTCTCCGCGGACTACTCCGAGTCGCTCTACCTGGCGCTCTCGCTTGCGGTCTTCTGGTACGCGCGCCGCGGCGCCTGGGCGCGAGCGGGCCTGCTGGGAGCGCTGGCAAGCGCCACACGGCCGACCGGCGTGCTGCTGGTGATCCCCGCCGCCCTGCTCTACCTCTACGGGCCACGAGAGCAGGGCATGCCGGCGCAGAGAGCGCCGCTGCGCACAGCGCTTGCGCCCCGCCTGCGAGCGCTCCTGGAGCGCTCGCGCCCGCGCTACCGCCTGAGCGGCGATGCAGCCTACATCGCGCTGATCCCCGCGGGCGTGCTTGCGTTCATGGCCTACCTTGCGCTTGCGGGCGGCTCCGCGAGCGCCCCCTTCTCGGCGGAGGCGCTGTGGGGGCGTGAATTCGCCGGGCCCTTCGTTGCGCTGTGGAGCGCCACCGTCGCCGCCTTCGACGGCGTCCGTCAGCTGCTCTCGATGCAGTCCCACCACTCCTACCTCGCCGGGGTCACCGGCAGCCCGCTGGTGGCGGCCTCGCACAACATCCCCCTCTTTGCGGCCGCTCTGCTGACGATCGCGCTGTGCGTGGCACTCGCGCGCACGCTGCCGATCGCATACATCGCCTATGTCGCGACCGCGCTTGCGCTGCCGCTCTCCTACCCGGTTGCGGGCGAACCGCTGATGTCGCTGCCACGCTTCCTGATCGTGCTCTTCCCGCTCGCGATCGCCGCAGCGGTCTGGCTTGAGCGCAACGCGCGCGCTCGCCGGCTGCTGCTGCCTTCAAGCGCGCTGCTGATGGTCTTCTTCACCGCTGCCTTTGCAACCTGGCACTGGGTTGCCTGACCGAGCGAGCTTGGGCGAGCGCAGAGCGGCGCTGCGTGTGCTCACGCTGGACGTGCTCGGCACGCTGCTTGAGCTCGACCAGCCAGCGCGACGCCTGCGGGAGGCGCTGCGCGGTGAGCCTGGCGTCGCGATCAGCCCTCTTGAGGCGCAGCGCGCGCTTGCGGCGGAGTTTGCCTACTACCGCGCCCACCACCTGGAGGGGAGCGATCGCAGATCGCTTGCAGAGCTGCGCCGACGCTGCGCGCTTGCGCTCGCTGCGGCGCTGCCGCAAGCGCAAGGCGGGGCGCCGGCGATCGAGACGGTGCAGGCCGCGCTGATGGCAGCGCTGCGCTTCCGGCCCTTCGGCGAGGTGCAAGCCGCCCTCAGGCGGGCGCGCGCGCACGGCCTGAAGCTGATCGCTGTGAGCAACTGGGATGTCTCGCTGCCCTGCACGCTCGAGCGCGCCGGCCTCGCGAAGCTGCTTGACGGGGTGGTCTGCTCCGCAGGCGTCGGGGCGGCCAAGCCGGCGCGAGCTCCCTTCGAGCGGGCGCTTGCCCTGGCAGGCGCAGAGCCGCAGGAGGCGCTCCATGTCGGGGACTCGATCGAGGCCGACGTGGCAGGCGCGCAGGCGGTGGGGATGCGCGCGGCGCTGCTTGTGCGCGCGCACGGCGCACCGCAGCAGCAGCTGCAAGGAGCCGTCCCGGTGATCGCCTCGCTCGACCAGCTTCCCGATCTGACTGAGGATGCAACTGCGGACGGCGAGGGCAGGTAGGCTGGCCGGGAGCTTGCAGCGCCCGGCCGGGCGCCGGCGGCGCAAACGATGAGCATGGCTACAGCAAGTACGAATGGCAAGCCTGGCGCGCCCGAGCAGGGTCCCGGCAAGCCGATAAGAGCGCGGGGCTTTCCCTACGGCCCGCAGGTGCCCTGGCCGGGCTGGACCGCGCCGGCGGCGCTCGTCGGTGCCTTTGCGCTCGCCCTGCTCGGCAGCGCGCTCGCCGACATCCCGGCGGCGCTTGCCGGGGTGCGCGTGAGCTCCTCGCACCTGCCCGGCAGCCTCGTGATCGCAGACACGGCGATACAGGACATCGCCTTCGTGGCCGCTGCGGTGATCTTCGCCCAGCTTGGCGGCCATCGCTTTCACACCTACGACCTTGGGCTGCGCCCACCAAGGATCGGCGTGCGACGGGCGGCTCTGCTGGTGGTGGGCACCTACCTCGCCTTCCTTGCCTTCAGCTACGCGTGGGCAGTGGTGCTCGGGATCACTGAAAAGGAGAAGATCCTTGAATCGCTCGGCACCAACGAAGGCACGGCGCTGCTTGCCGCGGGGGCGGTCCTCACCTGTCTGATCGCGCCGATCTGCGAGGAGATCATCTTCCGGGGCTTCTTCTTCCGTGCGCTCGCCAACTGGCGCGGAGCGCTTCCCGCGGCGCTGATCACAGGCATCGTCTTCGGCGCCGTGCATGCCGGCTCGGCGCCGGTCGCAGACCTGCTGCCGCTGGGCGTGCTCGGCCTCCTGCTCTGCCTGCTCTACCGCGCAACGGGCTCGCTGTACCTGACGATCTCGGTGCATGTGATCAACAACGCGCTGGCCTTCGGCGATCTGGAAGGCTGGGCCTGGTGGCAGGTGCTCGGCCTGCCGGCACTTGCCCTGGCGGTGCTCTATCTGGTCTACCGCCTGCTGCTTGGCGTGGGCGTCCTTGCAACAGAGCCCAAGCCGACGGCGCAGGCGGCCGCGGGGGCGCTTGAGGCATAGGATCGGGAGGCTTGCCGACGAGTGCGGCCGCGTGGGCTTCGATCCCCGGGCGGCGTGAGCCGTGGGGGCGCCTCAGGTTCGCACGCGCATGGTCAACATCCGCATCAGGTAGCGCAGGATGAAGCCGTAGAGCAGGAGCGCGAGCAGCGTCCCGACGATCTCGACCGTCCAGCGCGAGTGAGAGCTTGACGTCAGCGAGGCAAAGGGCGAGCGCAGCGCCTTCGCGGCGCTATGGATCGCCCCCTGCAGGGCGCCATGCTCTTCCGCTTCGGCGCCCGTGCTGGCGGCTCCACGCTGCGCCGTGCCATTGCTGCCGGTGCCGTCGCCGGTGCCGTTCAGCACCGCCTGCTGGCGAGCAGACGCGGCCTTGCTCTGATTGACTACGAAGAGTATGAAGCCGGCGATGACAAGCAGCGAGCAGATCGTCGAGGCGAGCCCGAGCAGCCTGGCTAGGAAGGAGGAGAGGCCACGCGACACGGATCAAGAGTAGAGGCCCACGGAGGCGATCCGCGCGCGGCAAACGAATGTATTAGGGAGCGCGGCACGAGCCCGACGCAGGCGCGCGCGCGGCTGATCGAGGCGCTGCGCAGAGAGTCGCTGGTGATCGGGGAGGTGACGCTTGCAAGCGGCCGGCAGGCGCAGTACTACGTCGACGTTCGGCGCGCCGTGCTGCTCCCGGCGGTCTTTGGAGATGTCGGCGCGCTACTCGCACAGATCGCTACGGAGCTGGACGCAAGCGCGATTGGCGGGGTGCCGGTCGGCGCGATCCCGGTGGCCTGCGCCGCGCTTGGCGCTGCCGCGGCAGGGCAGCACACGACGCTCGAGCGCGCCTTCATCATCCGCAGCGAGCGCAAGGCACACGGGCTGCGGCGGTCGATCGAGGGGCCAGAGCTTGCGCGGGGCGAGCGCTGCCTGCTGGTTGAGGATGTCGTCACGACCGGCGGCTCGACGGTGCGCGTGCTCGAGCAGCTGGCTGAGGAGGAGATAGAGATCGCGGGCGTGGTCTGCGTGCTCGATCGCTTGGCCGGCGGGGCGGAGGCGATCGCCGCGGTCACCTCTGCGCCCTTCCGCGCCCTGACGACGATCGACGAGGTCTACCCGGAGCGCCCCGACCGCTAGCCTTCGCTTGGCGGCAGCGGACCGAAGGGCTCGAGCCGCGCACAAGCTGCCCTCGTAGTCCAATGGATAAGACGACCGCCTCCTAAGCGGTAAATCCAGGTTCGACTCCTGGCGGGGGCATGGGGGAAAGGCACGGGAGCCGTGCTGCTCCGGGATCACCACCCTTCCGCACCGCGTCTCAGCCAGCCGCCGGCGACGCGATGCTGAGCTCAATGCAGAAGCTGCGCGATCGCGGCGAAGCTGAGCCTCGATGCGACTGTACACTGTGCGCGCGCACCATGGAGAGTCCTCTTCAGCTCGCCCTCTACCGCGACTTCATCAAGCTGATCGATGCGTGCTGGCACGAGTTCCAGGCGAGGAGACTCGACCGGCTCCGCGAGCGCGAGCGCTTCGGCCACGCAGCTGAGCGTGCAACGGAGAGCATCATCGAAGACCTCCTGACCATCATCTTGGGCTGGGACATTGCTGACATCAACCATCAGGTCGGCAACGTAGACATCCTCCTCACGCGGCTGGGCATCAAGTGCCTCATCGTCGAGGCCAAGCGGCCCGGCGCGCTCGCCTGGGGCAAACGAGCCGTCGAGCAGGCACTCGATCAAGCCTCACGTTACGCAGCAGAGCAAAAGGTGCGCTGCGTCGCAATCAGCGATGGCATGATGCTCTACGCAGCTGATGTAGTCAACGGAGGGTTACGCGACCGTGTCTTCTGCTCGCTCGAGGACTCTACTCCACAGAAGGCGCTGTGGTGGATCAGCAAGGATGGAATCTACCGTGAATGTCGAGACCTCGATGGCTGCTCGCTCGGCGTGCTGCCCGAATCGCCCGCGGCGGAGGCTGACAACTGTCAGGTCAGCGCAGATGCCCTGCTGCATCCGAAATACAAGCTGCCGGCGCGCTGCTTTGCCTACGTCGGCGACGCCTCCGATACAAGCACCTGGTACCTGCCCTACCTGAGCTCCGACGGCAGTCCCGACGTGCGCAGGCTCCCGAAGGCCGTGCAGGCGATCGTCAGCAACTACCGCGGCGCCCACGTGAAAGGAGTTCCTGAGTCTGCGATCCCGGATGTGCTGGTCCGCTTGGGGCGCACTGCAGCATCACTCGGCAAGCTGCCTGACCGCAGTGCGACTGCGGCGCCAGCCTACGTCCAGCTCGCTGCCGCGCTCGATCAGCTGGGCCGGCTCGATGACGTGCTACAGGAGCCAATGTAGAGCGCTGCAGTGCAGCGTGGCGAGCCAGATCAGGTGTCGAGGCTCCGAGACGGCGCGATCGCAAGCCCCGCGCCATGACGGGGCCGTCCGTCGCTGCAACACGCCCCTACATAGAGAACCATGTCACTTATTGACAGGCGCCCCGAGCAAAGCTAACGTGTAGCTTGTGAGACGATTCTCGCGGCTCCCGCACCACTGCGCACACCCGCAGGATCGCTCAGAGGCAGATCGCGGCAGTGATGGCGCAGCGAGCGCACTGCGAGACGGGCGGCTGGCAGGCAACCCGGAGGCCCCCAGCCACCACCCTGCGGCGACAAGGTGTGGTGGCTAGGTGCTGCCGGCCTGCGACTAGACTCCCCTTCCTCAACGAAGGCGCAGACCGGGACGCTCCCTGCGGGTCCCGGGCGCAACCCGAGCAAGGAGCAAAGCGCATGCAATACGTGAACCTCGGGCGCACCGGGCTACGTGTCTCGCGCGTGTGCCTGGGAATGATGAGCTTCGGCGACGACAGCGATCGCCCCTGGGTGCTCGACGAGCGCGCCGCTGAGCCGATCGTCAAAGCGGCCGTCGAGGGCGGGATCAACTTCTTTGACACCGCCGACACCTACTCCAAGGGGGCCAGCGAGGTCGCCACCGGTCGGCTGCTCGGCAGGCTGCTCAGCCGCGATGAGGTTGTCGTCGCAACCAAGGTCTTCATGCCGATGGCGCCGGGGGAGAACGGCGGCGGCCTCTCGCGCAAGCACATCCTGAGCGCGATCGACGCCTCCCTGCAGCGCCTGGGGATGGACTACGTGGACCTCTACCAGATCCATCGCTTCGACTACCGCACACCGCTTGAGGAGACGATGGAGGCGCTCCACGACGTGGTGCGTGCGGGCAAGGCCCGCTATATAGGCGCCTCGAGCATGTTCGCCTGGCAGTTCGCCAAGGCTCAGCGCATCGCCGAGCGCCACGGCTGGAGCGCGTTTGTGTCGATGCAGAACCACTACAACCTGATCTATCGCGAGGAGGAGCGGGAGATGATCCCGCAATGCATCGACATGGGGGTCGGCGTGATCCCCTGGAGCCCGCTGGCGCGCGGGGTCCTGACCGGCACGCGCACCCGCTCGGGCGAGCGACGCACGACGCGGGCGGAGACCGACCAGTTCACCGATCTCCTCTACAACCAGCCGACGGACTTCGACGTGGTCGAGCGCACCGCCGAGGTCGCCGCCGCGCGCGGGCTGGCCCCCGCTCAGGTCGCGCTCGCCTGGCTTCTGCACAAGCCCGGCGTGACCGCGCCGATCATCGGCGCGACAAAGGTCGAGCATGTGAGCGATGCGCTGGCCGCAGAGCAGCTGTCGCTGAGCGCCGAGGAGATCGCGCGTCTCGAGGAGCCATACGTCCCCCATCCGGTGCTCGGCCACGGCTAGGCTCCCCGGTGCCGGCGCGAGAGCAATGTGGGCCGGCGGCGGGCGAGGAGGCGCGCGGCGCGGGCCCGATGACAGAGACGAGCTTGAGGAGGTGCATCGCAGATGGCCAGAAGACGCAGCGCCGGGCTGCTCCTCTACCGGCAGCATCCTGGGGCAGAGGTGGAGGTGCTGCTCGCTCACATAGGGGGGCCGTTTTGGTCGCAGCGGGACGCCGGTGGCTGGTCGCTTCCAAAGGGCGAACACGGCGCTGGCGAGGAGCCGCTCGCGGCAGCTCGGCGCGAGTTCACCGAGGAGCTTGGCCTGGCGGTGCCACCCGGAGACCCCGTCTACCTCGGCGAGATCAGGCAATCGCACGGAAAGCTCATCCGCGCCTGGGCGCTGATGGCAGATCTCGACGTCTCCGAGATCGTGAGCAACACCTTCGAGATCGAATGGCCGCCGCGCTCAGGACGCATGCAGCGGTTCCCGGAGGTCGATCGCGCCGGCTGGTTCGATCTCAGGACAGCGCGCATCAAGCTGACCAAGAGTCAGGTGCCCTTCATCGACCTGCTCACCGAGCATCTCCGGAGGAGGCCAGCCGAGGCTCCGTCGTACCCTTGAGCGCCAACCTCGACCGGTCAGCGTGGCGGCGCAGCGGACGGCGCCCGCCAGCCGCGCCGAGCCAACCGCAGCGGGGTGCTCACGGCGGCGCCCGCTCGGGCGTTAATGGTTCATGGCGATCGGAGCACCCATTGACGCTTCCCCCATTTGACCAGGTCGTCTGCGAGCACGGCCCCGCGCTGCTGCGTCTCTGCTACGCGCTCTGTGGGCCGCAGGAGGCAGAGGACGTCTGGTCTGAGACCTTCCTGGCGGCGCTTGCCGCCTACCCGACGCTCGAGTCCGCCGCCAACCTGCGCGCGTGGCTTGCGACGATCGCTCGACGCAAGAGCATCGATCGCCATCGCAGCGCCCAGCGCCAGCCGATCCCCGTGGCCAGCCTCGCCGAGGCTGCGGCCGTCGATGGCCACTTTTGCGAGCAGCACGATCACCGCTCCTCCCTGGAGCGCTCGGGCGCGCTGCGGTTGGCGCTTGACGCGCTCAGCGAGCGCCAGCGCGCTGCGATCCTCTACCACTACCTGATCGACCTCCCCTACGCCGACGTGGCCAGGCTGATCGGCTCAAGCGAGGGCGCGGCCCGCCGCGCTGCGGCCGACGGCATCGCCGCGCTGCGCAGGCGCCTTGCGGAGGTCCCCGGGTGAGCGCCGCACCCAAGACCATGCCAGCGCCCCTTGCCGAGCTGATCGCAGGCGACGGGGGAGCAGCGTCCCCAGGCATCGGCGCGCAGCCGCCGCTTGATGGTGCCCTGCGTGAGCGCCTTGCCGCACGGGCGCAGGCCGCGGGCCTGCTCGAGGTCGCCTACCGCACGCTTGAGAGCCCGCTCGGCACGCTGCTGATCGCAGGCACGCCGCGCGGCCTGCTGCGCGTGGCGCTGCCTTGCGAGAGCCCCCAGCAGGTGCTCGCCGCGCTCGCAGAGAGCGTCGGGCCACGCATCCTGCTGGCGCCGCGCAGCCTCGATCGCGCCGCGCGCGAGCTTGACCGCTACTTCGCGGGCGCGCTGCAGCGCTTCAGCATCGATCTCGACCTGCGCCTTTCCCGGGGCTTTCGCCGCGCGGCGCTGGAGCGCCTGCGGGAGGTACCCTATGGCCAGACAATCTCCTACAGCGCGCTGGCGGGCGCCTGCGGGCGCCCACGCGCTGCACGCGCGGTCGGGAGCGCCTGTGCGCGCAACCCGCTGCCGATCGTGATCCCCTGCCACCGCGTCCTGCGCTCGGACGGGTCGCTGGGCGGCTACGCCGGCGGCGTTGAGGCGAAGCGAGCGCTGCTCTCGCTCGAGCGCCGATCGGCCGGCGGCGCTAGCCGAAGGTGAAGTGGAAGTCGCGCAGGCCGAAGGCGATGATGTGACGGGCGTCGGTCAGGAAGCCGAGCGGCCCGTCACGATCGGCGGCAAATGAGCCGGCGCCGATCACCGGTCGCCCGCGCATGCGCGCGCGCACCGGGCGCAACGCGCCGTGGAGGGGCTGCGCGGTCCCTCCGTTGAAGCTGATGCGCAGCGGCGAGACGAGCAGCGGGCGCATCTGGGCGCTTGCGATCTGGCCTGCGGTGTCCGCCGCGCTCGCGCTGCCCCCGGGGTCGATCGCGAGGCGCAGGCTTGCGAGCTCCTTGGGATAGCCCCAGAGCTCACGGCCGCCGCGGCGCGAGACATCGCTGTCGACCCACATGTGCGTGACCGTCGAGGTGACCCTGCCCGTGCCCTCGATGCGACCCACCACCGCCGCGAAGAGCTCGCCGTAGCGGACCATGCTGCTCCGTTGGTAGTCGATGAAGCCCGCAGCCACCAGCGCGCTGCCACCCAGCAGCAGCGGCGCAAAGCCATCCGGGACGCGCTGAAGGCGCGCGGCGGGCAGCGCAAGGAGATGGACCTGCGCCTGGCCGAAGAGCTCCCAAGGGGCCGGCGGGTAGGGCTCTGAGCGCGTGCGAACGGCTGCTGGCCCCTGCGACGCATCGATGGTCACTTGTGTGATGATAGTGGCAAGCGAGGCAGCTGGAGGTTCACCTGCTGTGCCCCACGGACGCTTGACCTCAACGTTCGTCCAGTTCCTGCAAGCGAAGTTGCACACACGCTCGCGACGACCGAGGGGAGGCTGTAGACCCAAGCGCGCAGCGGCGTGCCGAGCAGCCGCGTCAGGGCCAGCGAGCGAGCTTGAGCTGGAAGATTGCGATGGTTGCCGCCACTGAACGTCACGCCGTGCACGCCGAAGAGCGCCACTTGGCGGCTGTGCAGGAAGCAAAGCGCCCGCCGGTCCGCCCTCATGCGACGCCTGTGCTCCTGCGCGTGCTGATCGCAACCTTCGTGGTCGCGATCTTTCCAGTGCTGCTCGTCTGGTGGCTGCGGCTCTCCGGGACGCTGCGCTCGCCGCTTGGGAGCATGGGCGCGGGCGTCGCCCTCTCGCTGCTCTTGGCCAACCTCGGCGCCGCCTACTGGAAGCGCAGGCCGGCCTCCCGGGACATGCTCTTCAACGAGCTTCTGCTTTGGGGCTATCTCTATCGCCGCCTACGTGAACGACGCCTGGCCAGCGCGAAGTCGATGCTGGGGCGCCTGAGCGCGGCTCCAGGGGCAGCGAGCGGCGCGGAGGAGCGCGCACGCGTGCTTGAACGGCTGGCGCGCATGCTCGACGCGCGCGACCCGCTGACCTACGGGCACTCGCGCCGCGTCGCCCGCCACGCCTGGATGCTCGCCCAGCGCATGGGGTGCAGCAGCGAGGAAGTAGCGCGCATCCGCACCGCGGCGGCCATCCACGATGTCGGCAAGATCAACACGCCGCTTGAGATTCTGCGCAAGCCCTCGCGCCTGAGCGACGCGGAGTTCGCTGTGATCAAGCGCCACCCGGTCGATGGCGCCCAGATCGCGGCAGCGCTGCGCGACAAGAGGCTCTGCGCGATCATCCGCCACCACCACGAGCGCCTTGACGGCAGCGGCTATCCGGACGGGCTCGCCGGCGAGGAGATCCCGATCGGCGCCCGGATCATCTCGGTTGCAGACACCTTCGACGCGATCACCTCGGTGCGCCCCTACCGGTCCTCGCGCTCGCACCAGCAAGCGCTCGCGATCCTCCGTGCCGAGGCCGGCGAAAGGCTGGACCCCGATGCGGTCCGTGCCTTCTGCGCCCACTACTCCGGCCGAGCGCCGCTGACCGCGTGGGCGACGCTCACGAGCCTCCCGGAAGGGATCTTGGCGCGTGTCGCAGGCGCGCTGTTTGGCGCCGGCGCACCGGCCAAGCTTGCCGCGCTCGCGGTCACGCTCGGCGGTGTCTCGGCGGCAACGGGCGCGCTTGCGCTGGTGGTTCCCGCCCGGGCGCATCGGCCAGTCGCCGCTGCCAGGGCTAGCGCCGCCGCAGAGCGCCTGGCAGCCTCGCTCGCGCCTCAGGCACTGCCGGGCCAGGGTCAGTCAGGCGCTCTGCTTGAAGCCCCGCTCGGCGGCTCGCTGCACGCACGCATCGCCAGCGTGCGCGCAGTGCCGATCAGGGCGGGCGCCGGCGCGCCCCCCGCTCGGCCCATCGCGCGCTCCATCGCCGAGCCCTCCGGGGCGTCGAGCGCCGCCGGCGGCAATGCGCCCGCTGCGGTCCTGGCCGCGGGTGCGGCCTCGGGCGAACCCCTGGCTGGTCAGGGCGCGCAGGTGCGCCGCTGGGATGCCACAGGCGAAGGGCGGTCGGCGGGATCGAGCAAAGGCGCGGGCCACGGCCGCCCCGAAGAAGCCGGCAGCAAATCGCACCGCGGCTCCCAGGTCCAATCCACGGCGAGCTCCGGTGGCGGCAGCCAAGGCAGTGCACGCGGATCGCATGCCGAATCTGAAGCGGGCCAGCGCAGCGCCGGGGGCCAACCACAGCCTACCTCTGCCGCGACGAACGGCTCAGAAGCGGGCGCCCATCGGAGCTCCGAAGGCGCGCCATCTGCAAGCGGCTCAGAAGCGAGCGTGCCCACCGAACCCACCGCCGCCTCGGGCGCCGGGTCGCAGGCTCACGACACCGCTGAAGCCCCTGCGTCCAGCGCGAATGCAAGCAACGGCGCCAGCGCGCCGCAGCAAGGCGCCTCCGGCCGCGCAAAGCCCTGAGGAGCGCGCTGCGTCCCCTGACCGGACCCGCCGCAACTGAGAGCCACAGCGAGATACTCCACGCGCCATTGCGAGGCGGGGTGGCGGGCTTGCGCTCTCAGGGCGCCAGCCGGAACGGCGGATACTCGTCGGTTGCCAGAATGATCGCGTAGGCGACGACGCGGTTCTGCCAGCGGATGACGCCCTCGACGTAGTCAAAGATCGTGCGCGGGTAGTGGCCGCTGAAGAGGATCGCAAACCACGCTCCGATCACCGCGATGATCGCCCCGATGCCCAAGAAGAGCAGCGCTATGTAATGCGGTATCGCCAGCAGCCACTTGACTATCGGCAACCAGCGATTGAGCTCGCCGCGGGCATCGGGGTAGGGAAGCTCCACATGCACCGACTGCTCCTCGTCGGTGGAGGGATAACGGTCGTCCATCAGCGCCAGGTAGACGCCCACACGGTTGCCGAAGCGCAGCAGCGCCAGATTCCAGTCAAACCACCAGCGTGGATACTTCTGGCGAAAGACGATCATCAACAGCGGAGGAATGAACAGCAACCCGCTGCCGCCGACCGCAATCGTTGTCGCCCCGGAGGCTTCCCCGCCCCACTTTGCGGTGTAGCCGCCGATCGCGCCCAGCACGATCGCGATCGGGATGACGGTGAAGATGCGAAGCGCGCTCGTCAGGCGGTTCAGCGGGCGGTCGGGGAAGTCGACAGCAAAGCGCAGGGGGTAGCCCCCTCCGGGCTTCGGCTCAGGCGCGGCCTCCGGCGGCCGCACTCCCTCAGGGTCGACCTCGTCCACGGGCTCCACGGGCGTTCGCGGCGCTCAGATCAAGCGCCAACGCGAGGATAAGGGTCGCCGTCCAGGCGTTGACCGGATCGAGCAGCAGCGGCTGTCTGCCGCTCACCTGGTCGACGATGAACCACACGATCAGCCAGATCAGGGTCACGCCGAGGCCTCTTGCGGCCGGCCGGCTCCGCCTGCCGCCATCGTGGCAAGCTTGGCGCCCCATGAGCGGGCGCGCTCGATCTCGCCTTGCTCAAGCGGGCCCTCAGAGTCCTCGACCAAGAAGCTCTCACTGTCAACGATCTCGTAGCCGTGGCGGCGCAGCCGCTTGGCGATGCCGCGCGAGGCGACGCCTGTGAGCCAGGGAGACTTGTCAAGGCGGGTGTCGAATGCCGCCGCGCGCGCGCCGGGCCGGTCGGGCAGCTCGTGGAGCCACTTGCGCAGCCCAGGCTCTGCTGTCGCCGCAGCCTCGACCGCTACGCCCCCGTCCTCGTGCGCTGCCGATGCCGCGATCTGGCGACTGCGTGCTGTCGCCAGCCCGTGCATGTGGGTAGGACCACCGACGACCAGCAAGTCGGGCTCCTCGGTGTGCCCAGCGGCCTCGTGCACCGGCAGGACGCGCGCGTCGCCAAGACCTTCGGCGAGCGCTTCGGCAACTGCGCGGGTGTTGCCGTAAATCGACTCATAGACTATTAGTGCCGTCATGACCATGCCCCTTTCCTTGCTCGTCAGTGAGCTGGCTGAATCTCTAAGTAAAGGGAGGATGACCGCGTGGGGCACACGATTCATCCGCGTTTAGCCGCACGCCGAGCCGCACGTACTACTGAGCCAGCGAAGAGCTCGACCGGCCCTCCTCGCCAGCGCGGAGTCGCTTCATGCAGCACTCCGCCGATCGATGCGACGCTCTGTAGCTACTTCGCCTCCTCCAGCGACTGGCAGCACGTGGTCGGCACCGGCGAGCGTCGGCGGCGGTGCCGGGACGAGTCGACAAGCGAGTGGTGGATGGACGGGACGATCGCGATCGACGCCGAAGGTGACCTCTGCGCGGCCCGGGCCAGGTGGCGTTCTGTCGATGGCAGGGATGAAGACGCCGGCTGGCTTTCCTGCTCCAGCGCTGGGGCCGGAGCTGGTCTGGCGGGCAGCAGGCGACAGCTAGCGGCGCCCGCGCACCCCGCACCATGCGGCGGCAGGCGGCAGCGTCGGCCTTGCCTGTGTGCCGCGGCCGCCCATGACTATGTGGCCCACCTGCAGGCATTCTCGACGGCGCTTGGATACCGGCAGAGCGCTTCCTGGGCCGCCTCGGACGATCTTGGATCGCCAGCGGCAACACCGACCGATAGGTTCGGGCTCTCGACGCTCTCTCCCGCGACGTTGCTGCTGAGCCGGGACAGCGAGGCGCCCTCCAGACCGGGGACCGCCGCGATCTTCGCGGCCGCCATCCCGGCCGACCCTGCGCACGAGGCGGCCGCAGCCTGGGCGCAGATCGCCGGGCGCAGGGCATGGCGACGCCAGCGTCTTCACCGTCGCCGGAGGCACGACGAGTCTCCTCGCGCAGGTCACAGGCGCGGACGCATCGAGCGCAGATGACAGATGTGCTCAGGCGGCCGCCCTCGGCGTCTGCCGCGCGCCACTTGCATATCCGGGCAGCAGCAGGCGGATCGTCGCACCATCGCTGGGGCTTGACTCGGCCCGGATCGTGCCACCGTGCGCCTCGACGATGGCGCGGGCGATCGCGAGCCCCAGGCCGCTGCCGCCATCCTCCCGCGAGCGGCCGCCATCGACGCGGTGGAAGCGCTCGAAGACCAGCTCGAGCTGGTCGGGCGGAATGCCCGGACCATCGTCGCTCACCGCGATCTCGAGCTTGCTGTCGCGAGCACGCGCCACCACGCTGACCCTGCCCCCGGGCTTTGTGTGTGCGACGGCGTTTCGGATCAGATTGCGCAGGACCTGCGTGAGGCGCTCGGCGTCGGCTCGGAGCGTTCCGCCGACCGGCAGCAGTCGGAAGGCGCGCTCGCCAAAGAGCGGCAGGTCGCGCCGCAGGTCCTCGAAGAAATCAACGAGGTCGATCGTGTGCGGCTCCACAAGCTGACCGCCTTCAGCGCTTGCCAGCAGCAGCATGTCGCCCACAAGTCGGTCGAGCTGATCGAGCCGTCGCAGAAGTGTCGCCGTGCCCTCGTGGCGCCTTTGCTCGTCGCGCTCCTGATCGAGCAGCTCGGCCTGTGCTCGTATCACCGCAAGCGGCGTGCGCAGCTCGTGCGAGGCATCCGAGACAAAGTCGCGCTGGCGCTCGAATGCGCGCTGGAGCTGCGCGAGCATGTGATCGAAGGCATCGGCAAGCACACCGACCTCGCCGCGTGCCGAGACGAATCCCGCGCGCATCGACAGGTCGCCGGCCTCGACCGCGCTTGCGACGCGCGCGATCCGCCGCAGCGGCCGGGCAATCAGCCTTGCCAGCCCCACAGCCGCAAGCACGGCGACGACGAGCACGACCAGCCCGACGACCAGGAAGGTGCGCGTGAGGCTCGATAGCGCCTGTTCGACCGGCCTGAGCGGCGCGGCGATGCGCAGGGCTCCGACCGCTCGGCCGCCGCTGGTGATCGGCTGCGTGAGCACACGCATGTTGCCGGCCTCGGAGACCGGCGCGCTGCTCAGACCGGGCGCAGCGTTGAGCAGCCCTGCCGATGAGCTGTGCCTGCGCTCGCGCTCTTCCTCAAGGCCGACAACCTCCGCTGCGTTTGTGACCGCTCTGCCCCCGTTCACCGCGATCAGGAAGATCAGCGAGGAGGCGTGGTAGCGCTGATCCTTGAGAAAGCGTCGGGCCGTGGCTTCGAGGCCTGCCGGCGTCGAGACTTCCGTATGGGCGCTCAGCTGGGCCCACTCGGCCGCCTGGGCGCGCAGGTTCGCGTCGATCTGCGAGCGCAGGCGCGATTCGACGCCGCTGCGAAGCGCCAGGAAGCTCGCGACCACGCCGAGCACCGCAACCGCGGCGATCACAAGCGCAAGCTGCGAGCGCAGCCCGCCGGGCACGAGCCTGCTAGCCATGCCCCACCAGCAGCCTGTAGCCGACATTCCTCACGGTCTCGATCGGGTCGGGCCCGCCGGGCGCGCGGAGCTTCCGGCGCAGGTAGCCGATGTAGACCTCGAGCACCTTGGTGCCGGGCTCAAAGTCAAAGCCCCAGACGGCGTTGAGGATCTGCTCGCGCGAGAGCACCTGATCGGGGTGGCGCATCAGGTAGGCAAGGACCTCGAACTCGCGGGCTGTGAGCGCCACCTCCCGGCCATTGCACCGAACCCGGCGCGTGCGCAGGTCCATGTGGATGTCACCGACCTCGAGCGCCGAGGACTCCCGCTGCTCTGCGCCACGCAGCTGCGCGCGCACACGCGCCAGCAGCTCCTCGAGGGAGAAGGGCTTGGTCACGTAGTCGTTGGCGCCGGCATCGAGGCCGGCAACCTTCTGCTCGACCGCGGCGCGAGCGGTAAGCACGATCACTGGCAGGGCGGGCCTGCGAGCACGGATCGCCTCGAGCACCTCCAGCCCGTCCTTGCCCGGCAGCGAAAGGTCGAGCAGCACCAGCGCGTACTCCCCGCCAAGCGCAGCCGCCTCGCCATGCTCGCCGTCGTGGGCGACCGTGACTGCGTGGCCCTCGCTGCGCAGGCTCTGCTCGATGAAGCCCGCCAATGTGCGCTCGTCCTCGATCACCAATATCTGCATATGGGCCCATGCTACGGGCCGATTGCGGCCCAGCCGCGGCGGTAAGCGATCTCTGAACCCATTCTTACCTTGCTCTTGAGATCCCGCTGCACTCTGGGGAGAGTCAACCGCTGGACCACAGACAAGGGACAGCACGAACTCTCCAAAGGAGGACACGATGAAGTCACCGAAGCTCGCCATTCTCGTCCCGGCCGTGACGCTGCTCATGGCAGTCACGCCGATGACCTCCGCGCTTGCCGCCGGCAGAGGGCACGCGCACACGACCGCGCTCTCGCGCTCGGACAGCTCGCGCGACGTAAGCGAGGGCGCGGGCAATCGCGACCGCTCGCGCTCGGACAACGGACGCTCGGACTCGAGCGCCGGCAGCCCAGACCGCTCGGTTGACGGCCATGAAGCCGGCGACCGCTGATCGAAGCCGTCGCGATGGCGGCAGGCGGGCGGGCCTGGTGGCCCGCCCGCCTGCCTGCGCCCACCCCGAGGCGCGGGTGCCACGCGCCGCGCGCCGCCGCGCGGCAGCGGTGAGGACGTAGCAGGTCCCGACAGCGGACCGATCCGGCGTCAGATCCACGCCACCGGGAGATCAAAAAAGCAAGGACTGCAGAGAGGTGTAATGTTTTCGGGTGTACGCTGAGACCTGGTGCGCAGGCTTCGCGAGAGCTGACGCCACCTGGTCGCTGCGCTCAATCGAGGCGTGCAGGCGACCGCGCATGCGGCAAGGCAGGCGAGCGCTGCGCGCCTCATCCGGGCTGCAGAGGCGCGGTCAGCGCACCTTGACTGCACTCGCAGGCATCGGCGCGGCCGTGCCGGTGATCGTGGCCTGCGCACGCGCGCTCGGCGGCGGATGGATGCCACTCGGCGACCAGGGGACTATCGCAACGCGCGCCTACGAAGTGCTTGGCCCGCACTCCCCGTTGCTCGGCCAGTACTCGTTCGTGTCGCGCGTTGTCGGTCATACCACTTTTGACGCAGGACCGCTGCTTTACTGGCTGCTGGCGCTGCCCGCGCGCTTCGGCGGCCCGGTCGCCTTGACCGTCACGATGGGGACGGTGAACAGCGCGGCGATCATCGCAAGCGTTGCGATCGCGCGACGCCGAGGCGGGATCGGGCTGATGGTTGCGACCGCTGTCTGCCTTGCGCTTCTCTCGCGCTCGTTCGCAACCGAAGCGATAGACGGCATCTGGAACCCCGCTGCCGCGCTCCTCCCATTGACTCTGCTGATCTTCGCGTGCTGGTCGCTTGCATGTGGCGAGCATCGACTGCTGCCGCTCGTAGCGCTGCTTGCAAGCTTTGTCGTTCAATGCCACCTCGCCTACGTTGCGCCAAGCGCAGCAGCGCTTGCTGTCGGCTTCGGCGGGCTTGCCCTGTCGCTGAAGAGCGCACGCAGCCGCTCGCTGCGCGAACGTCCGATGGGGCGTGAGCCGAGCGCACGCCCTTCGCCCAGACACTGGGCGCTTGCGGCGCTTGCCGTGTTGCTGGTCTGCTGGAGCGCGCCGCTCGCCCAGCAGCTGACCACATCACCCGGCAACCTCTCGCTGTTGGCGCGGGCCGCAACGGCGTCTCATGCACAGATCGCGGGTGCGACCGCTGGCTGGCGCGCCCTCACCCAGGCGATCGGCATAGTGCCACGGTGGCTGCGCTCGCCTCAGGATCTGGTGACCTCCCCCTCCGGCCGGGCCGTTGGAAGCATGAGCGGCGGCGACTACGGCGACACCCGCCTGAGCGACATCTGGAGCGTGCCCTCGCCGCTGCGCACCACCTCATCGGCGCTCGTGCTGCTCGCGCTCGCGCTTGCCGCATACGGCGGGCTGCGGCGAGGGCGCAGCGAGCTCGTGGCGGGGACGATCATCGCGTTGGTGCTCTGCATGTGCTTTGCGTGGCAGGGCGCGGCGACGCCGCGCAGCTCCATCGACACGCTCGGCTACACGCTCTGGTGGGGCTCGATCGTCGGCATGTGGACATGGCTCGTGCTCGGATACGCGGCGTCCGTCCTGGTCGTCAGGCAGCTTGCGATGCGCTTGGGGTTCAGTCGCATCGTGCACCGCCGGGCACGTCGGACCGGGCACCTCGCCGGCGGGGTCATCCTGCTGATCGGCTGTAGCGCTGTCGCAGCCGCGCAGCCGCCGGACGCGCACCGCTCCGAGTACGCGCTCCTGCACACGATCATGAGGGCGATCGCGCGTCGGATCCCGCCCGGCGCCACCGTGACGCTGAGACGTGAGGGCGTGACAGCCGCGCCGTTTGAAGCGGGTGTCAAGTATGCGCTGCAGCTGCGGGGCGCACGCGTGCTTGAGCCCGCGAACGAAGCGGATCCTGCTCGCGCGAGCGGCGCCTACGCCCTGGTGCTGGCCGACGCGGACACTCGGGCCCCTGACCGTCTCGGCACGGTGATCGCACGCCTCCGCCTGCACGGCGCGCCGTGGCTGCCCGGTGGCAGCGGCAGCCACACGCTCACAGTCTCGCTGCGAGCGCCGCCAGCCGGCTGAGGCAACGATCGCGCAGATAGGGTTCGGCTGCAATGCCGGCTTGCAGCGAACTCGTCAACCTCCTGCGCGAGCTGACCGGCGCGGGGGAGGCCATCACTGAGAAGGCGATGTTCGGCGGGCTCGCGTTCCTGCTTGACGGGAACCTGGCCTTTGCGGCCTCCGGTCAGGGCGGCTTGCTGGTGCGGGTGGATCCCGAGCTGACCGACGCGCACGCAGCGCGCCCGCATGCAAGCATCGCTGTGATGCGCGGGCGCCCGATGAGGGGCTGGGTCAGGGTGGCGGCGGAGGGCGTTCGGGGCAAGAGGCAGCTGCGACCTTGGGTGCACGAGAGCCTCGCGTACGTGCGCACATTGCCGCCAAAGCGCTAGCGCCGATCTGCCACGAGGCGTCGCCCGCGCAGCCCTCGCACTGAGAGCAACAGCAGCCCGGCCAGAGCGCCAGCGAGCGAGGTCCCGGCCGTGATCCACGCGGCCCGCTGGTAGGCGACGAGCGTCGCTGCGGGCGAGGCGGGTGTGCCGAGCGCCGCAACCAGAGCGGCGACGCCGACCGCGAGGCCGATCTGGCGGAGCATGTTGATGACCGCCGATCCGGTCGCGAAGGCGCGGTCGGGAAGCGACGCAGCTGCGCTTGCCATCAGCGTCGGCAGCGTCAGCCCGACGCCGATGCCGGTCAGCAGCATGCCGCCGAGCATCTCACCCGTGTAGTCCGGACGCAGACCGATCGCAAGCGCCCACCAGGCGAGTCCCGCGGCAAAGAGGGCGCAGCCGGCGGCGATGACGGCGCCCGCCCCAAAGCCCTGCACCAGCCGACCGGTGAGCGCCCAGGCGACCATCGGCACCATGATCGGGCCGGGAGCGATCGCAAGCCCGGTGAGCAGCGGCGAGAAGTGCCAGACGTCCTGAGCCCAGAGCACCCGCGAGAGCAGCATCGCGCCGAAGGCCGCGGAGAAGAGCACCGCCACCACCGACGCGCCGGTGAAGGGCCGGATACGAAAGAGCGAGCGCTCGATCAGCGGGTTTGCGTGCCACGCGGTGTGCGCCGCAAAGAGCGCAAGTGCTCCTGCCGCGAGGCCGATCGCGGCAAGCGTCTTGACGTCGCCCCATCCCCACCTACCGCCGTCGACGAGCCCGAGCGCAAGCGCCGCGACGCCGAGGGTTATGAAGAGCGCCCCGCTCACATTAGGCCGCCGCAGCGGCTGGCCGGCTATCTGCGGCAGCAACCTGTACCCCAGGGCGAGGGCGATCAGGCCGACAGGCACGTTTACATAGAAGACCCAGCGCCAGCTTGAGGCCACCAGCAGCCCACCGATCACCGGGCCAAGCGCAGCCGCAAGGCCGCCGACCGCGGTCCAGGCGCGCACCGCGCCGTGGCGGCGCGCAGGCGCAGTGGCGGCAAGGACCAGGCCAAGCGAGGTCGGCGTGAGCAGCGCAGCGCCTGCCGCCTGAATGACACGGCAGGCGATCAGCATCGTCAGGCTGTCGGAGGCGCCACAGGCGGCAGAGGCCGCCACGAACGTCGCGACGCCGACCAGGAAGCCCAGGTCCCGCCGATGGCGCTCGGCGATCCGCCCGAAGAGGACCAGCAGCGCGGCATAGGCGATCGCGTAGGCGTTCAGAACCCACGAGAGCTGGCCCAGCCCGCCACCGCGCAGGTGGAGGTCGGCGGCGATCCGGGGCAGCGCGACGTTGACGATGAACAGGTCCAGGCTTGCCATCGCGACACCGGCGCAGGCGATCGCGAGCACCGCGCCTGCAGCTGCCTGCCTCCGCGCGCCCGTCTGAAGCTGACTTAGAGTCTGCATAGCCAGGGCCATAGCACACTGGCTTAGGCGACGGAAAGCCAGCTACGATGGTGGTGATGAGCCACGCGATACACATGGCCGGCCGGCTTGACCCGCGCAGCGGTTGGAGCGCGGAGCGCTGCACGATCGCAAAGACCCTCGGCGTCGTAAGCACGCGCTCTGCGTTCCTGATCCTGCGCGAGGCCTTCTACGGCACCACGCGCTTTGACGACTTCGCTCTGCGGGCGGGAATCAGCGAGCCCGTGGCGGCCCAGCGCCTGCGCGAGCTGGTCGATCAGGGCCTGCTTGAGCGCGAGGACTATCGCGAGCCCGGCCAGCGCACCCGCCAGCGCTACCTGCTGACCGAGAAGGGCGCCGACCTCTTCCCGGCGCTGGCAGCGCTGATGCAGTGGGGCGACCGCTGGCTGGATGAGCGCGGAGGCCCGGTGCAGCTGCGCCACGCCGGGTGCGGCGAGCCGGTACACGTCGAGCTGCGCTGCGCCGCCGGCCATCGCGTGAGCGTCGATGAGCTGGAGCTGGTCGCCCGCGCTGAGAGCGGCTCTCGGCGCAGAGGGTGAGCGCCGCAAGAGGCGCCTGTATCATGTGGCGCGCGCTGGGGGCCCGTACGAGAGCCTGAGCCGGAGCCAGGGGCGACAATATCGATGCGGAGCGAGTCCATCAGAGCCAGAGAGCGCCGGCGCAGGGGTCGCCCGCGCGCGTTTGCGCACGCAGCGCGCCTGCTGGCGGCAGGGGCGATGAGCAGCTCAGCAGCGATCCTGCTGGCGGTCGGGGTGGCGGCTGCGCTGAGCGCCCGCGCTGCCGCGGGCGCTGCCGGTGCGCAGACGCCTGCGAGCGGCGCGACAGCCGCCACGACAAGCTCGGAGAGCTCAAGCGCAAGCTCGACGACGCTCACGACGAGCTCGGCCGCTCTCACCACGACCACCACGACCACCGAGACGATTGCCGCCAACCCCTGCCAGCGCAGGTCGCTGCACCTGCGCTGCCCGGACCTTGTGATGTCGGCGCCCTCCGAACTGCATCTGGACACGACCACGATCCCCGGACGCCTGCTGCTGCGAGCGACCAGCTCGGTCAACAGCCTCGGCGCCGGGCCGATCGAGCTGCGCGCGCGCCGCGGCGCCCACCGGCGCTGGATCGTCAGCCAGGCGATCTACGACCGCCGCGGCCACGTCCATCTCTTCCGCACGCGCGTGCAGCTCGTCTACAAGTACATACCCGGCTACCGCTACGAATACGGCTACGTCGGCTCCACGAGCTACTGGAAGGTGCGCCACCTCGCCTCCTTCCAGCTCTGGTCGCTGGGCCCGCACCTCAGGCTCGAGCGCCTGGTGCGCACGGGCCCCAAGGTCGACTACTGCCTGCGCGACCTGGCCCGAACACATCCCTCGCGGCGCTCGCCGACCTCCGCGGTCTACCCCGGCTGCAGCGAACAGGCCGACATCTCGCACGATCTGTTCGGCACCTCGGTCGGCTGGTCGGACATCTACCCTTACGGCTATCCCGAACAGTGGATCGACGTGACCGGCCTGCGCGGGCGCTTCGCGTTCGTACAGATCGTCAACCCGCGCAACCTGTGGTGGGAATCGAACACTGCCAACAACGCATCTGAGACCTTCGTGCAGCTTCCCTCGGGCCGCGTCATCGGGGAGCGGGTCGGGGTCCCGGCACCGTAGCAGGTACGCTCGAGCGCGGTGGGCCACCGCGAGACAATGGTCGAGCAGTTCACTCGTCAGGCGGCAGGATTTGCGCAGGCCGCCGCGCTGAACGACGCCTCGGCTATGCAGATGCTCCTCACTGCCGCACGAGTTCGGAGCTCGGATGTAGTCCTCGACGTGGCCTGCGGCCCGGGGATCGTCGCGGCCGCATTTGCGGCGCACGCAGAGCGCGTGACCGGCATCGACCTCACGCCCGAGATGGTGGCGCAGGCGCAGCTACGCTGCGCGGCGCAGGGTCTCGCCAATGTGTCATTTGCAGTGGGCGACGTGGCGCAGCTGCCATACGCCGATCGCGCCTTCACGATCGTCACCTGCCGATATGCGCTGCACCATCTGCCCGACCCGGCAGGAGCCCTCGCGCAGATGGCGCGCGTATGCGCTCCGGGAGGTCGCGTCGTTGTCGCCGACATCGTCGCCAGCAGCGACCCGCTGATCGCGCGGCGCTTCAACGAAGCTGAGCGCGCGCGCGATCCATCTCACGTGCGCGCCTTGACTGACGATGAGATTCTCAGCTCAATGCGATCGGCGGATCTCCGCGCTCGCATTGCAGGCTCCTACCGCCTGGCGGTCGAGCTGGAGTCGGTGCTCGCTCGCTCGGCCCCGCCCGATCCGGGCGTTGTGCGCGCGCACTTCGAGCGAGCGATCGCCACGGGCGAGACGCTCGGCCTGGAAGAGCGCCGTCGCGATGGCGCGATTCACTTCGCCTTTCCAATCGTCGTGGCAGTCGGCGAGCGCGCCTGACCCGGCGCTGAGGACGCAAGCGTGCGGGCATCGATCGTGCCGATCGGCGATTTGCGTCGCCTGCTCGCTTGAGACCGCGCTGAGCACAATACGCCTCGCCCCCGGCATGCCGGTGCTCGCTGCTGACGCGCGAAGGGCGCCAGCAGGCAGGAGATCGCCGCTGAGGTCGCGGCCGTGCGCGCCGGCAGACCACCCGCGTGGACGAGCGGCACCGCCTGAGGCGCTGCTCGCGCCTGCAGAGCGCCCTCAATCGGGGCGATAGCGGAGGCCGTCGAGCGCGACGTGCGCCAGATGCTTGATCTGATCCTGATCGCCGGCGGGCGTCTTGGCGATCGCTACCAGCATCTGCACTACCTGCTCGATATCTACGTCGCCGCGCACCAGCCCCGCATCCTGTGCGCGCCGCAGCAGTGGCTGCCCCGCCGCGATTAGTGATGCGCGAGAGCTCCTGAACATCGACGCATCCGGTCGAAGAGCATTCAAGAGCTCATGGGCCAGCGCCTGCTTGGTCGCGATGTAGTCGATCACACGATCCAGCCAGCGGCTGAGCGCCTCCCACGGGTCTGCCGCTTCGAGCGCTGCGGCAGCGCGGCAGACCCCCTCAATCTCGTCGAGGTAAAGCGCCTCGACGAGCGCTTGGCGCGTTGGAAAATGGCGGTAGAGCGTGCCGATGCCGACCCCCGCGCGGCGCGCGATCGCCTCGAGCGATGTCGCCTGGCCACCTTCGGCGAACGCCTCCCGGGCCGCCGCCAGCACCTTCTCGTAGTTGCGGCGCGCATCGGCGCGCTTGGGCCGCGTGAGAAGGGTCGTCTGCGGTGCCTCGACGGTGCTCATGAAACTGCCCCTTGAAAACCGGAGGTTTCCTCCGTATACTTCCGGAGGCACCCTCCACATAACTTCGGAGGACGCCTCCATTTTAGCCGGGCGAAGCCACCTCGACACGTTAGGAGCTGATATGAGCACCGCATCCGACGCACCCCTTGCCACCGCAGAGCGCCGCCGCTGGGCAACGCTGCTGGTCGTCTGCATGGCTCAGCTGATGATCGTTCTGGACACAACGATCGTCAATGTCGCGCTGCCGTCGATCCAGCGCGACCTGCACTTCACCCAGGGCAGCCTCACCTGGGTGGTCAACTCCTTTCTGATCACCTTCGGAAGCCTGCTCCTGCTCGCCGGCCGTCTGGGCGACCTGTTCGGGCGCAAGCGCATCTTCCTGGTCGGCGTCGTCCTGTTTGCGAGCGCCTCCGCACTCTGCGGGCTCGCGCCAAGCCAGGGATGGCTGGTGGCGGCGCGCTTCCTGCAGGGGGTCGGTGCCGCCGTCCAGGCATCGGTGACCCTGGCGATAATCGTCACCGAGTTCGCCGAGGCTGCGGAGCGCGCCCGCGCGATGGGCACCTACATGCTCGTCTCCGTCGCCGGCGGCTCGCTTGGCCTGCTCGCGGGCGGCCTGCTCACCCAGGCGCTCAGCTGGCACTGGATCTTCTTCGTCAACCTCCCGATCGGGCTGGCGACGCTCCTGCTCGGGGCTGCGCTGATCCCAGACGACGCCGGCGCCCGCTCGAAGGCGGGCATCGACTGGCTCGGCTCGCTCCTTGTCACCGCCTCCATGATGAGCGCCATCTACGCAATCGTGCGGGCCTCAACGCACGGATGGGCCTCCGGCGAGGTGCTCGACCCAGGCGCGCTCGCACTGGTGCTGATGGGTTGCTTCATAGCGCTGGAGCGGAGGATTGCAAACCCGATCATGCCGCTGCGCATATTCGCCGTGCGCGGTGTCCTGCAGGCCAATCTCGTGCGGGCGTTTCTGGTCACCGCGATGTACTCGACCTTCTTCATCGGCACGCTCTACCTGGAGCACGTCCGTCACTACAGCGCAATCCAGACCGGCGCCGCCTTCCTGCCCTGGACGATCACAGTCGCAATCCTCTCGCAGGGGATCGTCGCCGGCATGGTCGGCCGCCTTGGCCCCTTGCGCGTGCTGCTCGGCGGGATGCTCGCCGCCGCTCTCGGTCTGATGCTGTTTGCCACGGTGGGGCCGCAGACGGCGTACTTCCCGACCGTCTTTCTTGTCTGCCTGGCGCTCGGCGCCGGGATCGGCAGCGCATTTCTGCCGCTGCTCACGATCGCGATGGCTGAGGTTCCGCCGGCCGACGCCGGGCTTGGCTCCGGCATCACGAACGTCTCAATGCAGGTCAGCGGCGCTCTCGGCCTCGCGTTGCTCGACAGTCTTGCCACAAGCCGCACGAAGAGCCTGCTGAGCGCACACGACGGGGTCACGAGCGCCCTGATCGGCGGCTACCACCTGGCGTTTCTCGCCGGTGCCGGCGCCATCGGGGCAGGCGTCGTGCTTGCGATAGCGCTGCTGCGACCGCGTCGCGCTGCGCCCGATCTTCAGCTGGCGGGCGGAGAGGCCCCTGAAGCCCTGAGCCCGCCGCGGATGGAGCTCGAGCGCCAGGCGGCGTGAGGCCGATGCAGCGCGATCGCCGCGCGCGAGGGCGCTGCGGTGGCTTGCGAAGCTCGCTACTGCACCCACACGAGGTCGCCGATCTGCAGCATCGGGAAGATCGTGCGCGCAGCTTCGATCGGCAGCTCGACGCAGCCGTTGGACTGCGGGAAGCCGTAGGCTTCGCGGGGGTAGCCATGCACGGCGTCGCCGCCGTAGAAGTAGTTCACCCAGGGCACGTCAGGCACGTCGTACCTGGTCCCGTTGGGGTCTTCGCCGGCCATCGATGTCGAGACGAAGCGCAGGTAGATCGGGAAGATGCCGTGCGGGGTTTCGGCGCCCGCCACGCCGGTGTTGACCAGCGTCGTCAAGGCCACGCGAGCGCCGCGATGCAGCCACAGTCGCTCCGGCTGGGACTCTGAGACCTGGACCCAGGTGTAGGGCCGCGGATCGCGCCGGTCGGTGCTCAGGTCGTCAAGCAGCATGAGCCAAGTCTGCCTGTCCGGTGAGCCGGTGACGCTCAGGCCGCGATCGGACTGGTAGACCTCAAGCGCCGCCCGTGTGATCGTGTTCAGCTGGCCGCGCCGCACCGGCGGGGCATTGGCGGGGTAGGTCACAAGCGCCGCCGGCGGCGGGCTGAAGATGCTGAGCGCTGCTTCACGGCGGCTCTCGTGCGCCCGAGGCAGACGCACATGGCGGCCCGCTCGCAGCCTTGCATCGAGGTAGCCAAGGTGCGCCAGCGCCTCCTGCAGCGCTGTGATCGACGGACACGAGACAGCGAGGTGGAGCTTGCGCCGGCGTCCGAGCGGAGCGTGGCCGACAGACTGCGTTCGCCCGGAGATGACAAGCGTGTAGCGCGAGCACGGCAGCAATGCGGAGGCTGGTGTGAACACCTCGGCGGCGCCCTCCGCGCGCCAGCTGCCTGCGACACGCGGCACGAGCGTCGGGCTCGGCGACCCTGGGGCGAGTGGGGCCGAGAGGCGCACGAGCAGAGGGGCGGCGCCGTTTGCGAGGTGGCGGCGAGGCTGCAGGGTGATCTCGGTCGCAGGCGCAGGTCCGGGCGCCGGCGTCGTGCTTGTCGCGGCAGGCGCCGCCTGCCCGCCCGCCGGTGCCGCCCCCAGCGCCAGCGCGGCGGCCGGCAGGGCCAGCAGCCGCACAGGCCGCCTGCGGATGAGCGCCAGCCGCTCTTGCGACCATCTGCGGCTTGGCGCGCATTCAGCTCGGCCCATGCTCAAAGAGTACCTGCGACTCGAGCGCGCTGATCGCGGTCTCCGATGCTCCACCCCTCCTCGATCGGCTGGCAGGCGCGGCTCGGCGGACAGCGTCACCTGATTGGCGGCGGCGCGCCTTCCATGCTTGCCAGCAGCGCCGGGTCCCACTCGCACACCGTGCACGCCTCGCGAAACGCCGAGCGCGCGAACTGCAGAGCACGCTCGTGCGGATGGGCGCCTGAGCGGACGTCGTCCCAGTCGAGCACGTGCTCCCCAAGCGCCTCCTCCCAGCGAGCGGGCTCGGGCGAGATCTCGGCGTGCGCGAAGCTCTCCGGGGCCGGGTGCGCGTATGCGTAGAACGCGGCCTTCCCGTAGCGGGGATCTCCCGGCCACCAGCCGACGGCGACCTCCTGGGAATCCATCGCGTTGCGCATGATGAAGCCCTCCGAAGGCGGCGTTGCGGGTGACCCCGAGAACAGATTGACCGCCAGGTCAAACGATCCCCACCAGGCGTTGACGGGAGTCGAGCGTCCCCGATACGGAGCGCGAAAGGCAGCCAGCACCAGCGCTGCTCTGGTCGCAGCAGCGTGGTAGGAAGCCACCGCCTCGGTGTCGTAGCTGCCGTGCTCGCGATCGGCGTCTAGTGGCACGCTCCACCAGACCTCCTGGGGAGTCGTGTCGATCTCCACCCGGCCACCCAGCGACCTCGTGCCTGCGATCAGCTCCCTCGCAACCTCCCCGACGGCCGCATCTGGTGTCAGGGGAACCCGCAGGCTGCGGCCCGCGCTGTGCTCGACGAATGCCTCGTGAGCGCGCAGGTCAAGGCCGATCACCAGCGCACCCGAGCGATCTGGTGCGGGCAGCGGCGGCGTCTCGAAGCCCCTTGCGGTCAGGCGCAGCGCAGCGTGCTGGAGCTGCGGCTGAGGTGGCGCGAGCGCCGCGGCAAGCTTGCCCAGGACCTGTGTGTGCGCGTGCAGCGTGTCGCATGTCTCAGACCAGTCGGCGTAGTTGACCGCAGGCCACCCCTCCTCGGCCGTCCGTTGCGCTCTGCGCAGGCCGGGTTGCTCCGAGCGTCCGCCCACTGCTCAGCGCCTCTGCCCGCTTGCGTCCCGCTGTAGCACTTGAAGAGCGTAGCGGCAGGCTGTGCTGAGCGCTGGCAGGCGCCCGCCGGGGTCGCTGCAAGCAGCTGCGGGTCAGGCAACCACGTCCACCGCCGCCTGAGAGCCGCCGGGAGCGGCCAGGAGCTGGGGCGCGGAGAGCGCGGTGGCTCGGACGGGCAGCTGATAGCGATGTGGCGCAAGCTGCGCCGGCAGCTCCTCGAGCGCATCGGCATCGGGTCGCTGCACGACCTCCTCCCAGCTCTGCCCCGAGATGGCCACGGATCCGCTCACGACCTCCGGCTCGCGCTGGGGCAGGCCGCCGACGATCACCGGGACGGTGACGATCAGGTTCACCGCCGCCGGAAGGCCGGATGGCGGCGCGGCCGTCTGGCCGTATGCTGCGGGCGCCTGGTCGCCCGCTGCCGGCAGCTGTGAGATCGTCGCCGGCAGCAGCGAGGGCGCCTGCCCCGCCGGGACTTCGGCAGCCGCGCCCTCAGGCGCCAATCGGCTCTGGCGCGCAGCAGCCGCCGGGGGCGCCGGCGGGGCGGCAAGCGCAAATGCCGCGGCAGTCAGCACGACTGTGGCAATGGACGCAAGGGCGATGACCTGTACCATCTGTGGACCTCCCTGATCGCGCCGCGACCCTTCGCAGCGACTGTGACTTTGAGGTCGGCAGCCGGGCGGTCTCATAGAGATCCCTGACTTTGCGTCCCCGCCTCGCGACGGGTATGCCTTTGACGATCTCCCTCTCTCGCGGCCAGTATCGGCGGCAGGCTCCCAACCTTTAGCCCCTGGGCGTATTTGCAGCCGTCTGTCGCGGCGGGCGCGCCCGATCGGCAGCCATAGACGAGAGGTACAGCGGCGTGCCCGTGACCGAGCAGGAGCGCTCGCGCAGGATCTGCATGCCCGAGCCCGCGCCGGTAAAGGCGGCATCAAGGGCGTGCGGGCTGATCGTCAGCCACGAGAGGACGCCGCCGGCCAGCGCCAGCAGCGAGCACGCCGCCATCGCGATGTGGAAGCCGTGCGCCATCGCGAGCGGCAGGTAGAACCTCCGGCCGCTCAGGCCCCCTATCAGCGGCAGCACGGCCACGGCGATGAGCCCGCCCAGACGCGAGACGGCATTGTTTATTGCTGAAGCGGTACCGGCAAGCCGGTCATCGGCCGATGCGAGGACCGTCGCCGTGACCGGAGCCACCACGATCGTCAGACCCAGCCCGAAGACGAGCACCGCGGGCAGCACGCTCGAGAGGTAGCGAGCGCCCGGATCGATTTGCGTCATCAGCAGCAGGCCGGAGGCGATCAGAAAGCAGCCAAGCGCTAGCGGCGCACGAGGTCCGATCCGCTGTGCCAGCGCACCTGCGCGTGCCGAGAGCGCCAGCATCAGCGCCGTCGCTGGCAGGGCGGCAGCTCCGGCCGCCATCGGCGTGTACCTGAGCGCCACCTGAAGAAAGGCGACCAGCAGGAAGAAGACTCCGCCGAGCGCCGCGTAGACGACGAACGTGACCGCATTGGCCGAGCTGAACTGCTTGGAGTCAAAGAGCGAGAGCGGCACCATCGGATTGGCTGCGCCGCGCTCCCAGAGCAGAAATACACACAGCACGAGCATGCCGCCGATGCCCGAGCCCAAAATCGCAGCCGAAGCGCCTGCGACCAGCCCCTCGATCAGCGCGTAAGCGATCCCGGCGAGCGCGACCACGGCAAGCATCGCGCCGACGAGGTCGAGCGGCCCGCGAGCAGCCATGTCGCGCCTCTCCGCTACGTGGCGCCTGGCCACGACGATGACGATGGCCGCCAAGGGAATGTTGATCAGGAAGATCGCCCGCCACGAGACGGCCTCCACCAGGTATCCGCCCAGAAGCGGCCCGAGCGCGGCGACCACGCCGCCGAGCCCGGACCATGCGCCAATCGCCCGGGCCCGGTCGGCGGGGCGAAAGCTCGACTCGATCATCGCGAGGCTGCCAGGCGCGAGCAGGGCGCCGCCGGCCCCTTGCAGCATCCGCGCAGCGAGGAGCTCCGCCGCGGTAGCGCTCATGGCACAGAGCAGCGATGAGACCGCAAAGAGCGTGGCGCCGATTGCGAAGACTCGGCGGCGTCCGTAGCGATCGCCGAGCGCTCCGCCGAGCGTGATCAGGGATGTGAGCGTCAGCAGATAGCCGTCGAGAACCCACTGCAGAGCGCTCGTCGAGGCCCTGAGAGCGGTGCCGATGCGAGGCAGGGCGACATTCACGACGGTCCCGTCGAGAAACACCATCCCCGAGCCGAGGACCGCGGCCGCAAGCAGCCACCTACCCGCGGGGCTCGATAGACTCCTGCCCTGCTCGTGCGCGAAGCTGCAATCCATCCAGGACCAGCATGGCACCGGCTGCGAGCCACGCGGCGCTCGCCCGCGCGCAGCGAGAGCCGCGGCGTGATGGTCACCGAGCGCAGCGAGCCAGGGGGGAGCGCCGGATGACCAACAGCTGCACCCACCTGGATCACGTGCTCATAAGCGAGCTTCCCGGCGCGGTCGAGGGCTGCGAGGGCTGCCTTGCCTCCGGCGGCAAGTGGCTCCACCTGCGGATCTGCCTGGAGTGCGGCTACGTCGGCTGCTGCGATGGCTCGCCCAACCGTCACGCGAGCGAGCACGCAGAGACGGCCGGGCATCCGATCATACGCTCGCTGGAGCCGGGCGAGGATTGGTGCTGGTGCTATTTGGACCAGATCACGATGCGCATCGCAAGCGTCCACGGAGCGACGCGCATTCCACCCTCGCCGCTGCTCGCAGGCTAGGAGCCGCAGCCCGCGCGAGGGAGCAAGGCTGAGCGCTGGCATACTTGTTCGATCAGCGCAAGCGCTACTCCCTCCGGCAGCTTCAAGATCGGCGGCGACCTCGAGGTCACACGCCTGGGCTACGGCGCCATGCGCATCACCGGCGCGGGAGTCTGGGGCCCGCCGCGCGATCACGACGGCGCGATCGCGCTGCTCAAGCGCCTGCCTGAGCTGGGGGTCAACTTCATCGACACCGCGGACTCCTACGGCCCCGAGGACTCCGAGAACCTGATCCATGAGGCTCTCCATCCCTTCGAAGGCGTTCATATCGCCACCAAGGGGGGCTTCACGCGCCAGGGGCCCAACCGCTGGGCGGAGGTCGGGCGCCCAGAGTATCTTCGCCAATGCTGCCTGATGAGCATGCGCAGGCTCGGCGTCGAGACGATCGACCTCTGGCAGCTGCATCGCATCGACGCGAAGGTGCCGCGCGAGGAGCAGCTCGGGCTGATGAAAGAGCTGCAGGAGGAGGGCAAGGTGCGTCATCTGGGGCTCTCGGAGGTGTCTGTGGAGGACATCAAGGCAGCCCAGGAGCACTTCCCTGTTGCAACCGTGCAGAACCGCTACAACCTGGTCGATCGCCAATCTGAGGACGTGCTGCGCTACTGCGAGCAAGAGGGAATCGGCTTCATCCCCTGGTTCCCGCTCGCCGCAGGCAGGCTGGCGGAGCCCGGCGGGCCCGTCGCTGAGATCGCCGCCGCGCACGAGGCTACCGCCGCCCAGGTCGCGCTGGCCTGGCTGCTCGCTCACAGCCCGGTGATGCTGCCGATCCCGGGCACATCCTCGCTTGCGCATCTCGAGCAGAACGTCGCAGCAGCGCAGCTTGAGCTAAGCGCCGATGAGCTTGCCCTCCTGGACTAAGCGCAGCCGACAGGCTGAGGCGCGCTGAGCGTCCGCTGCCCGCGTGACCTGCTAACTTGAGCTGCGCGGTCGGCGCCGTCGGCCGCGAGGCAGCTTACTTGGGTCCCGCAGCGATGCGGTTCGGGTTAGCCACGGCCTCCCGAACCGTACGCGGCCCACCGTGCCGCCAAGGAGAAGCTCATGTCCACACATACCTTTGCCGAGCTTGGAGTCTCGCGCGCTCTCGTGCAGGCCCTTGCTCGCCGGCAGATCACGCAGCCCTTCCCTGTTCAGCGTCTTGTCATCGGCGACGTCCTCGCCGGTCGGGATGTGCTCGTGAAGTCGCCGACCGGCTCCGGCAAGACGCTTGCGTTCGGCATCCCAATCGTCGAGCGGATCGCTGCCGCAGCTGCGCGCCCTGCCGCGCTCGTGCTCGCGCCCACGCGCGAGCTGACAAGCCAGATAGTCGATGAGGTCAGGCCGCTCGCACAGGCGCGCGGCCTTCGGGTCTGCGCCGTCTACGGCGGCGTCGGCCTGACCAGGCAGGCGAGCACCGCCGCTCGCTCGCACATCCTCGTTGCGACGCCGGGTCGCCTGGAGGACCTGCTTGCACGGGGCGCCTTCACGCTTGATGCGATCCGCATCCTCGCGCTCGACGAGGCCGATCGGATGCTCGACATGGGCTTCCGGCCGGCGGTCGAGCGGATCATCGACGCGTGTCCCAAGGGACGCCAGACGCTGCTGTTTTCAGCGACGCTCGACGGCGAGGCGGGCCACTTCGCCAAGCGCTACACAAGGGATGCGGTGCTGCGCGAGCAGGGCTCCGACGCCCCTCGCTCCGCCCCGGCGATCGAGCACCGGTTCATCACGGTGGCATCCGAGCGCCGCGTGCATGCGCTCGTCGAGGAGCTTGCCGGGGAGCGCGCGCTGGCGCTCGTGTTCGTGCGCACCAAGCGCGGCGCAGACCGCTTGGTGCGACGTCTGGGCAGCCACGGCGTCGAGGCTGTCGCAATGCACGGAGACAAGTCCCAGCGCCAGCGCGAGCAGGCGCTGGCGCGCTTTGAGTCCGGCGCGATCGACACGATGGTCGCAACCGACGTCGCCGCCCGCGGCATCGATGTGGCGGGCATCTCGCACGTCATCAACTTCGACCCGCCGGGCGATCGCGACTCCTATGTGCACCGCGTCGGGCGCACCGCGCGCGCCGGGCGCAGCGGCATCGGGATCACGCTTGTGAGCTCAGGCGAGCGCCGTGAGGTGCGCCGACTGGCCGAGGAGCTTGGCATCGCGCACGAGCTCTCCGGCTCCGCTGCCGAGCATCACCGCCGCCACCCCGCGCCTGCCGCGAGGTCTCGGACCGCCCGCCCTGGAGGCGGCTCGCGCCGGCGCCGAGCAGGCGCATGAAGCCAGGCGCAGCGCGAGCGCTTGAAGTGCCCGGAGCGCTCCGGCCGGCTCCGTGCTCCGCCTGGGCGACCATGAGCGCACGGGGCGCCGCAACGGCTGATAGGGTGCGCTGAGCGGTTGTGGATCGACCGGACCATGGCAGGCATCGTTGCTGGTGGTCATTGCTTACTGCAATCCTCGCGGCGCAGCGCTTCAGGGTGCGGACGCAAAGGCCGATATGGCAGTAGGTGCCCTCAGATGGCTCTGGAAGAAGATGATTTACAGGCTGATCAAAGCCCGCGACCATCACAAGCGGGTAGGCCGGCGTCGCGGCGCAAGCACCTGCGGGTGCGCCGCAGCAAGGTGACTCCTTGATCTCGGCCAATTCTGGGCAGGACTGGCGCCAGCAGCTTGCTCCCTACGCCCGGCCTTCGCTGGGCCTTGCGCTGCGTGACATCGCGACCTCCGTGCTGCCGTATCTCGCTCTCTCGGTCGCGATGTACTTCGCTCTGCGGGTCTCGGTGCTCCTCGTCCTCGTGCTCGCGGTGCCCACCGCCGGTTTCCTCGTGCGCACATTCATCCTCTTCCACGACTGCTCTCACGGCTCGCTGCTCGCCTCCCGGCGTGCGAACGCATGGCTTGGCGTCGCGCTGGGGCTGCTGCTGTGGTCACCTTTCGTGCGCTGGCGGCACGACCACGCGGTGCATCATGCGACCTCCGGCGATCTCGGTAGGCGCGGCGTGGGTGACATCCGTACGCTGACGGTCAGCGAGTACCGCGCCCTTCCTCCCCGCGGGCGCCTCGCCTATCGCCTCCAGCGACACCCGCTGCTTATGTTCGGCTTGGGCCCGATCATCGCGATGGTGATCGGGCCGCGCATCGTCGCCCGCAACGCACGCCCGCGCATGCGCCGCAGCGTGATCCTCACCGATGTCGCCCTCGCGGTGATCGTCGCCGCCTGCTGCTGGCTGATCGGCCCGCTCCAATACCTGCTTGTGTGGGCACCGCCAGCGCTGCTGGCGGGCTCCGTGGGCATCTGGCTCTTTTACGTCCAGCATCAGTTCGAGGACGCCTACTGGGAGCGCGGCGCCGACTGGGAGTACGCAAACGCAGCGCTGAAGGGCAGCTCCTTCCTGAAGCTGCCCAAGCTGCTTGAGTTCTTCAGCGGCAACATCGGCTACCACCACGTCCACCACCTCAACCCGCGCATTCCCAACTACAACCTGCGCCGCGCGCATTACGAGAACGCGATCTTCGATACGGTGCCGACGCTCTCGCTCTGGGACGGCATCCGGGCTGTGCGGCTCAAGCTCTGGGACGAGGATCGCAAGCGCATGGTCACCTTCGCGCAGGCGCGCGCGGGCGGCTCGCAGCGACGCGCGGGGTGGCGGAGATCCGCACGGGGCTGCGACGCACGGGCGTCCGAGGCCTGAGGGCGGAGGCTGCTGCCCGGCCGCCCCTTCGGCGCGCCCTCGTCGGCCTGGGCCGAGCGCGGTCGCATCCAGCTGCGATCCGAAGCCCGCGCCGGTGTCGTCTATGCGGGGGATGGAGAGCGCGCGGCGGGTGCGCCAATCTCGATCGGCGCGCCAAAGCTCACATAGAGCACGGCGCCGCCGCCCGGCGCGTTTGCGGCGTGCGCGTAGCCGTCGTGGGACTCCGCCACCTGGCGCACGATCGCCAAGCCCAGCCCTGACCCGGGCAGATTGCGGGCGCGGTCGGCACGGTAGAAGCGGTCGAAGACGAAGGGCAGGTCGTGCTCGGCAAAGCCCGGGCCGTGATCGCGCACGCTGAGGACGCCGCCGATCAGCGCAACCTCGACCGGCCCCTGTGGTGGGCTCCACTTGCACGCGTTGTCGATCAGGTTTGAGATCGCCCGGTCGATCCGCTGCCCCTGCGCACGGATCAACGTCGGCTCCAGGCTCACGACAAAGCGCACGTCGCTGCGCCGGCGAGCGCGCTCGAGCACGCTCTCTACGATTTGGTCCAGACGCAGCTCGTCGAGCGTGTCGATGCGCTTGCTGCCCCGCGCCAGCTCGACGATGTCGCTGACGAGCGAGGTCAGCTCTGCGAGCTCCTCTTCAATGTCGTTGCGCAGGCCCTCCTGCT
Organism: bacterium; assembly: GCA_021323635.1. Taxonomy (GTDB): domain Bacteria; phylum Actinomycetota; class Thermoleophilia; order Solirubrobacterales; family Solirubrobacteraceae; genus Palsa-744. Next base: position 10,822 of record JAJPKQ010000023.1, on the reverse strand, counting down.
CGCTTGGCGAGAGACGGTCGGCCTCCCTGAGAACCTGAATGTTGGCGTGCAGGCTCGCGATCGGCGTGCGCAGCTCGTGGCTTGCGTCCGCGATCAGATGACGCTGCGCCTCGATTGAGCGCTCGAGCGCATCCAGCGTGGTGTTGAAGCTGTGCGCCAGCCGCGCCAGCTCATCGCGCCCCTTGATTTCCAGGCGCTGCGCCAGATCGAGGCTGTCGCTGAGCTCCTCCGTGCGCGCGGTGAAGCGCGCGATCGGGACGAGCGCCGTGCGCGCGACGAGCACACCAAGCAGCGCCGCGAGAACGATCCCGCCGATCGCAACCAGGGCAAGCAGCGGCAGCAGGCTGCTCAGGTCGTCGTTGACTTCCGTCAGCGGACGGGCGATCAGGACTGCGCCCCTGCTCCCGATCCCCACCGTCAGCACGCGCAGTTCAGTTCCCTTGATGAGCCGATCGCTGAAGGAGCTGCCGCGTCCGCTGCGTGCAATCCGCCTGTCGCTCGCATCGGGCGCCAGCGCCGGCGACGCTCCCTGCCCGCCCGGAACGACCGCCGCGCCGCTCGGCGCGATCAGCTCGATAAAGCCAGGTGGCGCGCCGAACCGCGGAGAGGGCAGGTGCGGCGGGAACCCGCCCGGCGCCCGCGCGCCGCGAGCGAGCGCACGCAGCTGATCGAGCGTCGAGAGCGCGCGCTCCGGCGCCGCCGCTGCGAGCGTGACGATCTTGTGCGAGCGCTGGGTGAGGAACTTGTCGATGCCACCGCGCAGGTCCGAGCGCACCGCGAAATAGACCCCCGCCGCCGCGGCGATCACCGCAAGCGCCACCGAGAGGCTCGCCGCAGCTGCGATCCGTCCGCGCAGGCTCATGGCTCCCGCAGCACGTAGCCCACCCCGCGGACCGTGTGGATGAGACCGCGCGCGCCGGCTGCCTCGAGCTTCCGACGCAGGTAGCCGACGTAAACGCGCAGCGCGTTGGAGGTCGGCCCGAAGTCATAGCCCCACACATGGTTGTAGATCGCCGCGCGCGAGAGCACCTGCCGTGGGCGTGAGAGGAAGAGCTCGAGCAGCTGGTACTCGGTGCGGGTCAGCTCGACGAATCGCTCCTCGCGACCGGGCGTAGCCTCTCCGGCCTCCCGCCCCGCCGCCGCAGCGGGCAGGTCGTCGGCTGCGCGCACGATCGCGCCGTGGCGCTCGCTGTCGAGGACAACCTCCGCAAATGACAGCGGCCGTGCGCCGGGGCCTGCGCTCTGCGGGCTTGCCCGTCGCAGCAGGGCCCGCAGACGCGCCCCGAGCTCCCCGACATCAAAGGGCTTGACCATGTAGTCATCTGCGCCGACGTCAAGGCCGTCGATGCGATCCGCCACCTCATCGCGCGCCGTGAGGATGAGGATTGGCACGCGATTCTGCAACCGCCGCAGGCGCCGACAGACCTCGAGCCCGTCGATGTCGGGCAGGCCGATGTCCAGCACAACAGCATCGGGCACTGAGCGCGCGATCACATCCAGCGCCTCGAGGCCGCCCTCCGCAGTCTGCACCTCGTAGCCGGCGAGGCGCAGGACGCGCCGCAGAGCGTTGCGCACCGCGCGGTCATCGTCGACCACAAGGATGCTGGCATTGCGGGGGCTCTCCACAGTCTGATTGTGGCGCTGCCGAGGAAGAGTGACTCAACCGGTCGCCGGCGCTCCAGCGCCTGAGGAGCCACCCGTGGCGCCGCCCGAGGGAGGCGCGCCATGGGCAAAGAGCCCCGGCAGGTCGCTGCGGCACCGGCTCTCGGCCGACTTGAAAGCGGCGCTGCTCGTGTTGATGTTCTTGGTGTTGAACACGGGCCCGCTGCCGGATGCGTTGGGCGCGGCCAGGTTGACACCGTTTTCGCGCATGCACGCGGCATACTTTTCAAGCGCTGCTTTCACTGCGGGGCTGCGAAAGCGTGCGCCGCGGAAGGAGCCCGCGCCGCACTTACTAAGCGCTTCTTGGAGCTTGCTGCGCGCAGCGCCGGAGGCGAGGTGAAAGCCACCGGGCGGGCGGCCGGGTACGCCCCCTGGCGCAAACCGACCGCCGGGGTGAGCGCCTGCCGCCGGTGCGGGCAGCTTGACGCCCTGCTTTTCGAGGCAGGCGCGCAGCGCCGCGAAGCGCCCCGCGCCGTTGGCGCCCGCGCCGGTTGAGGAAGCCGCGCTGCTCTTGCTCGCAGCGTTTGCCGCGCTCGAGGATCCGCCGCACGCGGCGAGCGCGAGGCTTGCGAGCGCAAGCAGCGAGACCGACGCGAGGAGCGCGGGGGGACGCAGAGCCGCCCGCGCTCTGCCGGGGTTGTCGCCTGCACGGCGCTTGCGATTGCTCATGTGGGTGTGCTCCTTGATCTGTGGTGTTTTCTCAGTGTTCGAGCTACGATCCGCCCGTGCGCGTCTATCCACCCGCGCCAAACAGCGCGGGCGTGCCGCCGCTCGACCCTGCGCCCGAGGAGGTGCCGGCGGCGGCTGGGCTGATCGAGATCGAGCTGGCTTCGATCGCCCCGTTCTTTGCCTTCGCGCCCCGCACGAGGACCGCGTCGCCCGGATGAATGCTGCTGAGGTGCGTTGCGACGGTCTTGGTCACCTTCGCGCCCGCGGTGCTCACCTTCACGGTGTTGCCTTCGCTTGTCGTCACATAGAGGGTGGAGCCGCTGATGTCAGCGACTTCTCCCGTGGTGAGGCCGCCACCCGCGCCTCCCAGGAAGGCGCCCGCGCCGCCCAGGAATCCTGCCGCTGGCGCGCCGCCCGCTGAGCGCGCACTGCGCAGCGCTCCCAGCCGCGACGCGATGCCCGCCGGCAGGCCTGCGGAGGTGGCGCCCGAGGATTCACCCTTCTGCACCTGCACGCCGCCGATGAACCCGCAGCCCGCCGCCAGCGCCACAAGCAGCGCGACAGTCAACGGCGTGAGCAGACGTCGGCGCGGCCGTGGCGGCAGCTCCTGCCCTCGAGTCTCCGCTTCTGAGCCGTCAAGTGGCTCGAAGGTCAAGGTGTCGAGATCGTTGTCTGCTTCTGCTGCCATCATCGGCTCCTTCTGTGGAGTTGTTTCACTCATAGCGCAGCGCTTCGATCGGCCCCAGCATCGCCGCGCGCGCGGCCGGGTAGGTTCCGAAGAAGAGCCCGGAGAGCGCCGCGGCGCCGAAGGCGAGCGGCAGCGAGTAGGTCGCGATCTGCGGCTGCACGCCGGCGATCTTGAACTGGCTGCCGATAACTCCGATCAGCACGCCCAACAGGCCGCCGCAGAACGAGATCATCATCGCCTCGCTGAGGAACTGCGTCAAGATGTCCGACCGCCTCGCGCCGATCGCCTTGCGGATGCCGATCTCGCGCGTGCGCTCGGTCACCGAGACCAGCATGATGTTCATGACGCCGATGCCGCCGACCAGCAGCGAGATTGCTGCCACCGCCCCGAGCAATGTCGTGAAGACTCTGCTCGTTTCGCTGGAGGTTTCGATCAGCGATCCCTGGTTCAGCACCTCGAAGCCCGGTTCTGCGCTGTCGGTGATCTTATGGCGTTCCTCGATGATCTGGGTGACCTCGGCTTCGGCGCTCGCAAGCTGAGCCTGCGACTTCGCCTCGACCGTGATCGCGTCGATCGGCCCGATGCCGGTGAGGTTGTCCTGAACCGTGGTGATCGGCGCGATCACCACGCTGTCTTCATTTGTGATGCCGCTCGCGCCCTTGGCCGCGAGCACACCCACGACCTCATAGTTTGATCCGTTGACCTTGATCGTCTGCCCGACGGCGCTTTCGCCCCGGAAGAGTTCTTCAAAGATGCTCTGTCCGATCACAGCCACCTTGCGGTGCTTGCTCACGTCTTCACTCGTGAAGGAGGATCCTTCCGCGACGCGGTAGTTGCGCGCTTGCAGGTATGCGGGATCGGTGCCGATGAACGCTGAGGGTTCGGCGCTGGCGCTGCCGTGAACAAGCGTCACGCCGCTTGCCTGCACAACGGGCGAGGCGCTCTTGACGGCCGGCGCAAGGCTCTTGTCTTGGAGCGCTTCGGCGTCCTGCCTGGTCAGCGAGATGCTGCTCTGCGAAGATGAGCGCAGGAGGCCGCGAAAGCCGCCCCCGGCGCTGACCTCGAGCAGGTTGGTGCCAAGGCGGCTGATGCGCGACTGCACCGCCCGGGAGGAGCCGTTGCCCACCGCTATCAGCACGATCACCGAGGCCACGCCGATCGTCATGCCGAGGATCGTCAGCCCCGAGCGAAGCTTGTTGGCTGCGATCCCACCCCAGGCGATGCGCAGTGTCTGAATGCCCATCAGCGCTCGCTCCCGGCCTCGGGGAGGGCGGAGCGGCGACCATGCGCGGACTGCTGGCGCCCTAGCGCGGGCGGCGGGTCGTGTACGCCGCAGCGGCGCTCATCGCTCTCGATCTTCCCATCGCTCAGGCGGACGACGCGCTTTGCCTGCGTCGCGACGCCGGGCTCATGCGTGATCAGCACAACCGTGCGCCCTTCAAGATTCAGGCGCGCGAAGATGCTCAGCACTTCCTCGGTTGAGCGCGAGTCGAGGTTGCCGGTCGGCTCATCGGCGAGGAGCAGCGATGGATTTGTCACTATCGCGCGCGCAACCGCGACGCGCTGCTGCTGGCCGCCGGAGAGCTCGGATGGCTGATGCGCGAGACGATCGGCCATCCCGAGCGCCCGCAGCGCGCGCAGCGCGCGCCGCCGGCGCTCGGTGCGAGAGAGGCCGGCGTATGCGAGCGGAAGCTCGACATTGGCGATCGCGCTCGTGCGCGGCACGAGGTTGAAGCTCTGGAAGACAAAGCCGATCTTGCGGCTGCGCAGATCGGAGAGATCGTCCTCGTCGAGCTGGCTTATGTCAGTGCCATCGATCAGGTAGCGCCCGCTGCTGGGCACGTCCAGGCAGCCGAGGATGTTCATCAGGGTGCTCTTGCCCGAGCCGGAGCTGCCCATGATCGCCACGAAGTCGCCGCTCTCCACGCGCAGGCTCACCCCTTGCAGCGCCGGCACTTCGATCTGGCCGATCTTGTAGGTCTTGGCGACGTCGCGCACATCGATCACCGGATGGCGCGAGCGCGCCGGAGGCCGGTGGCCCGGCACGCGCCGCGCGATCAGCGGTCGCGCGCGCGGCCCGCCGGCGCTGGTGTGCCTGCGGGCTGGCCGGTGCATCTCAGCCACCGGCCGGCCCACCGCCCAAAAGGCCGCCGCCGAGCGCGCCGCCGATGCGGCTGCGCAGGCGCGAGAGGACGCCGCTGCTGCCGCTCGTGCCCGTGCCGGTGCTGGTGATCGCCGGCAGCAGGACCTTTTCTCCGGCACCGAGACCTGAGCGAATGATCGTCTGGCTGTTGCCGGCGAGGCCCGTGACGACGCTGCGGCGCACCTGCGCTCCAGCGTCGATCACCGTGACGCCGCCGCCGGTGATGGCACTGGATGGGATGCTCACGCCTTCTTCCTGCGAAACAATCACTTCGGCGGTGGCGCTCATGCCCGGCTTCAGCCCGGCTTCGAGCTGGTCAAGCGCGAGGGTGACGTCATAGGTGACGACGCCGCTCGAGCTGCTGCTCGTGGGCAGTGATGCAACTTCGATCACGTGGGCTGCAAGCTTGGCCCCGCCGAGCGCTTCAATGGTCACCGTCGCCGCCTGGCCGACCTTCACCTGACCGATTTCCGACTCGCTCAGCCCGACCACCAGATGCATCGAGCCGAGCTTGCCAAGCACGGCAAAGGCGGCGCTTGAGGAGCTTGAGGAGCTCGAGGAGGATCCTGAGGCGCCGGCGCCTGATCCAGCTCCGCCACGGCCGGCGCCCGCGCCGGCGGCGGTGCTGCCCGTGGCGGAGCTGCTTGCAGCGGTCGCATCCTTGGTCGTGCCGGTGGCGGAGACGGTTTCGCCGACTTCGCCGGAGAGCGTGATGATGGTGCCGCTCTCGGGCGCGTAGAGCTTGGTGCTCTGGACCGCCTGTTCATCGCTTTCAAGGGCAAGCTTGTCGCTGCTTACCGCTGCCCGCGCCGAGGCGAGGTTGGCTTCGCGCGTTGCCGCGCTCTGGCGCGTGCGTGTGGTCGACGTCTGCGATGTCAGCGCCTCTGCGCCGCCTGCAGCAGCCCGCGCTGCGCTCGAGCTGCCTCCGGCAGGCGCCGCGCTGCCGCCGCCGGCGGCTTCGCCTTCGCTTTCTTCCTCCTGAGCAAGGGTCGCTTCAGCTGACTGCAGAGCGGCTCTGGCCTGCTCGAGCGTCACTTCCGCATCCTTGGGGTCGAGTTCGGCGAGCAGCTGGCCCCTGCTCACGTGCTTACCCGCTGAGACGTAGATGTGGCTCACGGTGCCGGCGGTTTTGAAGCCGAGGTTGAGCTCGTCTGCGGGCTCGACCGTGCCCGATCCTGAGACGGTCGATTGGACCACGCCGTACTGAGCTGTCGCGGTGCGAGTCACTGCGTCAGTCTGCGAGGAGGCAGGCCCGACGGAGCTGTAGGCAAATATCGCTACAGCGACCACCGCGACTGCAAGCAGATAGGTGATCCGCGATCGCTCGGCGTCTCTGAGGCTCATGCCCTTATGCACTTGCTGGCGGCTCTTCTCATTGCTGGAGTCGGTGCGCGCCCGGCGCACCGATTGCTGCCTGCAGCATCATCGCCCTCCATAAGAGGGTGTTGAGCGCTCTCTAAGAGGAACGTAGGAATGTTCGCCGCGCAGCGAGCGATCGCACCACAAGCTGCCGGCGACCCAAGCCCCCCGACGGCGACCGCTCGGTGCCGCCCGGCGCTCCGTGGGGGCAGCTGCGCGTGCTCGGCAGCGGCTCGGTGGCACCGAGCCAGGAGCGCGCCGGATGATCCAGAATTGCCGCTAGTGCGTACGCGTCTGAGATGGATACTATGCGCGACAGTCGAGTGGGCACCGTGCGTCGGGCGCCGTATGTCAGGGGCTGAGCGCGATGTTTAGGGGCACCGGCGGGCGCTACGTCTCGTTGGCCGACGAGGATCTGATGGAGCTGGTTGCCGCCGGGGACGCGCGGGCCTTCGAGGTCGTCTTCGATCGCCATAGTGGCCCTGCGTTCTCATTGGCGTTCAGAATCTGCGGCCGACGGGCCGTGGCTGAGGATGTGGTTCAAGAGGCGTTCCTGTCGCTTTGGCGGGCTGGGGGCCGGTATGACCGGACTCGCGGCAGCGTGCGCTCATGGGTTCTGGGAAGCGTGCACAACCGTGCAATCGACATGCTGCGGCGCAATGCGCTGCGTGAGGGGCAGAGCGTGAGCGACGAGGGTCTCGCCGATCGCTTCGCGGCGGGTGAGCGAACCGACGTAGAGGTAGAGCGGCGCGAGCGCTCGCGCGTGATGCGGCGAGCCCTCGAGATGCTGCCGGCAGATCAGCGGCAGGTGATCGAGCTGGCGTATTTCGGGGGCTTCACCCACACTGAGATCGCGGCCCTTCTCAAGCTTCCGCAGGGCACTGTCAAGGGAAGGATGCGCCTTGGGCTGGCAAAGCTGCGAAGCACGCTCGATGACCAGGCGGGAGCTCTAGCATGAGCTGGGAGCAAGAGATGGACGGTCACGGATCTGATCTCCCCAATTGCGGCGGTGACGCCGCCGCTTATGCGATGGGCGCGCTCGAGCCCGCCGAGGCGGAGGCGTTTCGTCGGCATCTGGAGAGCTGTGCCGTATGTGCGGAGGAGCTTGCCAGCTTTGAGACGGTCGTCGCGGCCCTGCCGATGAGCGTTCCTCAGTACGCTCCACCGAAGGGCCTAAGGCGAAGGGTCATGCGCGAGATCAGCTCTGAGCGCGGGTTCGCGCGGCCCTCCGCATCGCCTCGCGGTTGGGTCGCGCGGCGAGCGGTCGCGGCGATCAGCGCCGCGGCGCTGCTCGCGCTGGCAGTGCTGGGCGGCGCGCAGCTTGGCGGCTCGAGCGCGCCAGGACCCACGCGTGTGTTCGCCGCGTCGGTCGGCGACGCGATGGTGCGAGTCTCCCGCGAACAGGCTGAGCTGATCGTCAAGCACCTGCCGCAGCCCGGGGCCGGAAGGATCTATGAGGTCTGGCTCAAGCACGGCGGCCAGCCGCCGCAGCCGACCAGGGCGCTGTTCGATGTCGATACCGCGGGCAGCGCCGATGTGGTCGTTCCCGGCTCGCTGCACGGCGCCTCCAAGCTGCTTGTGACGGCCGAGCCGGTCGGCGGCACGCTCGTGCCCACAACCAGACCTGTGATCGTGGCCTCGCTGAGCTGAAGCCGGCGTGATCCGAACCGGGGTCGGGTGCGTACCTGTTGTGAGCATCCTGCACCCCTACGAACGGAGACATCATGGGACTCGACAATCCAATTCACTTGCTACTGCTGCTTGTCATCCTGCTGCTGGTGTTCGGCGCCAGGCGGCTGCCGGAGATGGGCCGCTCGCTGGGCGATGGCCTGCGGGGGTTCAAGGAGGCGATGAGCGGCGAGCAGAGCGTCGGCCGCCTGGACGCCGCGCCGCAGGCGCCTGCCGCTGAGGCTGTAAGCGAAACGACAGCGTCCGATCAGGCGCGGATCACCGGCTGAGAGCCCCGGCGGGCAGATGGCGGACAGGCCGCGGGTGATCGGAGCGGTGCGCACATCGCTGCGCAGCGTCGGTCACAGCCAACAACTTACGCTCGTCGATCACCTCGACGAGCTGCGCACGCGATTGCTCGTGTCGCTGGTCGTGATCGGGGTCGCATTCGGGCTCTGCTTCTGGCAGAACGGCCGACTTTTGCAGGTCATGAACGCCCCTCTCGCCCACCAGACGACAGAGCAGATACGTCACGGCAACGGGCCCTTGGGGCAGGCATACGCCACCCAGCGCTCGGCGCGTGATTTGGCCGTGCAGCTCAGACTGCTCGTCGGCGTGATCAGCACGCAGCCGACGTCCGGCCAGGATCGCGCCGCATTGAGCCAGATCGGCACCTCCGTCAACAATGACATCAAGCGGCTCTCGGCACCGCCGCAGGGCGACCGACCGATCACGCTCGGGCTGGGTGAGCCTTTCACCACCACTGTGACCGTGTCACTGATCTTTGCGCTGATCCTCTCGCTTCCGATATTGCTGCTGCAGGCATACAACTTTCTGGCGCCGGCGCTCGACCCGCTCGCGAGGCGGCGAATGCGACCGCTGCTGGTGGCGATCCCCGCTCTGTTTGTAGCCGGGGTCATGTTCGGCTACTTCATCGTCCTGCCCGCCGCAATCCATTTCCTTCAGAGCTTCAACTCCAACCAGTTCGACGTGCTGGTTCAGGCAAGCCCCTACTACAGCTTCGCGGCCAAGCTGCTGCTCACGATGGGACTTGTCTTCGAGGTGCCCGTGCTCGTCGTAGCGGTGACCCAGAGCGGCACGCTCGGCACCCCGCAGCTGCGCCGAGGCCGTCGCTATGCGATCGCCGCATCCGCGGCGGTGGGCGCGTTCCTGCCCGGTGACGCGCTGACGATGCTGCTCGAGACCGTGCCGCTCTATCTGCTCTTCGAGCTTGGCATCGCCATCTCCGCGCTGCTCGAGCGCCGACGGCGCGCGAGCGCCGCCCGCGCGCTACGCACCGCCGAGCAGGTCGGCGCCTGAGTTGCGGAGTCCCTCTGCTGCGAGCGACACCGCGCCGTCGATCCAATTGCGGATGCTCGCGGCTGATCGCCGACCGTGATCCAAAAAGGGCCGCAGTCCGTATCCAGGGTCATGATCCCCAAATCAATCGGAGGAAATCACCTATGAGCGAACACACTCAGGTTCAGGCCGAGGACATTCAGCGGCTTGAGAACGTACTCACGGACACCGTGCCGGCGGTTACGCGGCGCGATTTGATCGGCAAGGCAGCCTTGGGCGCCGCCGGCATCGGCGTGCTCGGCGCGCTTGGCCCGATACCCGCGGCGCTCGCCTCACCATCCGGCGGGATCGGCGCGCTTGTGGATGCGGCGGTCACCGCCGAGGCGCTCGCGGTCACCTACCTGACCGGTCTGGTCGAGAACGCCAGCAAGATCGGGATCCCCGCCAACCTGGTGCCGGTGCTGAAGGCGGCCAACGCCGCCGAGTACGACCACTACCGCACCCTCAGATCGCTCGGCGCCAAGCCCTTGACGACGAAGTTCTGGGCGCCCAACTCGTTCTTCGCCTCAAGCAAGGACGTGTTTGCCACCATCGAGTACGCCGAGACACAGTTCGTCAACGCCTACCTGATCGCGATCACGACATTCGCGAAGGCCGGCAAGACCTCGCTGGCGCGCTATGCCGGCGAGATCCTCGGCACGGAGGCAGAACACCGAGCGCTCGCACGCTTCGCGCAGGGCAAGCTCCCCAACAACGTCGGGTTCGAGAGCTACCGAATCCATTCGATCGGAGGCATCGTCGCCGCGCTCGAGCACGCAGGCGTCGGATTCGGCAAGAAGGGCAAGGGCGCTGGAGCGTTCTACGAATTCAAGCGCCCGCCCGCCAGCGCCCTCACCGCGATCGAAAGCAACAAGCCCGCTTAGCCGCACACACTTCTTGCCACACGCCCCTCCGACAGCGCCCCCCAGGCGCCGTCGGAGGGGCACCCGCCCTCTGGACTGCCTCCGACGCGCCCTCTGACCTGCATCCGCCGCGCGGCCGGATGCCTCTCCGCTGCGCGAAGCGCCGCCCCATGGGCCTCGCAATGGCTGCGCTGCAGGCGCCGGTCGGCTCGATCAGCCCCTGCGGCCGCGGCAGCGCTCAGTGCGCCTGAGCATCAGCAGCGGGTCCATAAGCCCTGATCTCGTCGCGGGGGGAGGCCCGTAGATCTGCAGCCAGCAGCTGCGATGAGCCCTTCACATTTGCTTGATTGCAGCCACTTTGGCCGTTCCTTGACGCCCTGACCACGCGCTAAGCGCCACGCAGCCACAGCTTCCTAGCGTGCGCTAAGCGCG